>DLGD01000032.1 GCA_002482505.1 Christensenella sp. UBA7703 | reverse complement strand
TACTTTTACTTTACAGGTTCACCCATCGGGTGGTTTTTGTTTGAAAAAGGCGATATGTTCTGGCTCGACCTTGGCGCCGTTTATAACGGTTATTGGTCGGATTTTTGCCGAGCGCATCGCTGGAGAGGTATTAAAAGAGCAGGATAAGCTCCAAGACGATATCTACGAAGTGACACAGGATGCGGCGCCTCTCATGAAGCCGGGAGTACCTATCGCGGAGGTCGCCAGAGAATGCGGCCGTGCATTGGAACGCCGCGGATATGAGGCTACCTATGACTGCGGGCGCATGGGGCATGGCATGGGGTTGATGAGCACAGAACCGCCTTCCGCCACAATCCGCGAACAGAAATCATCTGACATTTTGCGGTTACACAAAGTTTTCGATGTTACCCTTGCCTTCAATATGATTTCTATTCCTCTGTGCGCAAGTGGCCGTTTATGTGTTCGAGCAATATGATCATAAACATGCAATTACAATTGCGAATGATCGCCGATCTTTGGGGATAATCCAAAATGTATTTCTGACGATCGTGAACGATTATAGGCCGTTTTTGATGGTGATAAACATCAAATAAACATCAGGTAGTAGGTTTTGTTTGTACTCGATATATCGGCTAGGGACAATGTTAGAATATCCGGAATTTAAGTAGCGGGTGAGACCGTGATTTCATGGGCAGGTGGTCGATATGCAGTCAATCGCTGCTTGCCATTGCTGAATGGAAGGAGTTACTTTCTAGTATTGCTCTCGGACCAAACATCTGAAGCAGATTCGTTTTACCCTAGAAATCAAACCCTTTCCATACTGGTTCTCCGGTATAAGGGTGCGCATTTTCCTCTCCACGAAGAACTTGTAGCACGGCTCCTGCCAGCTCCTCCTGTTCCATTTCGCCGGGGTAGACGGTAATAGGGGCAATCCATCCGCATCGGCTGCGAATGCCCTCCACGATGTCGTCAAAACGGACAAGCCCGCCAGTCAACAAAATGCTGTCCACTTTGCCGCAAAGTACGGCGCTCATTGCCCCGATTTCTTTGCAAATCTGATAAATCATGGCGTTCCACACCAAAACTGCTTTCCGGTCTCCTGCTTCCACCATATGGTGAACTCTTTCCGAATCAGAGGTGCCAAAATGGCTGACAAAACCTCCGGCACGGGAGCACATAAGCCGTACCTCCTCCAGAGAATGCTGTTCAATATAGTCCAGCAGGCAGAGTATTGGCACTGCGCCGATACGGGTGGGGGTATAGGGACCGTCACCGCCCGAGCCTACGTTTCCATCCACCATTTTTCCGCAGTCATGGGCATTTATCGTCACACCGCCGTCGATATGTGCAACCACAAAGCGGCAATCCTCATAGCGCCTACCCATGGATTTTGCATGGTAACAGGCTACGGCCTTTTGATTTAAGGCATGTGTCTGGGCATTCCGGTATACTCCAGCGATGCCAGTTATTCGGGCATAATCGCAAAGTTCATCAGTATTGGTGGGATTGAGGGTGTACATTTTTCCGCCGTACTCCATACATAATTCATAGGCTAAGAGCACACCCAGTTTTGCTGCGTGCTCGCTGCCGCCCACTGCATTCCATGTATCATGGTAGAGCCGTTCGTCAATTGGCATTACGCCTGCACGCTGCGGGTGGGCGCTTCCGCCGCGACCTACAAATACGTCTATACCCTCAGGAGCATAGCCATTCCGTCGTAGAATATTCAACACAACTTGTTTACGGAAGGGAACTTGGTCATTCACAGAGGGGTACTGCAAAAGAACAGGAGCGTCATGAAACTCGCTTTCCTCAAAGAGTGAAGTGCAATCGTCAAAAAGACTTAGCTTTGTGGAGGTGGAGCCGGGGTTAATTACCAGAATCTTCATTATGTTAACTTCTTTACCAATACAAATGATTTAGGGCATTGTACTAAATATACCAAATCAATTATAGCAAAGCTCGCTTCATTTTCAACCGGGCAGCAAGATTCCCATTTAAATATCGCCGCTGGCAATATGATGCAATGGCTCTTCAGTAAAAGAAAGAAGATCGCATTCTCCGGTGCGAAATACTACATCGAAGCTGTAAATATGCTGACGACGAACGACGCGCTGAACTTCCTGATGGAGCAGAAGCACATGATCATTGCGCGCAGCAAGGCGGTCAATGCGGTTTGCGTTTCCACGAGCGAACTGGTAATGAGCCAGAACAGCCAGCGCCTGAGTTGGAGCGAGGCGGAGGTGGACGAAAAGCCCCATACGATCATGAAGAACATTCGCGACAGCTCCACAAAGGCGACAAAAGTCAACGGGATTGGCTGCAACCTCGTTGCGGGGGGCAAACATCGCGAGCTTTGCTAAGGTAACGGATGCGGTGATCGCGCAGGGATGATCTAATAGCAGGGTACTCGCTCTTATTAAAATGTAAAAAGCAGGAATGTATTTTGATGGTTTGGCGAGATTTGAAAGCTATCATTACCACATACGTACAAGGAGCCGGTTGTATTAAGTAAGAGTGTCCAAGCGTCTCATCATGCGGTTGGATGAATCAAGTCCAAAACAATCGATTCTGTACTAGCTGCAAGCACGGCGTGGGTAAGTGCTTCCGCTTCTGCGAGGGTAACGTTCCTCAGCACTCTCTTGACCGTTGGAATAGCAGAGGCGTTCATGCTGAATTTACGCAACCCCAACCCAAGCAGAATCGGGGCGGCTTTGGGGTTGCCCGCCATTTCTCCGCAAACAGATACAGACTTTCCGGCTCGCTGAAATGCGCCAAAGATAGCAAAAAGGACACGAAACATCGCTGGAGAGAAAGTTTGGTAGTATTCAGCAGTCAAAGGGTTCATCCGGTCTGCAGCGAAGAGATATTGACAAAGATCATTGGTGCCTACGCTTGCAAAATCGCATTCCTTTGCGACCTCGTCTGCCAGTATGGCGATAGATGGAATCTCCACCATAATGCCTACAGGGATATGCGGATCAAATGAGACGCCATTGGCTGCAAGTTGCGATTTTGCTTCTTCCAGCGCAGCCTTGCCAGCACGGAGATCCTCCAGTGAACCGACCATGGGAAACATGATTTGCAAAGGCCCATAGACAGAGGCCCGGAGCGCGGCCCGAAGCTGCGTGAGAAACAGATCCCGATGTTTCAGACAGAGTCGTAATGCGCGGCAACCCAGGAAAGGATTTTCTTCCGCGGGCAGGGGCAGGGAAGGCAACGTTTTGTCGCCGCCTACGTCCAGTGTTCGTAGAGTAACGGGACGACCCGCCGCGCGCTCCAGTACTTGGCGGTAAGCGTCGACTTGCTCTTCTTCGGAAGGCAGGCGATCCCTTTCCATATAGAGGAATTCCGTACGGAACAGCCCCACAAAGGTGTAACTGCCATCTTCCGGCCAATCGACCTCGGAGCCGATGTTTAATCCCACTTCCACAGCTATGTCATCTTTTGTTATGGCGGGTAGAGTAAGGTATTGCTGTGCGTTTTTTTGATCTAGTAAGTATGCCGCCTGTTTTTTCCGGCAGCGGGCAACGGTTTCGTCGTCCGGTTGTGCAAACACCTGCCCGTCGAGAGCGTCCACAATCACGTCTTTGCCGTTTGGAAGTGCTTGCGTGGCGTCCGACACACCAAGTATCGCCGGAATGCCGAAGGCTCGGGCCAGTATGGCGGAATGTGAGGTAGCACCGCCCACTTCGGTTATAATGGCGAGGACGTTCTTCCGGTCAATGGTGGCGGTATCGCTGGGCAGCAAGTCGTGTGCAACCACCACGCATGGAGCCGGCAGCATGGACAGATTATGCTCCTTTTGCCCGTGAAGAACGCGCAGGAGCCGATTTCGCACGTCGCGGATGTCAGCGGCACGCGCCGCAATATTGACGTCCGAAACCTGGCTTAAGAGGACTGCGTTTTCGGTATAAATTCGATCCACCGCATAATCCGCCGTCTGCCGCTGCTGAAGAATTGCATGCCGAATCTCCTCGTCCATTTCGTCATCGGCAAGAATCTCCCGATGTGCTTCGAAAATTTTGGCTTTGTCCGGATCCCGCTTGGACAAATCGTCGATGATTGCAATGAGTTCCGTGTTGACTGCCCGGACGCCTTCCACGTAAGCTGAAAGAGTGGTTTGCTCATCTCCGGGCTGCACATAGGTTTCATAAACGTTGCAGACGAAGGCTTTGTATTGATATACCGTTCCAACGGCAATACCGGGAGAAACGGGGTTTCCCTTGAATACACGCATGAGATCACTCCTCGCCAAAACCACTGTCTATGAGAAAAACGAGAGCGTTCGCGGCCTCCTGCTCATCCGAACCGTCGGCGGAGATTTCTACCCGTGTACCCTGAACGATTCCGAGGGACAGCAGGCGGATAATGGACTTAGCGTTAACGGCTGTTTCGGAAGGATGATCCAGACTTCGTATGGTGATGGCAGACTGAAAAGTCTTCGCTTTCCCGACAAAGTCGGAGGCGGGTCTTGCATGGAGGCCGGAGACGTTTTTTATAATGGTCTGTACGGTTGTCATGCTCGACTCCTTTCATGGATTTTTTCAGTTTCGAACAGGCGGATATGTCGTAATACCTCCTGCTTTGAATAGGCGGTCATCTTCAGGGAAATTTCGTGGCTCATCTGCAGGGGGCTGATCAGGGATGGCATATCGTCGGCTATTCGGGAGGTGACGGCAAGGGTCAGATTTGTAAAGGCGTTGATCTTGCACATGCCGTTTTCAACCGCCCGGTGAAAATCTTCGTCCGAAAGACCTGACGCACCGTGCATGACCAGCGGAACGGAAACCCGAGAGCGAATGGCCCGCAACCGTTCGAAGTCGATCTTTGGCGCTTCCTTATACACGCCGTGCGCGGTGCCGATGGCGACAGCCAGTGCATCCACGCTTGTTTTTTCAAAAAACTCTGCAGCGGCTTCCGGCTCTGTGTACCAACTGTCGTCCCGTCGGGACTCCACCGAGCCGGCGTTCGCGCCCACGTGGCCAACCTCTCCTTCCACGTCTACATGGCAAGCGTGCGCCATTTCCACGACGCGCTTTGTCAGTGCGATGTTTTCGGAAAAAGATAGAGCGGAACCGTCTATCATGACCGAGGAAAAGCCGGCGCGTATGGCTCTGGCGCAGGCTTCGAAACTTCCGCCGTGGTCAAAATGCAGGCAAACCGGCACGCTGGTGCGGGAGATACGGTCCACAAGATAGGGCAAGAAATTTGAATAATCCGGACCCGGGAAATCACCGGCAGCCAGAATGACTGGCGTTTGTGTTTCCTCCGCAGCAGCCAGAATTCCTTCTGTAAAGGCATGATCCATCGTGTCGAAGGCACCGACGGCGAAATGGTTTTCGCGAGTGTTTTTTAAGACCTCGCGCAAGGTTGCTATTGGCATAGTCTGATACCTCGATTATAGGAAATTTGGGTGTTTCGGCTACAGGCGGATAACGACACGGTACGTATTTGGTTTTAGAGCTTCCTCAAAGGCCTCGGTAGCCTGCTCCTTTGGATACACAGCGGAGACGAGATCGCCCAGCGAAAGGATTCCCTTTCCAATGAGATTTACCGCCTGCTCAAATGCGACGATGCTGGGGTTTACCGCACCCGTGAGGACGGCTTCCGAACTATGGAGCCAGTTCGGACTTACGGGAACCGGATGATCTGGATGCTGAGAACTGTAGATGACGCACCGGCCCAGCTTCCCCGTCATACGGATGGCATCCTCCGCAACTTTGGAGATGGCTGTGGTGTTGAATACCGTTTCCGCACCCCGCCCGTCAGTCAGCCGCAGAACCCGATCGACCACGTCCTCGTGGCTGGGGTCCAGGGTGATCTGACAACCACGGGCTTTAGCAAAAGCCCGCCGTGCAGCGTCCGGTTCACTTAGAATAGTGCGCACGCCCATCTTCTCAAGACATATCAGGTGCAGCTGCCCCATAACACCACCGCCGATTACTACCGCGTCGTCTCCAATGCGCGGTTCTCCGCGACGGATGCTGTTCAGCACGCAGGCCAGCGGTTCGGTTAGCGTCATCTGCTCAAAGGGGACATCGCTTCTATAAAGCCAGACGGCGGCCCGATCTAGACAGATGTATTCCGCGAGTCCGCCCATGCCGTAGACTTCTGGGCCATTGAGCCGAAAGGTGTTCAGTTCTACGCACTGGGTGGGTTCGCCCCGTCTGCAGTAGTAACAACTGTTGCATGCCTTTTGGACTCGGCCGGTTACGCGAGCACCGATGGGATAGATATGTTCATCGATGTCTGCGCCGAGCGCGCTGATTTCTCCTGCGATTTCATGACCACCTACTAAAGGAAGAGGGGTATTCTTCTCCCGAATAAATACCCGCTGTTCCCAGGTGCAAAGGGTGCAGGCATGAATTCGAATCTGAATCTCGTTCGGTTTCGGCTCGGGGCGTTCCATTCGGATGAGCTTCGCTTCCCGGTTGCCTGTTACTGCAACAGCTTGCATCATTTCTGACATTGTATCATTCCCTTCACAATCAGTTTTCCCAAACATAGCGACTTTTTTGAATCAGCACGTATCTGAGAACAACCTGTTCAACATAGCTAAACATCATGGGTTGCATTTTCGCAAAATTGTTTTTCTTTTCGGGGTGTGGTAGAATTTTCATCGTATGGTGTTCGGGGTAAACGTCATCATATCAACTGCGGGACGGCGCCTTCGCGGGACGCCGTCCCGCCGCGTTTTCCGGCCATGGAATACGGTTTAGAAAATGCCCAGTATTCCGCCTGCGGCACCAACAACCACAACAATCAGCACGACCCAGTAGGCTGCCATTCCCTTTTTAAGGAGCTTATAGCAACCCAAGGTCAGAAGAAGCGGCAGAAGACCCGGCAGAATAGCGTCGAACAGGCTCGTCTGCAGCGAGAAAACCGAGTCAGCCGACTGTTGGAACGTAACGGCGCAGTTCAGCGTCACATAGTTACGTACGAGACCACCCATCACTGCGCATCCGAGAATGCCTGCGGCGGTGATGACCTTGTTGATGATTCCGCTTTCCATGAGGTCTAGAATCGCTTCGCTGCCTTTATTGTAACCTAGGTTCAGCAGCCAGTAACCGAATCCATAGTAGAGCAGGTAGAAGAGCACCACGTAGATGACCGGGGCGGCCACGTTGCCTTCTTTTGCAAGCCCGACGAACATAACCAACAGAAGGGGAATCACCACCGCCTGCCAAAGGGTGTCGCCAACTCCGGCCAGCGGTCCCATGAGGCCCGTTTTGATGGAAGTGAACGCTTCATCCGGCAGATCGGCGCCCTCTTTCTTCTGCTCTTCCATTGCCGCTACCAGACCGACCACTGCGGACCCCGTGGCATTCTCCGTATTGAAAAATTCCGAGTGGCGACGCATGGCTGCCTTTGTTTCCTCGGGATCGCCATGGTAGAGCTTCTTGATGACGGAGGACATGGAATGAAGGAAACCAACACCCTGCATCCGCTCGTAATTGTAGCAGGATTGGAAGTAATACATCCAGTTCCACCAGGATTTGCGTAGGTCCTTCTTGGTTAGAAGGTGCTTGATTTTGCCCGGCTCAACGTTACTGGCTTTCTTAACGGCATCTAGCCCGCCTTTGGATCCCACATAGAGCACTGCGATGCAAAGGAAGATCAGCGCGAGGGGAAGCGTGCCAAGGTTTAGATAGGCGGACACGAAAAAGCCGAGGAAGAAGAAGATACGCGCTTTGCCCTTGAAGATGGCAAGCAGCATCATGCCGATGCCGATGGCGGGAAGCATACCGCCGATCGTACTGAGTACGCTCAGGAATTTTCCGCTCAACTGCGCGATCAAGCCGCTTACATAGTTTGCCCCATAATAAGCGGCAAAGAAGCAGGGAATTGCCGTTATGGCAAAGAGCAGCAACTGTGGAAGCAGAATATTGGCAATCCAGACCTTCTCTGGTTTACCTTCCTCGACATACTTGTCTGCGACGCGGACAAAAGCGGAGTCCAGAGTCATTCGTCCTACCCATACAATGGAACCCAACAACCCCAGAGGGACTGCGATGGCCAAGGCGGCATCCGTGTTAATGCCGCTTGTGATGGCCAGAGCCGTACCCAGAATGCCAGCAAGAGACATATCTGCCGGCATGGAACCGCCGGCGCTGATAAATCCGATGTACATGAGGTTGATCGTTGCTCCGATGATGGTACCGGTGACCGGATCGCCCAGAATGATGCCCACCACGAGGCCGGACACCATGGGACGATACAGAGTGGCGTAGTTACCGAGCCCGCCAAACGGCCAAGGACTGTTGGCAAGATAGTATACGATTGCAATCAGCAATGCCTGAAAGACCGTCATTTTTCAATCCTCCCATAATAGTTTTTTGATGTTGACCGGCAATTCACGCGGAACCAGTTGATACTGCATGTCGATACCCCTTTCGACAAGCTTTTTCATGCAAGCTGTTTCCTCCGGGCTTGCAGAAACGTTTTTATTAAACCGGGTTCTCCCGGCTTTCATGCCCATACCACCCAGGATAATTTTTGTCAAAGGGACGCCCGCGTCCAGCAGACGTTCCATCGCCTCCGGCGCTTTCGTGAGAAGAATCCAGCGTTCGCTGGGCTCTCCTGCTTCCGAAAGATAAGCGGCGGTTCCTGACACATCAAGAATGACAACCGTTACATCCGGCGGTGCGGCAGCTTTCAACAGCCGCTGAGTAAAGATATCCTTGCTCAGGCTGTCGTCTGCGATTAGGATGCCGCTGGCGCTGGTGCTTTTGCACCAGGAAGTCACGATTTGCCCGTGGATCAGGCGATCGTCGATGCGGGCCAGAACGATATTCCTCATAACCTCATCCTTTCTCGGCTACTGTTCCATGAGCCGATTCACGTCCAGAATGGTCTGATTGCTGTTGGCTATCAGTTCGTTGGCTACTTCTTCTGTGCACATGCCGTCTCGGTCCATCAGCGCCTCGATCAGGAGCGCCAGATTTACGCCGCTGATATGACGGAACGGGTACGACTGCATGAGGCTTGCCACTGTATTGAAGGGGGTGCCGGAACGGATGTCCGTGAGTACCAGAACACCCTGTCCGCTCCATTGGTCCAAAACTTGCACGACCGCTTCTCGAAGTGCATCCGGACTATCGCCGGGGAACAGCCCCAGTGTCCGAACGCCCTCCTGCGGTCCGCAGATCATCTCAGCACTTTCCAGCATGGCCTGTGCCAGACCGCCGTGGGATACGAACAGAAGTTTCAGCATTTCGGTTCCTCCTTTTTATCTGACAGGCGAGCTAAAATCAGCCTCGCGGTGTTAGTGTCGGATACGAGAATATTATAGTAACGGCTGCGTGCGGCAGCGATCAACCCTTCCACCTTATTGCTGCCGCCGGCTACGCATATTACGGTATTCAGATGCTTTAGCACTTCCAATTCCATGGATATCTGCAAGTAGTACTTGGAGGTGTCGAACAGGGATCCGTCCTCGTAGAAAAAGTTGGCCAAAATATCCCCTACGGTTCCGCTGGAAATCAAACGTTCATTGTACTCTGCAGAGGCTTCCGCAACCAGCAGGGCTCCTTTCTCCGGCTTTGGCCCGAGCCCGATCACGGCGGTGTCCAGCTTATCCCACTGGCGCTTGAGCCGCATGCAGCTTTCCTTCTCGATACGGCCCTGGCGTTCCTTACTGTCCCGAATGAGAGGCATGATGGTGAAAAAACTCTCCGCGTCACATTTTTCCGCGAATCGATTGGCAATCACGTTGATTTGTAGATAAGGGGCGTTTTCTCCGGATAGTCCGACCAGGGGGACAAAGTACTTTGGCATGCCGACGCTACGCTGCTCCATCAACACGGAAGTTTGATACAAGGTATATCCCCAGCCGATACCGACGTTATTTGCACCGGATAAAAGTCTAGGCATCTCGGCTGCCGCAATAGTGGCGATCCCCATGGAAAGCTCTCGACCTATGTTCCCGCTCTGAGGTGGGACGCATGCCAAACACACCTCCCTTAGACCCAGACTATTCCGCACCTCTTCTGCAAGTTGCCTTATTTCAGCAAAATCCGGCATTTGCACCTGAATGGAAACCACGCCGCATTCCCGAGCTTTAGCCAGCATTCTGGAAACATGCGGACGGGAGATGGATTCGCGTTTAGCAATCTGTTCCTGGGAGAGATTGTCGAGATAGTAACCTTTCGCAATACGATAAAGCTGCTGATAGTCGTTATGTTCTGACATAGTGATCATCCTTAAAAAATGTACAAATGTGTATAACAAATGTTCCTGCAAATATTATCTCAACAGAATTTCAGTGTGTCAACGGGATTCAACTGAACATATGTGCACGTTTACAGCGATACTATTTATATATTGAAATTCTCATTTTGGAGTTGATTGAAGTAAATGAGGATTTCTAAATGCAATATTATGGAGCGCAAGACCGTTGTTCACCAAGTTGCCTAATAAAATCGTTAGAAATTTGCTTGAGTATATGTATTTACTCTAGATATTTTTGATTATTGATATAGTTCAGAAAAATCCTCTGGATGCTTTTGAAAGAAGGAAATATGACTTGTTGATAATCAATACGTTTTGGGGATTCCGAGAGATGGAGATGAAAGGTTTTATTGTATTTGGAAACATACATCTTTTGTGCAGTTTTGGTAGACGTCAGGTATGTGAGCGGAACTTATTGCACTACTATGTTGCGATCAACTTTATTCCTGCCGTTTTCCAGGAACATAAACCAGTTCTTGTTCAAGCACTTGTCCTGAACACCTTTGTCGAACGATTTATGCACGTTGTCAATAGGTGTGCTTGACTGGCTTGACTGAGAGGAAGGGATGAGTTAGCTTGTTTTGGCGACCTGTCCACAAGAAAATCTATAAGATAGTAGTAATCATCCGCGCACCGGAATTTGGGTGAGTTGTTGATTTAGAACGGATTTCTGGAAACGAAAAAACCATCTGAGCTGAACCTGTAAAGTAAAAGTAGA
>DLGD01000042.1 GCA_002482505.1 Christensenella sp. UBA7703 | reverse complement strand
TTCATCCTCACGGAGAACATGCGTAACCCCATGGTCTTCACCGACCGCTGGACGCTGCTGATGGTGATCATCTCCCTCGTGCAGCTCGTACTCGTGGTCTTCGGGGCGAAGAAAGAGAAGGAGCCGAAAACGGAGCCGACCGACGCCGCGCCCAAAGCGGAATAATCAACACAACCAAATAACAAACCAACAACGATCCGGCGCTCACAAGAGCGCCGGATTGTCGTTTTTGGGGGAGTATTTACTACTCAGTTGAACGAAACAGAAACACTAAAAAATACCACGAGTGGTATATAAAATGGATAGTATGAAATGCCTTTAATTTTTTAATCATGATTCATTCCTCTGTAAACGAGGTACACAATGGCGCAAGAAAAAATAAGACGTAGAGGGAAAGTTGTGAAAACGCAGAAAATACCACACAGGGTAATTGGAGAAACCAAATAAAGTCTGAGGAAACAAGCCGTTTTGTATTCTGCTTCGTGAATAGAGAAGACAAGAAAAGCTGAGTATTTCAACACTCTTTATAAACAATCTCGCAATGCATAAAAATCACGAATGAAATTACCACGCACCGTAGAAGCTGTTTGCCATGAGTCATCTTGTTTTATCTTCTGTCGTTCACGTTGGCATGCGTTTTTGCATGCATGCGCATGCAGGAAGCAATACGTTTCATAAGAAGCAGCATAATCATTCGATGAAATCATCATTTACTATTTTAGAAAAGGAACTCAACGCTTCTAAATTTCTTTCGAATTTTTCGATATGGTATATTGACACGCAAAAAATCATGACATATAATCAAATCACTTAAACGCTTAAGCGAGTCTTTTTCACTTCTCTGGTGACTTCCTTTATCAAATAGCAGCAAGATGGATATTGATAAAACAAGCAAGGCAGTTTAAAATGAATTTGTCAACTTAAGCGTTTAAGGGTCACCGTTACCTATCTTGATCAGGAAAGTTTAAAAGGAGGAAAGAATTGTGCTGAAAAAATCTACGGTAATCCTTATGGTCATCCTAATGGTCCTGGGTCTCTTCGCCGGCTGCCAGGCGCCCGCGGCGCCGGAAGCTTCCGTGCCTGTCGCAACAGAGGAAGCAACCCAAGCGGAAACCGCAGCCCCCGCGGCTGAGGAACCGGTCACGATCGACTTCATGAACTTCTCTGCCAACGAGGGCGGGCTTTTGACGCTCGGCCTCATGAAAGACCTCTTTGAAAAGGAAAACCCCAACATCAAAGTCAATATCGAAACATTTGGCTACGACACCTACGCCACGCAGCTCCAGACCCGCGTTGGCGGCGGCGATGCGCCGGACTGCTTCGAACTCGGGCTCGATGCGTTCCCGTCCTATGTGGATCAAAAAGCGATCCTTCCGCTGGACGACATGATGGCGGCCTCCGGCACCGATCTGAGCGTGCTGACCGATAAATCCCTTCAGGCGTTCTCGATCAACGGCACCAAGTACGGCATGCCGTACAGCTACTCCACCGTTGTGTTGATCTACAACAAAGACCTCTTTGATCAGGCAGGCGTTGCCTACCCGACGGCGGACTGGACCTGGGCGGATGCCGACGCAGCCGCGCTGAAGATCAAAGCCCTTGGCGATGATTATTACGGCCTGATTCAGCCGATCTCCACCTATGAATTCTTCAAGGTGGTCAAGCAGTATAACGGCGGCCTTCTCAACGACGATAACACAGCCTTCACCGTCAACCGTCCCGAAAACGTGCAGGCGCTGCAGCGCCTTGTGGACAACGTGCTGGTCACCAACATCTGCCCGAGCAAGGAACAGCGCGGCAGCCTCGATGAATGGGGCGTGTTCAAACTCGGCAAAACCGGCATGATCGTCACCGGCATCTGGGCGTTCCCGTCGTTCACGACCGACTGCGCCTTCAACTGGGACATCGCGGTGGAACCCGGCGCGGCGACCAAAGCCACGCACTATTTCGCAAACGGCTTGGCCATCAGCGCAGACTCCAAGAATGCGGAAGCCGCCTATAAGTGGATCGAGTTCATCGGCACGAGCGAACAGGTGGCGCAGCTTCGCGTCCAGCTCGGCTGGGAACTGCCCTGCGCAACCTATCAGTCCGCGATGGATCAGTACGCAAAGCTGACCCCGCCGGCCAACCGCCAGGCAGTGTTTGATTCGCTCAACTACGTTGTGCCCGTTCCGCAGATTGCGCAGTTCAGCCAGATGGCGGACATCCTCGGCGTAGAGCTGGATGCAGCGGCAAACGGCAGCAAGACCCCGCAGCAAGCGCTTGACGATGCGCAGGCCGCTCTGGAAGCAGCCATCACACTCAAGTAAAAAACTCAGTTGTTTCGTTGGTGGGAGCAGGGGAAATGCCCTTGCTCCCGCCAGCCGGATTTGGAGGGACTTCCATGCGCAAAAACCGCAATAATCACGCGCTTGCCGCCTCTGCGTTTCTCGCGCCCAGCATGGTTGGTTTTTTGTTGATCGCAGCCATTCCCTTTGCGCTGTCATTTGCAATCAGCTTTACCTCCTGGAGCGGGATCAAAGGGCTCGAAATCTTTTCGTCGTCGTTTTGGCAAAGCAATTTTATCGGGCTGGAGAATTATTCCAAAATTCTCAAAAGCAAAGAATTCTGGGTGTCGCTCCTGCATGTGGGGCAATACATGGTGCTCTATATCCCGCTGATGCTCGTCTCCTCGCTCGGCATCGCGGTTCTGCTCAATAAGCCAAGAAAGGGCACCGCATTCTTCCGGCTGCTGTTCTATATTCCGGTACTCACGAGCTGGGTCGCCGGGGCAATCATCTGGAAATGGGTGCTCGATCCGCAATATGGCATCCTCAACGACATTCTGGCAAGAGTCGGCATCGCAGGGCCCGCATGGCTGCAGGACCCCAAGTGGGCGATGTTTGGCATCGTGCTTGCGTCGGTTTGGAAGGACATGGGTTTCTACGGGCTGATCTTCTTAGGCGGGCTGAAAAACATCAACCCGATCTATTATGAAGCCGCGCATCTCGACGGCGCGGGCAGGTTCCAAAGTTTCCTGAAGATCACCCTGCCGATGCTAACACCAATGGTGTTCTTCGTGCTGGTCATCAGCCTGATCAACTCGTTTATGCTCTTCCCGCAGGTGATGATTATGACCGAGGCAGGACCCGCGGGCGCAACGCAGGTGATTGTAGAACGCATCTACAAATATGGCTTCAGTTATTATAAAATGGGGTATGCTTCCGCGCTGTCGTGGCTGTTGTTTGTGATCGTATTCCTCTTTACGTTCCTGCAGCAGAAACTCCAGAAAAAGTGGGTAAACTACGATGCGTAACAAGATGCGAAGCAACAAGACCCTGTCGAACCTCTGGTTTTGCGTCTTTGCGGGCGGTGTCGGGTTTCTCATCGTCATTCCGCTGTATTGGATGATCATCACCGCGCTCAAGACGCAGACCGCGATCTTCACTTACCCGATCGAGTGGTTCCCGAAGGAATTCACGCTGCAAAACTTTGTCGATCTGTTTGCGCGTTTCCCGTTTGGAAAAGTGCTGCGCAACAGCGCGATTGTCTCGGTTTCATATTCCGTGATCTCGATTGTCACGTGCAGCATGGCGGCGTTCGCGTTTGCGAAGATTCCGTTTCGCGGGAGCGAAGCGCTCCTGAAGGTGTATCTTGCCACGCTGATGATTCCGTTTCAGAGCACGCTGATTCCTTTGTTCATGCTCTTCAACAGTGCGGGGCTGAGCAACACCTATGGCAGCGTGATCATTCCCTCGCTGTTTCGCGTGTTTGGCATCTTCCTGCTCGTGCAGCACATGCGCACGATTCCGGACGACTACATTGACGCGGCGCGGATCGACGGCGCGTCCTATTTCACGATTCTCTGGAAGGTGATCCTGCCGTTGTCCCTGCCAATCATCGCGGGCTATGCGGTCATCACGTTCATGGACGCCTGGAACGATTATCTCTGGCCGCTGGTCATGCTCACAAAGCCGGAGATGATGACGGTTCCCGTCGCGCTTGGCATGGTGAATGGTCAGTTTGAGCGAAACTTCGGCGTGCAGATGGCGGGCAGCCTGATCTCGATTGTGCCGGTGGTGCTGATCTATTTGGCGGCGCAAAGCAAGATGAAGGACGGGCTTACACTCGGCGGCATCAAAGGGTGAGGGGCGGTGTCGGAGACATTCAAAGATCCTGTGGATCTTTGGAAGCCCCGAACGGGCGGACATTGATGGCCGCCCCGGGGGCGGTTGCGCTACGCAGCCGTTTCATTGGGTTAACAGATAAAAAATCACACCTCGCGACGCGCGGGAAAGGAACTTGACTTGAGTAAGAGAATCACGATCAAAGATGTTGCGGAGGATACCGGGCTTTCCATCGCGGCGGTCTCTTATGTGCTCAACGACAAGGAAGGCGTTCGCCCGGAAACGCGAGAGCTGGTACTCAGCGCGGTGGAGCGCCTAGGCTACGTGCCAAACTATACCGCGCGGGGATTGGCAAGCCACAAATCCCGCCTGATCGGTGTTTGCAGCCCGCAGACGGAGCCCGGCAGCAAACTGATGTTTGATAACCCGTTCTATAGCAAGCTCTTTAGCAGCATTGAATACGAATGCCGTCAGGAAGGCTATCATGTGATCGTCTCCGGCACGGACGCGGACGAGAGCTTTCTCAAACTCGCGCAGCAGAGAAGTCTCGACGGCATGATCATCGTGGGTTCCTACTCCAAGGAGTTTTACAGCGACCTCAAGAAAGCGAATATGCCCGTGGTGCTGGTGGATACCTATCAAAACCCGGAGCGTTTCCACGAGGTCAAGGTGGACGACCGGCGCGGCGGACATATGGCGACAAAATATCTCATCGACCGCGGGCACAGAGATATTGCGTTCATCTCCGGCGCGCTGCGGGAACAGGGCGTGACCCAACTCCGCTTCGATGGTTATCGTCAGGCGCTGGAGGAGAGCGGGATCGCCTACCAAAAACGTTTGGTGTTTCCCGGCGTCGTCAGTTTTGAATCCGGTCTCGATTGCGCGGCAAAGGCGCTGGATCAGTCAAGCGAAATCACCGCGATGTTCTGCACGGCGGATATCATCGCGATGGGCGCGATGAAGCAGGTGCTCCAGCGGGGGCTCAAGATTCCGCAGGACATCTCCATCATGGGCTTTGACAACCTGAATCTTGCGGAGTACACCTCGCCATCGATTACCACCGTGGCGCAGGATATTGAGATGAAAGGCAAGCTCGCGGTGGAGATCATCCTCGAGGACATCGATAACCGCATTTCGGAGCCGCGTTGCATTGAGCTGCCGCTCAAGATCATCGAGAGGGAATCGATCCGGCGGCTGTAATCGCCAAATAAAACGAATACAAACCGTGAACGTCAAGAGCATCCACAACCCTCTTTTGGAGGGCGCGGGAAATTCGAAAATCCCCCGCAATTCAATCAAATTCGGCGATTTATTCGCCGAATTTGTGAAAAAATGGCGCGATTCGCGTCATTTTAACCCAAAGTAAAACTCATCGGCAGAGTCCGCAGGTCTTTGCCGATGGGATGAACGCCCCCATCGCGGGGCGTTTTGAAAGGCAGATATGACCCGGTTACACAATCCAAACAACATAAAAATCCGAAACCTGACCGAGAGAAATGAAAGCGGGCGCAGCGTGCTCTCGTATGACTGCGATGCCACGATTGCCTATGGTATGGGGGAGCGCTTCGACGGCGTGGACCGCATGGGAAAGGCTACGGAGACGACCATTATCGAGAAATTCACCCATCAGGGTGAAAATACCTATTTCCCGCTGCCGTTCTTCTTCTGCAACGACGGACACGGCGTGTTTGTGGAAAGCGACGCGGCGGCAACATTCACCCTTTCGCGCGGGCATGTGGAGATCGCGCTGCCGGAAGGCGAATGCGACGTGCATTTCTTCTTTGGCACCCCGCGCGAGATGATTGCGCAATTCGTCGAGAAGACGGGCGAACTCGCGCTTCCGCCGGACTGGGCATTTGGGCCTTGGGTCTCCGCCAACCGTTGGAAAAGCCAGCGGGATGTGGAGGAGCAGCTCGACAAGATCGAATCCTCCGGCTATCCGGCGACTTCGCTCGTCATCGAAGCCTGGAGCGACGAGGCAACGTTCTATCTCTGGAACGGCGCAGAGTATGACGGGAAACGCGCAGAAGAATCGTTCTTTGCATCCGACCTGCGCTTTCGCGAACCATGGCCGAACCCGCAGGCGATGATTGAGCGCATGCACCGCATGGGCATCCGCCTGATCCTCTGGCAAATTCCCGCGCTCAAGCAGCTGGAGGAGGGCGAAACTTGCCCGCAGCACGACCGCGACGACGCCTACGCGCTGGAGCAAGGCTATGTGGTACTCAACGCGGACGGAACGCCCTATCGCATCCCGCGGCAGTGGTTCATCGGCGCGCATGTGCCGGACTTTACCGTGCCGGAGCTGTGTTCCTGGTGGATGGAAAAGCGGCGCTATCTGCTCGAGATGGGCGTGGACGGCTTCAAGACCGACGGCGGGGAATTCATGCACGACCTCTCTGTGCGCTTCCATAATGGACAAAGCGGCGTCACGATGCGCAATCGCTATGTTGCCGACTATGAGGCGGCATATACCCGCGCGATTGGGAAAAATCGCACACTTTTCTCTCGCGCGGGATATCTCGGCACGCAAAAGAGCCCGATCCACTGGGCGGGCGATCAAACATCCTCGTTTGAAGAGATGCGCGCAGTATTGGGCGCGGGGCTTTCGCTGGGGCTTTCCGGTGTGCCGTTCTGGAGCTTTGATATCGGCGGGTTTGCGGGCCCGCTGCCTTCTGCGGAACTCTATCTGCGCTCCACCGCGATGGCGACGTTCGTGCCCGTCATGCAGTGGCACAGCGAGCCGCTCGGCGGGCAGTTCGGCGGATTTGACACGGGGCTGGTCAACGACAGAAGCCCGTGGAACATCGCCCTGCACGCAAAGGACGAGAGTGTGGAGCGCGTCGCGCGGTTCTACGCGCGGCTGAGGATGAATCTCCTGCCGGAGCTGCTGCGCCAGGCGAAGATTGCGGTTGAATCGCGCCTGCCGATGATGCGGCACCTCGTGCTGGACTATCCAAACGATCAACAGGCGCAGGCCTGTCATGATGAATTTATGCTGGGGGATCTGCTGGTGGCACCCGTGCTGCAGGAGGGCGCGACAGGACGCGATGTCTACCTGCCGGACGGGCAGTGGCATTGCTTCCTCACGCGGGAAACGCTTTCTGGCGGGCGAACGGTATTTGTCAACGCCGGCCGCGACGAAATCCCCGTCTTTCTGCGTACGCCGGGCGCGGTGGTGCTGAATTTGCCGGAGAGTTTGCTTCTTGGCGGCGACGTCGGCAACAGCACGGAGCGGATGAACACGCCCGTTGTCGCGATCTGCGGCGAGGTGGATTTGGACTATTCGGATGCGTTTGGCAACCGCGCAACTCTTCGCAAGGGCGAGATCACGCAAGCGAATCTGCGCGTGCTGGATGTCTCCGCACTGCAATTCGCGGAGATTTGACGCGTGCGCAGAGGCTTGAGGGAACGGTCGTTGCGCCGCATGGACGAGATCGCGGCCTATTATGCCGGGCAGGATGGCGTGCTCGCCGTTGCGGCGTTTGGCTCCAATGCGGAGCGGGAACGCTTTGACGATAGTTCCGATCTCGACTTTCTGGTGTTTGCCGAAGCCGATGCGAAAGCGCACCTGCTCTCTAGAGTCGAGGAACTGGCACGACTCGGCGAAATCGACGCGCTGCGGGTCGTCTATGGCGACGCGGTGCAGCTACTTTATTCGGACGGGGTGCTGTGTGACTTTGGCATCATCACACCGGAGCAACTTGAAACGTTTCCGCATGGCGCGGGACGCTATCTCTGGCGGCGGGAGACTTGGGAGCCAATCGATCTTTCCGCCCTCGAACCCGCGCGAAAATCCGCACAGGAACTGCAAGAAGACGTGCTGTTTCACCTCTATACTGGGTTGCTGCATCTGCGGCGCGGGGAAGAAGCGGCGGCGTTTGAGGAAATTCAGGTTAAGGCAGCACAGTGCGTGCTCGCGCTGCTGCAAGGGGATTCTGCGGACGCATTTTCGCCACTCCGGCACGCGGAGCAGACCACGCCGCCGGAAGTGTTGCAGCGGTTATTGCCCGGATATGGCAAGACGCGCGAGGCGGCAAAGACCGTTTTGCAAGTGCTTTCAGAAGTGCGGGGACTGCCGCTTTATCGGGCGGCGCAGGGCTTGCTTGACGTAAGCCGCAAACAAAAAGCAGAGTAAAAAGTATCGTTCGAAAGGATGATTGTTGATGGATACGCAAATCAAGAAAGCTTGGTGGAAGGAATGCGCGGTCTACCAAATCTATCCGCGCAGTTTCTTTGACTCCAACGGAGACGGAATCGGTGATCTCGCCGGAATTTCGCAAAAGCTAGACTATATCGCCTCTCTCGGCGTCGGCGCGGTTTGGCTCAACCCGGTCTATGATTCCCCCAACGACGATATGGGGTATGACATCCGCAATTATGAAGCCATCATGCAGGAGTTTGGCACGATGGCGGAGTTTGACGCGCTGCTGAATGGGCTGCATGCGCGCGGGATGCGGTTGATTATGGATCTCGTGGTCAACCATAGTTCCGACGAGCACGCCTGGTTTGTCGAATCCAGAAAGAGCAAGGACAATCCCTATCGCGACTACTACATCTGGCGGGACGGAAAAAACGGCAAGGAACCCAACAACTGGGCTTCGTTCTTTACCCCGTCCGCGTGGAAATATGATGATTTGACCGATCAATGGTACCTGCATCTGTTTTCCGAGAAGCAGCCTGACCTCAACTGGAAAAACCCAGCCGTCCGTGCGGAAGTCTATGCTATGATAAACCGCTGGTTTGACCGCGGCGTGGATGGATTTCGCATGGACGTCATCAACCTCATCGCCAAGGCGGAGGGGCTGCCGGATGGCAAAGGGTCGCCTTCGCCGGAGGGCTATGTGTTCGCGCCGGAGCACTTTGCCGACCTGACTGCCGCGCACGATTATTTAAAGGAAATGCGCCGCACCTGCTTTGACGGGCGGGACTGCATGTGCGTCGGCGAAACGCCGTTTAGCAGCAGCGCGACCGGCTTTACCTACGTCGATCCCGCACAACACGAGTTGGACATGGTGTTTTCGTTTGACCTGATGGACATCGACAGCGGCAAGAGCGGAAAATGGGAGATTGTTCCGTGGAATCTCGCGCGGTTCAAGGCGATCATCGAGGATTGGCAGAGCGCGCTTGCCTCCGGCTGGAACAGCCTCTTTTGGTCGAATCATGATCAGCCGCGCCCCGTCTCCCGTTTTGGCAGCGTGAAAAGCGAGGAACTACGCGTCCGCTCGGCAAAGATGCTGGGTGTGGCGATGCACCTCCTGCGCGGGACGCCGTTTCTCTATCAGGGAGAGGAATTGGGCATGATAAACGTGCCTTTTGGCGGAATTTCGGACATTCGTGATCTCGAGAGCCTCAATTTCTACCGCCTTGCCGCCGCGCGCGGAGAGGCAGACACGGCCTGGCGGGCGATTTTGCAAAAAGGGCGGGACAACGCGCGCGTGCCGATGCAATGGAGCGCGGACAGGAACGCGGGCTTCACAACGGGAATGCCGTGGCTGATGGTCAACCCAAACCACGACACAATCAATGTCGAAGCGGCGGAACGCGACCCGGACAGCGTTTTGCACTTTTACCGTAAGCTTCTGCGCCTGCGCAGCGAAAGTCAGACGCTGATCTATGGCAGTTTTGCCTTGAATGAGCGGGAACGGATGCACCCGCAGGTGTTTTCGTATTGGCGCAGATTGGGCAATGAATCTTACGCCATAGTATGCAACATGAGCGACTCGGAGGCCGCACTGTCTGGTTTGCCCGCAGGCGAATGCGTTCTTTCTAACGTAACGGATCACGAAGGTAGCGTTTTGCAACCATATGAAGCGAGGGTTTACCGGCACATTCGAAACGCCAAGTAAGTAATAAAAGAAGAGAAAACGAGCGCGAGAGCGCAACAAAGCCGTCCGGAAAACCGGACGGCTTTTCTGTAGGAGTCAATCTTTTTCGCGCGTGGTGCGCTAGCTGTTTTCGCTTGACACCCGCTGCGGGTTGATTTCGATGTGGCAGTGCTCGCGCTGAATATAGTGCTTGTTGCAGACCACGGGCGCGGTTTCGTTTGGCAGAAAAAGGTCCTCGCGGATCAGCATGACGTCCTTGTTGGGCGACATCACATATTTCCCGGAGATGAAGTTGCCGACTGCGGTGGAGGTTACGGTGATACGTGAGCGATCCGCCAACTCATAGACCGTGCTCTCCAGCGTCGGCAAGATCTGCGCGGGCTGGTTGAGCTTGAGTTCCAGCGGCGCAAGCGCTTCTACGGGGATCAAGGTCAGCGTATATGCCACGATTGTGCCCGCGTTGCGATACCAACGATCGACAGCGACCATCACGGCGGACTCGCGCTGAAACAGCTCGTTGTTCTGCTCGTTTGGCACCTCAATGCGGAATTCCGTCTCCACATGGTCGATTGCCACATCGCAGCACTGATAGATCGGGTGGCCAAGATTGTCCAGCGATCGGTGCTGCTTCGCGCCCTGCTGGACGACAAAGTTTCCCTTGCCGTGGTGCTTTTGAATCAGCCCGTCCTCTTGCAACAGCTCCAGCGCCTGCCGGAGCGTCATGCGGCTCACGCCGAGCTGGGCCGCGAGTTTGGGTTCGGAGGGAAGCCAGGAGTTTCCGGGGAATGTGCCGTTCAGCATCATCTTGAGCAGCTGCTCATACACGCGAACAAACGTCAGGTTCTTTTCCTGCGTCAGATGGCGTAGATCCGTTGTGTTCCTCTCGCTGACTTCCTGCATAACCCCTCATCCACCTGTCTTACTCATGTCAATCGTAAAGTGTTTTCTGCAAAATTGCAAGGCGAATTCTTGCCGTGTTTATGCGTTTTTGCGCTGTTCGAAGCGGTAGATGGTCTCCAGCACGATGCGGATTTCGCGCTCCCATGCCTCGGCAAGCTTCACGTTCTTTTCGGTGTAGATGACTTCCTGATTGGTCAGGTTGCCGCTTGTGCCGCAGATGCAGGCGGTACGCACGCCGCGCAGATGCCCGATGGTATAGAGCGCGGAGGACTCCATCTCGATGTTCATGATCTTATACTTGCGCAGCTGATCCAGAAACTCCGGTGTTTCGCCATAGAACGCGTCGTCGCTGGAGTTGATGCCGACATACACGGCTTCACCCGTAGGCTTGCACATCTCCCGCGCGGTTTCGATGAGCGCCCACGTGAGCTCCAAATCCGGTACGGCGGGGAATGCATCCGGCACATAGAAGCGCGAGGTGCCCTCGTTCTTCATCGCTGCGCGGCTGATCATCAAATCTCCAATGCGGATGTTGGGGTCCAGCGCCGCGCTGCTGCCGATGCGGATGAGCGCCTTTGCGCCAATGTTGATGAGTTCTTCCGCGGCAATCGCGGCGGAGGGGCAGCCCATACCCGTCGAGGTGACGCTGACCTTCACGCCCTTATAGTAGCCGGTGAAGGTTCTGTGCTCACGGTTGTTTGCCATGAGTTTTGCGTCGTCGAGGTAGGTTGCGACGATGTCGCTGCGCGCGGGGTCGCCGGGGAGGAGGACATATTCGCCGATTTCGCCCGGAGAGAGGGCGATATGATACTGCTTTTGTCCTTTGGTAATTTCGCTTTTGTTCAGGATTTCACTCATGTTTGCTTTCGCTCCTTTGTTGTTGGGTAAACTTTTATCAAAGCTCTTCAGCGGATGCGGGCTTCAGGCCCGCGCGCTGTGTAAAACGAGATATTCCGATGCTTCCTGCGCGTCGTTACGCACGCTGTCGCAGTCCATCGTTAAAATCTCACGGTCTTTCATGACCCACTTGCCGTTGACCGCCATGTTCCGCACATCCGCACCGCAGGCGGAGTAGGCCACGGTGGAGTAAAGATTGCTCAGCGATTCGCGGTGCAGCGGCACGAGGCGCGGGCTCTTAGTGTCGAGCACGATATAGTCCGCGCGCTTGCCGGGCTCGAGGCTGCCGATCTGCCCATCCAGCCGGAGCGCAACCGCGCCCTCAATGGTCGCGAGGCGCACCATCTCCCGCGCGTTGAACAGCGTCGCGTCATTTTCCGCGAGCTTTTGAATCAGCGCGCCCGTGCGTAGATCCCGAAGGAGATCCATGCTGTTGTTGCTCTGCGCGCCGTCGGTTCCGATGGACACCTGAACGCCGTGCTCACGCAGCGCGCGGTAGGGCATGCGGCCGGAGACGAGCTTGAGGTTACTCACAGGGTTGTAGGAGGCGTGGGTGTTTCGCTTCGCGTAGATGCGCATATCCGCCTCGTCGAGGTGGATGCTGTGCGCCGCGAGCACGTGGTTTTCCAGCACGCCAAGGCTTTCGAGCCACTGCGTCGGCGTTTTGCCGTATTTGGCAAGAATCTGGTCGTTCTCATCCTGCGTTTCGGAGATATGCGTGTGCAGGAGCACGTCGTGTTTCCGGCAGAACTCAGCCGCGCGGACAAACTGCGCCGCGCTGACGCTGTAGGGCGCGTGCGGACCGAGACAGGGATAGACCAGCGTCTCCTCTTCGCGTCCGAGCCAGTGCTCCACAAACGCAATCGCCGCGGCAAACGAGTCTTCGGTTTCGACAGAGGGTTTTTCAAATATCGTCGCGCCGAGCATGCACCGTAACCCGCTCTTGCTCGCGACGGGGGCAATCGCTTCCGCAAAGTAGAATTGGTCACAATAGGTCGTAATGCCGCTCGCGATATACTCCATGCAGGAGAGTGCCGTTGCCGCCGCCGCGCGCTGGGCGTTGAGGTGCGCTTCCATCGGCCACATGGCCTTGTTGAGCCAGTCCATGAGCGTGAGGTCGTCCGCCTGGTTCTTAAACAGCGAGGAGTGCGAGTGCGTGTGCGTGTTGACCAACCCCGGCAGGACAAGCCCGCCGTCAAGAGCGACTATCTCGCCCGCAAGCGGGATTTCGTGTTCGTGACCGACGCGGAGAATCTGGTTGCCCTCAATGGTCATCCGCCCGCGGGGAAAGAAGCGATCACTCCCGTCTACGGTCAGGATCGTGCAGTTTGTGAGGGTATAGGTGTTTGTCTTTTGCATGCCGCCCTCCTTAGTCGATCAGTTCGCCGGATGCTTCCGGCGCTTTGGCTTTGCGTCCGACGACGACGAGCACGATCAGCGTGAGAGCATAGGGGACCATCTGCACAAACTGATCGGGAATCGGCAGGCTCAGGTTGATGCGAAGCGCTTGCGCAAAGGCAAAGAGCAGGCTCGCGAGGAAGGAGCCCAGCGGGTTCCATCCGCCGAAGATATTGGCAGCCAGCGCGATGAAACCGCGACCCGCGACCATGTTGTTGACAAAAAGGTTGTTCTGCACAATCGAAAGATACGCGCCCGCCATGCCGCAGAGCATTCCGCAGACGACGACGGCGATGTAGCGGTATTTTCGAACATGGATGCCGACGGTCGCCGCCGCGCGCGGGTGGTCGCCAATCGCGCGGAGCCGCAGCCCCGCCTTGGTGCGATAGAGGAAGAACCACGCGGCAAAGACGATCAAAAGCGTCAGATACAGAAACGGGGATTGATCCCGAAACAGCGCACCCACGACGGGGATATCTTTGAGCAGCGGAATGCTCATGGTGCCGAGTTGCTGCACCGTACCGCTGATACCGTCCGTGCCCCAAACGACGCGCGTGAGCACGACGGTCAGCCCGACGGCGAGGATATTGATGCCAACGCCGCTGACGGTTTGATTTGTGTGATAGCGAATGCTCAGCACCGCGTGCAGCAGCGCGACAAGCCCGCCGCAAGCGATTGAAAACAGAACACCGAGCCAAGGGTTGCCCGTGAGGTGCGTGCCGAGCACGCCGCCGAACGCGCCGACGAGCATCATGCCCTCCACGCCGAGGTTGATGATTCCGCTTCGCTCGCAGATGGTCGCCCCTACGGCGGCCAGCGTCAGCGGAATCGCAAAACGCAGGGTGGTGAGGATGATGTTAAAGGAGAAGATGTATTGCAGATTATCCATTCCGCTTTCCTCCCTTTCTCTTGGCAAACTGGCTGACGATCTCCGGCGTTGCCACAAAGAGAATTACAAGCCCCTGAATCACCATCACCATATTGGTGGAAACATTTGCCACATAGCTCATCTTCATCGAGCCTGCTTCCAGCGCGCCAAAGAGCAGCGAGGTCAGCAGGATGCCAAACGGATTGTTGGAGCCGAGCACGGCGACAGCGATTCCGGTAAATCCAAACCCCGGTGAGAATCCGTCGATGAATCTGCCGTATTTTCCGAGGACTTCCGTCACGCCCGCAAGACCGGCGAGCATGCCGCTAAACGCCATCACGCCGATGGTCGTCGCCGCGATGTGGATGCCGGAGGACGCGGCGGCGCTTGCGTTTTCGCCAACCGCGCGGATGTTGAAGCCCACGCGCGTGGAGCGAAAGAGGAAGAAGATCAGCACCGCAAACCCGATGCCGAGATACAGCGCGCTGGTGAGCTGGGAGCGCGGGATGATTGTGGAAAAAAGATATCCGCTATTGATCGCCTCGCTCTGCGCGGTCATGCTGTTTTCCGCCTTGAGCGGGCCGTTGACCATGTAGGACGTAAAGAGCGAGACGATGTAGTTGACCATGATCGCAACAATGACCTCGTTGATGCGCAGCTTGGCCTTGATGGTGCCAATCAGCGCGCCGACCGCGCCGCCCGCGAGCATGCCCGCAAGGATGGACGCAACGAGGACAACGATGCGCGGAAGCCCGTTGAGCGCGAGCGCGGTGATGGCGCTTGCCAGCGCCGCAAGGTAAAGCTGTCCTTCGCCGCCGATGTTGAAGATGCCGCCTTTGCTCGCAACGGCGAACGCAAAGCCCGTGAACATCAGCGGGATGCTCTTGCTCAGCGTATTGGCGATTGCGTTGGCGGAGCCGAACGCGCCGTTGAGCATTGCGCCGAATGCTTTGAGGGGGTCATAGCCCGCAATCAGCATCACGAGCGTTGCCAGGATCAATGAGAGGAAAACCGCTGCGATCGAGTAGAGCATGCGTGCCGCGAGGGGGGGCAGCTTACGCTTTTGTTGCTTGTTCATCTGCGCTTGCCTCCTTCCTGCCTGCCATCAGCAGGCTGATGGACTCGTTGTCAAACGCTTCCGTCTTGCGGATATCCATCAGCTCGCCCTTATAGAGCACGCCGACGGTATCGCTGAGCTGGAAGATATCCGAGAGTTCCGCGGAGATGAGCAGGATTGCCGCGCCCTCGCTGCGGAGCTTGAGAAGCACGCTGTGGATGTATTTGATCGCGCCGATGTCAAGCCCGCGCACCGGCTGGCAGGCAAGCACAAACTGCGGCTGCTTGCTGACCTCGCGTGCGAGGACAAACTTCTGCTGGTTTCCGCCGGAGAGCGAGCCCGCCTCCTGCTGCGCGCTGCTTGCGCGCACGTCAAACTGTTTCATGAAGCGTTGGGTGCTCTCTTTGAGCTGCTTTGTTTGAATCAGGCCGGTCTTCACATACTGCGGGTCATATTGGTTGCCCAACAGGAAGTTTTCCTGCAGGGAAACGTGTGGCAGAATCGCCTGCTTGAGCCGGTCGGAGGGGATATAGGCGATGCGGAGCCGTCTGCGCGCGCGCTGGGAAAGCTCCAACAGATTGGTTTTCTGATAGAGAATGCGTCCGTGCTTCGGGCGCAATAACCCCATAATGATCTGCTCCAGCTGCTGCTGTCCGTTGCCCTCTACACCCGCGATGCCGAAGATTTCGCCCGCATGGACTGTAAACGAAACGGTAGATTGCGCGTTTGGCAGCAGGCGGATGTCTTCCACGTTCAGGACGGCCTCGCCCTGCGCGTTTTCCGGTTTTTCTATTTCAAACACGACGTCGTGACCAACCATCAGCCGCGCGAGCGCTTCCGGCGTGGCGGAGCTTGCCTCCAGCAGCGCAACACACTTGCCGCCGCGCAGGATCGTGATGCGGTCTGCGACCGTCAGTGTTTCTTTCAATTTGTGTGTGATGAAGATGATGGTTTTGCCCTGCGTGCGCATATCCTTGAGGATGGCGAGCAGCTGATCCGCCTCGATTGGCGTAAGAACGGCGGTCGGCTCGTCCAGAATGATGATGTTCGCGCCGCGGTAGAGCGTTTTGAGTATTTCCACGCGCTGTTTCATGCCGACCGAAAGGTCGCTCACGAACGCGTCCAGTTCAATGTTGAAGTGATATTGATCCGAGAGCGCCTGTACCGCTTGGCGCGCTTGCTTGCGGTCGATCACGACGCGGCCGGGCTCGTTGCCAAGAATGATGTTTTCCAGGCACGTGAGATGATTGATCAGCATGAAGTGCTGGTGCACCATGCCGATACCAAGCTGATAGGCAAGCCTCGGCGTGAGGACGGGAATGCATGTACCGTCGATCTCCACGCTGCCTTCGTCGGGGCAGTGGAGACCAAAGAGCACATTCATCAGCGTGGATTTTCCCGCGCCGTTTTCGCCGAGCAGGCAGTGGATTTCGCCCTGCTCCACCTGAAAATCGATCTGGTCGTTTGCGGTCATGGACCCAAAGCGCTTTGTGATTCCGCGCATATTTACCGCAAGCATAGGGTACACCTCGTTTCCGTTTCGTTTGGAACCCGGGTTCCTGTTCAAACGTTGCTTGAGGAGGGTGAGGCCTAAGCTTCGCCCTCCTCAAACATGCTAAGAGATTCAGTGATTGCCGGATGGCAAGCGTGTGTTACTGTGCGTTTGCCGCGAGGAAGGAGTCAACCTCTTCCAGCGTGGTGGGGATGACCAGCGTGCCATCCGCGATCTTTGCGCGGAGGCCTTCGATGATGGCAACATCTTCGTCGCTGACTTTGATGTTGCTGCCTTCGAGGGTATAGCCAACGCCGTCGTCCTTGACGCCGAGCACGATGGTGGAGCCAACCGCGAGGTTGCCGTCCACACAGGCTGCCTTCACGATTTCAAACGCCGCGGTGTCCACGCGCTTGAGCATGCTGGCAACGATATGATCCGGGTCGAGCACGTTCTGGTTGGAGTTGACGCCGATGGCTTTGAAGTTCTGCTCCGCAGCCGCCTGGAACACGCCGAGGCCGGAGCCGCCCGCCGCATGATAGATGATGTCCGCGCCCTTGGAGTTCTGTGTCAGCGCGATTTCTTTTGCGGTGGTGGTGTCGCTAAAGGGGTTGTTGCCGCCGACATAATCGGTGAGCACGTTGATGTCCGGGTTGACGAACTTTGCGCCTGCCTGGTAACCCGCGTTGAACTTGACCAGCAGCGGGATCTCCATCGCGGCAATGAAGCCGATGGTGTTGTTGTCCGCAACGCTATATGCAGCGGCGTTTTTCTTCATTAGACCGGCCAGCGCGCCGACGAGGAAGGAACCTTCTTCTTCCATGCAAGTGTAGTTGGCGATGTTTGCGCCTTCCACAACGCCGTCGATGAGCGCGAATTTCTGATCCGGGAACTCGGGGGCAACCTTGGTCAGCGGGTCAACCTGGTCAAAGCCCACGCAGACGATGACGCTGTACTGGCCGGAGCTCGCCATATCGCGCATGATGAGCTCAAATTCCGAAATCTGCTTCGGCTCGGCGTAGTCAAACGAAATGCCGAGTTCGCTTTCGGCCTTCTTCATGCCGGAGTATACGAGGTCGTTGTAGGACTGATCGCCAAGACCGCCGACGCCGAGGATGCAGGCGGCTTTCTTTGCGCTGCCGCCGTTTGCGGGCGTGGTTGCTGCGCCGGGAGCGCAGGCGGTGGCCATGCTGCAAAGAAGCAGTACGGCGAGAACCGTTGCAATGAGCTTTTTCATGTTCTTTCCTCCAATTAAAATGTGAAGTGTGATCCATGGCGGGCATTTGCTTTTTTCACTTGGAAAAGGATGGAAGTCTCTCAGGGCAGTCGCTTGTAGATGAGAAAGGCAAGGTGCGCCGCGCTGGACTTGTCTAAAATATAGCAGTTGTACAAATTAGCGTCAATCACAAAAATCAGAAAAATGGTATAAAAATTGAAATATTGTAAGAAAACTGTCTTGAAACAGCGAAAATATGTTGTATACTTGTATAGTAACACGTCACCAAGGACGGCGCGATGCCGAATTATTATTCTTTAAAGCTCAAAACGGTCATTTCAATCGAGTAAAAGGGAGAAAACGCATGAATATCGAACAGGAAATCACGCAGAGCACACTGCGAATCGTTGGGGATACGTCGCTCACGCACGAACAAGCGATGATGAACTTGTCTAAAATACCCGGGCAGTTTGTCTATGGATTTCTCCCGCCGCAAGGATATGGGAGACTGCTCAATCAAGGCGTACTCTCCGATTTGGGAGAAGGTTATGCGCCGATTTGCCCGCGTTACATCCTGCCGGACTATGATCTCTTCCTAAAGAAAGGTTGCAGCTTTTTACGCATCGATCCGCCGAAGGATCTGTTTGAGGCAATCGAAGCGCTCAAGATGTTCTATCGCCATATTCCGTCGATCACAAACTTTCCCGTCTATCTGGGCAGGCTGGACCGTATGCTGGAGCCATTCATTCGGGACGAAGCGGAGGCGCGCCGCTTGATTCGACATTTCATGATCTTTCTGGATCGTACCATATCGGACTCCTATGCGCACGCAAATATCGGCCCGGAGGCGACGCTTGCGGGAGAGATCATTCTGGACTGCGACTACGAACTGCAGAACGCGACGCCGAGCATCACGCTGCTGTATGACCCCGCGATCACGCCGGACGCGTTTGCCGCGCGCTGCGCGCGAAACGACCTCGCCTGCGCAAAGCCGAGCTTTGCCAACGACGCGGTATATAAGAACGCGTATGCCGGAGAATACGGCATTGCGAGTTGCTATAATGTGCTCCCCGTTGGCGGCGGTGCGTTTACACTTGCGCGGCTGAATCTCAAAGCCGCGGCGGAGCAGGCGCAGAGCACGGAAGACCTGCTGGAGCGTGTCCTGCCGGAAGCGGTTGCGCTCAACTGTGCATTCATGGACGAAAAGATCAAGTTTCTGATCGAGAAAAGCCTGTTTTTCCGCTCCAACTTTCTGGCGCAGGAAGGCTTTCTGCATCTGGATCGCTTCACCGGCATGTTCGGCGTGGTTGGCCTAGCGGAGTGTGTCAATCATCTGGAGACGCTGGAAGGGCGCGCGGGCGTACTCTACGGGCACAGCGGTGCTGCGGATTCGCTTGCGCACCGTGTGATGACCCGCCTGACGGAGCTGGTGCACGCCTATCAAAGCCCCTATTGCGCGGTCAGCGGCGGACACTATTCTCTGCATGCGCAGGTCGGGTTGGATATCGACATCGGTGTGAGTTCCGGCGCGCGGATTCCGATTGGGGACGAGATTGAGCTGTACGCGCATCTGCGCCACGCGGGGCAGTTTCACCCCTATTTTCATTCCGGTGTTGGCGATATCTTCCCCTTTGAAGTGACGGCAAAGCGAAACCCGGAGAGCATGGTAGATTTGATCAAAGGCGCGTTCTCCGTCGGCATGCGGTATTTTTCAGCTTATGCAAGTGATGCAGACGTGATTCGCATCACGGGGTATCTGGTCAAAAAATCGGATATTGAGAAACTCGCGCGCGGCGAAGCGGTGCAACAGGACAACGTGATCTGGGGGCTTGGCGAGGTACAAAACAGCCATATTCTGGATCGCAAGGTTCGCTCGCTATGATTGCCGCTCTGGTCAACCGCATCCTGCCGTTTAGCAGTGTGGACGGGCCGGGGAATCGGACGGTCTTCTTCCTGCAAGGGTGCAACTTCAACTGCGGCTATTGCCACAATCCCGAGACGATCCATGTTTGCAACAATTGCGGGGCTTGCGTCTCCGCCTGCCCGACGGGGGCAATCCGTCTCGTCGAGGGCAAGGTGACGTATCAAAGAAGCGTCTGCTGTGCGTGCGATGCTTGCCTGCGCGCTTGCCCGCGCGATGCTTCGCCCAAGGTGGACGTGATGCAGCCGGAGCAGGCGCTTGGTATTCTGAGCGGGAATCTTCCGTTCATTCGAGGAATCACCGTCTCCGGCGGGGAATGCACGCTGCAGCGGGATTTTGTTCTGGCGCTGTTTCGCGGGGCAAAGCATATGGGGCTTGGCACGCTGCTCGACTCCAACGGCAACTATGATTTTGAGCAGGACGAGGAACTCCTCCCGGTTTGCGACGGCGTGATGCTGGATGTCAAGTGCGCCGACCCGGACGCGCATCGTACCCTCACGGGGCAGAGCAACGAGCTTGTGCTGAAAAACCTAGCATTTCTTGCCTCTGTTGGCAAACTCGAGGAGGTTCGAACCGTCGTTGTGCCGGGCGTTTTGCCAAACGAGGATACCGTGCGCCAGGTTTGCGCGGGGCTTGCGCCGTATTGGGCGGCGGGTGCGCCGATTGGCTATAAGCTGATCCGCTTTCGCCCGCTCGGCGTGCGGGAGGGCTTTCGCTCTGTCCCCGTGCCGAACGACGAGAGCATGGAGCACCTGCGTGGGATTGCCCTGCAAGCGGGCTGCGCAAACGTTTCGATTCTATAACAAATACATTGTAAAAAAGAACCTCTTTTTGCGTGAACAATCAGGACGTTGATGGTACCTTGCATAAAAGTATGGTACGATGAAAATTAACTTCCGGAGAGGATGCAAAGACGATTGCCGATAGCGGTTGCGCATTTTGTTTGAGATGCGCAACGGACGGGGTAAACGTGTTGCATTTCGCGCAGGCATACTCTTGCGTGCGCGTCGTCTTTCGGGTTGGACGCGTGATTCGTATGAAAACGCAAAAGGAGAAAGCCAATGAACGAATTTGATATACAGCAGATTCTGGAATCCCAGCGCTCTTATTTTTCCTCCGGCGCAACCCTGCCGGAGCAAGCCAGACAGGACGCATTGCGCCGTCTGGAAAAAGCAATTCGAAACCACGAGGAGGCGGTCTATGCCGCGCTCAAGACGGACCTTGGCAAGAGTTCGTTTGAAAGCTTCCTGTGCGAGCTGGGGCTTGTGCTGGACGAGATCAAATGGATGCGCAAAAACTTGCATGCGCTGATGAAGCGCAAGAGTGTCAGAACCCCGATCACGCAGATGATTGCGAAAAGCTTCCAAAGCCCATCTCCCTATGGAACCGTGCTGATCATGAGCCCGTGGAACTATCCGGTTTTACTCACGCTCGATCCTTTGGTGGACGCAATCGCCGCCGGCAACACCGTGCTGCTCAAACCCAGCGCTTACGCACCTGCCACGGCGGAGGTATTGCGCGCGATTCTGGAAGAAGCGTTCCCAAAGGAGCATGTTGCGGTGGTTCTGGGCGGCAGGGCGGAAAACAATGCGCTCTTGCAGCAGAAGTTTGATAAGATTTTCTTCACGGGCAGCCCGCTTGTGGGCAAAGAGGTCATGCGCGCCGCGGCGGAAAACCTGACCCCCGTCACGCTGGAGCTCGGCGGCAAAAGCCCCTGTATCGTGGACGAAAGCTGCAACCTGCCGATGAGCGCAAAACGGATCGTATTCGGCAAGTATATGAATTGCGGGCAAACCTGTGTCGCGCCCGACTATATCCTCTGCCATGAAAGTATCCATGCGGAGCTGATCGGCCTCCTGAAGAAAGAGATTGCAGCGCAGTTTGGCGAACATCCGCTCGAAAACGAAAACTACGGCAAAATCATCAATCAAAAGCATTTTGAGCGATTGTTGGGGCTCCTGCCGCGCGAAAAAGTCGTGTATGGCGGCGAAACGGATGCAGGCAGCCTTCGCATCGCGCCAATCATTCTGGATCATGTCAGTTGGGACGATTCAATCATGCAGGAGGAGATCTTCGGGCCGATTCTGCCGGTCTTGACCTATCGGGAGCTGGAGGATGCGCTGACGGTGATCGATTCGCGTCCGCATCCGCTCGCGCTGTATTGCTTTACGGAGCGGGACGCGGTCAAGCAGCGCGTTTTGGAACGCTGCCGGTTTGGCGGCGGGTGCTTTAACGACACCCTGGTTCATCTTGCAACGCCGGAACTGCCGTTTGGCGGTGTTGGAGAAAGCGGTATGGGCAGTTATCACGGCGAAACGGGCTTTTTGGAGTTTTCGCATGTGAGAAGCATTGTCGATCGCAAGACGTGGTTTGAACTGAGCACCCGTTTTCAGCCCTATACGAAGGGAAAGCTGGATTTCCTCAAGCGCGTTCTGGGGTGATGTCCCCCGATGCTTGATCCGGTTTCCATAAAAGCGGTCAATTATATGACGCCGGGAAGCCGGTAGAGGAAAAAAACGGCAGCTACATACGGGAAATGTGAGTAAGTCATACACAGGATTGATTTTTAACGGTATAATCAAATTACAGTTTAGAAAGGGGTGCCTTATGAACATTGACTATAAAGCAACTGCATATGCAACAGGCGGGCGAGACGGTCACGTCCGTGTAGAGGATAGCCCGATCGATTTCGAAATGGCTCTGCCTGCCGGCCTGGGCGGGAAAAAATTGGAAGGCGCCAATCCGGAGCAGCTTTTCGCGGCGGGTTACGCTGCCTGCTTTGGCAGCGCGTTGCAGCATGTGATTCGTGTGCGCAGGCTGAAACTCCCTGCGCCGGATGTACAGGCTACCGTGAGCATCGGCCGCAATGAAGCCGGAAACTTCCAACTGGAGGTCGATCTTGTCGCCATCATCGATACCGACGATGCCGCACTGGCCGATAGCCTCACGCAGGAAGCGCATCAGGTATGCCCGTATTCCCACGCGACGCGCGGCAACATCAAGGTCACGCTGGCGGGACGTCCCAGATAAAAACCAACGATTACAGACAGGCGGCTGTTCAAAAAGCGATTCTTTTGAATCGCGAAACGGACAGCCGCTTTTTTCCTATCAAGCCACAGCAGGATCGCTTGATTGGTGAACGCTCACTCTCTTTTGGATACCAATCGTTTCGCTTTCATGATAAACTGAAGAAAAAATTTTGTGATTCTATCCGCGGCAGTGCGATTGTTGAAAAGGAGCGAAGAACGGATGAAACGGTTTATCCAGCATTCCTATCTCAAGCCGGAGAAAGTGGACGAGTATGTTCACCTGCATGCGCATGCCTGGCCGGAAGTATTGCAGATGATCAAAGAATGCAACATTCGGAATTATTCCATCTCCATTCGCGGAACGGAACTCTATACCTATTATGAATATGCCGGCGATGATTTTGAGGCGGATATGGCGCGCATGGCGGCGGACCCGACAACACAGGAATGGTGGAAGCATACGCGCCCCTGTTTTCTCTATCATGAAGAGGGCGTGTATTATGATGAAATGCAGGAGATATTCTACTGCGAGTAACGGAACAAACGAAGGCGCGTTGTTTCGCCAATTGCGGTGTTTGGTGATCCAAAGCAAGAAAAAACGCTTCATACGATCGGGAGAAATCCCCTTCGTGTGAAGTGTTTCTTGCTTGAGGATGTATGATCCGGCAGTCCGAATGCGCGTTTTATTGATTCATGAAGCGCTCCAGCTCTTTTTGAGTGGAAGGGATGACCTCTTCAATCGCGGCGTTGCCATTGATCAATTGATAGGCCCATTTGCAGATGATGGCGTCGATGGCGTTGGGGGACATCACCTGCCCGTTGCGGATAATCGGCGGGAGCATGGGCTTTGTATAGCTATAGACCGATCGATAGAGTGGAAGCCAGGGGTAAAACTTGACCAGCTCATCATTGGTATACGTGCGGGTGATTGCCGATTGTCCGCCCAGCAGCGCAAAGTAGTTGTCCATCTGCTCATTGCAGGTCCAGCGGATGAAGGCCATCGCGCTGTCTTTGTTTGTGGAGCGTTCCGCAACGCCGAGGCTCCATCCGCCGAGCAGCGGGCTGTTTCCCGGGATGTGGCTGTATCCGATTGACCCGATCATGCTGCTTTTGCGCAGGTCGTTGATGTCGGTTAAAAACGATGGGTAGGAGATGAGCATTGCTGTTTCTCCGCTGAGGAAACTATCGACAATGCTGACATCGTTCGCGTTGAGGTAATCCGGCTTGGCAAAACGCAGAATCTGCATGAAGTTGATGTAGGCTTTGAGCGTCTTTGGATTATCAAAGACGACATTTCCGTTGCTGTCGATGATCTCGCTGCCGTAGGAACGCAGGCGCATATATAGTTCCGGCGCAAGGCATTCGTCATATGCGGCGGGAATCGATACGCCGTATGGGATGGCGCTCGTTTTGCTCGTGAAAAACTCAGCCATTGCATTATATTCTCTCAGGCTAACGGGCGGACGAAGCTGGGAGCCGAACTGTTTCTCAAATTGATTTCTCAAAGCGGGGTTGTCGAATAAATCCTTTCGATAATAGAGGATTTGCGGCGCATACATGAACGGAAGCCCGAAATACTTATCTTGAAACTTGGAAAAATATTCCAGACTGCCGGGTAAGAATTTCGATACATCAATCGTATGCATAAAGCTGGAGATATCGGCCAATATTCCTTGGTTTGCCAGCATACCCAACCACGGGATATCATACATATAGACGTCGTAACGGTTTTCCTCTTTGTCGCTGAGGCTGCTTTCCACGATGGCATCATAGAGTCGATGATGCTGCAAAATCGTAATATCCACGCGAATGCCGGTCTGCGTTTCAAAATTTCGAAGCAAACCATGAAAGGAATGCACCAACGGGGTATCGAGCATCAGGATTCGGATGCTGTTCTTTTTGCCGACGGTGGTGACGCTCGGCTGCGCGAGCGGCGAAGTCTTCAGCGCGGATAGAATCATGGAAGCGTCGTGCGTGCCATTGGAGTTGAGGATAATCTGATCGCTTTCCTGAAGCTGCGGCGACTGGAGTTTTTCTACCAGTAAATTTGCGGCCTTTGCGCCGAGCTTCATGGCCGGGCGCGCGGTCGAAAAATTCGCAAACGAACGCGTATACTTGTTCCAATGCTCCTCGCCCAAGGTAACGACGGGGATATTCTGGGTGGAGTAACCAAGGATATGCAGCCCCTCGATCACACCGTTTGCGATGGTTTCGGACGTGGTCATCACGATATCGGGAATATCTTTTTTGAGCAGGCCGGTAATCTTGCGAAACGCATCTTCTTTGTTTAAGTCGGTCTGGATGATAGCATCCGTGTGCGGCGTGCGGTTTGCGTTCTCATACGCTTCCGTAAATCCCTTGACACACTCCGATTCACTGGTATAGCGCAGTGGCCCGGACATCAGATAGATTTTCTTATAATCGGAGTTTAACAGAACCTGCGTCATTTCGCGGATGCTTGCGCGGTTGTCAAACGAGACAAAGTTTGCATCGAGACTGTTGATCAATCGATCGATTAAAACGATCGGGCGGTTTTGCTTGTTAAAGTTTTCATAGTAAAACTTCCAGCCGTTTGGCTGGCAGGAGACGAGAATAAGCCCGCAAACCTGTTTTCGGAGCATGTTCTGTACAATCTGCTGTTCAATCTCCGGTATATCATAAGAAAACGTAAGGTTTAAATAGTAAGAGCTGTTTTGAAACGCGTATTCAATCCCCTGAAAAATCTGAACATAATACGGGTCGTTAAAGTTGGGCAATATGATGCCGATGTCATTATAGGTGTTGCTCTTCAGGTTTTTTGCGGTCAAATTCTGGGAATACTGCAGTTCTTCAATCGCTGCCTTAATGCGGGCGGAAACCGCTTTGCTGACCGGTTTGGTGTGATTCATATAGTTCGAAACGGTAGCAATCGAGACGCCTGCGTGGGAAGCAACATCCTTAATGGTCGACATAAACACCTCTTCGTTGATCGATCGATTTACCAGTGAAATACAATTCGATTACTATTATAACAGCTGTGCCCTAATTGTAAAGTGAAACGATTAAATAAATTTTCATGTAAAGTTCAATGCGTTTGTTGACAAACACTGAAAAGCTAATATACAATTCATTTGTCTGAACGACTTGAAATTGTTCAGATGCAAATGGTGAATAAAAGGATAACATATGCATGTCTGAACAAGTCGGAAAAAAAATATGGGTCTTCCCGGATGGCGAGATGCCACTGCCCGGCAAATTCCCGGTCAAGGGACACGAATCAATCATCATTCTAAATCCTTCGGATGAGCCTGCGATTTGCAAACTGAGCATCTACTATACGGATCGGGAGCCCTACAGCGATATCGTCGTTCGTGTTGAGCCGCGCCGCGTGCGCTGCATCCGCACCAACAATCTTGCGGATATGTGCGGATACATGATTCAGCCGGAAGAGCAATACGCGATGAAGTGGGATTGCAGCGTCGCCGTGGTGATGCAGTACGGAAGGCTGGATACGACCGACCAGCCAATGCATTTCTATATCAATCAAGGATTCAGCGAATAAGCGACATAGCACCAAAGAGCAGTATTTCATTCCGAGACAACGAACCGTTACCATCCAGCCAATCAATGACATAACAAATTTCATTACGAATCAATATTTTTCACCGTTCCTGCGCAAGGGGTTATCGAACGATTCTTATCCAGATGATATTGTACCGAATTCATCGGTACTTACCATAAAAAAATCAGACTTGGAGGAAATTATGAAGAAACTTATCACGTGGATTTTGTCTCTCATGATGGTTTTTGCACTGGCAGCATGTGCAACCCCCGCGGCGACGCAGACCGACGCTGCGCCAGCGGACGCAACGACCGCCCCTGCTGATGCAGCGGAAGCGCCCGCAGCCGATACAACAGCGGAAGTGAAAAACTTCAAAGTTGGTGTATCCATTATGGAATTGACCGCGTATACTTGGTATCAGGGCGTCATCGATGGATGCAACCAGTGGATGGCCGAAAACGGCGAGAAGAACGGCGTAAACATCACCTTTACGTTTGAAGATTCTCATTCGGACGTTGCCACCATGCTCAACAACGTGGAGAACATGGTCGCGGCAGGCGCCAATGGCATCATCCTCTTCCCGGCGGATGCTTCCTCTGCAATCCCCACGATGAAGCAGTATGTCGCGCAGGGAATCCCGTTCATCATCGGCGACTATGCGCAGGAAACCACGTCGGACGATGACATCGTCTGGTCGACCTTTGTCGGTCATGACATGAAGGCCCTGGGCGTCAAAGCCGGCGAAGTTGCGGTGGAATACCTCAAGACCCTCAACAAAGACAACCCCGTCTGCCTGTTCATCACCGTGCCCACCTCCGGACAGGTGTCTGCAGATCGTTTCACAGGATTCAAAGAAACCGTTCTTGCTGCGTTCCCCAACGCGACAATCATTGAAGAAGGCGACACCAACGGTCACAACCGTGACTCCGCCCAGACGCTGATGGAGAACATCCTCCAGCGCGAGCCGGTCATCGACGTGGTCGCAGGACACAACGATGCGGAAGTGGTTGGCGCATACAATGCGGCAATCCAGCAGGGAAGAACCGAGATCAAGTTCATCGGCATCGCAGGCGACATCGACGTTTTGACCTGGCTGTCCGAAGGCAACGAGAACTGGCTTGGCGAAGTTCTGCAGGATCCGGTCGTCCTGGGCTACCAGGCAACGGACGCGATCTATCGCGTGCTGGCAAACGGCGAAACCCTCACCCCGAAATATGATCTGCCCGCGCCGGAAGCGATCACCAAGGACAACATCGGATCTTACGATTGGAAATCCTGGAGCTGGCTCGGCTAAGCGAAACACAATCTGATTGAAACAGTTTGCCGACGGGGAATTGCGGTTCCCCGTCGGCAGAAAAATGCGGGGGTCTATTATGATCAATCTATTGCCCGAACCAAAATGGATTAAAGAAACAGGAGCATATTCACGCTGCTTTCAGGGAATATGCCTCATGCCGGAACAGGGTTCTTTGGAGGACGAAACTCTTCTGGAGCTCGCGCTTCTCCGAAACTGGAACTACAAAAATTTAAACATGCGGCTTGGCGAAGCGATCCAACCGGACGAAATTGCACTGCATATCATTCCGTCTCTGGATCAATTTGAAACCGAGAACGAAGAACTATTCTGTCAGCAGGGATATGCCCTGACCATTCAGAAAAACGAAATAATGCTGTATTATGCCGAGCGCGCGGGGTATATCAACGCGTTGACCAGCTTAAAGCAGCTCTATCATAGCACGGAGGAAGGCGTCTGCCTGCCGCAGTGCGAAATCGTCGATTATCCGTCCCTTGCCGTTCGGGCGATCGCCCAGACATTCTCCTGGTATGCGGGCTATGGCAGGCTTGGGTTTGACAGCCAGCTCTGGGGATATGACGAGTGGGTGGAGTATTTAAACATCTGCCTGGACAACAAGATCAATCAGTTTAACCTTGTGATGTATGGCTACTGGCCATTTGACCTGCCAAATCACGACGAGACCGTATTTCGCAATGTGCCCATCCAAATCTGGAACGCGGAGAACCGGCGCTGGCTTACGGTTCGTTATACCCATCCGAATCTCGAAGATCCGTTCATGGACCGCTTCATCCGGCTTGCGCATCAACTGGAAGTAAAGATTTTCGCCTATGTCGGGCTCAATTCCTATAACGGCGCTTATACGATCAAGCACCCGGAGGCGCGCACAAAGCCGCCGAAAACGGGGCAGTTTCTCAACGATTTTGATTCGCTTTGCCTGTCTTATCCGGGCACGGTGGACTATATCCTCGACTCCATGGTGCAGATCACGAAGTTGGGGTTTGATGGCTTCACGCTCGAAGAGAGCGAAGAAGGCTTCTGGTACTGTGAATGTGACGATTGCAAGAAACGCTGGCATGCGACCACCAACACCCCAGTTGAAGCTAAACACAAGGCGAATATGTGGCTGCTCAGTGAAATCTATCGCGCGGTGCGGGCGGAAAACCCGAATTGCGTCATGGGTATTCGCGCGTTCCGCCAGCCTCCGCTGGAGAAAGATCCCGCGTTCTTAGAAGAATGCGTGGCGTCCATGCCGAAGGATATCATGCTGTTCTGGGCGCCGGGCCTGTATGTTCCGGAGACGGAGTTTCCGAAGTGGATTGAGGCTTTCGGAGCCGAGCGTATCTGGGCGCGCGACACGGAATCCAACTCCATCACGTCGACGATGGGGCGGCTCTATCGAACATTCCGCTCGAATATGATTCGTTATGAAGACGAAGCCAACGAGCAAGTGATCGAGACAGATATCCGCCAGCACCGGGGCAGCGTGGAGATGGGCGTTCACGGAATCAACGGATTTATGTTTGAGTGGTTTGGCTTGTTCCTGCACCTGTTTGCGCACGGCAATTACGGGTGGGGTTCCAAGATGGAGGAGAATGAGTTCTTTCAGCGTGCCTGCGCGCTGAACTTCGGCGACTTGGGAGACGAAGTTCTCTATGTGATGCAGAACATGCTCACCATCCATGAAAGTCAGATGCCGTTCTACACGACTCCATTCCCATTCCAGAAGAACAAGATCACACAAGCGGACATACCCGCGATTATGGCGGCAAAGGAAAACCATCCGCACCTCATGGAGCGCATCGCGCATCTGCAGGATCGCTGCTATCGTAATCCGTGGCTGCGCCCATGGCTCTGCCACTTTGACAAGCTCTCCAACGCGGAGCGGCGCAACGCGATTATCTATGATATGGCGCTGGCTTCCCTGCGATATGAAGCGGAACAGGATGCGGCGAAAAAGGATGCGATCCTCGACGAAATCCTTTATTTGAACGAGCGTGATTTCGATCTTGTGAAGGAGATGTTCTTCGACATCAATCCCGTTGGCGAAACGGGCGTGAAGAGCTGCATGTATCCGTACCATGAAATCAAACGATTGATCCACAATATCAGACATCCAGAACATCCGGACGATGCAATCATCTGCTCCGGTATCGAAGCTCTCGGCTGGCTCTGGCTGTAAACAGGAAGGGATTGGAGCACCATTAACGCAATGAAAACGCAATTAGCTAACAATACGGCGGATACGCCTTTGATCGAGGTAAGGCACTGCACGATGGAGTTTCCCGGCGTGAAAGCGCTGGACGACGTAAACTTCACCCTGCTGCCGGGCGAATGCCACGGCCTTGTCGGAGAAAACGGTGCCGGCAAATCCACGCTGTCCAAGTGCATTACGGGCGAAAACCGAATGACCGGCGGAGAACTTCTGGTCAACGGCGAACCGATCAACCTTGCGCACTACAGCATTCGTGAGTCGCAGACGAAGGGGATTGCGATCGTTCATCAGGAGTTTACCCTGATGGGAGACATGACGGGAGTCGAGAACCTGTTTGTTGGACGGTATGAGACCAAAGCGGGATTCATCGACTGGAAAAAACTGCAAAAGCGGGCGTATGAGCTCATGGAGTTTTTGCAGTGCGACGTGAACCTCGACATCCCTGTTTGCCATCTGCGTACGGCGGAGCGGCAGATTGTCCAGCTGGCAAAGTGCATTCTGGATAACCCCAAGGTCGTTATCTTTGATGAGTTGACCGCTGTGCTGCAAGAAAAAGACATCCAGAATATCTTCCGCGTGATCGGGATTTTAAAATCGCGCGGGATTGGTATCATCTACATCTCGCATCGCCTGGACGAGATTTTTGAATGCTGCGATCGCTACACGGTGCTCTGCGACGGCAGGCACGTCAGCACAGGAGAGGTCGAGGGTTTGATCAAGCCCGCGCTGATTCAGATGATCATCGGCCGCGAGCTGAAGAATGCTTACCCGCCCGTCAACGAAGCGCTCGGCGATGTGGTGCTGGAGGTCAAAAACCTAACCGCACCCAAAGCGTTTGAAAACATCAACATCCATGTGCGCGCGGGCGAGGTGGTAGGTCTTGCCGGCCTTCTGGGCGCGGGCAAAACGGAACTGATCAACGCCATCTATGGAAATCACAAAATTGTCAGCGGGCAGGTGTTTGTCAAAGGCAAGCAGGTTCGCTATACGCGCCCGCAGATGGCGATCAACCATGCCGGAATGGGGCTTGTACCGGATGAACGGCGTACGCTTGGCCTCAACATGGTGTTTGACATCAAGGACAACACGACGCTTCCTTCCATGAAGCTGTTTCGCAAACTGGGCATCTTTTTGAATCATGAGGCCGCCTCAAAAGCCGCATTTGAAATCAATGAGAAGCTTAACCTGAAGTATTACTCTCTCTGGCAAAACGTTCGTAAGCTTTCCGGCGGCAATCAGCAGAAGATCGTCATCGCCAAATGGATGCTGCGCGATACGGAGATTTTCTTGCTGGATGAACCCACGCGCGGCATCGACATCGGCGCGAAATTTGAAATCTATACGCTCATCCATCAGCTGGCGCAGCAGGGGAAAGCTGTCATATTGGTTTCCCCGGAGATGGAAGAACTGATTGGACTCTGTAACCGCATTTACATCATGTATGAAGGAAAGATCATGGATGAGGTGGAGGGCGAGAGGAAAACGCAGGAAGTCATCATCAACAGCTTATTAGGAGTGAAAGAGAAATGAGTTCGTACAATGAAAAATCAATCAAATATTCCGGTGGCGTCAAAGCATTTTTAAACGACTGGATGATCGCCATTTTGTTTGTGATACTGGTTGCCCTCTGCAGCCTGTTTTCGCCCCAGTTTCGTACCACCGCGAATATCATGAACATCCTGCGGCAGGCTTCTTTCATCGCTATCATCGCGATGGGTGAATTCTTTGTCATCCTCATCGGTGAGATGGATATGTCGATCTCCTCGACGATTGGCGCCGTCTCCATCTTCTTTGCCGGATTTGTGGTGAAGATGGGCATACCGATGCTCCCCGCCATGCTGATCGTTGCTGCAATGTCCGCCTTCATCGGCTTGATCAACGGATTGCTTGTTGTATACGGGAAGATGCCCTCGTTTATCGCGACACTCGTTGTGATGAACGTGCTTAAGGGATTGAACTATATTTATTCAGGAGCGCTTCCCATCTCCGGTCTTCCGGAGGAATTTAATTACCTTGGCGCGGGGTATGTGGGCGTTGTGCCGTTTGCCGTCATTTTAATGATCGTTGTTGCTGCGATCTTGGTCGTGTTTACGAGCCATACCGCGCTGGGGCGAAGCTTCTACTCTGTTGGCGGCAATAAAGAGGCTTCAAAGCTCTCGGGCATCAACACAAAACTTGTCGGGGTGCTCGCGTTTGTGCTGTGCGGGTTGTTGACCACGATCGGCGCTCTCGGGCTGACATCGAAGACGCTTTCGGGCAACGTGACGCTTGGCGATAATCTCTTGTTTGACGTCATGACGATTGTGGTACTGGGCGGAACATCCCTGACCGGCGGACGCGGACGCATCATCGGCGTCGTCATCGGTGCCCTGTTCCTGCAGGTGATCACCAACATCATGGTGCTCGTCAGCATCAATACGTATTGGCAATGGGTTGTGAAGGGTATCATTCTCGTCGTCGTCGTGCTGATCGACTCCCGTTCCAAGAAGGATTGATGAAGACAGAATCACTCAGATGATTCGATGGATAACGCGTTTTAAGACTTAACAAAAGAACCCGAAGCAGATGGCCTCGGGTTCTTTCTACGCATGGAATCAATGGATCCTATTCATTTCCGGGCGAAAGCGCGATGTTGATTGCGCCTTACATCACAAGTTCAAAGAATTGATCCTCTTTGAGATTCACAACCGTGCAGTCGTTTGCGTAGGTGCATTCCGGTAGGATGATCATCGCAGTCAGGGAATCCTTTGCGGCAGGCAGAGGCGCAAAGTGCCAGATTGCCGCGTTGATCTTCACCAATGTGTGCGCAGGAACCAGAAAGGCTTGCGTCAGCTCCGGCACCGGCGTACCGCCGGATGCGGGTGCGACATGAAGGATCATGTCGTCATCCAGCGGGAAGATCATCTCCCAGGTGGTCGTGTGGTATTCGACCGCGGTGATGACCATCTTCTCCGGTTTTTGCACGACTAGAGGGGAATAACCGACATTGTGCGCGCTGGAGGCGGTCAATCGATCCGGATAGAAACGATGGATCTCCCCGCAGAGGGCGTGTCCGGTTGGATGAGACATTGGATAAAACTGGCCAAACGGGGCAAAGGTTTCGTGGGAAATCGGTTTTACTGGAATGGTTCGCATGTTTGATACTCCTTTATAAAAATAGAATCTTTTCTCAACTCAATCCGCTAAGTGGCGGGAATATGGTTCCCGATCTGCCGATGTAATCGCTCTTCGTACCTTGCAGGGGTTGCCAAAGGCGACCACTCCATCCGGAATGTCGTGATTGACGAGACTGCCCGCGCCTATGACGACGTTGCTTCCAATCGTGACACCGGGAAGAACAACGCAGTTTCCGCCAAACCAAACATCGCTGCCGACATGAATCGGCAGTGCGATCTCGAGATTTTGATTGCGAAGTGCGGCGTCCAGCGGGTGCAGCGCCGTATAAAACGAGCAGTTCGGCCCGATGAAGACGTTATCTCCAAATATAATTTTTCCGGGATCGACAAGAACACCGTTGTTGTTCATGAAGAAGTTCTCGCCAATCTCGATGTTGAACCCGAATCCGCAGAACAGGTTTGGCTCAATATAAAACCGTTCACCCGTTTTTCCAAAGAGCGTCCGGATGATCGTTTCCCTGGCGGCGAGATCGGAAGGCCTTGTATGGTTATAGTCATAGCACAAATCCGCACAGGCGAGGTGTGCTTCCTCCCGTCCGGCAAAGAGTGTGTCATAGGGTAAACCGCACGCGCATTTCTCTTGTTCTGTCACAAAAAACATCTCCTCTGGATCGATGAATGAAATGCGACGGATGTATTTTTTACCTCGCCACTGTTTGAACACCGTTTGCATAAAAACACCGAAGAAGCATCAAGAGGCAACGGAACGGGACGAGATTGAGAATTTTCGTATTGCATTCCATCATGGAAGTTGGTATAATCATTTTATTAAAATAATATGGCAAAAAGCAACACCTATTTTTTTTAGATAATAAGTGAAACGTTTAAAGTAAAATTAATTATGAATAGGAGCGAGAAACACATGCACGGAACAATCTGTATCCCAAGCCACGAGTATCACGAGCGCGCGTTGAAAGCAGGGAAGATATTGCTGCGCGAAAAACTCGACGCACTCATCGTAAACTCCAATGAAGCGGACTATGCCAATGCCCGGTATTTTTCAGGTTTTTGGCCGCTGTTTGAACGTTGCGGCGTGGCAATTGCGCCAAGCGGCAAGGCGGCTCTCATGGTCGGTCCCGAGAGCAAAGAGTTTGGCATCGACCGCTCACATATCGATCAGGTCTTTGTGCTCAAGGAATATCGCGAAGGCGCAGACCCGGCGTATCCTGAACTGAAAGCGGATACGTACCACGATGTCTTTAAGGCGATTGGCGTAACCGGAAAGAAGCTGCGCATCGGCGTTGCTAGTTATCTGGATACGTCCGTTGTGATCATGCAGGGAATTAAAGATGCATTTCCGGAGGCGGAGATCGTTCGTGCGGACAAGATTATGGTTGAACTGCGCTCCATCAAGAGCGTAAATGAAATCAATTGTCTGCGGGAAGGTTACCGCATTGCGGAGCTTGCCAGCCAACAGGTTATCAAGGAGATCAAGCCCGGCATGACCGAGCTGCAGATGGTCGGTGTGGCACAGCGTGTGGTGTATGAAAACGGCGCGGAGTACGAAGGGCTTCCGATGTATGTGTTCTCTGAAGCTTCTACGCGCCATGCGATCTCTCGCTCGTCCTACCGCGTATTCCAAAAGGGAGATATCGTGCAGCTGAACCTCTCTGCCAAGATCGATGGTTACTCCGCCGCAATCGGCTATCCCGTCATTCTTGGCAAGCTGGAAGGAAAACGCCGTGATGTCGTGCTGTTCGGACGCGAGGCACACTTCTGGACGCAAAAGCAAGTAAAAGCCGGTGTTCCGGCCAGCGATATTGCAAAGAAGTTCTATCAGTATTATTGTGACAATGGGTTCAAAGATAACTTCGTCTACGGGCCACTCCACGGTACCGGAATGATCGAAGTAGAGGCCCCGTGGGTGGAGACCAGTTCGGACTATCTCCTGCAGCCCAACATGACGTATCAGGTGGACACCTTTATTTCTGCGGACACCTTCGGCGTGCGCTGGGAAAAGGGTATTGCGGTTACCGAGAGCGGATGCGAAGTGCTTAGCCCGGAAATCGGCGAACTCTACGAACTCGAATTCTGATTGTGATATACTCAATACCCGCAGCTAGATTGCGGGTATTGCTATAGGGGGACAACAATATGCAATTGATCGATCTGTATTACGACCAGCTGGAGGATGCAAAGAATCGCAAGGTTCCGTTCATCCTCCCGATTGGGACCATCGAATACCATGCGCATCATGCCTCTTGCGGAACCGACACGATGGTGGTTACGGGCTGCCTGCGTGAGCTGGAGAAAGAGAAAGAGATCGTCGTCTGCCCGCCGATTTGGTATGGCGTTGCAAGCTATGCGGTTTGCAAACCCTGCGTCGGGCATGTTCATGTCGACGAGGATGCCTATTTTCAATATATCTACTGCGTCCTGAAGTCAATGATCGATGGCGGAATCAAAAACATCTATTGCATCCCGCATCATCAGACGGAGGAAGCAAACCTTATGCCGATGACGATTGCCTGCCATAAGGCTGCCAAGCGGATCGCCATGGAATACATGGAGGAAACCCGCGGAAAGGGCTGGTGGGGGAGCAATGATTTCGCAAACTATTATGATTCGTTAGGCGGCGCAGATGATCCGTTTAGCTATATCAAGGTCATTCCCCTCATCGGACAGCAAGCGCAGCATCGCTGCGGCGGATTTGATCACGCGGGCAAGTTTGAAACCTCGCTCATGATGGCGTGTTATCCCGATCGTGTGGATTTAAGCCGCTGCAAGGACAATACGGAGTGGTTTGCTTTGAACGCAACGCAGGCAAGCATGGAACTGGGCAAACACATGCAAGCTAGCACCTTGGAATGGCTCAGAGAAGCGATTCAATAAAACCATCAACCCTATCAAGCCGAAATGGACTGTTGGAGTGGAAGCATGAAACAATTAAACCTACTCGCATTCGACCTGGGTGCATCCAACGGGCGGGCGGTGCTGGGCGCGTTCGATGGAGTGCGCGTGGCGCTGACGGAAGTGC
>DLGD01000029.1 GCA_002482505.1 Christensenella sp. UBA7703 | reverse complement strand
CTACTTTTACTTTACAGGTTCAATGGGTGGTTTTTGTTTGGTTTTCGTTTCAAAAGCGGAATCCCCCGGGTGGAAGCGTTTCAGAGTATCGAAAATCACCTGCTCAACTGCTTATCGATATGCTTGGATAAGACGCCTTTTTCTTTCGCGCATCATCCGATTACATTTGTGTTTTGAGCATAGTTTTTCCTATCGTTTCAATTCTTTTGCCATGCATCTAAGATGAAATAAGCTCTTCCATCGAATTAAGCCCGCTGTTCTACCGTTCCCAATTCACGATACCCGTTCAGGCAGAATAGCTGCTTTCGTTCAGGTGCGCAATGCGCCTCAACGACTTCCGCCAGATAGAGAATATGATCCGATACCTCAATCGTATTGACGACTTTGCACTCAAGCGCGACCTTGTGCGCTTTGACCAGTTTTGTTTGCATAGAGAGCGAATCTATCAACTCCACTCCAAACTTCTCCGCTTTGTTCTCGGTGCGTCCAGAGCAGGTTCCACAGCGAAAGGCTGCTTCCTGCAAGCTCTCGTCGACAATGTTCAGCACGAACTCCTTCGTCTCGCGAATTCTCTCACCGGAATAACTCTTTTTGCTGATAAAAACCGCGACCGTCGCAGGATGGTTTGACGCATAGGTCCACCAGGACAGCGCCATCAAGTTCGTCGTGCCGTCCTCCCGCAGCGTTGAGACCAACGCAAAGGGATTTGGCGACGTGCACTGTTGAATCTGGCTCATCTGAAATGGCACGTATTTCACCTCCTTGGTTCAGCATGCTTTCGAATAGTCCTCAACCGCTAAGCTGAAGCGCGTTTCAAAGCGACTCGCCCACTTTTTTAGTGCTCCGCGTCCAGGTCAAACAACCCCGTAAGCGATTGAAACAGCAACTTATACTTTTTATAGAGCCGTTGATATGTTTCGTGGTTTTCCATGTTGGGCTCAAACGTCTTCTTGACCCGAACCATCTGGCTGACCGCGCTTTCGATACTCTCGAACACACCGATCGCGTACCCCGCCAAAATCGCGGCTCCAAGGCAGGCCGTATCCTGCGAAGAATGGGTCACATAGAGCGTTTTTCCCGTGATATCCGCTTTGATCTGGTTCCAAATTTCCGACTTTGAACCGCCGCCCATCGTTCGAATCTGCGCAACCTCAAGGCCCATGCCCTCGATCGTCTCCAGATTACGGCAGATGATATAGCCGAGGCTTTCCATGATGCTGCGGATGAAGTGCGCGCGCTTGTGTTTCAGCGTCGCGCCGTAAAACACAGCCTTCGCGTTGAGGTTCACGTCCGGCGCCATCGAACCCTGCAGATGCGGCAGTGTGATGAGTCCGTCCGAACCCGGATCGACCGTAACCGCCTCCTGATCCATGAGATAGTAAGCATCCAGCCCCGTCATGCTCTGCATGCCGACTGCATCCGCACAGAAAGTGTCGCGAAACCAGCGAAGGCACATACCGCCCGTGGTGAACGTATGCATCATATAGGTATCCGGAAGCGCGAAATAATGCACCGGCATCAGGCGGTTCTCATCATAGGTCAGCTTGCGGGTCGGTACACAGATCGCAAGCGCCGCACCGATATTCTCGGAGAAAATGCCGGGGTGGATGTTGCCAACGCCGATCGCGCCCGCCGCCTGATCCAGGCATCCTGTGCTGATCCTGGCTTTCGGCGAAACGCAGAGCAACTCCGCCATCTGTGGCAAAATCGTTCCGACCAGCTCGCCGGACTCCTTGACCTCAGGCAGCCAGCTTTCTTCAATGCCGACGAAGTCGAGCATCTCCGTCCAGTATTTCTTGGTTCGAATATCCCAATACTCCGTCGAAGTCAGCAACGATCCTTCCGTCACAAACCGTCCTGTCAGTCGGTGGATGATAAAATCCTCCAGCAGCAGGATATGCTTGATGCGGCTGAATTGCTCCGGCGCATTTTCTCTTACCCAAAGCACCTTTGCAACCGGCCAGCACGCTTCAAAGCTGACCTGCCCCGTCACCTCATAGCAGGTTTCGTTACCAAATCGCTTGCGCAGCGTCTCCGCCTGCGCGCCCGCGCGGTTGTCCATCCAAACGATCGCGTTCATCAGCGGCTCCGCTTCGGCGTCCAGCAGGCAGAGCGTTTCGCCCTGCACCGAAAAGCCGATGGCGGTGATGTCGCGTGTGTCGACCGCGCCCGCATTACGAATGGTTTGCATGCACTTGACGATAGAATCCAGATAGACGTCGCAAGGCGCTTCCACAATCGTGGTGCTTGGCGTTAAGAGCGAATACTCGACGACGGCGGATGCGCGCTGCGTTCCGCTGTGGTCGTATACTGCGGCTTTTAAGGACGTGGTTCCAATGTCAAGCCCCAAGATATATTCCGGCATGGCTGACCTCCTCGTTATTGGTGTGGCGCGCAGGACCAGGTGAGAATCGCTTTCTCGCTGCCGATGTTAAACAGCTTGTGATCCTTTCCTTCCGGCACGAGCATTGCGTCCCCGGCCGTTAGGCGATAATACTTGTCATCTTGAGAAACATAGCACAGAACCTCGCCTTGCACGCAGAAAAACACCTCGTGCGCTTCACTGTGTCCCGGGTCGACAGCCCCGACGCCACCCGGCGGGAGTTCGGACATGCCAAACGTGATCTTTTCGGTTTTATAGTACTCACGGCAGACCTCCTGGTCTTCCATCCAGATCCTGGTTTCGTCCTTATGCTTGATCGTGACGTCGCTCATGGTCTCCCTCCTCTTGTTTTATTTCAGATTGCTCATGCAATCTATCACAACTTCAAGATTTTTTCGAAAACTCTCACCCTGCGCAAAGTTCTCGGTAAACAGGGCGGACCCCATCGTGAACCCCCAGGGATTGATGCGGCTAATAAACTCCAGACGCTCGGGGCTGTTGATGCTGCCTGCGATTACGACGGGCTCCTCCACGCGGCGGCAATATTCCTCCGCGAGATTTGCGCCATCCTCATGACGGAACGCCAACAAATCGATGCCATCTACGCCCTTTTCGATCAAACCTTCAGCGTCCGCAATTACCTCGTCGATCGTACCTTCCAGAACGCTCGGACTTCCATATACCTTGCCGCAGAACGGAAGGAACTTGATTGCTTGTGTCTTGAGATAGTCGAATACGCTTTTATGGTACACGGTACCCATCAGGTAGTCAAATCCCAAAGAGACCGCCGTCTTCGCGCCCGCCATGCAGGCTTCTTCCGTATAGGACACCACTTCTAAAAACGTGGTCTTGCCCGCCTGTTTCATCGCATCGACGAGCTTTTTCATCTCCACGAGCTCCAGCCCGACATCTTTGAACCCCCAAAACTCCACCGGCAGATCTTTGCTGGATTCAAACACCGAAAGGGCGTTCTTCACCGTCTGATCGTTGTGCGTCAGCATGATAATGATATTAGACTCCATTGTTCTACTCTCCTACTAAATTAAATTTGATGATTGATCAGTAAATCTTATCCAAGATACGCCTGCGCGATTCGCTCATTCGCCTGGATGTATTCCGATGTGCCTTCATAGGTCACACACCCTGTCTCAAGCACATAACAGTAGTGCGCAATCTTCATCGCCATCACCGCGTTTTGCTCAACAAGCATGATAGTTTGCCCGTTTTTTGCAATCTTCGTAATTGTCTGGAAAATTTCCGCAACCAGCTTTGGCGCGATGCCCATGGACGGTTCGTCCAAAAGCAACAGTTCGCTGCCCGTCACCAGCGCGCGCCCGATGGCGAGCATTTGTTGTTCGCCGCCGGAGAGCGTGCCGCCCGGCTGATGAATACGCTCCTTGAGGCGCGGAAACAGGTCAAAAACCTGTTCCTTTCTCTCTTGTAGCAGCGGTTTGTTCTTGCTCTCATAAAGGTAGGCAGCCACACGCAGATTTTCCTCAACGGTCAAATCCGGAAAAATGTGTCGTCCTTCGGGCACGTGTACCACGCCCATCGCCGTGATCCGGTTCGTGGGTACATTTACGAGGCTCTTGCCCTGAAACTGAACTGACCCGCTCTTGATTGGCAGCACGCCGGTCAGTGCGTTCAGCGTCGTTGTCTTACCTGCGCCGTTTGCACCAAGGATCGCAACCACCTCACCCTTGTGCACCTCGAAAGAGACACCTTTGAGTGCGGCGATCTTTCCGTAAGAAACATGCAGGTTGTCCGCCCTCAGGATCGGTTCGCCAATGCGTTTATTCTCATTCATATGCTAGTTCGCCTTTCCCAAATATGCTTCCAGCACTGCGGGATCTGCCTTAACCTCGTCCGGTTTGCCGATTGCGAGCTTTTCCCCAAAGTTCACAACGAGAATCCGCTCACAGATCCCCATCACCAACCGCATTTGATGCTCGACGACAAGAATCGTCAGTTGATAGTGGTCACGGATGCCGATGATCAATTTATTCAGATCATCGATCTCCGCCGGGTTCATGCCTGCCGCGGGTTCATCCAGCAGGATCACCTTGGGTTTGCAGCAGAGCGCGCGCGCAATCTCGACGCGCCTCTGCACGCCGTAGGACAACGAGCCCGCCTTTTGATTCGCCATGTGCTCCAGGTTTAAGAAGCGAAGTATTTCGAGGGATTCCTCCTCCAGCCGCGCTTCTTCTTCACGGAACCTGCGGGTCGTAAGCATTGCATCCAGCAACCCATATTGAATATGACTGTAGTGTGCGATCTTGAGGTTGTCCAAAACCGTCTGATCGTCAAACAAGCGAATGTTTTGGAAGGTTCTTGCGATGCCGCCGCCGGTAATCACATGCGGCGCGAGTTTATTGAGTTGCTTCTCGCCGAATAGAATCTCCCCCGCGGTCGGAATATAGACGCCGGTAATCACGTTGAACAGCGTTGTTTTTCCCGCGCCGTTTGGTCCGATGATACCGAAGATGCAGCCCTGCTCAACATCAAAGCTAATGTCGTTGATCGCCTTAATGCCGCCGAAGTGCATGCTCACATTTTTTAGAGAAAGGATCGGTTTACTCATCTTTGTTCCCTCCCTTCTTCAGTTTGCCGGATTTCATTTTTGCTTGGATCTTTTTGAGCAGATCGCTCAACTCTATGTAACCGAACAGTCCTTTGGGGCGGAATACCATGATGATGCAGAGCAGCCCGCCGCCGACAACCCATCTCCACGTGCCAAGGCCCTTGAGCAGCTGAACGAGTACCTGCCAAACGGCCGCGCCAAAGATTGAGCCGGTAATGCTGCCCATTCCGCCGAGATAAACCATCACGAGACCGTCTACGATATTGGTAAATCCATATGCGGAGGGGCTCGTATAGCCGAGCAGGTGTCCGATCAGCGCGCCCGCGATGCCGATGAGGAAGGCGGAGAGCGCAAACGCGATCGATTTATTCAGCCGCACATCGACCGAAACGAGCATAGAAGCCACCTGGTCTTGACGGATCGCCTTGAGGCTGCGTCCGTATTTTGAATGGATAAATCTGCTCACGACAAATATTGCAAACAGCAAGCACCCCATCACCCAATAAATATTTGTGTGGCGCGGTATGTTGTTGAGCCCTTTTGAAGCTCCAACAAACTCCATATTCTGCAATACACTCTGAACGATCAGCGTAAAGCCGAGGGTGATGATCGCCAGATAGTCTCCTCTTGTTTTAAACGAAGGAATTGCTACGAGAATGCCCAGCAGCATCGCGACGAGTCCGCCGGCAACAATTGCAACCGGAAACATCCACTCCACGCTGAAGAAAAACTTTGTGCAAACAGCCGCGGTATATGCGCCGACAGCCATAAAACCGGCATGCGCCAACGAGAATACGCCGAGGTAACCGTTGACCATGTTGATGCCGAGCACGACGATGGCGTAAATGCCAATGTACTGGAAGATTAGCAGCGTCGAGGTGGATAATATGCCGAGTTCTTTCAGCATGATCAGCAGCACAACCGCTGCTGCCGCCGAGGCAAATTTCCAAGCTGCGCTCTTGTTAAAAAGGCTTTGATTATTCTTATTCATATCGCCACCTATATCTTCTCGTTGACTTTTTTGCCCAAAAGCCCGGTCGGCTTGATGAGCAAAACTAAAATCATGACGGCAAACGCGACAATATCCTTGTAGCTGGAGACGGGCAGTACCATCGGCGCAAGAATGCTGATCGCACTGATGATGAAACCGCCGAGAACCGCGCCGCGTATGCTTCCGATACCGCCAAGTACAGCCGCGATAAACGACCACCAGATGATCTGTTCGCCAACGTTATACGCAAAAATACTGTAAGCCGTGCCATATAGACTTCCCGCAATCGCGGCCAGCACCGCGCCGAACACAAACGAGGCGCTGATCACACGGCTGGTTGCAATGCCCATAAATCCTGCGGCTATCGTATCCTGAGACACCGCGCGCATCGCGGTTCCCAGCCGTGTTTTTTTGACGATCAGGTTTAGTAAAATCATCGTCACAATCGCGATGAGGATGATCAAAATCTTAAATAAGGGTATGTTGACGCCCAAGAGTGCAAACTTGATATCGGGAATCAACTTCGGCATGCGCAACGCCTTGGAACCCGCCGTGTTCAAAATCAGATATTGCAGCACCATTCCGACGCCGACGGAGGAGACGACGACCGTCACCTTCGGGGCTTTTCGCAGCGGGCGATATGCAATCTGTTCGATCAAGAGCGCAACAAGAGACGTTACGACGCACGATGCAGTCAATGCGATGACATAAACAAGCCATGTGCTCTCCATAACCTGGAACAAGAGCGTGCTGACAAAAAACAAAACGTACATGGACACGCCGAACACGCTGCCATGCGCGAAATTGACAAGCCCCGCTATGCCGTAGACCATCGAAAACGAAATCGCGGTCAAGGCATAGATGCTGCCCAACTGTAAAAAGTTGATCAGCTGCTGAACGATGATGCTCACGAAAATTCCCCCGTTTCAAACAATATGGTGGCTGCCGGGAATTTCCTCCCGGCAGCCCCGAAACATGTTGTCAGTAACCGATTTTTACGGTTCAATCGTGTCGAGGTACTTGAATTGTCCGTCGGAGATCTGGATGATGACGGCAGACTTCGTCGGATCTCCGTTACCATTGTCAAATTTCATCGTGCCGGTAACGCCATCATAAGTGGTGATGCTCTTCATGCCGTCGCGAATCGCGGTGCGATCGAGCGACTGCGCGTTTTCGATGGCGAGCTTGAGCAGATACACGGAATCATAGTTCAGCGCCACGATGTCGTTGGGGTCTGTGTCCGTGCCATAGATCTTGTGATAGTTTTCGATGAACTTGAGCGCGACGTCAGAGGCGACGTCCTTGTGGTAGTGACCAACCCAGAGCGCGCCTTCCAGCAGATGCTCGGTGTCCCATTCCAGCAGCGAGGTATCACCCCACGTATCGGAACCCATGAACTTGCCGGTATAGCCCATATCGCGCGCCTGCGTGGTCTGCGTGATGATCTCTTCGTAGAAGTTGGGCAGCAGCAGGATGTCTGGCTGCGCGGCTGCGATCTTTGTCATCTGGGACGTGAAGTCCGTCTCGCCAGTCTTTCCGTTGTAGCTCAAGTATTCCACAACGGTACCGCCAAGTTCTTCATAGCTCTTCTTAAACTGTGTTGCGATGCCTTCGTTATAAGGATTGGACATGTCGTAAAGAATTGCCGCTTTTTTCGCCTTTTCAAACTCATAGGCGTATTTTGCGAGAATTGCGCCCTGGAAGTCATCCGTAAAGCAGGCGCGGTAGTACCATTCGGAGCTGGTCAGGTTCACGAGCGTGGACCAGGGGGAAATCGCCAGCAGACCCTGTTCCGTAACGATTGCCTGCGTAGCCATGCACATGTCGGAATCATTTGGCCCGATCATGGCAACGACCTCTGCATCATCCGCAAACTGCTGCGCGTTGACGGCTGCTTCGTCGGTGTTAAAGCCATTGTCCAGCGCTTTGTAAGCCAGACCGTAGGTTTCGCCATTTACCGTGATGCCACCCGCGGCGTTGATCTCGTTAACCGCCATATCGATGCCCTTGACAGCGGATTCACCGATGATGGGGTTCGCGCCCGTCAACTCATAATTCAGTCCAAAGTATATCGTTTTTTCGAACTCTCCTGTTGTTGCAGCAGCCTCGACCGCGGGGGCTTCCGCTGAAGAGGCAGCTTCCGTCGATTCACTGCTTGTGTTGCCTGCAACTGCGCCTGTTCCGCTGCAGCCTGCAAACACTGTCAATACCAACAGGGTGCAGAGTACAGCCGCTGTGAACTTTTTCATGCTTTTTCCTCCTAAGATGTTCTGATTTTCTGCGACTTATCGAAAGTCTGGAAACTATTGATATGTTTTTACGCGTTTTTAATCATTTTGATAAGTCGTAATTGATTTTAATATACACATCCCTTTTGAGCGTGTCAATAAAATTTTAAACAATAAACCTCTTTATATAAGCCTCTTTCATTGCTATTGCAACAATTATTCTGCGTTCTTTATGCGTCTATAACCATATATTGACAGACATAGCCATCGGATGTTACGATGGATTCGACCGATCATTTTCCATTATCGATCATTTTATATCATTTTATAGCAAGAAAGCGTTTCCCACGGAAAAATCGAAGTAGAAATGATTGTTGATATGTATGATGTAGTAATTATTGGCTCAGGAATCAGCGGAGCAGCCATTGCAAACGCCCTCGCGCGCTACCAACTTCGCGTTGCGGTGTTTGAAAAAGCGTCCGATATTTGCGGGGGAGCCAGCCGAAGCAACTCCGCCACCGTGCATTCGGGTCATGATGCAACTTATGGAAGCCTGAAAGCGCACTACAACGTATTGGGCAATGCCATGTACGACAAGCTTTGCGCTGATCTATCCGTGCCATTCTCACGCAACGGTATGATCCTGTTCGCTACAAGCGAGGCGGACAAGAACGAAATCGCCCGCCTGAAACAGAACGCGGACCAAAACGGCGTACCCGGTGTGCAGGTGCTCGATCGCGCATCTCTTCTCGCGATAGAAGGTTCCTTTGGCGAAGAAGTGATTGGCGGGCTCTACGCACCGTCCAGCGGTCAGGTTTGCCCCTATTCCCTCGTGATTGCGCTGTGCGAGCACGCGGCGGAAAACGGTGTTTCGTTTTTTTTGAATACCGCAGTATTACAACTAGAGAAACAAGGCGAAGGATACCTCATCCACACCGCACGCGGCAGCGTGCAAACGCGCTTTGTCTTTAATTGCGCGGGCGTATATGCGGACGAGATCAACAATATGATCAGCGGCAATCGCTTTCACATTACCCCGCGTAAGGGCGAGCACCTGATTCTAGATAAGAAGCTTGCGCCATATGTGAAGGCGACCATCAGCCAAACACCGTTTGATCTGCCCTCCGGCGGACACACAAAGGGCATGGGCATCATGCCGTCTGTAGACGGCACCATCATCCTCGGCTGCAACTCCTGCGACGTTGTGGACAAAGAGGATACGGCGACCAGCGAAGAAGGTATTTCCCAGATCATCCGCTTCTTTGAAGAGAACTGGCGGCATCTGCCGATTCACAGCGCTGTTCCCTCGTTTCCAAGGCATCTGATCATTAGCGCCTTTGCAGGGCTCCGACCGCATCCCGATACTGACGATTTCATTATCGGGGAGGCTGCGGACGCACCGGGCTTTTACAACATGGCGGGAATCGAGTCCCCCGGGCTTACGGCGGCGCCCGCAATCGCGCAAGAACTGGCAAATGCGTTTGCGCAGCAGCATCACATTCCGGTAAACGAAGCATACTGCCCGACGCGCACACATAAAAAAGCGTTTCGGAACATGACGGCCGAGGAACGCGAGCAGGCTTTGGCCTCCAACCCGAACTATGGCCATATCGTTTGCCGCTGCGAGCAGGTTACGCGTGCGGATGTGCTGCAGGCCATCCATTCGCCGATCGGCGCGAGAACGGTCAACGCTGTCAAGATGCGCACGCGTGCCGGCATGGGTCGCTGTCAGGGCGGCTTCTGTTGCCCGGAAGTCGTCGAGCTTTTATCAAAGGAGCTCGATATTCCTATGAGCGAGGTAACGATGAACGGCGCGGGCTCTGAAGTGATACCCTATGAGATTGGATCGTTCGAAACGGTATGAAGAAAGAATACATCGATATTGCCATCATCGGCGGCGGATGCGCGGGGCTTTCCGCGGCGCTCAGCGCAAAGCAGGCGGGCGCTGCGCGGGTCGTGGTGTTTGAGCGGGCTCCGGAACTGGGCGGTGTGCTCCGCCAATGCATCCACAACGGATTCGGCATCCATCGCTTTGGCGAGGATTTGACCGGAACGCAATATGCGCGGCGCCTCGTCGACCAAATCCGCGAAACCGATGTGCAATGTTTGACCAGTACAATCGTGCTGGACTTGAGCGCGGAGCGCGTCCTTATCGCGATGAATGAAGGCGGCATCACCGAATACAACGCGAAAGCTGTCATCCTTGCCACCGGCTGCCGCGAACGCCCGCGCGGAGCACTCGCAATCCCCGGCACACGCCCGGCCGGCATCGTCAGCGCCGGAACGGCGCAAAGGTATCTCAATCTGGAAGGTTATCTCGTCGGGAAGCGCATCATCATCCTTGGGTCCGGTGATATTGGGCTCATCATGGCGCGCCAGTTTGTTCTGGAAGGCGCGCACGTGATCGCGGTTGCCGAGAGGCTCCCCTATTCGAGTGGCTTGATGCGCAACATCGTGCAGTGTCTGGATGATTTCGATATTCCGATCTTTTATCGCTCAACCGTCACGCGGATCGTCGGCGAAAACAGGGTCGAAGGCGTTTACCTGTCGGAAGTTGACGCGTGCAACTGCCCGATACCCGCAACAGAACGGTTCATCGAGTGCGACACGCTGCTACTATCCGTAGGTCTCATCCCGGAGAATGAGCTGGCAAGCCAGGCCGGCCTCGCGCTATTACCTTTCACGGGCGGTCCGGTTGTGGATGATTCCTTCCAAACCGGTCTCGATGGGATATTTTGCTGCGGAAACGCGCTGCATGTGCACGATCTGGTCGATTTTGTCTCCATCGAGAGTGAGATCGCAGGACGCATGGCCGCGCAATATACACAAGCTCCAACGCATCGGGACTGTGAAGTCGTGCATGTGCATGACGGCCCAGGCGTGCGGGGAATTGTTCCGCAAATCATTCGCAGAAATGCAGCGGAAACACAGGTAACACTCCAGTTTCGGCCGGATACGCGGTACGGCGCGTGTTATATCGAAGTTTATGAAGGTGAAACCAGAATCGCGCGGGCAAAACACGCGGTGCTAACGCCCGGCGAAATGATCGAAATCAAAATTCCGCGCGCGGAAATCCACGCCGATATCACCGTAAAAGTCTCTACTGTCTTCACTTGAATGGATGGGTATTTACATCCGGCAATATTCCGGTATGATGATAGTGGTTGAGACGAGTAAATAAACAGCCGCAAAGGTGGGAGATCAGCTTTACGATGGAACAATGCATGCTATGTATCGGGTGCCCGCTTGGATGCAGGCTTAGCGTTTCGATGGAGGGTGGCAAAGTGATCCAGGTATCCGGCAACACCTGCAAACGCGGCGAAACCTACGCTAAGCAGGAAGCGATTCAGCCACGCCGGATGCTCACGGGAAACATGCGCGCCGCGGGGTGTTCGCGCCCATTTTCAGTGATCACGGATAAACCCGTTCCAAAAGAAATGCTGCTTCTTTGCGCCGCGGAGCTCAAGCGACACGCTCCACAGCCCCCCATCCATTTCGGAGACGTGATCATGCAAGACATTCTCAAAACAGGATGCCGCGTGATCGCAACGCAGGATTATCTGCCTCCCCGCAAACAAAACGAGTTGAGGTAAAGTAAAATGCTGAAAGAACAACGGATCGGAATCTTATTGGACGAGCTTTCCCGAAACGGGATCATCTCCATCGAGGATCTTGCCAAGAAGATCGACGTCTCCCCCTCCACCATTCGAAGGGACATTGAGGAGCTGGAGTTGCAAAACTCCGTCCGTCGCGTGCGCGGCGGCGCTGTTTCCTGCACCCCGTCCGCCTCGTTTGAGCCGTCCTATTCCGCCCGCCAAGATATGTTTTACGATGAGAAGCGAAGAATCGCACAGGCTGCTCGGTCGCTGATTTCGCCAAACGAAACCCTTTTCCTCAGCGGCGGAACCACGGTCAACGAGCTTTCGAAAACGCTTTACGATATCTCGCCGCTCTATATTGCCACCAACGATCTCATGAGCGCGGTCGAGCTGTCTCACTTCAACAATGTCGATCTGATGGTACTTGGTGGGAGCCTGCGCAAGAACCATTTCTCGCTGAACGGCTATTTTACCGAAAATATGATCAGTCAGATCCACGCGGACAAAGCCTTCATCGGCGTGGATGCCGTGGATTTCGATACGGGGTTTATGAATTTTTCGGTCGAAGAAATCCAGCCCAACAAGATGATGATCAAAGCCTCCCGAGAGGTGATCATCCTCTGCGATCACTCAAAGTTCAACAAAGTAGCCTTTGTCAACATTTGCAAGGTTGAGGATGTCGACCTCGTGATTACCGACAAAAGCGCAAGTGAAGAGACGTTGGAACGCTTAAAAGAGCTCAGTGTAGATGTGATGTTTGTCTAAAAAATCGTCGTATCAAGGTCAATTTAAAAGGTGGCTACCCGCTCTTCAAAGCAACAAGCTCTTTTCGTCGCTGAATTCATTTTTGGCTAACTTTACCGGTTCAGTTAACGTCAGGCTCATTGTAGTTGCGTTAATATAACGGGGATCGAAGTCGATGCATGAAAGCGCAAGCTCCTCGCTGGCGAAGCGGTGTGCCCCTCCATCCCCACCAGACGCGCCACATAGAATCGAAACTATATCCAGTTGAGCTACGGACACAATACTGGAAGCATTTTGCCGATTCAGAACCCCTCCTACACCCATTTCATTGTATCTACTCTGGTTGTTTTAGACACCGCTCTTTATTGGACTCGACCCACTCAAATGTTCAAATGTTATGTGAAAACAAAACCTACTACCTGATGTTTATTTGATGTTTATCACCATCAATTACTGCTTATAATCATTAATAATCGTCGATAATGCATTTCGGATTATCCGCAAAGATCGGCGATTATCTTCAACTATAATCGTATAATCATAACTATATTTCGCATAAATACGCGCTCATAACCCGGAGGTCGTTGGTTCAAGTCCATCCCCCGCAACCAATTAAAAACCGCCCAATTCGGGCGGTTTTTGCGTATCTTGAGAATCATTCTTACGCACAGAATTGCTCCAAACCTACTAGTTGTTGTTTATTTGATGTTTGTTGGGATATTCTATTACGCATGATCGTATGCGATTATAAATAGTTTACCCCTCTCATATGGTTCACATTTCTGCAATATCGGCGGCCCTTATCTTTGCCAATGTCGGGATCTATTATTGAATAGAGTTATGCTCATAATAATTGAACTCCAAATAATCCAAGTCGCTAAATCAACTATCATCTTTCGCTTCTCTTAGCAAAGTAAATGTGTAACTATCTGTTTCGCACGAATTACATACACTTCGACAAAGTTTACTTATCCCATTGACGGCCAGGATAAATAATACTAGAATAAAACAAATAAAATTTGTTAAATAGCTTGTGTTTTTTTGATCTACTCCACATCTTCATAATTAAAACTCAGTCCAAAAGAGTCATAGTCTGACTAGTAAATCTTCGCATGGATTTTATTAAACAAACAGGAGAACGAATAATGAAAATAGCACATGCTAATCGAGGATTTGATTGGAAGCTGTTCTGTCTATGTCTTTGTTTTGTAATAACACTAGGCGCTGCAACGTTTTCATTGTATATGATTATTCGTCAACAACAAACATTAACTCAAATTCAATCATACATAACAATTTTATCGTCAAACATAACCAATGGTTCTGTCGTTATACCGGAAAATGAAAGCGTGCATTTGCTTGATTATTATATAAGTTTGAGTGACAAAGCTGATAATACAATTGACCGCATAATTGCGGTTGCAGCGACTGTATTTGGCATCAGCTCACTATCTGGTTTGTTCTTGGCATTTAAGGCACCACGTGATATTGAACGAAGTATGGATTCAACCAAGGAAGATTTGAGTAAGGTTCAATCTTTTCTTAGTACGACCGAAGAGAAACTTCGCGCTCAGGTTAGTGATGCATCTTCATCTGCAGAAAACGCAAAAAAATCAGCGGAAGAAGCAAAACGGGATGCATCCGATGCTAAGTTCGAAGTTTTACTACATGAGGCCACTGATGAGTTTTCGTCTTCCGATATAAAAGTTGAACTTACAAAATTGATGGAGAAATATCCGAATAAGCTCGAGCTCTATTTACATCGTGCTCGACATTGCTCCTCGATTGAACAAGCTCTGCCCGACCTGGAAAAAGCACGTGAACTTGGTCTTCCTGATAATCAGTATTTTAACGAGGTGGCAATCTTATATGCGAATAATGGCAAGATGGAGCAGGCAATTGAACAATTTACACAATCGCTTAACCGCTTTGCGAACTCAACAAGTGTATTGATCAACCGGGGAAAATGTTTCTGCGAACTAGGGGAGCAAGTTGCAGAGCAAGAAAATATTGAAGAAGCGGCAGCAAAATTCGATTTAGCACTTGCTGATTTTCATGCGGCTGAAAGTATTGGCGCAAAATCAGCCATGTTGCATCTTTGGCGAGCTTTCACATATCAAAATCTTAAAGAGCTATGTCCAAATGGGAGTAAGATCGATTATAAACTCATTAATTCTGATATTGATGAAGCATATAAAATTGATTATGAAAAAACCTCTGCCACGTTGCAGGTCAGAAGCAGAAAAAAACAAGCTGATGACGGCATGAAAAGTAGTAGATCTTATGTCGCTACACTGCTAATGAAAATTTCGCTACTGCAAATTCAAAGTGGGGATGAAGTTGCAGCCTTTCAGAGCCTAATCGAGGCGTACGGCTCTGTTTGCCTGTATGCCGAAGATGAGGAAACCGAACAAAAAGTCTTCAGTGACATTAAGAAGTACATTATCGAGCATAGCTCCCCATTGATTTATAAAGAGCATATAGTATCTAGTCTTTCTCTCTTTCGGAGTATCGGAGCTGCCGCATATCAAGAATACGAATTGGGTAGAAATCTGAACGCCGAACGCTTGTTTCGCTTCATAATTGATAATTGCACAAATAACGAATTTAGAGACTATTGCATTAATAATTTTGCGTACATGATAAGAAGAGGCGAAGCGTCGCTTCCAAAAGAATCCGCTCTAGAATTGATTGACGCAGCTAGCAATAAATCTGCTCTGATTCTGCGTCTAAATAGAGCCTTAGCTACGTATTTTCTTGGTGGAAGTGATGATTATGCTTATAGCGATGCACTTGAGTGTTTGGTTGGGGCAGAATTCGAGCAGAACGACCTTGATGAAATAGTTGAATGGTGGAGCAATTTGGAACTAGTAGGAAAACTCGAGAGCGAAATAGCTTTCCGATTATTGTCAGATAGCGGGGTCACAAAACACGCAAAATAATAGATCAATCTTTTTGAAATGCCGAGAGTAACTATGGTTAACGCAAATTCATGATGTTTTCAAGCACCTCAGCCGCCTTCTCATCCGCCGTTCTGATCGCGTGCGAGTAAATATTCGCGGTCGTCGACGTCTGCGCATGCCCTGCCCTGTAACTCACCGTTTTCAACGGAATCCCCGCGGCTAGCAGCAGTGTAATGTTCGTATGCCGCAAGGAGTGAATCGAAATCTCCGGCAAATCGGTACGCGAGATAAAATCATGGAACCAACCAGTGATACTATCCGGGTGAACAGGTGTACCATTATCCTGAGCAAAAATCCGATCACTGTCAATCCAGCGATCACCCATAGCGATTCGCTGTTTTCGTTGCCACTTTCGATGCGCTTTCAGTAGCTCAAATGCCTGCTCCGGCAGCTTGATCGAACGAACGGAGGAATCCGTCTTCGTGCCTTTCGTAAAAACCCCTTTATCTGGTAGGTATTGCGATGTCCGGCATACCGTGATCATATTGTTCTTGAAGTCGATATCTTTCCATTCGAGGCCGCAAAGTTCTCCGTGCCGAACCCCGCTGAGCAAGAAGAACCGAATCATTACTTGATTCTGGTATGGTTCGTTATCCAGTAAACGCAGAGGTGTCGCGGTCTGCTGCTCGTCGAGATATTTCGCTTCCTTGCGATCTACCTTTGGTGGCTTCACGCGGCGTGTGGGATTATCTGGAATTACCTGCCAGAACACCGCTTGGTTGAGAATCGACGAGATCAGTCGGTGATGATGATTGATCGTCTTACCCGCCAGTTGATGCACGGGTTTAGTCGTTTCTACACCTTCCTCAAAGGAGATCCCGAGTATGTCGCAGGCTATCTGCGCAATGCGGATGTCAACACCTTGCCCTCGAATGAGGCGGTAAATCGTGTTCACGTGGCACTCCGCTTCGTCAGCCAATACCTGTCTTGTATGCCGGATATTTGAAACACAGAAAGCAAGCGGGGTATCGCTTTGAACGACACCCCGCTTTGATTTTCCATATTCTGTAGACTGGCGTAGAACGCCATCAGATGATGTGGCTGAAGCTTATCCAGCCGGATGTGCCCGATCGCCGGGAGGATGCGTTTAAGCAACTCCTCATATCGAACGAGCGTCTTGGGCGCTAGGTTCGGCTCAGCGTAGTCGCGTTTCCAACGATCCACGAACTCCGCAAAGGTCACATGACCATCCAGAGCCTGACCCGTGCGCACTCTGCGCTTGAACAGCACCGCTTGTGTGTTCAGTTCTTCCTTGATCTGTCGCTTTGTCATGCCGGGATCGGGTCTCCATGTCATAGTTCTACGCTTTTGCCGGCCATTAAGACCGTAACCCTCGCTGACCATGATCATGTAGCCACCGTTTCGTTCCAGTATAGTTGACCCAAAGTTGCGCTAGCATAAGATCCGGAAAGCTCGCTGGACAACGTAACCACAAAAGAACTCCGTGCTTGTTCAATCGCCTCTTGGAATAATAGCGGACTCGGAGCCGCTGAACCTACTTTCTGAGTGCATACCTTCATCTGAGCCATAAAATCAGAAATATTGAGAGTATCAGCATCAACGAATTCGTCAACACCCAAACGCATCGTCAAGGGTACGGATTTTGCATTTATCTTTTTTTCAGTTCTGGAGTCAAATCGCAGCAACTGTCAACAATAATTTTATACTCCATAAAATATATTCCTCCTAATTTCACTAAGCCTAATTTACTTCAATCTAGAATACCAAAAGGTCATAGCGCCATTCTAAATAGCTATTGTTAAAAAAATGTTGAACTTCTGTGTTCTTATTTGAAACTATTTAGACCTCAACTAGGACATTCAATAAAAGATGATAGATATGGTGTTTTGCGTGATATTAAATTGACGATCGGAATTGCACATGGCGATAAACTAAAAGGAGATTAGTGTCACTTAATTTGCAACGAATAATCGACATCCACGTTTCTGAAATCACGAAGAATAAATTATTCAAACCATAAGTTCACACCAATCACTGATATTTATGGGTTGATTACTAGAGTGCTTCGATCTATCCTTATACTTAGAGAATATTTTCGTGCTGCTTGCCTCGTTAACAATTCAAAAACATTGGGGATATAAACTACATAATGGTATTGTGTTTTAATGGGTGGTGTTAATATGATCCATATTTTGGTTGTCGAGGACGATGTTAACCTAAATCAAATAATCTGCACCTTTCTTTCCAGCGCAGGGTATTTTGTGACAGGTTGTTACAATGCTGCAGAAGCGTTCGATGCAATGGAAACAACCATGTTTAACCTCATTCTAACGGACATTATGATGCCCGGCATGGATGGGTTTGCATTCGCCGAAGTGATACGCGATGCAGACAAGGTTATCCCCATCATGTTTCTGACCGCGCGTGAGGATATGCCGGCAAAGCAAAGAGGGTACCGACTCGGAATAGACGATTATCTTGTAAAACCAGTTGAAATGGATGAATTAGTGCTTCGAGTCGGTGCTTTGTTGCGTCGCGCCAATATTACGAGTTCTAAAAGGCTCTCTATCGGCGCACTTTCGCTTGACGCGGACGAGCATTCCGCCTATCTTGCCGATGCGGAAATCCCTTTAACGGTGCGGGAGTTTGATATTCTCTTTAAACTGCTGTCGTATCCGAAAAAGACATTCACCCGAACCCAGCTCATGGATGAATTCTGGGGCTTTGATACGGAATCGAGCCCCCGAACCGTGGATGTCTATATCACTAAACTGCGGGATAAGTTTTCTGCCTGCGAAGATTTCGAAATCGTAACCATACACGGATTGGGATATAAGGCGGTGCTGAAATGAGTGCAAAAAGAAGCTCTGACACACGTGTTCGTAGAAGTTTGTTTACCGTGAGAGGGTACATCGGCTTCTTTGTATTGATAGCATTCGTTGTGACCTGCTCTTTTCTGCTTTTTGACGGATTAATGAATCACTATGAAGATAATATTCGGATCAGTGCCTTACTTACACTGTTGAATATCATGTTTCTCACTGCGCTCCTTTGTCTATTTGATGGTATCCGTCGAAAAATAACCATTGCGCGCCCTGTTGATCGAATACTCGCAGCAACGCACAAATTAACATCCGGCGATTTATCCGTGCGGATCCAACCACTGCACCAATACGGACACGAGGACGAATTTGACGTTATCATCGAGGATTTCAACCGAATGGCGCAGGAGCTATCCGGGATCGAAACGCTTAAGACCGATTTTATCGCCAATGTATCCCATGAAATCAAGACGCCGCTCTCCATCATTCAGAATTATGCGGAAGCTATGGGCAGCGAGTCAATCAACGCCGATACGCGAAAGGCGTACTCTGAAACGATTGTTACCGCTTCGCGCAGGCTCACTTCACTGGTTTCCAATATCCTGAAATTAAGCAAACTTGAAAATCAAGAGATCTTCCCGCAATCCAAATGGTATTCCCTGGGTGAACAGTTGCGTTGTTGCGCACTGGGTTTTGAGGACCTCTGGGAGCAGCGGGGACTTGAATTTATGGTGGAGATCGACGAAACAGAGGTTTTTTATGAAGAGAATCTTCTGGAGATCGTATGGAACAATCTGATTTCGAATGCAATTAAGTTTTCCAACCACGGAGGCATGGTGACTGTCAGCTTAAAAAAAGAAAACGATTGCGCAGTCGTTCGCATTTCCGATGGTGGTTGCGGTATGCCGCCGGATGTTGGTGAACATATTTTCGACAAATTCTATCAAGGCGATACGTCGCGTGCAGCCGAAGGCAGCGGCCTTGGTCTTGCCCTAGTCAAGCGGGTCATCGATATTGTCGGCGGGATCATATCTGTCGAAAGCACAATCGGCAAAGGCAGTACATTCACTGTTCAGCTATCAAAATATCGATAAGAAAATGCAAAAATTCTTAAGAACATTGCGCCGTTATCAAGCCAAGGGACCGCTGCTCTTATTTCTTGTAGTTGTTTCAACAGTGGCAGTTTATTATGTTTTGAGTCAACAGCAAACAGCAACGCTTATAAAATATGCTATCTATTTTCTTTCTTCCTATACGCTCTGCTGTCTTGTTTTCTTTATTATTGAGCAATATAGAATCCTTATAAGAAAGGCATTGCAAGTCCCTTATGTACACAGATATTTTCATGATTTTGAGTGGCGCACATTCATAAATACCTATGTATCACTTGCGATTAGTCTGGCGTTTGCAGCCTTAAAACTAACGTTCAGCTTTCAGCTGTCGTCTCTTTGGTTTGCCGCAATCGCAATTTACTATATTGTGTTGAGTGTCACCCGGTATATCATCCTTTCGAATAATCGAAAGATTAGCGGTATCGAAGAGCAAGAAGAACGGCGGCTCAGACAACTGGGAACATATCGTGCCAGCGGATACATGCTTTTCTTCTTGACCGCTGCGCTTCTCGGCGCAGTGTGGCAAATGGTTTTTTTCGCAAAAAGTTATACGTATCCGGGGCACCTGATTTACGCGGTCGCAGCCTTTGCCTTTTACTCGGTCATTACAGCGGGGCTTAACCTTTTTAGAGTACAGGCTTTGGACAATCCAATTGTTTCCGCCGCCAGACTTATCAACTTCGCGAGTGCATTGGTTTCCATGCTTACGCTTCAGACCGCTATGTTTTCCGTGTTTGGCAGTGCGGACACTAAAATACTGAGTCAATACTTAAACGCTATATTGGGAACGCTGATCTGTTTCGGGGTTTTCGCTCTGGCGGTTATCGCGGTTATCCGCGCTGGAAACGAAATTAAAAAAATAAAATACCATATTTAAAAAACAAAAATCTATCCGGTGATAATTCCAACGGACTCAGCGTGTCAAAAAAGCTTTGGGATTGTTAAGGGTCGTAGCCCTTAACCCATAAAATCCGGCTGTGCCGGCTATGCCGGCGCAACGGATCGCCCCGTAGGGGCGAATTCTCTGCGCGCTTTGCCGTCCGATGCCCAAAGGGCAGCAGGCAAAACGCGATGATCCCGTCGAAAAACTCGTTTTTTGACGGACTGTGTCCGGTGGTAATTCCACCGGACTTTTTTTGCGTTAACAACTCACTAACAATTCACCAACAACTCAAAAACAAACGCACTTTATGATACATCCATGAGCTGAAAAATTCCGTGTTCAACATAAAAGAATCCGAAATGCAGCAGCAATAAAACAGCAAAGACCAGAAAGTGAGAAAAAAATGGAACAGAACAAGAAGTACAACTACACGTACACGGCGCAAAACGTCGACGAACGAAAAGAAGTGGAACGGATCCGTAACGCTTATATTTCGCCGGAGGAGAACAAGCTCGAACAACTTCGTCGGCTCAACGCAAAAGTTTATCAGCAAGGAATGGTTGTGTCCATGTCGGTTGGAATCGTCGGCACGCTCATTCTGGGCGTCGGGATGACTTGTGTCCTTGTTTGGAGTCAGATGATTCTCGGCATTATCATTGGTGTGGTCGGACTTGCAGTCCTTGGCGTCGCATATCCGCTGAATACAAAGCTGGTCAATCAACGCAAAGCCGAACTCGGGCCCGAGATCATCAAGCTCAGCAATGAAATCTTGAACGACAAATAAAGAAACATATAAGGAGTGCATGATGAATCGCAATCAAACCGAAACCGCTGCACAAGTAGCTAAGAATATCCAGTCTCTCTATCTGGAGCATTCACCGACAAAGCTCGATCAGTTGAAAGAACTCAACCGTTTGTCACTGAAATCCGGTCGCACGACCGCTGTGGTCATCGGCGTACTCAGTACATTGGTTCTGGGCGCAGGAATGTCTATGGTGATGGAATGGAAGAACTTATTCGTTCTTGGCATCGCCGTCGGGGTCGTCGGGTTGGTCGGCTGCCTTGTTACCTATCCGATTTACCGCTCTGTCACCGCACGGAAAAAAGCGCTGTATGCGCCGCAGATCATGAAGCTCAGCAATGAAATCATTGCCGAAAATGAATCTGCAAAGTAAAAGACTGAAGCGAAAAAAATATATTAAGGAGAGTATTGCCATGAGCAAACTGATGGACACTGAGAAGAAAATCGAAAGCGGTGTAGTGAAGGCCTACAAAGCCGTCGAACAGGGCGTGGTCAGCGGGTATGTCGCTGTTGAAAAAGGCGTTATAACCGCCGCGAAGAAAGTCGAAAACGCTTGTGTTGAAGCTTTGTTCACTCAGAGCGATGAATCGGTAAAAGAAGCGAAGGAACGTCTTCGTAGGGAGCTGCATCCCCTGCTGCGGAGGCAGACAAATCTTCAGATCCCGAATCTGCATCTGCATCGGAGTCTGGCAAATAGTACTGATCCAGCATAAAGGATAAAACGAGAAGGAGCATTCAATGAGCATTAAGACGAGTATTCAGGCAGCCGCCCTGCGCAAAGTTTTTGACTATATCGATCAGAATCCCGCAAGCAATCTTTCCAAAGTTGGGCGCTTTATGGAAAAGTATATCCCAAAGGGAACCAATATTGAAGGTCAGTTGGACGCAATCAAGCAGGTTATTTCCGATCCTGATAATAATTGGTATCGCTATGTGCTTGGTTTATGGCAGGACGTAGACCGCGGAATTCTTCGTTCGTTCTTTGAAAATTTCGTTGTCAACACTACGCTCAAGTGGAACGATACGCACGAAACCCTTGAGGCGAAGTATGGCTGCAATATTCCTTGGGCTATCCTGATGGATCCGACTTCCGCATGTAACCTGCAATGTACCGGATGTTGGGCCGCCGAATACGGCAACAAGCTAAACCTGAGTTATGACGAGCTAGACAACATTGTCCGGCAAGCTAATGAAATCGGAACATTCTTCTTCCTGTTTTCCGGCGGTGAACCGCTGGTGCGCAAGAGCGATATCATTCGTTTGTGCGAAGCGCACCCGGATTGTACCTTTACAGCATTCACAAACGGCACATTGATCGATGAAGCGTTTGCCGATGAAATGCTGCGCGTCAAGAATTTTATTCCCGCAATCAGCGCCGAAGGCTTTGAAGAAGCAACCGACAGCCGCCGAGGAAAAGGAACCTATCAGAAAATCCTGCGCGCGATGGAAATATTAAAAGCAAGGAAGTTACTCTTCGGCATTTCCGCTTGCTACACGAGCGTAAATGTGAGCGACGTTGGAAGTGAAAATTATTATGATCAAATGCTCGATTGGGGTGCGAAATTCTGCTGGTTCTTCACATATATGCCAATTGGTCGGGATGCCGCGCCGGAGCTCATGGTAAGCGCCAAACAGCGGAAATTCATGTATGAACAAGTTCGCGCGTTCCGTGAGACAAAGCCGCTCTTCACCTTGGATTTCTGGAACGATGGTGAGTATGCCGAAGGCTGCATTGCCGGCGGAAGACGTTACCTGCATATCAACGCCGCAGGCGATATGGAACCTTGTGCGTTTGTCCATTATTCGGATTCCAATATTCGCGAGAAAACGCTGTTGGAGGCGTTGCAGTCGCCGTTGTTCATGGGGTACCGCAGAAATCAACCTTTCAATCAAAACATGCTTCGCCCCTGCCCCGTTCTGGATAATCCGGGCGCATTGACACGTATTGTCGAAGAAAGCGGCGCCATCAGCACGGACTATCAGGCGAATGAGACTGCAAAGGAGTACAGCGACAAATGCGAAGAAGCAGCTTCACGTTGGGCAATCACGGCGGATGATCTTTGGGAGAGCAGCGGACATGCTTGCTCCGGATGCTCGGGGTGTCGTTCCTCAACGAAGTAAATCAACCAAAACGCCTTATAACTTTTTACCGGTTCTATCGTCAAACTATGAGGAAGGAGGCTGCCAGATATGTTGAAAATTCTTCTTATCGTTGCAGCGGTCGTTGTTGTGATCGTAGTTGCGGTTGTTATTGTTAAAAATCGCAGAAAGTAAACATTATTCCGACCAATCAACAGGATACAGAAACAGGCTAGTTTTTGTATCCTGTTGATTTAGGGTTTAACCCAACACGCTGGGCATTATTTCCGAATATCCTCTGCATTTGGAATATTCGTATTCCATCAAAACACGAAACAATTACCTTGTCAGCTTATGCTGATCGATATATCGATAGAGCTTTTCAACGACCTCGGCCGTTAACGCTTCAGCGGGAATGCGTTCTACAATGCACTGCACCGTCGAGCGATCTGCGGCTACTCGTTCTACACTGGATTCTTTGTAATATGCTACTTCCCGATACCTCCCGAAAAGCCATAGGAGATTGAACAGTGAATAAACACCCTGCTGTTCCAGAAGAAACCGTACGCAACATTTGGAAGAACTGCGTGTAAAGCCTCCTGAGCTACTGAGTCATAAGCACGTACAAAAAACTATGGAAGCAGAATGCTCTACTCACCGCTTCTACCCGATCGAGATCCTCAATTGTTTGTAGCGCGGGTGTAATGGATAGAAACGCCAAATCAAACTGCTTTCGCCACTTCTTAGAATCAATGTCAGCAGAACGAAAATCACACGCACAAAACTCTGCATTCGTAATGCCTGCTTCCACGGCAGCTATCCTACCGTATTCCGACATATTATGGGATAGATCGGCACCCACCGCCGATTTTGCGCTTTTTGCAAACTCCATTACAAATTGACTAGGTTCGCATCCAATATCGATTTCGCATTGATCCGAAGTGAGTTGGTTATGTGCTCGTGGAAGCGCAGCGGTTGCGGAAACACGGCTTCGCTCCTCTGTTTACCACTTCAGAGCCTGTCGGTATAAATGCTACACGTGGTTTCTTCCAGACTTTTATATGTTTCGCTCCCCCATTGCCAGCGAAGCTAGATCCGTTGCCCGAATGGGAGGTTTGCTTCCATCAATAAGTCGCCTGCAACCAGTGTGCTCCCGCTGGGTTGCGTGTTTGAACCAGTTGTGATTTCTACGTCGGGCTAATATAAGCGATCGTACCGTCCGGGTTGAGGTCGACCTCTTCAATCGGAATCACCGCGTCAAAGCAGTCGTCAAAATCATCCCCTGTATCCACGCGTGAAAAATCATTACCGTTCCTCCAGTCTGTTACCTGCCCCCTTTCGTTTTGCACACGCGCAGCCACCACTGCGATTCCATCACAAGCGGATACCCGATACACGGGCAGTGTGAGTGTGCTGTACACATTCTCAGCAAGGATACATCCTGCTGACTCTCCTAACGAGATTTCCTCTATTTGCATGTTGGGCTCCCATGCTGCAAAGAAGTCTGCAAGCGCTTGCAGGCGTGTTACAAACCCATCGATTTTCTTCCCTCTCATAGAACTTCTCCAATCAATAATTCCTGATTTATGTTGAATTTCACAGATTATCATCTTGTATACGCAAAACCCGCCGGAGTCGATCGGCGGGCTTGCTTAGGAGGTAAAGGCACCGTTCAAAGAAAGCAAATGCCCTTTCCCGTCAAAGCCCGCCGTGTTCCCGTACGTCGATCTTTGACGAAACCTATCATTTTCTGTAACCGAAAACCGCATGCACTACAATCGCTGTATCAAGGGCAACAGTTCTTCATATGCCTGATCACGATTCTCTCGGGTGATCATGAAGAGCTTTCCCTTGGGGTGCGCACGAACCGCGTCAAGAAACGGAATATCAAAGCGCGCCTTAACAGCGGCGATAACTGGGATATCCCCGTCCAGCGCATCAAGAACCGTCCGGGTAAATGCCTCCGCTTTTGCTTCCATAAACCCCAACTCGTCCATCAGTATGATCCCATCTGACTTTGCCTGTAGGTAGGAAACACCAAGCGTATTGAATGCATCGAGATTGATGTTATGAATCCGACGATCGCAGGTGCCGATCAGATTTTTCTCTTCGTATACACGTTCGGTATGGCTCGCCGGGTGGATATAGATCGGGTGGAATCCGTTTTCATCGGGATCGAGTTTTTTCGTGATAAACCCGTAAAGCGGCCGTGAACTTTGCGCAAGTAATCGCTGAATCAGCGTACTCTTGCCAACCCCCACTTCTCCGCAAATCAGAACGTGTTTTCGCTCGGTCATGTCGTTTCCCCTGTCTGTTTTGCACGGTGCAAAATCAACTCTGCCGCAATACTGATGGCGATCTCTGCCGGTGTTTCGCCTAAGATCGGCAGCCCGATCGGCGCGTGAATGCGGCATAGCTCCTCTTCCGGGATGCCCGCCTCCAGCAATCGTTTGTTGGTGGTTGCGATCTTGCTGCGGCTGCCTATCACACCGACATAGCTCGCCCGCGTGAGCAGCGCCTGCCGGAGTACCTCAAAATCCGCCTGATGCCCGCGTGTCATGATCACAACATAGTCATCCGGTGTGATGGATACGTTTTCACCAATCGCTGAGAACGAACCGGAAATCGTATTTGCCGCTTCTGGAAACAGCTCTCTTCTGGCAAAGTCCGGTCGGTCTTCAAAGACAACCGGCGTAAAACCGACATGTGCCAAAACCGGCACGAGCTCCTGCGCCACGTGGCCGCCACCAAAGATATAGACATACCCCGCTGTCGTCAGCGGCTCAACGTAGTAACTCGGCTCGCCTTTTTTCAGCATCGCGCGCGGGCGCACGAGCGGCAGAATATCCCACTCATCCGTTGAGTCATCCATATAGCGCAAGCCGTCTTCGCGCGAGTAAATCCCCATCTGCCGCACGCACCCTTCCGAGATCTGCGTAACGAGCCAGGTGTTCCTTCGCTGTGCGAAAAGAGCGACTATTGCAGTAAGAAATTCGAGTGACTTCTCATCTCCGCCACTGAAAAACTGAAAACACACGACCACCTGACCCCCGCAGATCATGCCAATGTCGGCGGTCTGATTGGGTGAAAGGTTGAAGCCGTGCGTGAACGTAGTTCGTTCTGTTAATGCTTGTTTAGCGAGTTTGATACTCTCAAACTCCACAGCGCCGCCGCCGACGGTTCCAAGTGTGGAACCGTCGGCAAACACCGCCATCTTCGCGCCGCTCCCGCGCGGCGTGGAACCCGAACTTGCGATGATCGTGCAAAGTACAAGGTTCTCGCCGCGCGTTAGTGTATCACTAATTTGTTGAAATAGATGCTCCATCGATGTGAATTTACGCGGCGGGTTTGAGTGCCTGCTGCGCGCCAATGGAATTCGCAACCAGCGTGTCGTACTGGTCCTGTGTCAAATCGGTATGATAAAAGAGTTTGAAGTATTCGGCAACCGCAGTGTAGAGGTCATACTGCGCCGTATCCGGATAGAGCAGTTGGCTCATCCACATCACACCAAGGTAGCGTTGCACGCTCGGCGGGAAGCCCATCCAGTTGTACGGTCCCATCGGTACTTCGTAATATGTGCCATTTTTGATCGCGTTAACCTGCTGCCAGGCAGGATCGCTGCCTACGGTGGCGTAGATGCTGCCCGGTGCAAAGAGGATTACGTCAGGGTTCCAGAGCAGGATCTGCTCCAGATCAACTTCGTTACCACTGCCCTTGCTGGAAGGTTCGGCAACCTCCGCGAGGTTATTCGCAAGCAGATCGATCACTTCCGCGTGGTAGCTGCCCTTTGCAATCACGTTCAGCCCGGTATCGCCGAGGCAGTAGATCATGTTCGCTTTTTCTGCCGAGTTTGCGATCTCGGTTGTGCGCGCATATACCTTTGCGCAATAGTCTGCGAGGACTTTCGCTTCTTCGGGCATGTTCAGCAGCTCGCCGAGCTTGGTGTAAGCATCCGCCATGGTCGCTGTCGTCGCGGTGATATGTACAAACGGGATGCCCGTCTGCTGTTGCAATGCATCCAAATCCGAAACGATAGAATCTTTCGGTTCGCCGACATCGATGACAACCTGCGCACCACTAGCAAGCAGGGTTTCGAGGTTCAGCTCGCCCTTGCCGCCATAGAGCTGGCCGAGTTCGGGCAGGTTATAATACTCCGTCGCAAGGTACTGTTCAGCGGAGGAGTCCCACTTGGAAGCAACACCAACCAGCTTATCCGGGCAGAGCGCAAAAAGCACGATCTGCGCAAGCGGGCCGGAAATGGCAACCTTTGTGATATCGGCCGGCAATTCAACCACGCGACCGACGGAGTCCGTAAACTGCACTGTCGTCGGGGCTGGCTCTTCCGTAGGGGTGGGCGCTTCGGTTGCGACAGGCGCTTCCGTTGCCGCAACTTCCGCAGGCTTCGCCGCGCAGGCAAACACCGAAGCGCACATCATCAGCACCATGAGTAAAAACAATGCTTTTTTCATGAATATCCTCCTTCTTCATATGGAAACGGGATCATTCCCGAAATCCGCTAATCCGATCAATATCGCTCTGGAATATCTTTTGTGTGAATAGCGACGATTCCGAGCGTTCTTTCCGCCGGTAGAAAATAGGGAAACACATCCGATTCCGTCGCGCAGAGCAATCGCTTTATCTTCTCCGGCGCAATGTTCTCGTCATCGTCTTCCTGACGATATGTTTCGAAAAACAGCATGGCATCCTCAATCGATCGAAACGGTTGCCCCATCTCAATCAGAAACGTCTCCGCACGATATGGAATTTGGAGCGCATCCAGCTCCAGCTGCGTCTGCTGAAACGTAAAGCGTTTGAGTGGCATCTCTCCGGGTGTAAAGCGATGGTTACGCCAGTTCTTCTTCACCATGAACACCGTTCCAGTGCACTGTGCCTTTGCCGCGCGCAGCGTCTCTTCCAGTCGCCCAAAAAAGCAGAAGACCATCGCATCGTATTTCGGTATGGGTTCCATCGAAAACAGATCGCCCTCAACGACGTCGATATTCTTGATGGTTCCTGCTGTGATGTTGTCGCGGAGAACCGCGAGCGTATCTTTGCTTGTATCGACTGCGGTCACCCGCGCGCAGTGCCGCGCCAGAACGAGGCTGGTGTATCCAAGTCCGCAGCCCGCGTCGCACACATGCGAAGTATTAGGTAGTTGCGGGAGAATCTGCGCAACAATTCTCTCATCATAGTTCGTATATTTCGCAGCATCCACTCGAAACCGAATGGAATCCGGCGACCAGATGTACATTGCCCTGGTTCCTTTCTCGAAAGCGGCACACCCTCGAATCGTTCCTGTTTCTTTGCTAAATCACCGGCGAAATCAGCATGCCCTGCGCGGTATCGATCAATCGCACCGTGACACCATATAGTTTCTCTATAAGTGCCGCGTCTACCACGTCATCAGGAGAGCCAAATGCAGCAATTGTCCCATTAAGCAGCGCAACCGCACGATCCGCATACCAGATCGCATGCTGCGGGTTGTGTGTGGAAAGCAATATCGTATAGCCATCGTCCGCGAGTTTTCGAACTTGTCGCAGAACCAGAGACTGGTTCCCGTAATCGAGGCTTGCGGTGGGTTCGTCCATGAGAAGCGTCTTTGCGTTCTGCGCGAGCGCGCGTGCAATCAGCACGAGCTGTTGCTCACCGCCGGAGAGCTTCGAAAAATTGTGATAGGTCAGATGAGAAATGCCAAGCTTTTCCAGCGCGCCATTGGCCGCATCCAGCTCTTTTTGTTTGGGAACACCCATCGAGGAAACCTGATGCGTTGTACCCATCAGCACCATATCCTGTACGGAATAGCTGAATGCAATGCCATGTGTCTGCGGAATATATGCGATTTTATGCGCCAGCTCGCGTGGGGTCAACGTATGCGCGTCTATCTCATCAATGAAGATGTTTCCCTTATATTGCTGCTGAAGGCCAAGGATACAGCGAAAAAGCGTTGTTTTCCCGACTCCGTTTGGGCCAAGAACCGCGAGCAGCTGGCCATCCTCCGCGCACAAGGAAACATCTCTGAGAACGTCGCGGAGTGAATAGGCAAAGCTCAGGTTGCGAATCTCGATACTCATATCGTTTTCTCCTGCTTCGCGATGAGGTAGATGAAAAACGGCGCGCCGATAAACGCGGTGAGGATGCCGATCGGTATTTCCACTGCAAGTAGATTTCGGGAAACGTTGTCAACAATCAGCAGGAATGTCGCACCGGTAATCATGCTCGCCGGTAAAAGATAGCGATAGTTGTTGCCAACCATTTTCCGACTGAGGTGTGGAATCACGAGTCCAACCCAACCGATCATCCCGCTGACGGATACACTTGCTGCAGTGATCAGGGTCGCGCAGAGGATGACGATCATGCGAAGACGATTGGTGTTGATGCCGAGCGTACGCGCTTCGTCGTCTCCCAGCGTTAATATATTGATCTGCCATCGAATCAATAACAGCGGAATCATGCCCAACGCCATGGGAACGACGACAAACGCAACCTGCGCCAGTTTTGAGCCCGAGAAACTGCCCATCATCCAATAGGTGATTGCGGGTAGTTGGTTGGAAGGATCGGCCACAAGCTTGATATAGGAGGTTCCGGCAGTAAAGAGAGAACCCACCATAATACCCGCTAGAATCAGGTTTACCACCTTAAGCCCCGGTGCGCGCTGCGCGATGAAGTATACCGCCATCACCGTCACCAAGCTCGATGAGAACGCGGCAAAAGTGATCATTCGCGTTGATCCGCCCAGCAAAATTGCCAGTGCAGCGCCGAATGCGGCTCCGCTGGATGCTCCAAGGATGTCCGGTGATGCCATCGGGTTTTGAAACACACCTTGATAAGATGCCCCGGCAGTAGATAAGGCGCACCCGACCAGCGATGCCATCATGATGCGCGGCAATCGAATGTTGATCACAACTGTTTCCATCTCGGTTGTCCATGTTTGTTGAATCGGAATCAGTTTGTGAAGTAGGATCCGTATTACTTCTTTCACCGGAACTCCATATCTTCCGATTGAAAAAGAAAAAAGAAATGTCGCAAATAACAACGCTCCCAGCACGAGTAAGCGAATCGTCTGACCAACATAAATTGGTTCTGTGTCGATGTGGCCGACGTGTCTTTTTCTTGTCACCATATCCTCATTCCGAAAGCGATATTAACAGTAAAGAAATGCACTATTTTTTAAAAAGAATAACGCAAATTCATTATAGTTCTAATAAAAAATCTTGTCTACTAAAAATATGGAATTCAGCACTGCTGAACATTCAACGCCTCATGCAGCATATCTGTTGATATAAATCGCTTGGCTTGCCTGAAGTTATTGAGCACGATGCAAATAAGCCTTGTGTGCTTTCATCACAAAGTCTGCTACCAATATTATGATTGGAATGCTATGATGCAAGTAGAAAGGAGGCGTGATTGAAATGAAGCTCAGTGCAAGAAATCAATTTAAAGGAACGATTACAAGTATCAAAACTGGAGCCGTTAATTGCATCGTGACCCTCGACATCGGTGGAGGTAATATTGTAACATCGACAATCTCGATTAACGCTGTTGAGGAGCTGGGATTGAAAGTAGGTATGGAAGCTTATGCCGTAATCAAGGCAACTTCCGTAATGATCGGTGTCGATGAAGCGTAAAGGCTGCTTCCTAGTGTTGTTTTCACTCTGCTTATACTACTAGCGGTCATCTAGCGATGACTGCTTTTTAAAGGTCTATTAATCAATGCACCAACTGCGTGCATTTACATATAGCTAGAATCTTTACTCTAGGCATCGTTTCGTAGCTAAGCTTCCTTACAGTTATTCCGGTCAATAAATTGAAACGAAATCAACTATTTGAATTGTAAGAAAAGATTGAAATAGAATCCCGGAAGAACTACTTCTCCCGGGATTCTCTGTTTCAGAATAATCAAATCAAGTAGCGACAAGATCTTTCTCTAGAAGTTGTTTGTATTCTGCATCCGTATACTTGAACATTGTCCATCCTGTAAAGGCAAACACCAAGTTGATCAGCAGAGTGAGGGTGCTCGCAAATGCATACGGCATCGCGGCAAGGATGTTGATCCCCAGTGTCGAAGCAACAAAAATTGCGCCAACATTCCAAGGAACGAATACTGAACCAAGCGTATTGACGTCTTCAGAAATACGTGAAAGATTCTGTGGTTTCAACCGCACTTTCTTGAAGAGAGGTGCCATCAGTGTACCAACCATAACCATTGAGAAGTTGTTATCCGGAATAAGGACAATGCAGACTAGGCAAGCCAGCATGGCACAAAGAGCGATGCCTCTGCTAGTGGAAACACGGCTGGAGATTTTCTCCACGAGAACATCGACCACACCGCTTCCCTTCAAGATACCACCTACGCCGAGCGCGCCGATGATGATGCCGACCATATCCAGCATGCTACCAATGCCGCCACGGCTGAGCAGGTTATTGAGTGCCGCATCGCCGGTTTCAACCGAGAAACCGGATGCCAGGAATGTGCCGGCCTCTGCAATCGAATATCCCTGCAAGAAAATCGTGACCAATGCACCTGCCAGTGCGCCAAGCATAAGTGACCAAACTGCGGATTTCTTCAATGCGAGCAGAACGATTACGACAACAGCGGGAATTAGGGTAAGAATGCTAATGTGGAACGAACTCCCGAGGTTCGCGATGATCTGCTGGATCTGTTGGGTATTGGTCGCGTTACCCGAGAAGCCAAGACCCATGAAAAAGTAGACGATCAGCGAAATCAGGTATGCGGGGCCAGCTGAATATGCCATGTGCTTGATGTGCTGAATTGGCGTGCAACCGGCTAATGTGGAATTCAAAAGCACAGAGTCCGACACCGGCGACATTTTATCTCCAAAGTATGTACCGGAGATAATCGCACCTGCCATAATCGGCGCGGGAATCCCCATGCCGATTCCGACGCCCATCATGGCAATACCGGCGGTTCCGATTGTTCCCCAAGATGTGCCGGTAGCAAGCGCCGTAAACGTGCAGAGCAGCATTGCGATCACCAACACGAATGCGGGGCTGATAATCTTCAAACAGAAATAGATGATGGTTGGAACCGTTCCTGCGGAGATCCATGTTGCAATCAACGCGCCGACCGCCAGCAGTATTGCACAAACCTGCAATCCGGTCTGAATCATTTTATACGCGAAACCTTCCACTTCGTCAGCAGAGTAACCCAACCAGAGCGCAAACGGAAGCAACAGCAGCCACGAGAAGAAGAGCAGAAACACCATTGGCAGGTGAAACACGCCAACACCTACACCTACGAATGCTGCGAGTACGCCAATTGTGATCAGAGCAAAACTCAGAGTCGGTTTCTTTTTCGTTTTGATAGATTCCATTTTTTACCTCCCATAATTGATCTCTTTTAAATAATTATCCGGGTACGCGACCATTCATTGCACGGATTTGCTAAGTCCTACTCTTCATTCAATCCCCCCCAATATCAAGATCCTCAACCCTAAATCATTTAAACGAACGAAGATTCAAATGTGCAAATGTTTTTGATAAAACTGACCAAACCGCTTGAGCCCTTCCTCTAAAATGGATGCCGGACAAGCCAGATTGAATCGGATATGCCCTTCCCCGCCTTTTCCTAATTCCGCGCCGCTGCATACGAGTATATGTGCCTCTCGTTTCAGCATCTCCACCAAGTCATCTGCTGGAAGATGGAAACAACTCACGTCCATCCACGCAAAATACGTCGAATCAGCATGCGATATGGATACGCGCGGCATTTCATCTTTGAGAAACTGCTCTGTCTTTTGCATATTGCTCTGAACATAACCCATCAGTTCAGCAAGCCAATCGTCGCATTGTTCATATGCTGCTTCTGTAATTGCGATCCCGATAATATTGAAGCCATAGGTCAAATCAAGTTTTTGAAGAGATTTGTTGTATTTTTTTAGAAGTTCCGGATTTTCGGTGATGCAGAACGAGTATTTAACGCCTGTTGTGTTATATGATTTGCTAGTGGAGTAGCAGGTGATCGTATTTTGTGATATGTCTCTTGAAAGCGATGCAATTGGAGTGTACGAAATTCCTGGATAAGTTAGTCCGCAATAGACGTCATCTGATAGAATCGGCACACGGTGCGCCAGGCAGATCTTTGCGAGCTTCATTAGTTCTTCCTTCGTCCATGCTCTGCCTACGGGATTATGAGGATTGCAAAGCCAGAATAGTTTCGTCTTGTTCGAAAAGGAACGTTCCAGTTGCTCAAAATCCATTTCATAGCGGCCGTTGACTTCACGAAGCGGATTCTCAACCAGCGATCTATCGTTGTCTTTCACCATACTGGTGAAGCAAAAATGTGCCGGCGTCTGGATGATCACTTCGTCTCCGAGCTGCGTAAATGCATCCAGAATAGTCCATACAGCAGTATAGATTCCAACGTTATTGGCCGCACAGGAGCGAACATCGACACACCATCCGGTCGCCCGATGCAGCCAGTTTTCGATTGAACTGTAATAGTGATCCGAAATATACGGATAGCCCAAGTGACCCACATCCGCTATTGCGCTTATCGCGTCTAAAATCGGTTGCGGAGATCGAAAATCCATATCCGCTGTCCCGAAACTGAGCAGGTCAGGGTCGGCAGACTTTTTTAATTCGAACTCCCACTTCATTCTACTCAACCGGGAATCATGCAACACCACATCGAAGTTATATTTCATACATCTTGCCTCCGAAGAGCAATCGCCTCTATTTCTACTAAAACACTTTTAGGAAGTGCACGGACTGCAACGCAGGAACGCGCTGGTGAACAAGTAATGTATCTTGCATAGCACGCATTGAACTTCGCAAAGTCGTTCATATCTGACAAGTAGCAAGTTGTTTTAATAATGTGATCCAGCGAGGAGTCTGCCGCTTTCAAAATCTCTGCCAGATTCTTCAACACACGTTCCGTCTGCTCTTCAATTCCATTGCCTTCCACATTACCTGTTTCCGGATTCAACGGTATTTGGCCGGATGTAAAGATCAAATCGCGAACTTGGACCGCCTGCGAATATGGTCCGATTGCTCCGGGTGCTTTATCCGTCGATATATATTGTCTCATATGCCATCCTTATTCGATTTCTCTGATTCATTTAGAAGATTATCTATAGCATTATTATAGTTCTGTATTATATTTTAGTCAATAAAATATTTTACAGTTATTGTCTGATATCATCAGCCATGATAAAATAGTGTAATCAGAGAGCGCGAGGGAGTTTATGAAACTGACAAAAACGGATCAACTGATTTTAAACTCATATTCCACGATCCTAGATGGTCTGGGCGATTACCTCGGAGAAGGTTATGAGTTCGTATTGCACAATTTAGAAAGCTATGAAAATTCCGTAGTGAAAATCGTAAACGGCTACCATTCAAACCGCGTTGTTGGCTCGCCGATTACAAACCTGGCTCTTGAAATGATGAAGAGAATTGAAGAGTCGGCCGATGAAACCCATCGATTCGTAACCTATTTCAACAAGAATAAAAACGGCATTATGACAAAATCATCAACACTGCCGATCTTTGGTGAAAACAGCCGCATTATCGGCTTACTCTGTATAAATTTTTACATGGATACACCGTTTTCCAAGATCGTCGAGAGTTTGGTTGATCATAATGAAAAAAGTGAGAAAGAAGTCTTTGCGGATAGCATCGATGACCTAATTTCCGGCATATTCGCGAGTGCGCGTGAAGAAGTCTATAGCAATGAATCTATTCCAAGCGTAAATCGCAATCGAGAAATCCTCGCGATCCTTTATAGAAAAGGTGTCTTCAATATCAAAGATGCCGTTGTGCGCGTAGCTAAAAAACTTGGCATCTCAAAAAACACGGTATATCTACATATCCGTAGTTTTGAAGCATCTGAATCATGAAAGAAGCAGCCTGATTAGTGTTGCTGTAGTTCATCATTATTCAGAAGTTATTGCCGTATCAATTTTTATTATATTTCAATTGCTCCAAAGAGATCCGTCACAATCTTTGATAACCATCACCTAAACATGTTTGAACCAATTAATGTTTTCACCAATTGCAACCACCCTCATTGACAAGTGCGATTTTATAGCTCTATGAGCGTTTAGCCAACACACTTTGTTGCGCTCAACCCATCCCGCTCGATTATTGATATGTGAAAATGAAACCTACTACCTGATGTTTATTTGATGTTTGTTGGGATGATCGAGGATGTGAGATCGTTCGTGATTACAAAAAGTTCATCTCCACTATCGTTATCCTTATTATCCTTGTTCATCAAAGCTAATATAGTCTAATTCGTTATATTGAATAGAATACTAAATTTGTGTGTGACCCCTGAAATTGTTTTCCTCCGCGCGCTTGACAACCTTTGCAATGCAAAATATCCTGATACTGCATCCAGTATTTCACTTTATCGTTATCCCTGCAAGCGCGTGCCTGTTAGGAGGTTTCCATGAAAGTCAGCAAGACGGGAGGACTCATCGCGGCCGCCAGCCAGCGCGCCGCGCGGCCGACGCTCCAGCTCGGCTCGATCACGGCTGTTCAGCGGATCGTAATGACCTTCCAGCAGGCCGGCATTTTCCCGATCGCGGTGGTGACCGGCGTGGAAGCGGACGAGGTAAAGTATCGCCTCTCCGGCCGCGGCGTTGTGTTTTTGCACAACAGCGAGTTTCAGGACCCTGAACTGCTGGACTCCATCCGCCTCGGTCTCGGGTTTTTACAGGATAAGTGCGATCGAATCGCGTTTGCGCCGGTCAACGTGCCGCTCTTTGCTCCGGCTACGTTGCAAGCGCTGTTGCGGCAGGAAGGCGACTTCGTCACCCCGACGGTAAACGGGACCGGCGGCCACCCGATTTTGCTGAGCAACCGCATGATTCCGGACATTCTCAGCTATACGGGTGACGGCGGCCTGCGCGGCGCGATGGCGCAAATGCACTGCGAGCGAACGCGCGTCGAGGTGGAAGACGACGGCATCCACCTCACCTTTCACGAGCAGGCGCAGTTGGAAGCGCACCTCAAGCGCCAGCAGTCCGCCTTTGTCCAGCCGAATATGCAGTTTACGTTGGAGCAGGAGGAAATGATCTTCGGCGTCCGCGCCAAGCTGCTCCTTTTGTTGATTGAGGAGACGCACTCCGTCCGCACGGCGGGCGACATGATGGCCATGTCCATCAGCAAAGCCTGGGACACGCTCAACAAGCTGGAATCCGCGCTCGGTTACCCGCTGATTTTGCGCAGACAGGGTGGTCAGCAAGGCAGCGGTAGCGAACTCACCCCGCGCGGACGCGTTTTTTTGCAGGCGTTTCAGACATATGAAGAGCGCGCGCATGCCGAAAGCCGAAAAGTGTTTGAAGACGTTTTTCTCACATCCAACCTTTTAACCCAGTAATCCATCCATCCAAATAAGTTGTCCGAGACTTCCGTATGCGATTCATTCTGCACTACGGAAGTTTTTTTTGTGTTGCCCGCTTGTTTTAGCCCTGCGTGGCGTGTTCCTTTCAAGAAGTATTTGGCATTCGCCCTCGTGCTTTTCTATACTAGGATCAGATCATTATCATTTCTGAGAATAACGCTTTTCATGTCGAAGGGAGCTTTGCCTGTGATTTCATTGTTTGTCAACGGTACCCCTGTTCAATCGGAAGAAGACGTTCCCCTGCTTTCGTTTTTGCGCGATACGCTCAACCTGACCGCCGCCAAAGACGGCTGCAGCGAGGGTGTTTGCGGCACCTGCACCGTGCTCGTAGATGGTAAAAAGGTGAAGGCCTGCGCACAGAAGTTATCCCGCTTTGCGGGGAAATCCGTCCTGACGGTTGAGGGACTCTCCCCGCGTGAAAAAGAAGTCTATGCCTATTGTTTTGGCGAGGCAGGCGCGGTACAGTGCGGCTTCTGCATCCCAGGCATGGTCATCTGCGCTAAGGCGCTGTTGGATGAAACCCTGAGCCCCACGCGTCAGGAGGTCAAGGCCGCGATTCGCGGCAATATCTGCCGCTGTACGGGCTATATTAAAATCGAAGAAGCAATCCTGCTTGCGGCTAAATTCTTCCGCGAGAATCTGCCCATTCCCGCCGCGCCGGATAGCACGGGCGTCAACCGCCGCTTCATCCGCCCCGACGCCGCTGAAAAAGTGCTCGGCACCGGCCAATTCGTCGGAGATCTGCATCTACCCGGCATGCTGTATGCAAAGGCACTCCGCTCGCGTTACCCGCGCGCGCGGGTCAACCGCATCGACCTGAGCCGCGCCGAACAGCACCCCGATTGCGTCCGTATTCTCACGGCAAAGGACGTCCCTTACAATAAAACGGGCCATATCGTGCCGGACTGGGACGTGATGATTGCTCAGGGCGACATCACGCGCTACATCGGCGATGCAATCGCGCTCGTCTGCACGCGCACGGAGCGGGCGCTGGATGAGGTGCTCTCGCTCATCGAAGTGGACTATACCGAACTCAAGCCCGTGACTTCGCCGATGGAAGCGCTCTCTGCCGAAGCCCCGCTGCTGCATCCAAACGGCAACATCGTCCGCAGAGAGACGCTCCGGCGCGGGGACGCGGACGCAGCAATCCGCAACTCCAAGCACGTTGTGACGAGAAAATACTACACCCCGCTCAACGATCATGCGTTTATGGAGCCGGAATGCGCCATCGCCCTGCCGGAAGGCGAGGACGGCATCCTTCTCTACAGCGGCGCGCAGAGTGTCTATGATGAAAAGCACGAAATTGCAGCCATGCTCCGCATCCCCGAGGAGAAGGTGCATTGCCATAGCATGCTCGTCGGCGGCGGATTCGGCGGCAAGGAGGATATGAGCGTTCAGCACCATGCGGCGCTGATGGCCTGGTTTGTCAAAGCCCCGGTCAAAGTGCAGTTTTCGCGGCAGGAGAGCCTCGAATACCACACCAAGCGGCACCCGATGCACATGGAATTTACCACAGCCTGCGACGAAACCGGCAAACTCACCGCCATGAAAGCGGTGCTGATCGCCGACAGCGGCGCTTATGCGAGCCTCGGCGGCCCCGTTCTCCAGCGCGCCTGCACGCATGCGGCGGGCCCATACAACTATCAAAACATCGATATCCTCGGTATGAGCATCTACACAAACAACGTTGTCGCGGGTGCATACCGCGGCTTTGGCGTGACGCAGAGTTGCTTCGCAACCGAAAACAACCTGAACCTGCTTGCAGAAAAGGTCGGTATCTCTCCCTGGGAGATTCGCTACAAAAACGCCATCCGCCCTGGGCAGGAGCTGCCAAACGGGCAGCTTGCGGACGACAACTGCGCGATGGTCGAGTGCCTGGAAGCCATTCGGGACGTCTATGAATCCAATCCCTATGCGGGCATCGCCTGCGCTTTCAAAAACAGCGGCAAGGGCATCGGTATTCGCGACACAGGCCGCTGCAAGCTCTCCATCGAAACCGGCATCGTGCATGTCCGCACCAGCGCCGCCTGCATGGGGCAGGGCATCGCCACCGTCTGCACGCAGATGATCTGCGAGGAGACGGGGCTTGACCCGAAATTGTTTGTGCACGAGCGTGCGGATACAATCCGCACGCCTGACAGCGGCACCAGTACCGCCTCGCGCCAGACCGTCATGACGGGCGAGGCCGCGCGCAGGGTCGGCGAAAAGCTCGCCGAAGCCCTCGCGGGCGGCAAAACGCTCGCCGATCTGGAAGGGCAGGAGTTTTACGCGGAGTATGTGCCGATCACCGATCCGATGGGCACCGACAAGCCGAATCCCGTCAGCCACGTGAGCTACAGCTATGGCGCGCAGGTCGTCGTGTTGAACGAAACCGGAAAAGTGGAGCGCGTGGTCGCGGCCTACGACGTCGGCACGCCGGTCAACATCCAGAGCGTCGAGGGGCAAATCGAGGGCGGTATCGTGATGGGCCTCGGGTTTGCGCTCACGGAGGACTACAAGACCGAGGGCGGATATCCGCAGGTGAAGTTTGGCAAGCTGGGTCTGATGCGCGCAACCGACGTGCCGCAGATCGAGGTCCGGCTTGTGCAGTCAAACGATCCGCTGCCGCTTGCGCACGGAGCAAAGGGCGTTGGCGAGCTTTGCCTGATTCCGACCTCCCCCGCCTGCTCACACGCGTATTACCGGCTGGATGGTCAAGAGCGCACTTCGCTCCCGCTGAAAAACACGTTTTATAAAAAGGAGAAGGCCGAGTGAGGTTGCAGGGGCTTGTCCTCGCCGCAGGCCTTTCCCGCCGCATGGGGGATTTTAAGCCGCTGATGCGCATCGGAGAAGCGTCCCTGCTCTCGCTGAGCGTCGGCAGCCTGCTTGCGGGCGGCGCGGAGTGTGTCACCGTGGTGCTCGGGCACCGCGCGGAGGAAGCGCGGGCGGAGCTGGAGCAGGCGTTTGCGCCTTCGCTGATTCGCTTTGCGTTCAACCCCGCGTTCGAAAAGAGCGATATGCTTGCCTCGGTCAAGATCGGCGTTTCCGCATTGCCGATCTGCGATGCGTTTTATCTGCTCCCCGGAGACATGCCCGCCGTGAGCGAAAGCACCCTGCGTGCGCTGCATCCGGCGATGAAAGGCGGCAAGTCCGCCGTCGCATTTCCGACAATCGACGGCTACCGCAAGCATCCCCCGCTAATTTCCGCCGCTTGCAGGGACAAGATCCTTTGCTATCAGGGTGAAGGCGGCCTGCGCGGCGTTTGGGCCAGCTTGGAAGGCGCAATCGCGCAAGTTCCGGTTTCGGACATTGGTTGCCTGCTCGACGCGGACACACCGGAGGATTTCGAGCGATTGTCCTGCTATCTCACGGAGCAGCGCAATACGATCACAGACAAGAGTGTTTAAATCTGCCACGATCAAAAAGAGTGTACAAGGAGGAAGAGTGTTGTGAAGGAAATCAGCAAATCCGTCATCAAAAAAGATCACCAGCCAAAGATCGACGGTTCGGCGCTGTATGTTGGCGACTATCCGCAGGAGGGCATGCTGCACGGGCGAATCGTTCGCTCGCCATATGCCCGCGCCCGCGTGGTTGAGATCAAGCCATACGCGCTGCCGGAGGGATATTTTACCGTGGATCATCGCGATGTTCCCGGCATCAACGAGGTGCATATCGTCAAGGACGACACGCCCGTCTACGCGGAAGAGATCGTGGAATACATCGGCGATCCTGTGCTGATGGTCGTAGGCCCCGATGAACAGGAGGTTCTGCGCATCGCGTCCGAGATTGAGGTGGTCTACGAGCAGCTGCCCGCCGTGCTGAACGTGCGCGATTCCGAAACCGCCTTCTTCGACTACAACTTTGGAAAAGGTGATCCGGACACGGCGTTTGCCGAGGCGGACAAGGTCTACGAAGAAGAATTCGAGACCGGCTATCAGGAGCAGGCCTATCTGGAACCCCAAGGCATGATTGCAACGTTTGCAGATAGCAAACTCAGCATCCACGGCAGCCTGCAATGCCCCTATTATGTGCACGGCGCGATTGCAAAGGCGCTTGGACTCACGCCGGATCGCGTCCGAGTGGTGCAGGACGTCACCGGCGGCGGCTTCGGCGGGAAGGAGGCGTATCCCTCCATCCTCGCGTGCCAGGTCGCGGTCGCGGCCTATCGCGCAGGCGGAAAACCCGTTCGCGTGATCTTTGACCGCAGAGAGGATATGGAGTTCACCTCCAAGCGGCATCCCTCGCTCTCCACCTATCGCGTCGCCGTCAAAGACGGGCGCGTCACCGCGATGGACATCGACGTAATCTTCAACGCAGGCGGCTACACCACGCTCTCCGCCGTCGTGCTCCAGCGCGGGATCATTGCCTCGCCGGGCGTGTACAAGGTTGAGAATATCCGTGTGCGCGGTCGCGCAATGAAGACGAACACTGTGCCCACCGGCGCCTACCGCGGTTTTGGAGCCCCGCAAACGTTCTTTGCCGTGGAGATGATGATGAACCATATCGCGCGCGATCTCGGTGAGGAACCGCTCGCCTTCAAGCAGCGGCATCTCGTCAAGCAAGGCGACCCAACCTCCACCGGCGGCATCTATCATTTCCCCGTTCCGCTGCCAGAGATGATTGCCGAAGTCGAGCAGATGAGCGGCTACAGCCAGAAACGCACGGAATATAACGCCGCAAAACCCGGGCGTTATCGCCGCGGCGTCGGCATCGCGCTCTGGTTCCACGGCGCGGGCTTTACCGGCAGCGGCGAGCGGGATCATATCAAGGCGGTCACCCGGCTGCACAAATCTGCGGACGGACGCGTGGAGATTCTCGCGAGCCAGTCCGACATCGGCCAGGGCATCAAGACGACGCTTTGCAAGATCGTCGCCAACGAGCTCAACCTTCCTTTGGATCACGTAACATACAACAACCCCGATACCGACCGCGTACCGGACTCGGGCCCGACCGTCGCCTCGCGCAGCCTCATGACGGTCGGCGAGCTGCTGCGCCGCGCCGCCATCCGCCTCAGAAGCGAGTGGAAGGACGCGGAGGATCAGACCGTGGAAGAACGCTTCGTGGAGCCGGATTTTGTGATTCCATTCTATATTGAGAAGTTTCAGGGCGACGCATATCCGACCTACGCCTGGGCGGTCAGCGCGGTCGAGGTCGAGGTGGACACGCTCACGGGCGTGAACAAGGTGCTCGGTGCATGGGCAAGTTTCGATGTCGGCACGCCGATTGACTACAACATCGTCGTCGGCCAGATGGAAGGCGGTCTCCTGCAGGGGCTTGGGTACGCAAGTATGGAGCAGATGGCGGCGGATCAAACCGGACGCATCCGCAACAACAGCTTTTCGGACTATATCATCCCGACCTCGGTGGATGTTCCCGTATTGCAGGTCAAGATGCATGTCGAGGAATATCCGCTGGGGCCGTACGGCGCAAAAGGCGCGGGCGAGCTTCCCTTGGTCGGCATGCCCGCGGCATACATGGCGGCGATGGAGCAGGCGTTACATCAATCGATTCAACACATTCCCTTTTCCGCAGAAGACGCGCTGTTTGGCACAGCGCACGAATAAGGAGGTTTGTCGCAAATGGACCAAAACATCGTGTTTCAACTCAACGGCGAGCGCGCAGAGTACAGCGGCAGCGCAACGGCGCGCCTGCTCGATGTCCTGCGGGACGATTTCGCGCTCACAGGCGTCAAGTGCGGCTGTAAGGAAGGCGAGTGCGGCGCGTGCAGCGTGCTGCTCGACGGCAAACTCGTCAACAGCTGCATGGTCGCGATGGGGCGCATCGCGGGAGCGAGCATCGTCACCATCGAAGGGTATTCAAAGACCGCCCGCTTTGCCGCGCTCAGCGCGGCATATGCCGCCGTCTCCGCCGTGCAGTGCGGCTACTGTATCCCCGGTATGATCCTCGCCAGCGAAGCCATCCTCGCCAAAAACCCGCATCCGAGCGAAGAAGAGATTCGCGACGGCATCTCCGGCAATCTTTGCCGCTGCACCGGGTATAACGCGATTGTCACGGCGATTCAGTCCGCCGCAAAGGAGGGAAACGGTTTATGGTAAACGGATTTCACCCGACTTCGCTGCAAGAGGCGCTGGCGATTCGCTCACAAAACAATGTGATTCCTTATGCCGGCGGCACCGATCTGATGATTGGCGAGCACCGCCCAGGCAGTTATCTGTTTCTGCACGGCGTGCCGGAGCTTAAGCGGGTCTATCAGGAGGACGGCGTGCTGCATCTCGGTGCGGGCTGCACGTTTACCGAGCTGCTGGAGCATCCGCTGACGCCACCCCTCCTCAAAGAAGCGCTCGCACAGATTGCGGCGCCCGCCATTCGAAACGAAGGCACGATCGGCGGCAACATCGGCAACGGCAGCGCAAAGGCGGACAGCGCGCTGGTCTTCTTCGCCGCGGACGCGTCACTCAAGCTCGAAAGCGTCAGCGGCGCACGCATTCTGCCGATTCGGGACTTTTACCTTGGGCGAAAGAAGCTCGCGCTGCAAGCGGACGAGCTGATCACCGAGGTGCTGCTCCCTCTGCGTTGGCTGGAGAGCTATGTCTACCAGAAAATCGGTGCAAGAAACGCGCTCGCCATCTCGCGCATATCGTTTGCGGGACTCTTAGCGGTGGAAAACGGCGTCATCGCGCACGCAGCCGTCACCTTTGGCGCGATCAGCGATGTTGTCATCCGCCGCGCAGATATCGACTCGATGCTCGTCGGCAGGACCATCGCCGAGGCAAGAGCGCTCAAAGAAGCGTATTTGGCTGCTTATAGCGAGGCGATTGTGCCCACGCGCGGGCGCGTCTCCGCCGAATACCGCAAGACGGTCTGCTTAAACCTTCTACACGATTTTCTTGAACAATTTGGTGTGTAAACTCGCTTTTTCATAAGAACACATAAACAAATAAACCGGCATGCTGAACCTGTAAAGTAAAAGTAGA
>DLGD01000041.1 GCA_002482505.1 Christensenella sp. UBA7703 | reverse complement strand
TACTTTTACTTTACAGGTTCACCGCGGGTGGTTTTTGCTATGTTAGTTCTCATGTAGGAATACAATTGTGTGAAACTTGAGGGTGAGTGAAATATGAACCGGTATATACCGTTGAGATGACCTCCGTCGCGTGCGGGCGAGTCCAAACACCCCCAAAGCGTAGCCCGGAACGAGGAACAAACCGATCCGCACGGGCAGACAAAGCAACGGTTCATTCCTTTAGGTATCGTGACCGAAAAACATTCAGGGAAGCCGGATAACCATGTGTGTGACAACGAGAAGATAGCAAGTCATGGCGGTGAGTAGGAGTCCCGGCTTTCCCTGAAAGAGGTGGGTGCTGTGTTAGGTTGCTGCGTTTTGTTTTCTTTGAAGGGCGCGTTTTGAGGCGGATATGATCACTGCTGCGGACAGGCCATATTTTTCCATCAGCTCGTCGGGTTGGCCGGACTCTCCGAAGCTATCGTGAATGCCGACGAATTCGATCGGAACCGGACAGGCTGCTGCGAGTGTTTCCGCGACCGCGCTGCCCATACCGCCCGCGATCTGATGCTCCTCTGCGGTCACGACGCAGCCGCAGGTGGATGCCGCGCGAATCACGGAGTCGCGATCCATCGGTTTGATGGTATGAAGATTGACCACCGTTGCGTGAATGCTCTCTTTTGCCAATTGATCGGCGGCCTGCAGCGCTTGATAGACCATTGCGCCGCAGGCGATAATGGCAACGTCGCTGCCGGTTTTGAGCCAAACTGCTTTTCCGATTTCAAACGGACTCTTCTCATCCGTTATGACCGGAACAGGTTCGCGCCCGAAACGGATATAGACAGGGCCGGGGCAAGCTGCGGCGGCGATGGTCGCCTTACGAACCTCTTCCGCGTCGCAGGGCGCGAGTACGGTCATATTCGGCAGTACGCGCGTGATTGCGATATCCTCCAGCGCCTGGTGTGTTGCGCCATCCGGACCGACGGAGATGCCCGCGTGCGCACCCCCGAACTTGACGGGCAGGTTGTTATAACAGACAGTTGTTCGGATTTGATCCCACGCGCGCCCCGAGAGGAATACACCATAGGTTGCGACAAAGGGAACCATTCCGCCGAGGGCAAGGCCTGACGCTGTGCCGACCATATCCTGTTCGCTGATGCCCATATTGAAAAACTGTTTCGGGAATCGATCACCGATCCAGTTCGTCCGCGTCGATTTACTCACATCCGCGTCCAGAACAACGACGTCGGCCCGCTCCTGACAAAGCGCGAGCAAGCCCTCTCCAAAACCGTCTCTGGCAGGTTTTGTGTTCATGTTCAAAGCCTCCTTTGTTCGATTTCAGCAATCGCCTGCTGATACTGTGCATCGTTGGGGCATTGACCATGCCACGCGGCCTGATTCTCCATAAAAGAGACGCCCTTTCCTTTGACGCAGTTTGCGATGATGACGCTGGGCATGCCTTTGCAGGAAGCGGCAGCCTGGAAGGCGGAGAGCAGGGCGGTAAGATCGTGCCCGTCGCAGCAGATCACGTTCCAATTGAATGCGCGCCATTTGTCTGCAACAGGGTCAATGTTCATGATGTCCTTCGTCGTTCCATCCAGCTGTACACCATTGTAATCGACGATTCCGCAAAGGTTGTCCAGACCATAGTGCGCGGCGGACATGGCGGCCTCCCAAATCTGGCCTTCCTGCAGCTCGCCGTCACCCATCAGACAATAGGTGCGATAGGATGCGCCGCGCAGCCGCGCGGCAAGCGCAAGCCCTGACGCGACAGAAAGTCCCTGACCCAGCGAACCGCTGGAGCAGTCAAGCCCCGTGCAGTGCGCCATATTCGGGTGCCCCTGCATCGGGCTGCCCAACTTTCGAAGTGTGTTGAGAACCTCGCGCGGGAAAAACCCGCGTTCTGCCAGCACCGCATAGAGAGCGGGGGCAATGTGCCCCTTTGAAAGGATAAATCGGTCGCGGTCAATCTGACATGGTTCCTGCGGGTCGATCTTCATAATACCGAAGTACAGCGCGGTGAGAATTTCAACGCTGGAGAGAGAGCCGCCCGGATGACCGGAGCCCGCGGCGCGAATCATGGCGAGGATATCCAGCCGCAAAGTGCGGCAGATTTCTTCCAGTTCCGGCACGCTTTTGTGTAGTTGATTCAGCAATGCTTCTTCTCCTTTCTGGCACGACAGAGGAATTAGGCAAGTGCCCACGCGCGGTTGATGACGCGCTTGGTGTTGGCGAGGATGATCGCTTCGTCTTCATCACCCCAGGGTTTGACTTCAAATGAGAGCACGTAGGGATTCTCCGCGTTGAGGAACCCTTCCTGCTTGAGTACGCGGAAGAAATCGACAAGCTGAGAAACGTCGTTCGCGCTGTTCGGAAAACCGAAGCGTGGATGCAGATCGCCGTACGCTTCGCAGCCGGGCTGCACCACCGCGTTGCCGATGTGAAAATGCGTGATGTACGGGCGGAGCGTGCGGATGACAAACTGGCTGGTTTCATATGTCGTTGGGAAGTGGCTCAGGTCTACCAACAGGCCAAAGTTACGGCAAATGGTGCGCATGTCCGCAGCGAAGCGCGCGGCAAGCGGCGCGGGGCCGATCAGCGCCGCCTTGTCCATGTCGTAATCAAACACTTCTAGATTGACGCCCATTCCCTTTGTTTCCGCATACTTGCAGACGGCGGTCGTGGTTTTCAGAAGCTGAGCGTATGCTTCTTCGCGCGTTTGCGGTTCCCATTTTCCGGCGAGAAATGCAATCGCCCGGGCGCCGACGAGCTCCGCCTCATCAATTGCTTCCAGAAGTGTGGCTTCTGCCTTTTGGCGTTCCTGTTCATCGATTGCGTTCGGGTTGAGTTTCGGGCCGAGTAACCGCGGCTGAGCACCGTAGCAGACCTTCAGATGGCTCTGCTGAAAGAGGCGGATGGCTTCTTTACGGGTTGCTTCATCCGCGAAACGGGTGATTTCGATCGCATCGAAGAAGTCGTCGCTCGCGATCTCGCGAATCGAATCCAGAAGTGCCTTTCTGGGGTGGCTCATCCATTGAATGGTACCGATTTGGAAATAGGTGTGAATGGATTCCAGCATAAGAAATATCCTCCTTTTCTGAGTGAAACAGACGTGCGGGGTCATCGACGTCCGGGTTCTGCGCGGAAAGCGCATCAAAAACACAGGCCTCATTTCCAGATGGAAAGAGCCGAAGATTCTATGGTGTAGAATCGATTATTTTGAAAGAGGCATGTCGGGCACGTGGATGCAGTCGATCAGAATACAGCCGAATTCGTCAATCCCGTAGATACGGGGAACACAATTTGAAATGTTATCCGCGCTACAGGCAGCGACATCCGCGGGCGGAATATGTGCCGCACACTTGATTGCGGTGGAAGACTGGATGTATGCATCGTAGGTATCCTTAAATTGCGGGAGCAGATGCAGCACGATCTTAACTGGATCCATAAGCTCATATGGGATGTTGCGGCGTTTGAGGACGTCAATCACCGTCTGCGCGAGCTTTGCCGTGCAATATGCATCATCCAATGTTGCGATGGTGCAGTTCCAGCGGCCGGAGTCTACGATACAAAGCGGACGGTCTTCGGCAAGCGCGTGCTCAAGCGCCACATGCATAACGGCGCTGCGGTTGAGTACGGTACCGACATAGATATCCGTCAATTTCTTTTCAAATAGCTTCTGAATGCCAAGCGTACCGTTTGTGGAATGAAACAGAACCTTTTTTCCTTCCAGGTTTTCCATTGCCTGAACACCGATGACCGCGGGACTGCAATCCGCCATCGGTGCGCGATCCCCCGGAATATCCTCGGCGCAGACGACATATTTCCGCCGGTCAATGGAGGGATCCTTTGCCAGGACTTCCTCTTCATCCGCACAAAGGCGAATTTGCGAAATCCCCTTTTCAAAAAATGTCACCATTGTTGCGCTCGCGCGGATCGCATCCACATAAACGCAAACCGGATTTTCCGAGGCCAATACCTCGGACGGAGTCAAAGCCGCCTGGAGTAGCATAAATTTCTGATTACTCATCCTTATTCTTCTTTCCTTCCCGGATCTTGCCTCGATCGTATCGCTCGTCATGAAGCAAAGTGGATCATGTCCGTGCCATGAAACAGAAGATCCCATACCATCGTTTGATATGTTGTATTACACCATGCCAAGCCATGTGCAGGGTAATAAAAACGGAAGCGTCTTTCTAGCAAAAATACCAAAACGGTTTTATCTATAATAATCGTAGCATGAACGCAGGATGAGAAAAAGCGTTCGAACACACCCGTATCCCCCATTTCAGTAGATTCCTATATTATTTTGTCAGACTATTGATCCCCAGATTGTGAACCAGATGCCAAATGCGGAGCGCCGCATGATTTTATAGTTGCATTTCTAGCATGTACTGAACCAACAGAAAACAGAAAGAGTGGGGAATATGATTCATCGGATATTCGTATTGTACAGCAAACTCCCCGGTGGGCGCACGCCGGAGGATGAAGTTTCGGCTTACCTGAGCAGACTTTCCGCTGAAACAGGCGACGAACTGCAAAAGGCAGATGCGGCGGAGACTCCGAACGATGTTGCGATTGTGTTCGCGGCCAGCGGCGGAACAGCTTCCTGCCTAAAGGAGCTCTATGCTCGCTGCACTGTCAAGCACTGGATCATCCTCAATCAAGGGGAAGGCAACGCGCTCTCCGCTTCCATGCAAATGGCAACTTTCCTTCACGAGCGAGGAGCTATGCATCAGGTTCTGTTCGGCAGTGCAGAGGTGGTTGCCTCTCAGCTCAAGCCCTATCTTGCGATCATTCGCATCATGAGCGAACTCAAAGGCTTGAAGATTGGCGCTATCGGCGCTCCTTCCGACTGGCTGATTGCAAACGATACCGACCGCGCGGCAATCTCCGAACGATTTGGGGTAACGTTTGCGGATCTTTCCGTTCAGGAGCTGGAAGAAGCCTACCGTGAGGGCCACTATGAGGAAATGCCGCTGACGAAGGCTATCCTGAGCCATTCGTTCGACGAAGCGGAAACACGCAAATCCCTCAATCTCTATGGTGCACTCAAGCGCGTCTGTGAGAAAAATCATCTCGGCGCGCTGTCCCTGCGCTGTTTTGATCTGCTTGGTTCGATCCAGACGGCAGGGTGCGTAGCGCTTGCGTTACTCAACGCGGAGGGAATCGCGGCGGGATGCGAAGGGGACATGCCTTCGCTGATCTCCATGCTGCTGTTGAATCAATTGACAGGGCAACCCTCGTTTATGTGCAATCCCAGCGAGATGGATTTGCAGAGAAACGAGATGATATTCGCGCACTGTACACTTCCGCTGAACATGGCGGATTCCTTTACGCTGACCACGCATTTCGAGTCCGATTCCAGCGTAGCGGTATGTGGCATCTTGCCCGCTGGGCCGGTTACGGTATTCAAACTCTCAGCGGATGGAACAAGATTTTTTGTCAGCAACGGCATGCTGCTGGATAACCCCAACCGATCCGGGCTTTGCAGGACGCAGATTCACGTCCGGCTGGAAGAGGATGTTTCAAACATGTTCACCAATCCCGTTGGGAACCATTTTCTGGTTTGCCGCGGTGCATTTGCGCAGCAGATGCAGACATTGCTCCGCTTTATTCAGTGAACTGGCTTAGAGCAATTGCATGGTCAACGGATCGTTTTTAAAAAAAGAGGAGGACAGAATGAAAGTTAACGAACTGGCACCGATGTTTGGCACGGAAAAACCGATTATGGGCATGGTCCATCTGCCGCCGCTGCCCGGCTCTCCGAACTATGGCGGGAGCATGCGCGCCGTGCTTGATCACGCGATGGCGGATGCGGATACGCTCGTTCAAAACGGGGTCAACGCGCTCATCGTCGAAAATCTTGGCGATTATCCGTATTATCCGATTACGATCGAACCGGAGACCGTTGCCGCAATGACACGCGCAGCGCTGGAGATCCGGCGGCAATATCCGAATGTTGCGCTGGGCATCAACATTCTGCGAAATTCCTGGAAAGCCGCATTGGCGGTCGCTTTGGTTTCGGATGCGCAGTTTATCCGCCTGAATGTGCTGACAGACGCGATGGTGACGGATCAGGGCGTGATTCAGGGCGAAGCGCATTTGGTGATGCGCTACCGCGCGGCCATCGGTGCGGGCCACGTCAAAGTGTTTTCCGATATTTACGCAAAGCATGGCGGCCCGCTTGTGCGGCGAAACCTCCAGACCGTCACCAAAGAAATGGTGCACCGCGGAATGGCGGACGCAATCATTGTTTCCGGAGAAGAATCCGCCCTGCCGCCGGATGTTGCGGATATTCAGCAGATTCGGAAAGCGGCGGAGGGCACGCCGGTATTCCTTGGCAGCGGCATCGGCCTCAAGACGATCGACTGCGTACGCTATGCGGACGGCAGCATCTTTGGTTACGGCACAAAACCCAGCGGGGATATGAATGATCCCGTCGACGCGGGCGTGGTACACGCGTTTATGGATCAGGTGCGCCGGCTATAACGGCGAAAGAGGAACGATACATGCGAATTGCGGTAACGATTGCGGGTGCGGATGCGCTTCCGACCGCGTTTGTCGTCTGGAGAGGATTCCGGCGATCCATGATTGCGGCAAGCGAATTCGGTTATGACGGCGTCGAGCTGGCGCTGATGCGCGCGGACGAGGTCGCGCCTGCCGAGCTGCGTGCCTGGATTGGCGAAACGGGTATGCAGGTCAGCAGCATCAGCACAGGGCAACTCTTTGCGGCGCGAAAGCTTTGCTTTACAAGCCCGGATCTGGGCGTAAGGCGCCAGACCGTATCGGAGTTCAACCGCCTGATCGATCTCGCGGCAGATTTTGGGCAGATGGTCAACATCGGCCGCGTCCGCGGCAGCATTCATCCGGGTCAGACAGCCAAGCAAGCGCAGACGCTTTTTTCCGAGGCGCTGATCGATCTATCGGGGTACGCGGAAAAACGGGGGGTGACTCTCGTGATTGAGCCGGTGAACCGCTATGAAATCAACTATATCAACACACTGGACGAGGGCAGCACGCTGCTGGATGAGTTGAACCACCGCGCGCTCGGCTTGATGCCGGATGTATTCCACATGAACATCGAAGACGACCAAATCGGTGAATCCTTGATTCGCAACGCGCGGCACATCCGCTATGTTCATCTTGCGGATTCCAACCGCCACGCGCCCGGAGACGGGCACCTCGATTTCAAAGAGGTGTTTGCTGCGCTGCAGGCAATCGGTTATGACGGCTGGATTACAGCAGAAATTCTGCCGTATCCAAGCCCGGATGAGGCAGCACGCCGGGCAATCGCATATCTTCGCCCGCGTGTACCCGTAAAGAAAGCGTAATTGCTTTGGAGTCACCGCCGGAATCCGGCAGACAGGAAAGGAGAATAAAATGAGTATTTTCAGTATGCCAAAGGACGAAGCGAAAATTCGTCAAATCATCGAACACATCGACTACACGAGCGCGCTCGATCCGTTTTCTACATCCAAGGACGTCATTGACGCCTGCCAACAGGTGAAGAAATTTGGGTTCGCAACGGTCTGTGTCTATCCGACATGGGTCAAACTTGCAAAAGAGCACATGGCGGGCTCCGACAAGGGAATCCTTGTGACGATCGGCTTTCCGCACGGCTCCACCACGACGCAGGCCAAATGCGCCGAGGCGAAGCAGGCGCTGGAGGATGGCGCTACGGAGATCGATATGGTGATCAACATTGCGCGGATGTTTGATGGGGACTATGCATATGTCGAGCAGGATATCGCGGCTGTCGTCGCCTGCTGCAAGGAATATCACGTCGGTGTCAAGGTGATCATCGAGACTGGTTATCTGTCCGATGAGCAAAAGGTCACCGCGGCAAAGCTTGCTCTCAGTGCCGGAGCGGAATACGTAAAAACCTGCACCGGGTTCGGCCCTGGCAAAGCGACGCTGCATGATATCCTGCTGCTCAAAGATACCGTCGGCAACCGCGCAAAGGTGAAAGCGAGCGGCGGCGTGGCGAGTCTGGAAGATCAGTGGGCGTTTTTGGAGGCGGGCGCTTCGCGCGTTGCGGGGCGCGGCGTCATTTTGGAGCAGCTTAAGCGCATTGGCTTTTCTGTTTGACGCAGGGGAGCGGACGATGAGAAAAGCAAACATTACGCACCACATCGAGTGCGCACCGGAGGATTTCGCAAAAACGGTTCTAATGCCCGGCGATCCGCTGCGTGCCAAGATGATAGCAGAGACGTTTTTGACTGACTTTGAGCTGATCAACTCCGTCAGAAACATGCTGGGGTATACGGGCTACTATAAAGGCCGGCGTATTTCGGTTCTCTCCAGCGGTATGGGGCCGTCGTCCATCGGTACGATGTCGCATGAGCTCTACAATCTCTTTGGCGTGGAGACCATTATCCGCGTCGGAACAGCGGGCGGGATCGACCCGAATCTGCGTGTGTTTGATCTGGTGCTGGCGCAGGGCGCCTGTACCGACTCAAACTATGGAGACCATTTCAAAATGCCAGGGCGCCTCGCGCCGGTTGCGGATTTTGACCTGCTGTGCAGCGCGGCCGCAGTCTGCCGGGAAAACCACATCTCCTCCAGAGTGGGAAGCGTGCTGACCTCCGGCGTATTCTGGCCGGAAGGCGGTGTTGCGGAAACGCTGCTCTGGCGCAAGATGGGTGTGCTCGCGGTCGACATGGAGACGGCGGTGCTGTATCTCAACGCAATGCGTGCCGGAAAACGGGCGCTTTCGATTCTCACCATATCCGATTTGCTGGAACAGGGCGTTGTGACAAGCGCATTTGAGCGGCAGGAAGCCTGCAAGGATATGATGCGCGTTGCGCTGGAGGCGGCAATCCGGAACGAAACGTATTCCAACGAGTGAATTTGAGCCGATGTACCAACAAAAAGGAGCAAGCAAAGCTTGCTCCTTTTAATAGTTTGGAACGCGATTAGGAGAGCGCGATCGTGCTGTTTGCCAATAGAATGTGTACCGCAAGATAGAGGATGACGCTGTCGCTGCGGTTTCTCGGGTCGTATCCGGTCTTGGAATGGATGCCGTTGAGCTTATATTGCAACGTATTTTTATGCATGTAAAGCTGGTCCGCTGTGGCGGATATGGAGCCGTTACACTGGAAATACACGGACAGTAAATTGGTCCACTCGCGGATCTCCGCATCGGTGCAGTGATCAAACACCTTGTTGAGATAGTCCTGCTTGATCTGCGGCTGTACGTTGGAAAGCAGCAGTTCGATGGACAGGTCGTCATAGAGTGTGAACCCGCGGCCGGATTCGCGCGCAACGCGCGTTGCAACCTGCGCATAGCGATAATAGGAGCCCACCTCGCGGAAATCCTTTACGACGGGGCTGAGCCCGGTGAAGATGGAGACGAAATATTTGCTTTCGATCTGCGCTTTGATCTTCGTGAGTTTGGCAAGCGCATCCGCAATTCTGGGTGTGTTGATCAGGAAGATCATGTCGTTGCCCGTGCTGACGCAAATGTCGTTGTTCGCGCGGTCAATGGTGCGCAGAACCATCTGGAAGATATTGTGAATCGTGCGACCGAATTCCTCGACGGATTCATTGGGCGCGGAGGATTCCTTTCGCATGTTATGCACGTGCATGATGGCGATCACGCGCGGCACCTTGATGTCGATGCTGAGCATTTTGGAACGCTCGCAGATGGAGGTCGTATCCGAAAGCGGCGTGAGCTGGAACCATTCGTCGAGGAAAAACGTCAACGTTCGTTCCTTGACCTGCTCCATCTCGCTGAAGATATAGTGATCCATCAGCATGCGTACCATACGACGGATGATTTGGCTGTATTGGCGAACGTCTTCAACGTTTGCTTCAATGCAGATGACGCCGATGGATTCATTCATACAGGAGATCGGGAAATAGTATCCGACCGGAGACGAAGCGAATGCGTCTTTTTCCTCCACGAAAAGCTCATCCGTGCCGGTGTGTAGAATATGCTCCGCCGCGCCGCGCGTCTGCCCGATATGCGTGTCGTTCGTGCTCGCGAAAACGATTGCAGTCTCATCGGTCATGTCGATGCTGCAGAAACAGTTTTCCTTGATGGAGCGAATGATGTCATTCGCGTTTTCTTCGGAAATATATCTCATATAACAGAGCATACTACAAACCCTGCGCGCTTGCAAGCGCATGCCTTTTCGCCATTTTCCCAGTATTCATGCGGCATTTTGGCGTTCAGTATGTTATGAAAACAGAAATATCCGCCGAATTTGGTATCCAGACTATTGAATGATATGCATAATATAAGTGGACAGCAAGTATGACCGGAGGGCAGAAATGATCCTACAGGGCGGTACTGCACTGATTACTCAAGATGAGCGTATTGAATGTAAAAAAGCCGATATTCGCATTGAAGGCGCGCACATTACCGAGCTGAAAACACACCTCTCTGCGCGTGAAGGCGAAGAGGTGGTCGATGCGGGCGGAAAGCTCATTTTGCCGGGATTGGTCAACGCACACTACCATTCTTACAGCAATTTGCTCAAGGGAACAACCTGGGGCGAGCCGCTAGAAGTCTGGACGCCGGACACTGTAGCCCTCGGCGGGCGGATGGATGAAAAGCGGATGCAGCTCTCCGCGCAGCTCGGAATTGTAGAAATGCTGCGCTGCGGCGTGACAAGCTGCCTGGATCATATCCCGCATCTGAACCAGGTGGACGCCATTGCCCGGGTCTATGCACAAAGCGGGTTTCGCGCGTCGATTGCACCCATGATTGCGGATCGATCAGATGATCAAATCCTGCCGGGTCTGGCGCAGGCGCTGCAAGCGGGCGGCTGCCCGGCGGCGATAAATCACTTCCGTTCCATGGATGAAGTAACACAGCTCTATGAAGGCTGGATCAAAGACTGGCATCGACCGGGGGGGACGCTCCGGGTTGCCGTCGGGATCAACTCCCCGCAGCGTGCTAGCATAACCGCGCTGGAAACCGCCTGTGAGATCAGCAGAAAGCATCGCCTGAAGGTGCACGCGCATTTCCTTGAGACAAGCTGGCAGGCGCAGGCGGCGGCACAGGACGGCGAAGATCCGCTGAGCAAGCTGGAGAAGGCTGATCTGCTGAATAGCGATTTGTCCCTTGCCCATTGCATCTGGCTTTCGAAGGCACAGTGGAAACGGCTGGAAAAAGCCGGCAGTTGCGTGGTCCATAACCCAACCAGCAACCTGCTGCTTGGCAGCGGTAAAATGGAGCTGACATCCCTTATAGGGAACGGCTTGCGGGTTGCAGTCGGGTCCGACGGATCAAACTGCGCGACAGGGCACAATATACTGGAGATCACACGAACGGCAATCCTGCTTTCGCGATTGGAACACCCGGACTACTGGAACTGGCTCACCCAGCAGGATGCGCTCTCCATGATGACCATCAATGGCTCTGCGGCCTCCGGATGGCCGGGAGAGACCGGGGCAATTGCACCGGGAATGCTGGCGGATATCGTCCTTATGGACGAACGAACGAGCGCGCTCTTGCCTGCATATGATATCTTGACCCAACTGCTGCTCCAACAGGATTCAATCCGCGCGACAGACGTTTTGATCCACGGAGCATGGATGATGCGCAACAAGCAAATCCTCTGCCTCGACGAAAACGCAATCTATCAGGAAGCCATCGAACAACAAACCGAATTATCATCTGAATTTTCTACGATTCTTCAAAACCAAAGTATCTATAAAAATATAATTTCAAATGAATATCAAAAGCGGGTACTCAGTTTCAAAGGCTAGAACCGCCTCATACCAGATACTCCACGCACCAATAACTGGATATCCGTAATCCATGCGATGAGAAAGGAAGACTGGACATGAACGAAAATAAGGTTTGGCAATCCTCGGCAAACGAGCCGACCATGGAGGGAAACGCACAGTATCACATCCGCTGCAAGCAGGGCGATATTGAGAAATACTGCCTGCTGCCGGGAGACCCGGAACGCGTCCCCATGATTGCGCAGGAATGGGACGAAAGCAGGATGATCGCAAACTATCGGGAACACCGCACGTATTCCGGCAAGATCGGCGGAGTCGGGATCACCAGCTGTTCAACCGGTGCGGGTGGCGGCTCACTCTCCAGTGCGCTGGAAGAGCTGATTCGACTCGGCGGCGACACGATGATTCGCGTTGGCACCTGTGGCGCACTTCAGCCGGAGATCAACTGCGGCGACGTCATCATCCACTCCGGCGCGGTGCGGCAGGATGGCACAAGCAATCTCTATGTCGATCAGGCATATCCCGCGTTTGCAGACTATATGGTTACCACTGCGCTGGTTGAGGCAGCAGAACGGCTGGAACTGCCCTATCACATGGGTGTCTCCTGCTCGACCGGTTCTTGGTACTGCGGACAGGGAAGACCCGGATACAACGGTTACTCCCAGTCCTTTATCGATACCAAGATCGATGATCTGACCAAGGCGGGCGTGATGAATTTTGAGATGGAGACAGCCGCGCTGTTTACCATCTGCGGGCTCTATCGCCTCCGCGCGGGCAGCGTCTGCACTGCGGTTGCCAACCGCAACAAGGACAAGTTTCAATATGGCGGCATTGAACGCAGCATCGCCGTGGCAAATCTCGCCGTGCAGATTCTGGCGGACTGGGATGCGCGCGTCAAGAAGGCGAATAAACGGTATTGGTATCCTTCGCTGGGCATGAGCGATCTTCCCTTGAAACAGAAATAACAAATTCGAATAATCAGGCAGCAGACGAAAAGGGTTTCAAACTCTGGTGAACGATCACCAAAATAAATAAACAGGAGGAATTAGAAAAATGAAAAAAGCTCTCGTGACCCTTGTTGCTCTCATGATGGCACTCAGCTTCGTAGCGTGTGCAGCGGCCCCGGCCACGCAGGAAGCGGCAGCCGCAACCGACGCGGCGACCACAGCGCCCGATGCAAGCGCCGCAACCGAAGCCCCGGCGGAAGCAAAGCCGATCAAGATCGCCTATACGTCCGGCATCAAAGGCGACAACGGCTACAATGACGAAGCCTGGCAAGGCCTGCTGGAAGCAGCCGAGAAGTATGATTTCGAGTACGTCAGTGCGGAATGCGACAACACGGACGCCGTTGCGACCGAATCTCTGATTCGCGGTTATGCCGAAGACGGCATCTACGATGCGATCATCTCGGTCGGTACCGGCATCAGTTCCCCGATTAGTGCAGTCGCGGCAGATTATCCCGAACAGAAGTTCATCATCATCGACAGCTATGTGGACGATGTACCGAACGTGATGTCGATCGGCGCAATCGACGCGCATCAGGCGTTCCTCTCCGGCGTATTGTCCGGCATTCTTACCCTCGGCGGTTATCAGGATATCGCGCCCATGACGAACGATAAAGGCCTGATCAGCTACTGTATCGGTATGGACAGCCCCACGCAGCGCGCCGGCGCCGTCGGCTACATGGCTGGCGTCAAGTATGTCAACCCGGATTGCGTGATCAACTACACGGTCATCGGCAGCTTCAGCGACCCGGTCACCGCGAAGGAAGTTACCTCAAACAACATCAGCCTCGGTGCGGACATCTGCACGGGTAACTGCGGCGCGGGCGCTCTTGGTATCCTCGAAGCCTGCAAGGAATCCGGCGCATATTTCATCTCCACGTCTCCGAGCACGACCGACCCAGACTACAGCATCTGCACGTCCTTAAAGCGCGTCAATGTCGGCGTACAGCTGGCGGTTGCTGCAACTGTGGAAAACACGTTTGAATCCGGCACGCATCGCTACGGCCTTGACACAGGCTATTGCGAAATCGGTTTGGATAATATTAAAATTCAGTATCCCGCCGAGATTCTTGCGGCGCTCGACGCGGCCCGTCAGGCTGTGAAGGACGGCACGCTCGTGCTTCCGTCGGACATTCCGGAGCTGGATACATGGGCTGCAAGCAATCATCTGGATCTTGCGCAGTTCAACGTAAAGGTATCTTAACGCTTAGGTATCCTTTTACAAAGAACAGGTATCCAATCGAGGATACAACCAAAATCAGCGACGCTTACACTGAAAGGAACCAACATGCAGATTATTGCAATGCAAAACATCTGTAAGACCTTTCCAGGGACGAAAGCGGTAGATCATGTCAATTTTTCGCTGGGGGAGGGAGAGATTATCTCCCTCCTCGGCGAAAACGGCGCGGGGAAAACGACGCTGATGAACATCCTCTACGGCATTCATCAACCTGACGAAGGCGAAATTTTCTTCCGCGGGGAGCGCGTGCAAATCAAGCGGCCCACGGATGCGATCGATCTTGGCATCTGCATGGTGCACCAGCACTTCATGCTCGCGCCTGCGTTCTCAATCTTGGACAATATCATCGTTGGCTACGAGCCCAAACGAGGTATGTTTGTTGACCGCAGAAAAGCACTCAAAGAAGTGCAGGCGCTTATCGACCGCTTTGGTTTTCAGCTGAACCCTTGCACAAAGGTATCGGAGCTCTCCGTTGGAGAGCAGCAGCGTGTCGAGATTTTAAAGGCGCTCTACCGGAATGCAAAGGTTTTAATTTTGGACGAGCCGACAGCCGTGCTGGCACCGAAGGAAGTGGATGATCTGCTCAAGATGTTGCAGAGTCTGCGCGCGGGCGGCACGAGCATCGTAATCATAACCCACAAACTCAAGGAGACCATGACGATTGCGGATCGAATTGTCGTTCTGCGCAGCGGGAAGCTTATCTGCGACGATGTCCGCCCGGCTAACACAAACGAGTCCGAACTTGCGCGGCTGATGATCGGACGCGAGATCAACATGGACACGCGCAGGCCTTCGAAATGCGCCGGTGATGTTGCGCTCTGCGTGCGCAATCTTTCGCTGACGGAAAACGGCATCTGCAAGCTGCGAAACATCAGTTTTTCTATCCGCAAAGGAGAAATCCTCGGCGTTGCGGGGGTAGAGGGCAACGGACAGACACAGTTGCTCGAGGCGCTGACCGGGCTGACGCAGGTTGACGCGGGAGAGATCATCCTCAACGACAAGCGAATCAGCGGAGATGCGTATTCGTTCATTCAAAACGGGTTTGCGCATGTACCGGAAGACCGCACGACAATGGGGCTCATGCTGAATCTGCCGCTGACGGACAATGCGATTTTGGGCCATCATACACAGCCGTTTGCTTCCCGCAAAGGATTGCTGCGCAAGCAGGAGATCACTGCGTTTACCAACCATTGCATCGAGAAATTCCAAGTCAAAACGCCCAACTGCTCCGTTCTGGCGCGGGCGCTTTCCGGCGGGAACCAGCAAAAGCTGATTATGGCGCGCGCACTGATGGTGGAATCCGAAGTGCTTGTGGTCGCGCAGCCGGTTCGCGGAATCGATGTGAGTGCAACGGAGTATATTCACGATCAGATCTTCAATTACCGTGACAAAGGGAAATCGGTTCTTCTCGTTTCGGCGGATCTGGATGAAGTTTACCAGATGAGTGATCGTCTGGTCGTGCTATACAACGGCGAAATCACTCTGGAGTGTAAACCGAGCGATTATGCAAAAGAAGAAATCGGCTGCTATATGCTCGGTGTCAGGAAGCAATGCCCGTCGAAGAACGAAGAAGACGGCGCAGCGGCGGTGCAGAAATGAGGAAGGGAGAGCGTCTCGTTCCGGCGCGAAATCGGGTATGAAAGACAAAGGGTTATCACGCGCGAAGAAAGAGCAATTCATGCGCGCGCTCAACAAGTTTAAAATTTCTGTGTTGTCGCTTTTTGCGGCACTCGTCATTGTTGCAATCGTGATCTGGATTTCGGGCTACTCGCCGTTTGACATCTATGCCCGAATCTTTAAGGGCGCGTTTGGCTCCAAGATGAGCATCGCGCTGATCTTCAGCGAAGCGACGCCGCTGATGTTTTCCGGATTGGCTTTCGCCATCGCGTTTAAAGCGCGGATCATCAATGTCGGCGTCGAAAGTCAGATGATTATGGGCGCGTTGGTCGGCGCAATTGCGGGGGCATATATTCACGGTCTTCCGCACATGGCGCACGTAACGCTGACGCTGCTGCTTGCCGGTATGTCCGGTATGCTGATTGGCTTTTTCATCTGTTTTCTCAAGGTTCGGTTTCATGCGCAGGAAGTGGTCATCTGTATCATGATGAACAGCATCCTGCTCTATGTGGGAAGCTATTTGGCAAACGGCCCGCTGAAAGCTGTCGGCGCGGGTGTTGCCCAGACCGAAACCATACTGGAAACGGCAAAGCTGACCAAGCTGATTCCCAAATCTCAGCTGACGACAGGCTTTCTCATCGGCGCTGCAATCGCCATTGCGCTTGCGTTCATTCTGGAGCGAACCGTGCTTGGCTACAAGATACGGGTTGCGGGCAACAACCGCATCGCGGGAGAGACATACGGCATTCAGGCGACAAAGCTCTACTACATCACCTTCATGCTCAGCGGATTTATCGCGGCAATCGGCGGCAGTGTTCTGACACAGGGCGTCATCATGCGGTTTTCGGATGGCGCAGTCTCCGGGTATGGCTTCCGCGGGATTTCCGTTGCCGCGCTTGCGATGTATAACCCGCTCGGCGTCATCTTCTCTTCGACGCTGTTTGGTATATTGAACGCTGGCTCTCAGGCGGTGAACCGGACCACGACGATACCATATGAATTTGTGGATGTTATTCAGGTCATGGTGGTCGTGTTCATCTCCGCCCCGCAGATCATTCAGGCTGTTGAAAAGTTCTTTGGAGACCGGCTGAAGAAGGCGCTTCCAAAGCGGCCTGCCGCCGCAAAGCCGGATCAGGAACTGCCCAGGGCATGAAACGCGGACAGGAGGATAGAACATGAATACTGCAGAGATTATTATCAGCGCGACGCTTCGAATGTCCGTCCCGATTGTACTGGGTTCAACGGCTGCGTCTTTTTCCACCAAGGCGGGCGTCGTCTCGTTCGGGTGCGAAGGTATGATGGCGACCGGAGCATTTTGCGGCGCACTTGCTGTCTACTATTCCAACAATCTGTTGCTTGGCGTGCTTTGCGCCGTACTTGGCGGCGCTCTGATTTCGCTGCTGCACGCGTTTTTGCACGTTTCAAACAAAGTGAACGGCACCCTCAGCGGCGTCAGCGTCAACATGCTTGGCACCGCGGCAAGCGCGCTTGTGCTCAAGATCGTATGGAAAACAGCCGGTTTTTCGCCGGAATATCGCTCGTTTGTCAAGCTTTCGGATGGCGGACTTGCGAAAATCCCGTGGATCGGGCCAATTCTGGCGGATCAGAACATCCTGTTTTTTGTGGCGATCGGCATCGTGCTCGTCAGCTGGGTCATACTCTTTAAGACACCCTTTGGCCTGCGCCTTCGCATGGTTGGCGAAAACCCGGTTGCCGCCAATACGGTCGGCATCCATACATCCGCGATGAAATACGCCGGCGTCATCATCTGCGGCGCGATCTGCGGCCTTGCGGGAGCCTATCTCTCACTTGCGCGGATGAACCGCTTTGTGCTCGATATGACGGGCGGACGCGGATATGTGTCGATGGTCATCGCTGATCTTGGCGGTGCGAACCCCCTGATTGCCGGTGCTGCGAGCCTCCTGTTTGGCTTCTTCGATTGCTTGCAATCGATCTTCCAGAGCGTCGATACGCCTTCGCAATTCTGGATGATTATGCCATACATGTTTGCGCTCTGCGTGGCGCTTGTGAACAACAAGTTTGCGCACGGGCCTGCCGGTATGGGCAAGCACTTTGATGACTAAGGGAACAATCACCTCAAGCGGATGATTGTTTCGCAGGACAGAAGGGGAACAACATGAACGAAGATATCATTTGGATCGGCAACGACCATGGCGGATATGAACTCAAACTCGAGATCTGTAAGCTTCTGGAGCGAAAGGGGATTTCGTATCGCGATGTTGGCTGTGAAGGCACGGATATCGTGCGCTATCCCTATTATGCGGCGCAGGTTGCGTCCGCCGTCGCAACTGGGGCGGTAAAGCGCGGCATTTTGATCTGCTCAACCGGCAACGGTATGGCGATGTTTGCCAATAAGTTCAAGGGCGTTCGCGCAACGCTCTGCACCAGCACCTATATGGGCAAGATGGCGCGCAAGCACAACAACTCCAATATCCTCTGCCTTGGCGGAAAGATTACGGGGCTCTTTGAAGCGTTGGATATTGCGGAAGCATGGCTGGATACCGAGTTTGAAGGCGGGCGGCACTGCATCTCTCTTGGTCTGATCGAAGAGGCGGAGAAGACCCTGTGCGACGCAAACGAATGGCAGAGCGACCAGCCGATGCGCTGATTTTTTAAAGAATCAGACAGCGGTGGATGCGCGCCTCATGACTAAGGCGCAAAACGGCAACTTCGCTGTAGCGCTAGAAGGATTAGACACGAGAAACAGTAGGTTTAACAGAAGGAGATAAAAAATCACTATGATCGGGATCATCGGGGGAACAGGGTTTTATAATGTGGATCTATTCGGCGAAAGCGAGCAGATCGATATTCAGACACCATATGGCGACGTAAGCATGATGAAGGGCAAATATGCAGGCGAGGACGTTTACTTCTTGCCGCGTCACGGATTTACGCACGGTCGGCTTGCCTATCAGGTGACGCACCATGCCAACATCGACGCGTTTCGCCAGCTTGGCGTCAAGCGTATTCTCGCAACCGTGGCGGCAGGTGGCATCAGCGAACACTGCAATGCGGGGGACTTGGTTCTTTTGGATCAATTCATCAACTTTCACACCACGCACTATACCTTCGGCAAGATGTCGCTGGATATGACCGAACCGTACTGCGCGCAGCTCAGGGGAGTATTGATCGAACAGGCGAAACGTTTGGGTTATCCAATGCATGAGACGGGAACCTATCTTTCGTTTGATGGCCCGCGCTATGAAACCGCGGCGGAGATTCGGGCGTTTCGTACGCTGGGTGCGGATGTTGTCGGCATGACCAACGCACCGGAAGCCATCCTTGCGCGTGAAGCCGGCATCTGCTATTCCGCGGTCGTCATTGTGACCAACAAAGCCGCCGGGCTTTCGAGTGATGAACCGGACCTAAAAGCGCACAGCAATATGGTCAAACAAAACAGCGAAAAGGTTCAAAAACTGCTTTGTGCGGTGGTGGAAGCCCTGCCGCAGCAGCGCACCTGCCGCTGTCAGGAGTGGTATGACCGCGCGGTGGCTGCCAGAGCCTGATTTGAGTGAGCATGCCCGGGGGATTCCCGGGCATGCAAACGAAAGCGCGCTGCCGGAATGGAGCAGCGCAAACAATGGAGTGAACATGACGAAAATTGTAATTTTGGACGGATATACGGAAAATCCGGGCGATTTGTCCTGGGCAGAAATCAGCGCGCTCGGCAATTTGAGGGTATATGACCGCACGCCGGACGACGATGCGGAGATTTTGAAACGAATCGGGGATGCCGAAATCGTTTTTACCAACAAAACCCCGCTCAGAAGAGCGGTCATCGAATCATGCCCGAATCTGGGCATGATCGGCGTACTGGCGACCGGCTACAATTGCGTAGACGGCGCTGCCGCGCGCGTGAAGGGAATTCCGGTATGCAACGTGCCGTCTTATGGCACGGCGGCTGTCGGGCAGATGGCGATTGCGCTGCTGCTCGAAATCTGCCACCATGTTGCGCATCACAGCGACGCGGTGCATCAGGGACGCTGGGCGAGTAACGCGGATTGGTGTTTCTGGGATTATCCGCTGATCGAGCTCGAGGGTAAGACCATCGGCATCGTCGGATTCGGCAGAATCGGACAGCGAACCGGAGAGATTGCCAAAGCGCTCGGCATGCGCGTCCTCGCGCAGGACAGCTGCGAGACGGAAGAGGGAAGAACGATCGCAACCTATGTCGATCTGGAACAGTTATATGCGGAATCCGACGCGATCGCGCTGCATTGTCCGCTCTTTCCGGAGACGAAGGAGATGATCAACCGCAATTCGATTGCGCGAATGAAGGACGGCGTTATCCTGATCAACAACAGCCGCGGCGGATTGATTGCGGAGCAGGATCTTGCCGATGCGCTCAACAGCGGAAAGGTATTTGCGGCGGGGCTGGATGTGGTTTCAACGGAACCGATCCAGCCGGATAATCCGTTGCTTTCGGCGAAGAATTGCATCATTACGCCGCACATCAGCTGGGCATCCCGAGAGAGCCGCGCACGACTGATGAAAATCGCCGCAGAGAACGCAAGACTGTTTCTCGCGGGGACGCCGGTCAACGTGGTGAACTGACGGCGTCAAACGATCAGCAACAAGAACCAAACGGCGATAGAAGGCTTCCTTCGATCGCTCGATACAGAGAGGTTAGGTGAACGCATGGCAATCTCGATTGAAAAACGCAGAGAGCTGGAAGGGCTGTGCCGCACATTCCGCCGGGATGTGATTCGGGTATTGCACGAACGGCAGACGGGACATCCGGGCGGCTCGCTTTCCGTATGCGAAATATTGACAGCGCTTTATTTTTATGCCGCGAATATTGAAGCAAACAGGGCAGAAGACCCAAACCGCGACCGCATTGTGCTGAGCAAAGGGCACGCGGCGCCGATGCTATATCGCATTCTCGCGGAAAAAGGATTTTTTGATCCGGCAGAGATGCATTCACTTCGCACCATAGACTCCCGTCTGCAGGGGCATCCCTGCTCCCACAGCACACCAGGCGTGGACATGACAAGCGGACCTCTGGGGATTGGGCTTTCCGCAGCGCTAGGTATGGCGCTCGGCTTGCGGTGCGATGGCAGCGATGCGCGCGTCTATGCGGTACTTGGCGACGGGGAACTCAACGAGGGGACAATTTGGGAAGCGTGCATGTCCGCTGCGAAATTCGGTGCGGACCACCTGACCGCGATTGTGGACTGGAACGGCGTACAACTGGACGGGACGACCGAGCAGGTGATGCCAATGGGCAATCTTAGCGCAAAGTTTTCCGCGTTCGGCTGGCGTTGCATTGAATGCGACGGACACGATATCGCCTCGCTTTGCGGCGCGTTGGATGAAAGCCGGCAGTCAAAGGGCATTCCTAGCGTGATTCTTGCGCGAACGGTGAAGGGGAAGGGCGTCTCCTTTATGGAAGGGAAGAACAGCTGGCACGGAAAGCCGATCGGCGAAGAAGAATTCAAGCAGGCAATGCAGGAACTGGAGGCGAAAGCGGTATGTCAATGACCATTCGAGAAGCATATGCGCAGGCGTTGGTGCGCTATGGCGCAAACGATCCCAGAGTGGTCGTGCTGGATGCGGATGTTTCCGGTTCGACGAGATCGGTCGTTTTTCAAAACGTGGCGCCGGATCGGTTCTTCAACGTTGGAATCGCGGAAGCGAACATGACCGCCATGGCGGCGGGGTTTGCCGCCGTGGGGAAGATTCCGTTTGCCAACGCGTTCGGCGTATTCATCACCAGCAACGGTCTGCTTTCCGCAACGGCCTTCGGTTCCTATGCGGAACTGCCGGTCAAGTACGTTGGCGCATATGGCGGCCTTTCGGATTCGTTTGACGGGCCTAGCCATCATTCGATTGAGGATATCGCGGTCATGCGTGCGTTGCCGAATGTAAAAGTGTTTGTCGCAAGCGACAGCGTGAACACCGACTGGCTGGTGAAACACGCAATTGACGATCCTTCGCCGATGTATTTGCGGCTCTCGAGAGAGGCGTTTCCGGATCTCTATTCCGCAAATGAATCGTTTGAATGCGGCAAGGGCAAGGTTCTGCGTGAAGGCACAGACGCAACGATAATCGCGTGCGGATTGATGTGCGGACATGCGCTTGTTGCGGCAGAAACGCTGAAGCGTGTGGGAACCTCGGTGCGCGTAGTGGATATGTTCACAATCAAGCCCATCGACCGGGAGCTGATTCTGCGCTGCGCAAACGAGACCGGGCTGATTGTAACGGCGGAAGAGCACAATATCATTGGCGGTCTTGGCAGCGCTGTTGCAGAAGTGCTTTGCGGAGAAGGGCAGCCTTCGCGCGTCGGCTTTGTCGGCATCTGCGATTGCCACGCGGAATGCGGGCCTTACGCGCAGCTGCAGGAGAAGTATGGCCTTTCGAGTGCCGCAATTGCAGAGCGCGTGCGGAAACTGATCAAGAAATAGCGAGAAAGCTTATTCAAGCGAACGCAAGAGGACGATCTAGCGTCCATTGCCAAATAGATTTTGAAGAACATGCGAAGCGGACAGAAGTAATTCTGTCCGCTTCAGCCCACCGATAAGGTTTGTCGATGGGCTGGCCACCCGTTTTACGGGTGGTCTTGACTACGCGGCTTCTCGCCCCTTTGAATCAACGTAAAAAGCAGAGAGTCCATCTGATGATGAACTCTCTGCTTTTCTGGTGGGGATGGAGGGGCTCGAACCCACGACCTCTTCGATGTGAACGAAGCGCTCTGACCAACTGGGCTACATCCCCGCGCAAAAGATATTTTATCGTATCGGCTCAAAAATGGCAAGCCCTTTTCGTTGTTTTCCGCAGGATCAATTTTCGCAAATATGGGTTTGTTACGCAATTCAAAGCAACTGCCTGCGCCGGAAGTTGCGAAGACGCCTTACAAAGGCGTATAATATTACGATACTGAAAAGCAATGGAGACAGCACACGATGGCACATATCGACGACGCAAAGCGAATCCACCTCATCGGCATCGGCGGCTGCAGCATGAACGGGCTGGCGCTGATCCTCAAATCCCAGGGGCACGAGGTCACCGGCTCTGACCGGGAGCGCACGCAGTTTACCGACGCGCTGGATCACGAAGGCATTCGCTACAGCATCGGCCACACAGGTGAATACGTTGACGGGGCGGATCTGATCGTCTATTCCGCCGCGATCAAGCCGGACAACCCGGAGCGTGTGCTCGCGCGGGAGAAGGGTATTCCGGAACTGGAGCGCAGCGTGGCGTTAGGGCAAATCAGCGAGCGATATGATCAGGTGGTCGCCATCGCGGGCTGCCATGGGAAGACGACCATCACCTCGATGCTTGCCATCATCCATGCGCAGGCAAAGACCGAGGCGACGATCCACGTTGGCGGCTATGTTGAGTTTCTGGAAGGCGGTGTACATGTCGGCAATCGCGACCTGTTTGTCACAGAAGCGTGCGAGTATGTCGAGAGTTTTTTGACTCTGAAGCCCACCGTTGCGTTGATCAATAATATCGACGACGACCATCTGGACTATTATGAGAATATCGACGCGATCGTTGCGGCGTTTGAGCGCTTCCTTGCGCTGCTGCCGGAGGACGGCACGTTTATTGCCTGCGCGGACGACGCGCGGGTGAAAGCCCTCGCGGACAAGAGCGACCTTGAGGTAGTCACCTACGGGCTCACCGGCGGGGACTATACCGCACAGAATATCGAGTTCGATGCGCGGGGCAATGCGGGCTTTTCGGTTGTACGCCGCGCGAAAACGCTCGGAACGGTTCAACTCAGCGTGCCCGGCATGCACAACGTTGTCAACGCGCTGGGCGCCATCGCGGTGTCCGATCATTTCGGTGTGCCGTTTGCGGTACTGGCGCAGGCGTTGCACGATTTTGCGAATACGCGCCGTCGATTTGAGTATTACGGAGAGCGCAACGGTGTGAAGGTGTTTCACGATTACGGGCACCATCCCAACGAAATTCGCGCAACGCTGGACGCGGCGAAGCGTGTTCCGCACAGGACGCTCTATTGCGTGTTCCAATGCAACAGCTATACGCGCGCACGCACGCTCTTTTGCAACAACGTGACATGTTTTGCGGACGCGGACTTCGTGCTCGTGCCAGATATCTATCCCGGACGGGAGAAGGACACCGGCATTGTCCACGCGCGGGATATGGTCGCCGCGATCAACGAAAGCAGCAACAACGCGACGTATCTTCCAACGTTTGAGGAGATTCGGCTGTATCTCGACGAGCATGCCGGAGAAGGCGATCTCGTGGTCACCGTTGGCTCCGGCGATGTCTATCGTCAGACGAGAAAGCTGCTGTAAACGGATTTTTGAGCAATCGCGCAAGGAGGTTGTCGTATGCCGTCGTTCTTTACCGTGCTTAAGGACTATCTGCCAAACAAAGCGGTGCTGGATCAGCGTCCGCCGTTTGATGATGATCTCTCTCAGCCGTTGTTCCACAAGGGCAACGAGATCGGCTGCATCACGCTGCACGGCATTGGCGGCACGCCCGCAAACGTCCGTGTGGTGGCGGATGCGCTGATCGCCAAGGGCTACACCGTGATTTCCCCGATGATTCCCGGGCACGGCGAGACCGTCCGCGCGCAAAACGCCTCCACGGGCGCGCAGTGGCTCGATGGTATTCGCGCGGCGTATCAAAGGCTCAAGGATGAGGGCTGCACGCAGGTCTATGCGCTGGGGCTCTCGCTCGGTGGCATCCTCTGCGGGCTGCTGGCGGAGGAGGAGCACCTCGATGGCCTTGCGCTGATCTGCACGCCGATCAGGATGAAGCGCTATCTGCGCATTGCCCGCGCGCTTAGCCTGATCATTCCCGTTGTGGGCTATCCGGAGAGCCGCGGCGGCAAGCCGGCTTGGGGCGATAATCTTTATGCGCAGATGTACGGTGGGTTTTCGACGAGAAAGCTCGTTGATCTTGGCCGCCTTGCGCGCAAACTCAAGAAAAATCTCGACAAGATCGACTGCCCGACGTTACTCATCTCCGCTGCGCAGGACGACAAGGTTGACCCCGCAAGCATCGAAATCTTCTGCACGGGGGCGGTCAACGCACCGAGTGTGGATCTATCGGAGTTTGACCATTCCCCGCATGGCTGCACCTATGGGCCGGAGCGGAAGCAGGTAGCCGCGCGCTGCGTTGAATTCGTTTCAGCATTGGTTGACAATCCCGCCCGTACTTCGGTATAATTCCTCTTGCCGTGCGTTTTGCGCGGCAGCAAAAAATCGTATATCTGTCTCCGTAGCTCAGCAGGATAGAGCGTTCGCCTCCTAATCGGTCGACGTTCGTTTCTTGAAACGTGGTTTTGAGCGGTAAAAAGAATACTTGTTTCCGTAGCTCAGCAGGATAGAGCGTCCGCCTCCTAAGCGGAAGGTCGGGAGTTCGAATCTCCCCGGGAACGCCAGAAAGCCCAGAAACAGTACTGTTTTCGGGCTTTTTCCGTTTTTGGGAAGAAGCCCATTGCTTTCTCTGGCGTGTTGTCTTCGGTTCGTTTTGAGCCAAACATTTGCTAATGGAGAAACGAACCGTTTTTTCGCTCCTGCTAAGCAATTTTGTCGTTTGCTAAGCGGAAATCAGTTGAATTCGTTAGCTGCAACCAGCTGGGACACCGTCTTTTTTAGCCCCGGAGAGCGGCGCAACTGCTCGATCAGGTGATCCAGCTCCAGCACGCTTTCCGGTGTCTCCGGAGGCTTCACGGCGCGCAAATCAGGGTTGGAGTAGAATGCGGTCTCAAACTTCTGCGCGTTGATCTTGCGATCCTCGTCGAGGATGTGCGCGTAGACCTTCGTGATCATGTCGATCTCGGCGTGTCCGGTGTCGCCCTGCGTCGCCTTGAGATCACCATGATTGAGCTTGAGCTTGTAGGTCGTACTGGAATGCCGGAGGGAATGGAACACGACGCGCGGGAGTCCAGCCTTTGTCCGCAGATTCTGAAAGGATTCCTCAATGAGGCGGCCGTCACAAGGGGTTCCCTTTGGTAGGGATATGACAAGATCATGATCCTCATACTCATGGACATAGAATTTGCGGAGCTCGTCCTGTGACTTCTTCCACTCCCGCAGAATATAGGCGACCGTCTTGGGCAGCCAAACCTTGCGGACACTGGATTTCGTTTTTGTCGTCTTGAGGATCAGGCGTGTGCTCGCGTCCCGCTTCATGGGTTCAAAGATATGAAAGATCTCCTTCTTGCCGAGCGCTTCAATCGCATGCAGGGTTGCGCGGGTGAGCTCCTTGTCGATATAGACAAAGGCGTTGTCCGCCATGATGTCCGCATCGGTCATGTGGACGTTGCTCCAAGTGAGCCCCAGAATCTCGCCCAACCGAAGGGAACAGGCAAACGACAGGTTCATCGCGATATAGAGCTTGCTCTCGGTGCAGGCTTCGAGCGCGGTTCGGATCATATCGGCGGTCCAGATATCACGCGGCTTGTAGTGCACCTTTGGGAGTACCGCGTTATCGAACGGATTCTTCGGGATCAGATCCCAACGAACTGCCTGCTTGAACGCAGTGCGCATCAGCTGGGCGATCTTCTCGATGTTTGATTCCGACAATAGTTTGGGCGTATGCCCCTTGCTCAGGCTTGCGACGGAGTATGTGCTTTGCAGCTTTCGAACAAATTGATCGACACCGCGCACGTTGATCAGCTGGATCGGCGTGGTGCCGAGGATGGGGTTGATGTAGTTGTTGATCAACCCGACGTTCGCGTCATACGACGACACGCCCCAGCGCTTCTCGCCGTACAGAGTGATGAAATCTCGCATAAACTCCATGACCGTTTGCGTGCTCGGCGGAATGAACGATTCGTCGATGAGCTGGACCTCGATCTCTGCTTTGCGCTTGCGCGCGTCTTTATAGTTGCGGAAGGTTTCCCACTTCTGTTTGGTTTTTCCGGTTTCGTCAACATAGTTGAAGACGACGGAATAGGATTCGTTACGTTTTACAATGGCGGCCATACTATTCTCCTTTGATTAGTCGTTTTGTTGCTCCAACCATTCGTCGAAGGATGATCGTAGGATTCGTATGGATGCGCCAATGCGTTTTGTCTGAAACGGCTTTTTCCGAATGAGGCGGTATGCCGCGGAGCGGCTGATATCCAGCATTTGGATGATGTCCTCTACGCGGTAGGTTTTCTGATCGGAATGATCCGTTTGCGTACCGCAGGTTGCCTGACTCATACGCAGCATGCCTCCTTTCGCGTCTCGACCTGGCAACCCGTGGCGGTGTCTTGCAAGCAGAGTATACCGCCACGGGTCACCCGAGACAATGTTGTCAATTGATAGTATGTGCCTACCGAATTTGCCACGCGTCCCTGGCAGGGAGGGGGCGTTTCAGGCCGCGGGTAGCTTGCCGCGTCCATAGCTCCGCGCTGCCGCCGTTTTGCTGAAACAACGTGCATTGCAGAGACTCCACCCCAATCGATAGGTGGCCGTGAGGAAGTATCATGATCGCCGTACGCGTCATCGCGCTCGACTCGCCAAGTCGTGCCCAAGGAACACACGATCGAAATAATCGTGCCCTGATTCGCTCGTCGTACGGGTTTGTACCTGAAACGCCGTATATGCAGTTGTCAATGTACACCTTAGGAAAGGGTCTCTCTATTATTCAGAACATTTTTGGGGCAAATTCGTCCCCTTAATCGTGAAATTCCCCTAGAATTTCTTGTAAGCGATGCAGTCCGCGTGAAACGGACTTCCTTACATTGCCTTCATTGATGCCTTCGACACGGGCAATCGCCAGATTGCTCATCCCGAGGATATAGTGTGCGTAGATGCGCCGCGCTTGTGCAACCGGCAGCTCCTGAAGGGCAGAAAAAAGAGAGCATGCCAGATGCTCCCGAAAAAAACCATCCTCGCTGGATGGAGTACTAAACTGCTTTTCTCGCTCAAGTCCGTCTTCGCGATCCAGCGAGTAGAATGCGCGATTCCTGCTTCTTCGCATTCGGTACGCTGCATCTTCATTCTCAAACGCGTGCAGCTCAATTGCGATATCGTCTGGTACTTCGATAAAGACGTCGGATGTGTAGTGAGGATAATAGTGACGCAGATTGATTTTGATCATGATAGTTTCCTTTCCGGTTCTGTAAGTTCGGGAGAAACGGAAAGGGGATGGGGTGGGGAACGGATGCGCAGGATTTGCTTGCATACGAAAAAAGCGTCATATGCAGGTGCGAGACCATGTTTGACGCTTCTTTTGAAAATTCGAAACGCGGATTACACGTTTTGGGGAGACAAGAGATTGAAGCGTAGCTGTGAGAGAAATCGCGGATAGGTTTTTGAGTGCATATGCGTGATACATTTATTTCAGCTGCGATGTATCCAGTGCCCATTAAGTGAGCACTGGATATATCACAGAAAAGAGACCAGAAAGGGTTAGAAACAAGATATCAAGCCGTGCAAACTATTTTGTTCGCGTGAGCTTGCCATCTGCCACTTCACTGACTGTGTCACAAAGAATTTCAACATCATCCTTCACATGGCTGGCCAGCAGGATCGTTTTACCCTCTGCCTTGAGTTGCAGCAGGAGTGCGCGCATCTCTTCAATGCCATTCTTATCAAGCCCGTTTAGCGGCTCATCCAAAATCAGAAGTGGCGGATTTTCCATGATCGCCTGTGCAATGCCCAATCGTTGCCGCATGCCAAGGGAGTACTTCCCGACTGGCTTTTTATTTGCCGGATTGAGGCCAACTTTGCGGATTGCCGCTTCAATCTCTTTCTTTGCGATTCGATTTCTCAACGAGGCTAAGTATAGCAGATTCTTATAACCGGAATGGTAGGATAAAAAGCCGGGGGATTCAATGATGATCCCGATATTATCAGGGAAATCAACGTCTTTTCCCAACTGCTCGCCATTGACGAGTACCTGGCCTTCATCCGGATGGAGCAGACCGCATGCAAGCTTCAAGAAAACGGTTTTGCCTGAGCCGTTTTTTCCAATAATGCCGTGTATCTGACCACTCCCGAATTCGGCTGTAATATGGGTAAGAACCTGTTCAGCACCAAACTTTTTAGATACATTCTGAAAAACAAACATGGTTTCGATCCTTTCTATATCCGGGTGGCGGAGAAAACGCCACGTTTTTTCAGTACATAAGGCATACAGACGATGATGATTACGCATACGATTGCTTGAACCAGCAAGGTTGTTCCAACATCAAACCCATAACTTGGGTTTGACAGGCTGCTTCGATAGAGCATTCCCCAAGTGCCAAACAGAAACCGGCTGACGTTTGCGTTCAACATTGCAAAGAACAAGGTCAGCCCTTCGAGACCCAAAGCACCTAACGCGATGGCGTGTTGGTTGGAGAATAGCGTGTGGCTAGCCAATATCAGCAGCGAAATCAAGAACAGATGCAGGAATATCAGGCACAGGGAAATTCCAAGGTTCATAAAATCGATAGACTGCGCGGCTTGACCGGATAAACTCATAAAGAGCGTCGTCACGATAATCCCAATTGCAAAATAGATCAAACATCCAATCAGTAGAGAGAGCAACTTGGAATGCCACCATCTTGTGTAGGATCGATAGCGTGGAATCACGTATGGCGCCATCCGATTGAGTTCCTGCTCGCTCTGGATACACGCGAACAGAATGAATGGGGAGACGAACAGCATCCACCGTCCGAGGCCGATCAGATCAAGTGATTCCAGGTCGACAGGGAACACAATGCCATACCAGAACAGATCAGATTGACTTGCTCCGGGCTGCGAGACATTCAAGGCGAGAAAAGCGACAACGAACACTCCCAGAAAAATGGGGTTCATGTTAAACTGATATTGGAGGGTGATCTTTTGCCTTTGTGCGCTCATTTCTTTTCCCCCAACGATACGCTGCAGTCCAGCTTACGTGACAGTAGGATCGCAAGCGCAGCGAGCAATATCGCCACTACGCCTAAAAGAATGTAGGAAAAAGTGAGCGTTATACCGGATGTAGCGCCGGAAGAAAACGTATGGAACCCAAGTAGCGTATTTGCGAGCAAGGATGCTTTGGGAATATTGATATAGGCTTCCGAAACCATGATATATCCGGCAGCGTGAACGACCAGCGCAGCAATCAGGCCGTAAATTCTGTTGTTTCGCATACTGACGGTGAACACGACGAGCGCCAGAATTGCGCCGTAAATACTGGCAAGGCATACCGTGTGGAACACTGCCTGCAGGGGGCTAAGCGATTTCACGATCATGATATAAGGAAAGTAAATTCCAAACTCGATGCTGGAGTTGACGGATGGCATATTGGCCAATGAGTAGATTGCATCACTCCAAAAGTTGCCAAAGTAAGCACGCGCAGACACCAAACCAATCGAAAAGACAAGCATAACTAGGTAATAAAGGAAGGCTGCCGCAACAACATACAGTATCATGCCAACTGCCCAGCTTTTTCGCGACACACGAATGATGGAATAGGTCGATCGTTGGTTAATGAATGGCGCGTCAGAAAGCAGAAGCAGTAATCCAAGCAACAGGATGGTCATCTGTTCTCTGAGTGTTTGCAGAATAATAAATGGCTCAACCGCGTTCATTGGTTCCTGTAATGCTTTGGCAAAATCCAGATAATTGAGGACAGGTACAGAGGACACCGCCATACCAAACAAAAATGCCATATAGACGCGCAAGTTGCTCGGCCACTCTCGAAACTGACCGTTGCAGATGCCAAACGCTTCTCGAACGCTAAACATTCTTCAACCTCCGCCGAATACCAAACACAATTGCAACACATGCGAGAATAATCCAGATTGCTTGGTAGAGTAAAATATATACATAGGAACCCGTGAACTGCCCGGGCGTACCAAAGTCGCCCCGCAGCATATAGAGCGGGTTAATGTTTGTGTTTGCCAGCAATCGCCACAATGCCTGATAGAGGATGAACGGTCCGATAATGACCACATAGCGGTTCGTCACGACGGTGGAAATGGCGAGTCCGACCAACGCCCACACGCATCCAAATAGCAAACCAAGCACCAGCTTTGCTGACATGACGAAATTGCCTCCCCAGATGGCAACATATGGCTCCCATTTCGTCCCACAATAGAAATCGCTCATATTTGCCGCAGTGGTAGGCACGCCGAGGAAAGCAATCATCACGAAGATGATCAAAAATGGGATGCCAATGGTGAGAGCACCGGATAGCCCGACAGAGAGGATCTTCTTTTTTGTATACTGCTTCACGCCGATTCTGGTAATGATGTATTTCGTATAGCCGGAGTTGAATTCGTCAGAGAAACTTGTTGCATAAGGGATCAGCGGAAATAGGACTGCAAAGGGTGTAAACCCGCTGAGGCTCATAGGCGCAGTCAGAAGCATCAGCCGATCTTGTCTATCTACAAGATCAAATGCGTTATATGAGATCATGGCTCGAACAAACAGGAACAAAGCCAAACCACAAGCGATCAAGAATCGATAAGAAAGCAGAGCACGATTGTTATCGGTTTCCAACTCATAAATGGTCATGTTCACCTCTCCAACTGCCCGGTCAGCGCATTAAAGATCAGATCCTGACTGCCTCGATAGACGTACTCATCCTGATTACCAAGTACGGCCTTTGCTGCTTCCTGATCGATATCAAACAACCAGACGGGAACAAGCATCGGGTTGTTGTTCTCATCCGCTTTGATGAGATAGCGCAGGGAAATTCCCACGACGGGCGTATCACTCTGCGTTTTGATCCTTGTATCCATCATCTCAGGGATCAACGATAGAATATCCTCTAAAGACAGAATTTGATCCACCGGCGTGGCATTCAATGCTTCAAACAGAATAGCTCCACTGAGGGTGATGATACCTTCTTCGGCGACGACAATGCTTCCACCCGGCGGGTTCATTCCGACCGTTACACCTCGATAGTAAAAAGGGATGTCGAAATAGTTGACGGTAAAGGTGATGGAATAAAAGCCTTTGCCTGCTCCCGAGTCGGCCACTTCGGCGATCACCTGCGTGATGTCAATCGCAGGGATTCCCAACCCTCGTAAATAATCTTTTGCGATTCGCTTGGCGTCTTCTGCGGAAAGAGAGCAATTCTGCGCATTCTCCTGCTCCGCTTTCACCTCTTTAGAATACTGAGCATTCAGAGCACCGTTGTTATAAAAGATTTCTCCATTGTTGTACAAATCCAGAGAGATGTTGTGAATTTCGGTCACAGCATCAGGAATATAGTATTGAACGCTCCCATACTCCTCTTGGCTGCCATCGCGAATCGTATCCTTGGCCTGCTCTGCAAAACAAAATTCGACCAATTTTTTCTCGTCATAAATTATGGGCTGCAGGATTGCGGTATAAATGGTATCGACTTTGGGTGGTTGTACCTTTGCGGCGATCACTAGTGTCGTATCCTCTCCCTGTATTGTAGTGTTGATATCGTCCGGCAGAGATGACAGAACGGTTTCAACACTCTTTCCATCCTTCAGCTCCACAACAGCTTCTTCGCTTTGGTTGATCGCCTTTTCAACGCCATCCACAGTGATTTTCTCCGGCGCGGCAACGCACCCGGTCAAAAACAACACGATAACGCAAAAAAGATAGACGGTTCTTCTCATATTGGATGATTCTCCTAATATAATACGATAATGGTTTTGTTCAGCTGTCGTGCAAAGTGCGTCATTTGAGCGCGTCTTGCATCGAAAGAGGCAACTATAGTCAGAAATGCGGCGCGCACTACATATGCGATTTTATGTAAACATTACGAGCTTGCTAGTAGGAAATTACCGCATCTTCATCATTCTTGAGAATCTGGCTATGATAATGATCGATGTTAGTACCGCGATAATCGCAAGCCCAAACAAGAGGGAAATCCACCATTGTGAGAGAGCCTTCTGTTCTTTGGCTTCTTCTTCGGCCTTAACTTTCTCTTCGTCGGTTACCTTCACCGGCTCTAGGATTTCGATCTTGACCTCAACGTTCTCCTGATATTGTTCTCCATTGGCGTCTTCATAGGTGAACACGCAGGCTCCGTAGGTTGTGCCATATTTCGTGCTGCTGTCGATCGTAGTCGCAAAGACCGACATTGTTTTGTCGGATGACTTTTGCGGCTCAAGATTGCCAAGATATGCCGATGCCGCGATGAGTCCCGGTACCTCAAGTGAACATTTCACGTTATAGATTGAAGTAAGCCCGGTGTTATACGCATTCACAGGAAGAGAGAAGGACTCGCCTGACGTTATATTCTTCGGCAACTCAACCTTATCATGTGAAAAGAGTATTGGTTGATTGACAGTAACGCGGAACGCGGCAGTCTCTGTGAAAGCGACGTTGTTAGTGTTCTCGTACGCAATCGCAATTGTCATGGTGTGCATCCCGCCAAGCGCCATCGGCATAACCTGCATCGCAAAGGAGAATTCCGCTTCCTTGTTGCTCGCAAGCCCGCGCAGATATGGCGCGCTGAATTCATCAACGAGTGCAATATTCGGATCATCACTGGTCACGTTCACACGGATATTATGCGCGGTTCGGCGGCCAACGTTCCTCACAGTCAGATCGACTTGCATTGTATCTCCGCTCTCTAGCGTATCCGGCGCAACCGCGCAGGCGGTTACGATCAGCACGGGCTTGGACGCGGAAACACCGCTGCCTCCGCCGGAGGATGAACCACTGTCGTCGGTCGGTGTTGCATCCACCTTGCCGTCGGTAATCGTCACATAAGTCGTGAAATTTTGCTCAATCGTATTCCCACTCAAGTCCGTTCCTTCAATTTCGATCACGACAGGATAGCTGCCGTTCTTTCGATCCGAGGTGAGCGTCAAATCAAAGCGAACATAATAGCAATTCGCCGTACCCGTTCCGTTGTTGACCGGCTGCGTGCTGAGCGGAACCGTTTTTTGGTAGTTGCCGAATACAAACGGCGCGCTGCCGACCGTACCGAGATTTGGGGTCGCTACAATCGTACTCCCGCTGATTGTGCCGGTGGTGACGAGCGGCAGCACAATGGTCGCAATCCCGTTCGCCACAGTTGGTGAATACCCCTGGCTATATGTCCGCGTCATCCCGTCGTAAAGGTTCGCGTCGTCTATGCCGAGGATGACCGTGGAGCTTGATCCACTTTGCAATAAAGGAGACTGAAGATTGACAGTTTTCAGTGTGCTTGACGGTTGGTATCCTTGTCCTCCCGTTGCCAATGTAGCCATAGGGGCTATTAGGCACGCAATAAATAGTATGCTGCATAAAAACCGTACAAGACCCTTCATTGCAATCACCTGCACTTTCCATGTTTACAAACATCGTTTCGTTACTTTTTATCAATCTGATCCATGTGTTTCATGATGTCCGCATTTGTAACCCTGGGTTCGATATAACTACCATCGATGGCGTTGAATGCGACCACTCGTTCTGTGGCTTGATAAGTTGTTCTTTCCTCCGGTGAAGATCCGGCAGATTCCGTGTATTTCACATACCAGGTTGGGATCATAATACCGGCTTCGGGTGAATCCGCTAAACTCGTCAGGCTCGTTCCAAGCCGCCAAGAGCTGATGGTTGATGTGTAGTACCATTTGGTGTTATATGGGTAAGCGGAAAAATATTGAATTTGAGCTAACACACGCGTCCTCAATTCATCGAATGGTAGAAGTTCCACAGTAGCTGTCCCGTCTAATTCAGCTGACATTCCTGTCCATTCAATAGTAGCGACGCCGGCTTCATCCACACAGATTTCCAATCGCTCCTGCGGCCATGGTGCTCCAAAGGAAGGCCAGCTTTTCGCAGTCATGATGTAGCTTTGCCCCATGTTATATGCTGTAAGCCCTCTGCTTTGCCGCACGAAGACAAGCCGCAAAGCCCCCGTCAATTTTTCCGGGTCATCATATGAAATTGCCACCTCATCCGATGTATCGAGAACAAGATCGGAGGTCACAAGTGCCCGCAACACTTCCTGCGCTGGACGTAAAGCGGTGACATTGTCTACTAAAACATTGGGCATTTGCATTGCATTGCTTTCAACAGTGTCGCGATTCACATTCGAAACAATGGAGCGGTCACGTTTGTACGTGAAAATCCCGTTTGCTGACATTCCGAAAGATCCAACTTTATTTTGAGGGAAATTGATGTCGCAATCGAAAGCGCTGCCATCGATCCAATCCACCAGTGAGAACGGCTCCTCATCGATCGTAGTTGGAGCTTTCTCCCACTGTTCTTGACAATAGGTAACGTAGTCTGGGTCAACAACCAGATTTCCATCTCCATCAGGAGTTCCGTTTTGCGCTCGTACCAATTGCTCCGCCCAATATGCTTTATCACGGGGGGAAGCATAATAGAGCATGCTTTCGTCTCCGATCAGATTCACAAGACCTGTTAATTGTTCGCGCGTAAAAGTGCGTTGCGTCATTTTCTGTATGCATGGGCTGAAATCTTCAGGCACGTCAATCATTGCTTGGATGAACAGATCTAGATGATCATCAAATGCGAATACGTGCTCGTTGAGTGCTTCCTTTGGGTAAACATATTGACTCTTCGGAATATTTGTAGTAGATGGAGAAACGGTAGAAAAAACCTCATCTGAATACTGGGCATCCTGCTTGTTGACGACAACTTCTTGTGTTGGAGTTGGCTGGCAAGCAAGCATCGTGAACATCAGCATCACGACGCAACCAGCAGTAAAGCTAGCCGTGATTCTTCTCACTGATTCCCTCTTTCCTGCGAAATCATCGTCATCACACCCGCATCCATCTCGCAGACCGTATCGCAGAGCGCCTCGATATCCTGAATGTTGTGGCTCGCGAGCAGGATCGTGCGCCCGTCCTTTGCCAACGACTGAAAGAGTGATCGCATCTCCGCAACACCGTATTTATCCAGCCCGTTCATCGGCTCATCGAGGATCATCAGGCTCGGTTCCTCCATAATCGCCTGCGCGATGCCGAGGCGCTGCCGCATGCCGAGCGAGTATTTCCCGACGGGCTTTGTCGCCATTGGATCGAGGTCCACGCGCCGGATCGTGGCAGCCACTTGTTTGAGGCTGATCTTACACTTGAGCCCGGCGAGGATCTCCAGATTCTTTAGCCCCGAAAACTGCGGCAAAAACCCCGGCGATTCGATGATGATACCGATATCTTCCGGAAAGTCGATGTCCCGCCCGATCTGCTTACCGTTCACGATCACGTGGCCTTCCGTCGGCTGCAAAAAACCGCAGATGCACTTGAACATCACCGTTTTGCCGGAGCCGTTGTTGCCGACGATGCCGTGTATTTTCCCGCGCTCGAAGTCGCGGGTGACGCCCTTCAGCACGGTGTCCTGCCCGAAGGTCTTTGTGAGGTTTTCGAGTTGGATGATGGGATCGCTCATTGGTCTCCTCCCAGGAAGTGGAAATTATATTTTCGCAGCGCGCGTAGCGTCAGCACAAAAAGCAATACAATCGCAATTCCGAAGATCACGTATGTTTGCCAGAGTCGCGGCAGCAGGTCATAGCCGAAGTTGTGCATGTGGTAGGTCGCTTGATTGAGCGGCGAGAGCCACCCGACCGCGACGTTCGCCTTGTAAAGCAGCTCGTCCGGCAACTCGAAGATCTGCTTGAACAGCTGCGGATTGAGCAAGAAACCAAACAGGCTAAACGCAAACGCCGC
>DLGD01000014.1 GCA_002482505.1 Christensenella sp. UBA7703 | reverse complement strand
CCGCCCGCGAGGTAGTGCGCCTCGAGTTTGTTGATGGATACGTTCAGGCCAGCCTTCGTCGCCTTGATCATCGGATTGACGATCCGGCTCGGGATAACCTTACGCACGCGCATGCCGACGAGTTGGAAAATTCCAACACGTACGCCGGAAGCGGCGGCGGAGATCCACAGGCCCAACGGCACAAAGCTGAAAAACAACACAAGGAAAATGACTGCTAAAATGACGATGATGACAGGACCGGCCATAAATACCTCCTAATATTCGGTGTATATTTTTTGTGTTTATTCTGCCGGAAACAACCTCCGGCGGTCTTGAACGCCGATTGATGGCGTGTCAGGCTTTGTTTTATTCGGCGGGCACATCCGCCGCGCTACCTGCGCGGACACGAATGTGCATCCCCTGTGCTTGGATGATGGTGACGCTCGCACCCTTTTGAATAAATTCTCCCGCCGTTGCGACATCCAGACGCTTTCCGTCAATCTCCGCAATGCCGGCAGGGCGCAGCGTCGTGATCGCGATACCGCTCTTGCCGATCAGGTCGCTCTTTGCTTCTGCAACCTCGGGAACGGAAGTTCCGCCGGAATGATCCTTGAGGACTAGGAAGGACTTGCTCAGCCGTCCGCGCTGCATAGATCGTATGATCCAAATCAATCCGAGAATGATGACCAATAGGGAAATCGCAATGATATAGAGCGCCACGCGCGGATGCCCCCAGCCAAGCTGCATCACGATGACCGCAATCAGCGAAAGAAGCCCCGTCGCTCCCGCAACCCCGACGCCGGGTGTGAACAGTTCGATGACGAACATCACCAGCGCAATCACTAGGCAAACGATGGTTGCCACAGCGGTCGGCCCCAATAATTCATAAAAGCTCATGCTTGTATTACCCCCTTTGTTCCGAAGATCAACACTATTATATCATACGTGCCTCCCATAATCGCAACATTATTGTATTATTGAGGTATATACATTTGTCACAATTGAATACCTCGTCAAGGTATTTTCTCATACCGGTGGGTCAATCACGGACGGCAGCGTCAGCGCATGCAAAAACATTGCGCAGGCCAGCACATCCGCGGCTCCGCCGGGGCTTGCGCGCCAAAGCCGGCATTCGGCCCCCAGCGCGCAAATTTCGTGGGCCAACTCTGTACCGCCAGCGGGGTGTCGCGTCGCAACTTCACCCGCGCGAATCCGAAGCTCTTTTGCAACATCTTTTCCACAGCGGGCAAGGACATTCGCGTCCTCGAGAGTTTCAATCAGATGTAGTAGCGCAAGCAGCCATGCGTCGTTTTCTCCGGCGCCCTGCGCTTTTGCAATTTTCAACTGTTCCAGTGCAAGAAGCGCGTTGGGGAAGCCATCCTCCGCCTCGCCCCGCGCCCCGCGCGCACCGAAGCTTGCATACGCTCTGCCCGCATCCGCGCCGAGTTCTCGCGTGATTCCGCTGCAAACGCGTGCTGCCGTTTGGCAGATCGTCTCCGGCAAAAGCGGGACTCCGTTTCCGGCGCAGTGTCCGGCAGCGTAGCACAGCACACCAAGCAGGAACAGCGCGCCTTTGTGCGTGTTGACCCCGTTTGTCGCGGCAAACATCGCTTCTTCCGCCGCTCGCCCGTCCGCGCGAATCGCGCTGATTCGCCCTTTTGGCGGCAGATGTGCCTGCTCCATTCCCCGCGCGGTGAAGAGCGCAAAATACGGCTCCAGCACTTCCGCGCTCCTGAGCAGTAGCGACAGATCCATATCCGTATGCGCGCCGCAACTCTGTGCGTCCACAAGGCCGGGCTTTGGCGAAAGCCGCGCTTCGCGCTCCAGCGCCGCGCGCGCAAGAGCGCCGATTTGCTCTGCTTGCGTGATCATAGCGGATTCTCCCGAATGTAAGCAAGCGTCGTCTCCGGCACGAGCGGAGCAATCTCGTCAAATCTTTTCTCGCGCCAGAGTGCACGAACATTGGAAGCGGAGATTGGCGTTTGTCCAATGGTCTTTCGCGGAATCACGGAAACGGTTATACCATGTTTGGGTAAAACGTTGCAGAGCGTTTCGTTATATGCCGCGGTCATCGGGTCGAGCGGTTCTTCGCCGACAAAGCGCGTCGCAATCCCGCAGGCAGGAGCAATCTTCTCGGCAAAGAGCGTTGCGTCCAGCCGCGCGAACGCCAGCGCCGCTTCTGTTTTGTCCTTGAAAAAATAATCCGGAAATGTCGCGCCGGAGATGATATAGTCCCCGCCTTCGATCACGCGCACATTTGCCCAATCGCGGCAGCCTTCGCGCACCAAGCACAGGCGCACTCCGGCGGGCACATGCGAAGCTTCTGACGAGAGCACAAACACGTTCAGACGCGCGCATTGCTTGCGCGCGGTTTCAACAAGATAGCGATGCCCCAGCGTGAACGGGTCTGCGTTCATCACGATTGCGCCATCCGCCTTTGGTAAGCCCGCAAGATAGCGTGAAACCGCGCTCGTGCTGCTCTCCAGCAGGGCGGCATCCTGCGTTTGCGCGAGTTCGTTGAAACAAAGCGAGGAAAACAGCGGCGCGTATTGCGGCTTTGTGACCACAAACACGTTCTTTACGCCGTCTTCCTTTATTGTTTGGTAAAGATGCGTCACGAGCGAAGGCAAAATCCCCTCGCCCTGGCGGGAACTGTCCACCGCGAGCGAACGGATCGCGTTGCCCGCGATGCCGCCGAGCGCGAGCAGCGTCTCCCCTTCAAATACGCCATAGACCGCGGTCACCCCGCGATCGAGCCGGATGCCCGCGCGGGAATAGAAGGCGTTGATTGTGACGATGTCGTTTTCGAGCGAAAGTGATCGAATCTCCATAGTGCCTCCACGATTTGGTTCACTCCGGCAAAGATTCCAGTAAACGATGATATGCTGTCTGCACTTCTTGCGGCGCGTGGAGTCGGCGCGAGTAGCAGCCTCTGCCCGCCTTACCGCAGACGAAACAGCCGCGTTCGGCAAAACCGATCTCCTCACGGCTGATACTCTCTCCGCTCGGCTTCACCACGTCCATATCCCAGAGCCGGGCATAGGGTGCGGACTCCTCCAACTTACAAAGCTCCATCTTCAAAAACCCCGGGTCGGTCTTGACCACAAGATAGGCTTCGTCTCCGGTGTCCTTCTCGTGCGCTTCAAACACACGCGGAAGCAGCTCGTTTTTCGCAATGACACGTCCGATTGCCCGAACCCCCGCGTCGAAGAGGCGGATCGTCTCCGGCGAACGCTTGACAGCCCCCGGCGTAACAAGCGTGAACACGGCAACGCACGCGCCGGGAAAGCGCTTTTGCAGGGTTTGAATATAGGCCGCGCGCGCATCACGGGCGGCTAAGAGTTGTTCGAGTGTAATCTCCATAAACGTATTATAGCACAACGAATTCGAAGCGGATATTCATGCAGTTATGCGCTTTTGTATTCAGTTCACTTTTTTGTTGTCCCGAATGGCAAGAAACACCTGCCTGTTTGATTTTTCTTTTGATTGTGCGCTTGTATACCGCAATACAGGCATGCTTGCGTGTGATATATTATCACAAACTTACTTGCATAATGCTTGTATTGTTGACTATTTCAGAATATGATTATGCATATAGAAGAACCCAAGTGGAGGTGTCAAACGACATGAAGGTCACCACGCCCGCATCTGCGGGGACAATGGAATCCGGCGATATCCTGATCGAGATTGAATCTATTGATCAGCGTGCGGTTGAGGTCGTACTCAAAAGCAGCGTTGCAAACGAATTTGGCAAGCAAATCATCGCGACGATCCGCAGCGCCGTCGAGGAATTCGGCCTCGAATACGCGGTGATCAACGCGGTGGACAAAGGCGCACTGGATTGCACCATCCGCGCGCGCGTTGCGGCAGCCTGCCAGCGGGCAACGGGCACCGACGGTTTTGATTGGGGGAAGCGCGCATGACGAGGCTCCGCAGAAGCATGCTCTTTGTGCCCGGCAACAATCCGGGTATGATGAGCGACGCGCATATCTATGGCAGCGACGCGCTGATGTTTGACCTTGAAGATTCCGTCACTCTGCGCGAGAAGGATGCGGCACGCCTCCTGGTCTATCATGCGCTTAGGACGATTCATTATGGCGAGTGCGAGCGCGTGGTGCGCGTCAACCCGCTCAACACGCCCTATGGCAAAGCGGATATCGAGGCGATGGTTGCCGCGGGCGCGGAAGTCATCCGCCTGCCCAAGACAGAGACCGCGCAGGATATCTTCGACACCGAGGCGGAGATTGAACGTGCGGAGCAAAAGTTCGGCATCCCAATCGGACAAACGCGCATGATGGCGGCAATCGAGGGTGCGCTCGGCGTGGTCAACGCGTATGCAATCGCAACTGCAAGCCCGCGCCTCGTCGCGATCGCTCTCGGCGCGGAGGACTATTGTGCAAACCTGAAGACATCCCGCTCGCTCGAAGGCAGCGAGCTATTCTTTGCGCGCGGGGCAATCGTCGTCGCGGCGCGCGCGGCGGGAATCGACTGCATCGATACCGTGTATTCGGATGTGAACAACGAGGAGCAACTCGTCAAAGAAACACAAGCGATCAAGCAACTGGGCTTCGATGGAAAATCCGTCATCAACCCGCGCCAGATCAAGCCCGTGCATCGTGTTTTTACCCCCACGCACGAGGAAATCGGTAAGGCGCAGCGCATCCTCGCGGCAAGCCAGGAGGCAGCCGCACGCGGCAGCGGTGTGGTCGCGCTGGATGGCAAGATGATCGACCGCCCGGTCGTGCTTCGCGCCCAGCGTACGCTGGAGCTAGCCTATGCGTCCCGTGCGGTGTTTGAGGAGGAAGAACTATGACACGCGATCAGGATTTTTATGCGGCGCTGACGCATTTGAGCAAGACGGCCTATGTGCCCGGCGAAAACAAGCGCCTGTATGATAAAGATATTTCCCCGCTGAAAAACCGCATGGCGCGGGAGAATAAAATCGTCGAGAGCCTCGAAAAAGCCGTGGAGCTTTCCGGCCTTCGCAACGGCATGACGATTTCGTTTCACCACCATTTTCGCGACGGGGATCACATCGTCAACATGGTAATGGACACCCTCGCGCGGATGGGCTTTCGTGACCTTCGCCTTGCGCCATCCAGCCTTTCGGATGTGCACGCCCCGCTGATCCAGCACATCAAAAACGGCGTGATCTCGCATATCGAAACCTCCGGCTGCCGCGGTGCGCTGGCAAAGGCTGTCTCGCAGGGGTTGATGGACGAACCGATGGTGTTTCGTTCCCATGGCGGCAGGGCGGCGGCGATTGAGGAAGACGAAATCCACATCGACGTGGCGTTCTTAGGCGCAAGCAGTTGTGATCCCTTCGGCAACGCCAATGGATATTCGCGCGAAGGCGAGGAGAAATCAATGTGCGGCTCGCTCGGCTATGCCCGCGTGGACGCGCAGTATGCCGATAACGTCATCGTACTAACCGATAACATCGTAGGCTACCCAAACGTACCGTTCGGTATCTCCCAGCGGCTGGTAGACTATATCGTTTGCGTGGACGACGTGGGCGACGCGTCCAAGATCATGACGGGCGCCACCCGCTTCTCCACCAATCCGCATGACCTGATGATCGCGGAGACAACGTCAAACGTGATCGTCCACAGCGGCTACTTTTACGACGGGTTCTCGCTCCAGACCGGTTCCGGCGGCGCTTCGCTCGCGGTCACGCGGTTTTTGCGCGAAGCGATGCTGGAGAAGAACATCCACGCGAGCTTCGCCCTCGGCGGCATCACGGGCGCGATGGTGAAACTGCTGGAAGAAGGGCTTGTCCGCAGGCTTCTGGATGTGCAGAGTTTTGATCTTGACGCAGCGCAATCGCTTAAAAACAACCGTTTTCATCAGCAGATCGACGCGAACTATTACGCGAACCCCTACCGACGCGGTGCCGCGGTCAATCAGCTGGACGTGGTCGTCCTCTCCGCTCTGGAGGTGGATACAAGCTTCAACGTCAATGTGCTCACGGGTTCGGATGGCGTAATCCGCGGCGCGGTCGGTGGGCACCCGGACACGGCGGCGGGCGCTGCGCTCTCCGTCGTCGTCTGCCCGCTTATGCGCGGGCGCATGCCCAGCGTGCGCGAGCGGGTGAATACCATCGTCACCCCGGGCGACACGGTGGATGTGTTGGTGACCGATCAGGGCATCGCGGTGAATCCAAAGCGCCCGGAGGTTAAAGAGCGCCTTGAAAAAGCGCACCTGAAGGTAACTTCGATTGAGGAACTGGCATACCGGGCAGAGCGAATCACGGGTAAACCCGACCTTCTGCCCTTTGGCGACAAAATCGTCGGTGTCTGCACCTATCGCGATGGCAGTGTACTGGACTTGATTCGCAATATCACGTGACGCAATCGCCACCATATGATACAGTAAGAACAGGGTTCTCTTCGTTTCTGTAATGATTTTCGGTAGCTACTCATAATAAATCAACAAGTTTTCCTGTTTTGTAACACCATCACAGAATGTTTTTGATAATTTGTTACAATGTATCAAAGGGGTGAACGTTATGGATCAAACGAGCTTCACAAGAGAACTGGCGGAAGAACTGCTGCAAGCCCTCAAGTCCCGTTTTCTGGCGAATATGCACCGCCACGCAGGTGTGAGTTGGGACATGGTCGAGGCGCGGCTGCGCAGCCACACAACAAAACTCTGGTCGCTTTTCATGCTTGAGACGACAGGCGGCGAGCCTGATGTAGTTGGGATTGATGCTTCGTCCGGAGAATACATCTTCTTCGATTGTTCCGCGGAAACACCTGTTGGACGCAGAAACCTCTGTTATGACCGTGCCGCACTCGATGCAAGAAAGGCAAATAAGCCCGCGTCCTCCGCGCTGGATGTCGTAGCGGAAATTGGCGTAAGTATTCTGACAGAGGAGGAATACCGTTTTCTGCAGACCCTTGGCGAATTTGACCGTAAAACGTCCAGTTGGGTGGCAACACCGAAGGAGATTCGTGCCCTCGGCGGCGCGCTCTTCTGTGACCGGCGCTATAACCACGTGTTTACCTACCACAACGGAGCGGACTCGTACTATGGCGTGCGCGGATTCCGCGCAAAACTTGCAATCTAGTTAATCTAGTTTCTTTTGCAATCAATCGCAATCGTAAACCAAATCTTCTTCTCAAGAGGGCGCTTAGCCCTCTTTTTTTCTTGCGCGCGTGCGTAATCTATGTTATAAAACACTTCAAACGCAAAATTCCATCCCTGTTTGGGACGCGGCATATGGAGGATCATGAAAAAAGGTATACTGCTGGGGCTCTTGGCTTCGTTCTTCTTCGCGTTCACGTTCCTTCTCAACCGCAGCATGCATCTCTCCGGCGGCAGCTGGGTTTGGAGCGCAAGCCTAAGGTACCTCTTCACGTTCCCGCTTTTTGCGCTGCTCGTTTGGCGTTCTTCCGGCTTTGCGCGCGTGCATAGCGCCATCCGCCGCGCGCCTCTTTCCTGGTTACTCTGGAGTACGGTCGGTTTCGGTCTGTTTTATGCGCCGATTTCCTTTGCGGGGGATCACGGCGAAAGCTGGCTGATCGCCGCGAGTTGGCAGGTGACCATCGTGATGGGGCTGCTGCTCTCTCCGCTGTTTCAAAAAAAGATCGCTCTCAAAAACCTCGGCGCGGCGGCAATCATCCTCGTCGGTGTGTTCCTGCTGCAGCTCGGCAACATCGTCTCCCTCCGGCTGGAGTCTATCGCGCGCACGCTACTGCCGATCCTCGTTGCCGCAATCGCTTACCCCCTCGGCAACCGGAAGATGATGGCGCTCTGTCCGCCGGAACTCAGCACGGTGGAGCGCGTCTATGGCATGACATTGTGTAGCCTGCCGTTTTGGGTGCTGCTTGGGCTCTATGGCCTTGTTACCCGCGGGCTGCCTTCGGTTTCGCAGGCGGTGCAATCGCTGGGTGTTGCGGTTCTCTCCGGCGTGATTGCGACGCTGCTGTTCTTCCGCGCGACAGACCTCGTCAAGCAAAGCCAGCGGCAGCTTGCGGTTGTGGAATCCACGCAGTCGTTTGAGGTGCTCTTCACGCTGCTTGGCGGCGTGCTGCTGCTTCGCGATGCGCCGCCAGACGCGTTCGGCTGGTTCGGTGTCGGGCTGATCGTGCTCGGCATGGTCCTCAGCAGCCTCGTGTCGCTGCCGAAAAAAGAAGCAGCGTAACACGGACAAGTCGATCCGCACAAAAAAAGAGGCTTTCGGGCCTCTTTAGTCTCTGTGTGGCTGATGGTAGACAGCGCGGAAAGACGTCCGCTACTTCTCCTCCAACGCCGAAAGCGTGTCGGTGTTGATCCCCACCACGCGATCGACCGGCATGGTGAAACAAATACCGCGCAGGGTAGATTTCCAGCCTGCCTTCTCTTTCATCGCGGTGGTGATGCGCTTTGCCGTTTCTTTATCCACAATCGTCATGATCATCTCTTTTTCCGAATCGACCGTGATACCGAGAAACGACTCCACCTTTGCGCCTTCACCGCGCGCGTTGAGAATCGTGGCCCCGCTCGCGCCTTCCGCGCGGACAAGCTCCATGATTGCGTCCGTATATCCGGCGTTGACGATGATGAACAACGCCTTGATCTTCTGTGTTTGATCCATGTGTTCCTCCGTTTCTACAGGGAAATCCCGGAAATCGGGATGGTGAACGCGATGCCCGTATTTGGCTTGTCAAAGTGAAAATCGCGTTGCAGGGTTTCGAAAATGCTGTCCACTTTTTCTTTTTTGAGGATGCAGGTGATAACCACCTTGTTCTCCTCCGGCACGAAGCCGAGCATCTCGACCAGATGTCCTGCGCGGATTGAACTTTTACCATACAGGGTGTTTACGATCCGGCACTCCATCTTGAGTAAGATCTCAAGCAACTCGTTCTTTTGCTTTCTTCCGGCAACGATCACGAGAAACGCGATATGCTCCGGCGCGCATTGGGTCATGGTAAAATTCCTCCAGTCGGGCTCGCGCATATCTCCCGCGCAATGCCTTCGGGTTGTTGATCGGTTGGTTCGTTGTTCAGCTGTTGCTGTGTTTCCGGCGCAGCAGCTTGCGTCTCTATCAAATCCAGCTCGCCTTCGTCGTCCGCAATCGACGCGGCAAACGAAGCGAGTTCGTCGTATTCCAGTTCTTCCAGAGCATCCTGTCTGCGCTTGGCAAGGCGCATCTGCCGCGCATAGAGAATCCCCAGCGCCTGCACGGTGATCAGGGGAGTGACCGAGATAAACGCGATGATGCCGAACCCGTTGGTCAGCACGGACTGCGCGGCTCCGCCCGCCTTTTGCGCAACCGCCTGCGCGGTTCCGAGCGTCAGCGGGGTTAAAAACGCGGAGGTCAGCGCCCCGCCCGTCACGCCGCCGGAATCAAACGCAAGTCCTACAAACAGATCGGACGTAAAGAGCATCATCAAAAGCGAAATTGCATACAGCAGAACGAGGAACCATAGAATGTTGACCTGGGTGAGTATCTTCACCATAATCAGCATACCCGCTAGCCCGATTCCGATGGCAAGCGTCCAGCGGATGGTCGCCTTTTTGATGTGTCCGTTTGTAATCTCCTCCAACTGCTCGCCAAGCACCGTTACCGCGGGCTCCGAGAGCGTAATCGCCACGCCAAGGATAAAACCAAGCGGAATCAGCAGCCACGGGAACCAATCCGGGCGCGAAGCGTCTAAAAACACCTCGCCGATGTATTTGCCCGCAAACGCAAAGCCAAAATCGATACCAGAAAGGAAGATCAAAAGCCCCGCGTAGACCGGCAGAGAACCGAGCATCATGCGGATAAACTGCTTCTTCGGCAGCCGCAGGAAGAAGAGCTGAAACACCACAAACACGAGCAAGATCGGCAGCAGAGCCAGCGCAACCCCGCCCAGGTTTTCACGCACGACCTCGATCAGCGTCTCCGCGCCGCCGGGGCTATAGACCGCGGCCGGCGGTATCTCGCCGCCGTAGACGATCTTGAGCAGAATTCCGTAGAGGAATACCGCGAGGATTGGCCCCACCGACGCGATGCCGATGATGCCGAACGTGTCCTCATTCGTCTTGCGTTTGGACATCGTGGCGGAGATACCGATGCCGAGCGCAAGGATGAACGGAACGGAGATGTCCCCCGTGGTGGCGCCGCTGCCGTCAAACGCGAGGGCAACAAACTCCTCCGGCACAAAGATGACCACAACGAACACCAGCACATATAGAATCGCGAAGATCAGCTTAATGCTGAAGTTTCGGATCACGCGATAGAGCGCAAGCCCCACGAATACGCCGATGCCCGTGCTGAGAATCCAGATGAACAAAGTCGCGTTCACTTCGGGCAGGATGCTGTGTGTCTGCCGCGCGAGCACCGCCAGCGCGGGCTCCGCAACCGTCGCAAGTATGCCGAACAATACGCCAAAGAGAATCACAAACAGGCTCTTCTTCAGCTTCGGCAGCGCACTGCCGATGAGCTTGCCTGCGGGCAGAATGCTTTCGTCCAGTCCGACGAGGAAAAACGCCTGCCCAACGACTACGCAGAAAAAGCCCAACACCAGCTTACCGTAATCGGACGGATTTTCCAAGGGGGCAATGAAAACACAGACGACTACGATGATGGCGGCGAGCGGCAGTGAGGAGAGTAACACTTCTTTGAGCGTGCGCAAAGCCTTCATATCTCTACTATAGCAGATTCTTTCGCCCGCCGCTGCAAAAAACGTAAAATAATAGTTTTTTACGTTTATTTATATAGTTTGAGCTTGTGGAAACGATCTGTGTCAGGATTTCTCCGCTTCAAGTAATATACACTTGCATGAGATCGGAGCATAAAAAACGCCCGCGCATATGCACGGGTAAATCGATCCAAATCATTCTTTTTTCTTGACAACCTCAACAGAAAGCAGCTACACTTAGAAAGTATATCTTGCATAAATATTTGGCTTATGCATTCTATAAATTAATCGTAATATAGATTTTCTTCTTTGTCAAGCGTTTTTCGATCGCTTGCTGGCAACGGAGAATTCGGGTATGCCGGTTGAGGCTACAGCCAGGTTTGTTAGGAGGCAGCGCATGAACAATACGGAGTTGAGGCAGGAAGAGCAATGGCTGGAAAGCGTGCTTTCGGAAGCAAACGCGCAGTATCAGGAAGCCAGCATGCAGGACGATGCGCTCAAGGACGACGCGATTGATACCCAGCGTGAGCTTTGGGAAGACGTCGGTTCCATCGCAGCTTCCGACGGGCTGGACAAGCTGGTCGATTTTCTCGAATACATCAACGTCATGAAAAAACAAAAGCGCAGCCACGGCATCATCGAACAGCAAAAAGCGAAGCTGACCCGGATGCTCCGTTCCCCATATTTCGGGCGGATCGATTTTCGCACAAGCGAACAGGCAACTGCAAAGCCATACTACATCGGCACATTCAGCCTGATCACCGACGACAACCGCGTGATGGTCTACGACTGGCGTGCGCCGGTGAGCGGCATGTTTTATGACGACGAAGTCGGCAAAGCGAGCTTCATTACCCCGGGCGGCGTAGTCGAAGGCGAGCTGACGAAAAAACGGCAATATAAGATTGAAAACGGCAAACTTTCCTATAGTTTCGACAGCAGCGTCAAGATTGACGACGAAATGCTCCAGCAGATGCTAGCGGGTCACGTGGACGGCAAGATGCGCTCCATCGTCACCACGATCCAGCGTGAGCAGAACCGCGCCATCCGAAACGAAACATTTAAGCACCTGATCGTGCAAGGCGCGGCAGGCAGCGGAAAAACATCCGTTGCGCTCCACCGCATCGCATACCTTCTCTTTCGCCATCGGGACACGATCACGTCGGAAAACATCATTGTCTTTTCGCCAAACCCGGTGTTCAGTGACTATATCTCAAACGTCCTTCCGGAGTTGGGCGAGGCAAACATGCTCCAAACCACGTTTGAGTCATTTCTCTCCGGTGCGCTCGCCACAAAAGGAAAGCGGGAACGTTATTACGACCTGTTGGATTCTCTCTTTTCTCTGCAACAACCGTCCGTTTATCCCGCACGGATACAAAGCCTGCAGCTGAAATCCTCACCTGCATTTCGGGACGCGATCAAGTCATATGCCCAGGCGCTCGCCAATGAGCAAGTGACATTTGCCCCGCTCATCTGCGCGGGCGTCACCATCGCTTCCTCGCTGGAGCTTGCGCGGTTGTTTTCTTATGATTATGCGTCACTTCCCTATCTTGCACGCTTCGAAAAACTCCGCGCGCGGATGGACTATCTGCTCACGAACTACGAGGCAAGGCGGGCGGCACAGATTGCGGAGGGCATCACCGCGGCGGAAGGGTTCATCGACCGGGGCGAGTTGCGGCGCAGAAGCCGCGCAATCGCAAAGCAGGAGTCTCAGCCCGCGCGGGAGCGCGCACTCGCCATGACGGATGTTTCCGCCGCAAGTGTGTATAACGCGTTTCTTGGCGAGCTTGCCCGCTGGCTGCCCGGTGCGGATGCGGACGTATGCGAAGCCGTCGCCCGCTATACGCAAGAAACTATCCGTGCAGGGCTGTTGCATTACGAGGATCAGATTGCGCTTTTGTATCTGCAGGGTACGTTGGGCGGGACGCAAAAAACCGCGCGCATTCGATATGTCATCATCGACGAGGCGCAGGATTATACTCCGCTGCAATATGAATGCATCCGCCTGTTTTTCGCGCAGGCAAGCGTCACTATGCTTGGCGATCTGGATCAATCGATCACGCCGTATCTCAGTCTTGGTGGCTACGAAACCATCTCCACACTCTTCCCGCCGGAAGAGACGCTATTGCTACGCTTTACAAAGAGTTACCGCTCGACGGCGGAGATCATTGCCTTTGCCGGCGCAATCCTCAACCGCAAGGCAGAGATCGACTCCGTCGGCCGCCACGGAGACGCGCCTTTGATCCTGCCTTTGGAAAACGAGGATGCGGTGTATCACGCAATCGCGCAGGACATCCGCGACCTAACGGCAAAAGGGCATGCTTCGATCGGCATTCTGACGCAGACAAAAGCGGAGGCAAAGGCGGTCTATCATGTGCTGAAAGAGTACATTCCCGTTCAGGCGATCTTTGGCGGCGAAGATGCGTTTCCGCGCGGCGCGGTGGTGCTGCCCGCCTATCTGGCAAAGGGGCTGGAGTTTGACGCGGTACTTCTTGCCAACGCGGGTGGTGGGCATTATTGTAACGAGAGCGAACGGTTGCTGCTCTATACCGCATGCACCCGCGCGCTGCACGTACTGCATGTATATTGCGCGGGCGATCCGTCACCGTTTCTGCCAAGAATTTCATAGCAGCAAGTGGACGAGGCCGCCGGATCATTCGCAGCCTCTGCTTGTCTCTATTTCTACTGATTGGCAGGCTAGCCGGAAGCACGGCTGTATTCTTTCCGCCGCTGTGGTATACTAACGAAGCAAACATTTGTACTGGTTTGCATCGCATCCGTAGAAACCTTTTACGATAAGGAGTCGTCTTGGAAAAGCGCAGAGTCGCCGTTCGAACACTCGTCGAAACCGTCATGCTCTCCGGAAGCCTCTCCGCGATGGCCTCTTCCGCGCGCCTGCTCGACGGCATCCGCGGGCATCAGGCGCTGCAGGCGATTCAGGCGGACGGCGCGAGAAACGAAGTCTCCGTCTCCGGCACTGTCTGTTCCGCGCACATTGAGCTGACGGTATACGGGCGAATTGACCGTCTCTATGGCGAAACCCGCGTGGAGGAGATCAAGACGACGTATCTCGAGAGTGAGCAGCTCGGCGGCGGCGACCCGCAGCACTGGGCACAGGCAAAGTGCTATGCGTTTCTGTTTTGCGAAACGGCGCAGACCGATTCCATCGAGGTCTGCTTGACCTATTTTCACCTCGACACCGGCGAGATCACGACGTTTTGCGAGACGCACTCCCGCGCGGAACTGGAGTCGTTTTATCTGCTCCTCACCGGGCGGTATCTCGACCTGCTGGAAACCGAATTTGTTCACGAGCGCGCCCTGCGGGAGGATGTGCGCCAGATGGCGTTTCCCTATCCCGCCTTTCGCGAAGGGCAACACGAGCTCGCCGCGCAGGTGTATTACGCCATCCGCGAAAAATCCGCGCTGCTTGCGCAGGCACCGACCGGAACAGGCAAAACTATGGCGGTGCTTTTCCCCGCGCTGAAAGCCCTTGCGGACGGTCACGCGGCGAAGATTTTTTATCTCACCGCGCGCACAACACAGCAGGAAGCCGCCGTCAACGCGGCAAAACTGATCCATGCACCGCACCTGCGTACCGTCGTCCTCTCCGCCAAGGAAAAGATGTGCGTCTATGACCACCCCATCTGCCGGGAAGGGGACTGTCCGCGCGCAGAAGGGTATTATGACCGCCTTGGCGAGGCGCTCTCGTCCATGAACCAGCTCGACGGGATCTTCACGCCGGAGGTCATCCGCGCGCACGCAGCAAAGCACTTTCTTTGCCCGTTTGAGCTCTCACTGGATCTTTCGCTCTCGTGCGATTTGATCATCTGTGACTATAACTATGCCTTCGACCCGCGCGTGCGGTTGCAGCGTTTCTTTACCACCGGGCGAAATGGCTTTGTGCTGCTCGTGGACGAGGCGCACAACCTGCCTGACCGCGCGCGGGGCATGTATTCCGCCGCGCTCTCGCTTGCCGCGGTTACAGAAACGCGCCGCTCGATCCCCAAACAGCAGCGTAAAACGCCGCTCTATCGCGCGCTCAAGCGGCTGGAGGCGCAGATTGCCGCGCTGTTTGAGGGGCTTGAACCGCCACTTGCGCAGGCCGAGCCGCCGGAATCACTTACGCAGGCGGTGGAAGGCGCGCTGGATCAGCTCTCGGCGGACAGCATCCCCGCCGACCGCGCGCTCGCCCGCCAGCTCAGCTTTGATCTTTCTTCCTTCCGTTTTGTGCTGGATCTGTATGACGCGCCGTATCGAACGCTCTATCAGGGCGGAAAAACCACGCGGGTGATCACGCTCTTTTGCACCGATGCCGCGGGAAAACTCGCCGAGGTCTACAAAAAATGCCGCAGCGAAATTCTCTTTTCCGCGACGCTTTCGCCGTTTGCGTTCTATCGCGACCTTTGCGGAGTCAAGGCGGAAACGCCGTTTCTCGCGCTGCCTTCGCCCTTCCCGCCGGAAAACCTTGCGGTATACCATCTCTCGCTGGACACGCGCTTTGCCGCGCGGGAAGCGACGCTGCACGCCGTCTGCGAATCGATCCGCGCGTTTGTCCACGCGGGGGAACGCGGCAATTATCTTGTCTTTGCGCCTTCGCATGCGTATCTAAGTAAACTTTCCGCGCTGCTGAGAGACTTGCTGCCGGAGGCAGTGTTTTTGGAGCAGTCGCCGAAGATGGACGACGAAGCGCGCGCAAATTTTCTTGCACAGTTCCTGCCGGATGTGCAGGGAATCACGATCGGTCTTGCCGTGATGGGCGGTGTGTTTGCCGAGGGGATCGATTTGCCAGCCGAGCGACTTTGCGGCGCGGTCGTGGTCGGCGTCGGGCTGCCGCAGGTTTGCCTGGAGCGGGATGTGCTGCGCGAGGCATATGAGGAAACGTATCAAAGCGGGTTTCGTTACGCCTATCAATACCCCGGCATGAGCAAGGTGCTGCAGGCGGCCGGGCGCATCATCCGCACCGAAACCGACCGCGGCGCGCTGCTACTCATCGACACGCGATATTCGCTCTCGGACTATCGCGCGCTTTTACCGCCGCATTGGAACATGCGGCGTGTTCGCCACAAGGAGGCGCTTTCCGAAAGCCTTGCGCAGTTCTGGCAAAAATAAGTGTGGAAGATTTTCCTACAGCCGTTGCCGAAGTGAAAAGGCGCATGCTTACAAGGCGTGATTAGCGCTGTCCGAATTCCGCATTTGCTTTCTGTAAACAGACGCTATAAAATGTGATTTAGATTTTCGGAGAAATCGAATGCATGTCCCTGCAAATTCATACCAAATCCTGACATATCTCACCATTTGACCGTTCGAAAGTAATTCTATGCGCAACTACCGTATCATGATTGTAGACGACGAATATGAGGTTCGCGAAGGCATTGCAGGCCGTGTGGACTGGGATGCCGCCGGCTTTACCATCGTCGCCACCGCAGAAAACGGGCAGGACGCGCTGGAAAAATCAGAGTTTCTCGATCTGGACGTGGTGCTCACCGACATCAAGATGCCATATATGGACGGGCTGACGCTCGGCGCAGAGCTGCAAAAGCGCTCTCCCGCGACAAAACTTATCATCCTCTCCGGCTTTGACGAGTTTGAATACGCCAAGGAAGCCATCAAACTAAACGTGCTGGAATACGTCCTCAAGCCCGTGAATGCGGACGAACTCTTGCAGGTGCTCCTCCGTGCAAAGGCACGGTTGGACGCGGAGTTTCGCGCCAAGCAGGATGTGGAAGCGCTCCGCGCGCGCTATGAACAGGCGCTGCCCCTGCTGCGCGACCAGTGCCTGCGTGAGATCCTCGCCGGGAGCGTACCCGCGGACGAAGCCGCGCGCCTGATCGCGCAATACGGCATCCGCCTTGACATTACAAACCCCATGATCGTTGCAGCCTTTGACACCAGCGCGCATATTCCGGCGGGCAGCGTCATCACCCCCGAACTCTTGCCTGTCTCCGTGCGCGCGCAGATCGACGCCGCGCTGGAAGGCAAGTGTTCCTACGCCACATTTTTGAGCTTTTACACCGTCATCGTGGTCTCCAGCTGGGCGACCGACCCCGTGGATAACATGATGATGACGGCAAACGAAATCTGCGCGGAGTGCAAAAGCCTCTTTGGCGTGGAGATCACGGCGGGCATCGGGCGGCGCTGCACCGAGGTGTCCTATCTAAGGGAATCGTTGTTTGAGGCACGCGCCGCGCTGGAATACGTCCGCGTGGTCGGCGGCGGCAAGGCGATCTATATCCGTGACGTGGAGCACATGACGCGGCATCCCGTCATGCTGGACAGCCGGTATGAACAACGTCTGATTGCGGCGGTCAAGTTCGGTTCCGCCGAGCAGATTGAATCCGAGATCGAGGAGATTTTAACCGGACTTAGCGGCGCGCAGCCGGGAGACTGGAAATATCGCGCCTATGTGACGGGAATCCTCAACGCCCTGGGCCAAATCATCGGGCGATACGACCTGCCCGCGGAGGAGATCATGGGCGGCGAAGGCATGCTGCTCTTTCAGGAGGGCGGCAAGGCCGACCGTTCCGCGCTGAAGCAGTGGCTCATCGCGGTTTGCCTGCGTATCTGCGGCTATATGAGCCAGCGGCGTTCGTCGATGGCGGGTACATTGGTTGAAAAAGCCAAGCAGTTTATCGCGGAGCACTTTGCAAACGGGGATATCTCGGTCGAGCGCGTATGCGAGCACCTGCATATCAGCCAGTCCTATTTTTCCTCGATCTTCAAGCAGGACACGGGCAAGAGCTTTGTGCAGTATGTAACCGACCTGCGGATGGACCGCGCGGCGGAGCTGTTGCGCGAGACAGATGAAAAGACCTATGCCATTGCGCAGCAGGTCGGCTATGACGAGCCAAACTATTTTTCCTATGTATTCAAGCGCAGATTCGGTGTTTCCCCTTCGCAATATCGGGGGAAATAAACAAAATCCGGTCACCGCGACGCGCGATATTCTGGCGAGCATTCGCCATAAAACGATAGAAAACGGAACATGAAGCGACAGACAAGTACGAACGACAGCGGACAAACAGCCCGGCATTGGCCGAAGCGGAGCATACGGGAGTGGATCGAATTGGGAAAGTCGTTGTTTCGCGATCTTTCCGGAAGGCTCGTTTCGCGATCGGAGCGTTCGAGCATCCGTTATACGGTCTTCCTTTCCTTCACCGTCAGCGCAATCGTCGCGATGGTGCTCACCGGCGTGCTGTTTTATCTGAATTTCTCCCGCCAACTGGAACAGACGATCCAGAGCGAGAACGAGATGCTCGTCAAGCAGGTCAACCAGTCTGTCGATACCTATCTGCGCGATATGCTCCGTCTCTCTAACGCAATCTACTATAACGTCATCAAAAACGTCGATATCGAGAACGACTCCATCAACTCCGAACTACAGTTGCTCTACGGCACCTATGTCAGCTATGTGGAAAACATTGCGCTGTATGATTCGGACGGCAACCTCCTCGCGACCGCGCCGCCCGCGCTGAGTAAGCAGGGCGTGAAGGTCACCGACGCGCCGTGGTTTCAAAAGGCGCTGGATCGCACGGAAAACCTGCATTTCTCCCCGCCCGGGATTCAAAATCTGTTTGTCAACGCAGAGCACCGCTTCATCCGCGTGATCTCCCTCTCCTCCGCCGTGGAGATCACGAGCGGGAAGAGCACCATGCAGGGCGTGCTGCTGATCGACCTCAAATACAATAGCTTGACCGAGTTGTTTGACCATGTCTCCCTTGCAAACGGCGGGTATCTCTACCTGATGGACGCAAACGGCGAACTGATCTATCATCCGGAGCAGCAGTTGATCGCTTCCGGTCTGGCCAAAGAGAATAACATCGTCGCCGCAACGTATCACGACGGCGGACATATCGAAAAATTTGAGGGTGAGTCCCGCTCCATCATCGTCCGCACGGTCGGTTACACCGGCTGGCGCATCGTCGGTGTTATTCCGCAGCAGGGGCTTGTGCTCAATCAGCTCGATAACCTCTTGCTCGTCCTGTTCATCTTCCTGTTCCTCTTTGACATCGTCATTCTGATCAACTCCTATATCTCCCGCAAACTGACCGCGCCAATCAAACATTTGGAGCAGTCGGTGCAGTCCGTGGAGTATGGCGACGCGGGTAAAGCCGCGATCTATCAGGGCGGTTCGTATGAGATTCGCCATCTTGGCGCATCGATTCAGGGCATGGTGGATCAGCTGCATCAGCTCACCAACGACATCGTCCTAGAGCACGAACAGAAACAGAAGAGCGAGCTGGATGCGCTGCAAAGCCAGATCAACCCGCATTTCTTATACAACGCGCTGGATATCATCGTCTGGATGATTGAAAAAGAGCAACCCAAGGAAGCGGTGCATATCGTCACCGCGCTGGCAAGGCTCTTTCGCATCAGCCTCAGCCGCGGCAAGAATATCATCCCCGTGCGGGATGAGCTGGAGCATGTGCAAAACTATCTGACGATTCAGAAAATGCGCTACAAAAACAAATTCTCCTACGAGATCGTGATGGATGAAGAGGTCAAAAATCTCTCCATCATCAAACTCGTCGTGCAACCGCTGGCAGAAAACGCGATCTATCACGGCATGGACTTCATGGACGGCGACGGAAAAATCACCATCTCCGCACGCATTGATGGCGAGGAACTGCACCTTTCGGTTGCAGACAACGGCCTTGGTATGACGCCGGATGTGGTGGAGCGCTTATTGATCGAAAACACGCCGGTCTCAAAAGGCTCCGGCGTCGGACTCAAGAACGTAAACGAGCGCATCAAGCTCTACTTTGGCGATCAATACGGCGTCCTGATCGAGAGCGAGCCGGATGTCGGCACCTGCATCACGCTTGTGCTGCCGGTGATCCGCTGCGAAACAGAGGAGGTGGGCAACGTTGGGAAAAAGTGAAAAAACCGCATTCATCCTCGTGACAGCAATCCTCGTTTGCCTGCTGAGCGTCATCGTGATACGCACCTTCAGCGGACACGACGACGTGCGGGTTTACCGCGTTTCGATTATCACCGACGACGTGCAGGGCGACTACAGCCAGAACGTCTGGAAAGGGCTGGACCGCGCGGCGCGGGACTACAACATCGACCTGCAGGTGATTGCGCTGCACAGCGGCATGACGACCGAACAGCAGCGAAACTCTTTGGAGCGCGAGCTGGAGGCGGACACCGATGCGATCATCATCAACCTGCAGCAAAACCCAAGCCTATCCGAGCAACTTGACCTGTCTTCCATCTCTGTCCCCGTGATCTCGCTTGGCACCGTTTGGAACGGCTCTTCCGCCATACGCAGCATCTCCACGGACGACACCGAGATGGGGCGCATGCTCGCCAACGAGATGATTCACGATGGCGTGACGCGCTGCGTGATCCGCGCAAGCCTCGACAACGCGCGCATCCGCCTCCGCGAAGCGGGTTTTGTCGACGTCATGCAGCAACAGGGTGTGGACTATACATCCGAATGGGACGCAAGCTCCTCCGAATGGGCAAAACTACCGAGCGGGGTCGCCGTTGCCGCGCTGGACGAACCCACGCTGGAGTCGCTCGTGAGCATGCGAAAGACCGGACAGCAAGCACTCTATGGCATCGGCTACACCAACGCGCTGCTCTCCTATCTGGAATCCGGCGCGATCCGCCGCCTGATCGTCGAAGACGACTACGCGATGGGCTATCTTGCGCTCAAGAGCGCGGTGGACGCGATTGAAAACCGCAACACGGAGTACGGCCAGATTCTGGCGTGCTATGTGGCGGACGCGGCGCATCTGTATGACGAGCCGCTGCGGCATATCCTATTCCCGATCTCCTGACGCAATGTTTTCTTGCAAACGTACGAAATGCAGATCATCCTTCAAGGAGGTATGGTTATGAAACTTTCTCGCACTGTAAAGCGGGCGCTGTCGGTCACGATGGCCCTGCTCTGCCTGCCTCTTTTGGGCTGCGCAAACAACGACCCGGAGCAGGAGCCATCCATCAGCCTCGGCGTTGCAATCTATAACAAAGACGATACCTTCATCTCCAACATGATGCTCTCGCTGACGGAGATTGCCGCGCGTTACGAACAGGATACGGGCATACGCGTGTATGTGAATCTCACCGATGCGCAGGAGAACCAAACCAACCAGAACAAGCAGATTGACCGCTTTGTCGCGATGAATTACGATGTGCTCTGCGTCAATCTCGTGGATCGCACCGATGCTTCCTATACGATCGACCGCGCGATGGACGCGGATATCCCCGTCGTCTTCTTCAACCGCGAGCCGGTGCAGGAAGATTTGCAAAAGTGGGATCGCGTCTACTATATCGGCACCGATCCAGCCGAAAACGGCAGACTCGAAGGGCAGATCGTCGTGGACGCATACAATGCAGACCCCGCGCGATTCGATAAAAACGGCGACGGCATCGTACAATACATCATCATCGAAGGCGAAATCCGCCATCAGGACGCAATGATTCGCACCGAGGTTTCGGTGCAGACACTCAAGGACGCAGGCATCGAGCTCGAGAAACTCGACGGCGGCATCGCAAGCTGGGTGCGCAGCCAGGCTGCCGCGCTCTCCGACCAGTATTTTGAGAAATACGGCGACCAGATTGAGCTCATCATCTGCAACAATGACGATATGGCGCTGGGCGTGGTCGACACAGTCGAACGGCGTGGCTTGAGCTTTAACAACATCGTGGGAATCGACGGAACGCCCGCGGGGCTTGCCGCCGTCAAGGAAGGCAAGATGCTCGGTACCGTGGTGATCGACTATGCCGCGCAGGCAAAGTTGATCTTTGATATTGCATGTGCGCTTGCAATGGACAAAGACCCGAAAGAAATCGCCGATATCAGCGCGGATCGCACGGTGCGCGCACCCATGTACGTTGTGAAGGCGGACTTCATCCCGTAGTATCCTGCTGCCCACACGGGCAGTTTTTTTGAGCATTTCGTTCAAAAAAATAGAATTGTCGCGGAAGACATTCTGCGTTATAATAGGCGCATAAACCGCAATCATCCTGCCAAAAACAAGAACGATTCTCCCAATTCCATCTGAATTTTTCACTTTTCCATACGTTTTGTTACAGTTTTTGCATAATCGCCTTGGATCAATTGTATATATGAATTTCTTTGCTCCCGCGGCATAATCATCATAGATTTTCGATGGTTTCAGCGAGAATTTTGCATGGTTTTTACAATTAAGCGCCGTTAAGATGTGTATGTACCCGACACACGGGTATCATATCTTATCAAATCTGGAGGAAAGAAAATGAAGAAAATTCTAACGTTCGTGCTCGTTCTCGCGTTCGCCCTGAGTGCGATTGCCTGCGCAGCACCGGCAGCAACCCCCGCAGCAGAAGCGCCCGCAGCGGAAGCAGCAGCACCGGCAGCAGAACCCGCAGCAGATGCCGTCAAAACCTACAAGGTTGGCGTTTGCATCTACAAGTTTGACGACAACTTCATGACCCTCTACCGTCAGGAGCTCGAGAGCTACCTCAAGAGCCTTGAGACCGACACCGTCAAGTACGAAGTCACCGTCGTGGACGGCAAAGGCGACATGGCCGAGCAGACCAACCAGGTCGACACCTTCCTCGCGCAGGGCGTGGACGTGCTGATCGTCAACCTCGTGCAGTCCTCCTCCGCAGCCACCATCACCGACAAAGCCAAGGCAGCCGGCGTGCCGGTCGTCTACATCAACCGTGAGCCCTCCGCCGACGATATGAAGGCATGGGACAAGATTTGCTACGTTGGCGCCGATGCTCGTCAGAGCGGCACCTACCAGGGCGAAATCATCGCGAGCCTGCCCAACAAGGGCGACCAGAACGGCGACGGCGTGGTCAGCTATGTCATGATCATGGGCGACCCGGAGAACGTGGACGCGCAGTACCGCACCGAGTTCTCCATCAAGGCGCTGACGGATGCCGGCATCAAGGTCGAAGAGCTGTTCAAACAGCGCGGCGACTGGGCACAGGAAAAGGGCCAGGAGCTTGCAGCCAACGCCCTCGCACAGTTCGGCAATAAGATCGACGTTATCTTCTGCAACAACGACGGCATGGCGCTGGGTGCCTACCAGGCGATCGTCGCCGCGGGCCGTACCGTTGGTAAGGACATCTATCTGGTTGGCGTGGACGCGCTTGCCGAGTGCGTGCAGATGGTTAAGGACGGCACCATGACCGGTACTGTGCTCAACGATCACATTGGCCAGAGCCACACCGCGGTTGACGCAGCCGTGAAGTACATCATGGGCGAACCGGTTGAGACCTACCTCTGGGTCGACTACCAGAAGGTCGCGTAAGCGTTTTTTACACACGAAACAATGGGAATTGCGTGCGGATTCATGCCGCACGCAATTCCTCATATCAACGGATCAACGCGAACAAGGGGAATACAAACAAATGCAGGAATACGTGCTTGAGATGAAAGGTGTGTGCAAGTCCTTTCCGGGCGTAAAAGCGCTTGACAACGCACAGCTACACCTAAGACCCGGTACCGTCCACGCACTGATGGGTGAAAACGGCGCGGGCAAGTCCACGCTGATGAAATGCCTCTTCGGCGTGTATAAGATGGACGAAGGCGAGATCGTCTATAACGGCGAATCCGTCAAAATCGAAAACCCATTCGACGCGCTGCAAAAAGGCATCGCGATGGTGCATCAGGAACTCCAACCGATTCCCGAGCGCCCAATCGCGGAGAATATCTATTGCGGGCGCTATCCGGAGAAGAAATTTCTCGGTCTGATCAAGACCGTGGATCATAAAAAGATGTTTGAACAGACCGGAACCCTGCTCAAGGGCCTCGGCCTGAACTTTGACCCGAAGGCGAAGCTCGGCTCTCTCTCGGTCTCCCAGATGCAGCTGGTCGAGATCGCAAAAGCCGTCTCCGCCAACGCAAAGATCGTCATCATGGACGAGCCGACCTCTTCGCTGACGCAAAATGAGGTGGAAACGCTGTTTTCCATCATTGAGCGACTCAAAAAGAACGGCTGCTCGATCATCTATATCTCCCACAAGATGGACGAAATTCTCCGAATTTCGGACGAAGTCACCATCATGCGGGATGGCAAATACATCGGTACGTGGCCCAGCCGCGAACTCACAACCGACCTCATCATCACGAAGATGGTCGGCAGAGAACTCACAAACCTCTATCCAAAGCGCGAAAATGTGCCCGGAGATGTCATTCTCAAGGTGGAGGACTTCACCTCCATCCATCCAAAGTCGTTCCGCGATGTGAATTTCGAGCTGAAAAAAGGAGAGATCCTTGGCGTTTCCGGCCTCGTCGGTGCGCAGCGGACCGAGCTGATGGAGGGTATTTTCGGCCTTCGCGCAAGTGAACGCGGAACCATCACCTATCTTGGCAAGCATCTCAGAATCACGCGACCGAAAAATGCGATTGAAAACGGAATCGCGCTCCTGACAGAAGACCGGCGCGGCAGCGGAATCTTTGGTGTTCTAAGCGTTTCGGACAACGTCTCTGTCGCCTCTCTTTCGCAGTATTTGATCATGCGCACCATGCTCAACGACAAAAAGATTGCCCAGTTGGTCAAGGACAACGTCAAAAAACTCAGCATCAAGACGCCGTCCATCAAGACGCAGATTCAGTCCCTCTCCGGCGGAAACCAGCAAAAGGTCATCATCAGCCGCTGGCTGGCAAACGATCCGGATGTGCTGATTATGGACGAACCGACGCGCGGCATTGACGTCGGCGCAAAGTATGAAATCTACTGCATCATCGCCGAGCTTGCCAAGCAGGGCAAGAGCATCATCATGATCAGTTCAGAGATGCCGGAGCTCATCGGCATGGCGGATCGCATCATGGTCATGTGCGACGGCCGGGTGACCGGCGTTGTCGACGGCAAGGACATGAATCAGGAGACCATCATGGAGCTGGCCACGCGCTTTGCCTCCTGACGGGTTACATCCATCATTTCAATATGTTATTTATTGCAAGTATTTCAGAGCTGGCCGCGTGCCTTGCCTGCTGATTGACGGAGGGTTACATGAAAGAAAAAAAGTCTGTTGGTAATTTCCTGCTCAACAATGCGATGATCATCTTCATGATCGGAGCCGCGATCGTGGTCGGCATCCTGCGCCCCACGTTCTTTTCGATGTACAATTTTAAAAACCTGATCAGCAACACCGCTGTTCGCTTCATCATCGCGGTCGGCGTCTCCGGTTGCTTGATCACGAAGGGTACCGACCTTTCCGCGGGCCGCACGGTGGGCCTCGCCGCCTGCATCGCGGCAACATTCATGCAGGCTTCGGATTATTCCGCAAAGGTCTATCCCAATATTGGCGAGCTACCGATGCTTGTGGTCCTTCTGGGCGTGATCATCGTCTCCGTTCTGATCGGCCTCCTCAACGGTCTTGTCATCTCGCTGCTCAATGTGCCGCCGTTCATCGCAACGCTCGGCATGCAGACCATCGTCTACGGCGCGTGCCTCGTCTTCACCGGTGCGCAGCCCATCGGCGGCCTTCGCAAAGACTACACCAGCATCTCCAACGGCTCCATCTTCGGCATTCAGCTTCTTCCCTACCTCGGGCTGATCGCGCTGGTCGTCGGTGTCATCATGTGGTTTGTCTACAACAAGACACCGCACGGCAAATACATGTATGCCATCGGCGGAAACGAAAACTCTGCGGAAGTCTCGGGCATCAACACGGTCAAAACCAAGCTTGTGATCTATATGACAGCGGGCTTGATGTATGGCGTTGCGGGGTTCCTGCTCGGCGCAAAATCCGGCGGCGCGTCGGTCAACATGGGCATGGGCTATGAACTGGAGGCCATCGCGGGCTGCACCATCGGCGGTGTTTCCACCAACGGCGGCGTCGGCCGCATCAGCGGCATCCTCATCGGCGTTCTGGTGTTTGAACTCTTGAAGATCGCGATGCAGTTCATGGGTGTTGAAACCTCATACACCTACATCGTGCAAGGTATCGTCATCATCATCGCCGTCGCGCTCGACATCCGCAAGTATGTCGCCAAGCGGTAACCCGTATGGAGCAGCAGAACGGCAATCAATGGGACGGAAAGCGTCCCGACCCAATCACGCAGGCCAAAGAGGGTTGGTATGAAAAGCTGCTTGCGCGCGTCCCGTTGACCGTCAAGTCGCTCAATATCATCATCGCGGTGCTGTTCATCCTTCTGATCGCGGCGCTCGTCATCGGCACACTCAAAGGCCGCGGCGCTTTCTAAAAACCAGAGTATTCACTCCTTGGGGCTGTCTGGAAATGGCAGCCCCTTGTTTTTTTGCCAGAACCCGACTATTCGGGTTGACCTGCATCCAAAAAGCTGATACAGTTCCCATCGTATGAAAACGATGCCGATGAAAAACTGCAAAGCAGTCATGTTTGATATTGACGCGTGTTTGATCGACTCCGCGCCGAACCTGATCCTCACGCTGGAGCGCGCCGTTGCGGACACAGGCGGCGGACGCCACCCGCCGGAGTATCTGCGCAAGATGCTGGGGTTGCCCAGCTCTGCGCTTAACGATTTGTTTACCCTTCCGGATTGGGAGCTGACACTCCGCACTTGGAGCAAGTATTACGCGCCTCTGGCGGGCGAAAACAAACCGTTTGAGGGAATACACACGCTGCTTTCCGCGATTCAAAACGCGGGATTGCCGCTTGGTGTTGCAACATCGCAAGGACGCGATCTGTTTGAAGATCATTTCCATAAATACGGCTTGGCGCACTACTTTGACCTCGCCGTCTGTGCGGACGATGTCGCAAACCCAAAACCCGCCGCTGACCCGCTTCTCTATGCGGCAGACCACTTTGGCATTCAGCCTGCTGAGATTCTTTTTCTCGGCGATGCGCCGTATGATATGCAGTGCGCCGCCGCGGCGGGCGCAAAGGGTGCGCTGGCTGTTTGGGGCACGACGGATGTCACCATCCCGGCGGACTACTATCCGCCGACTCCGCTAGACGTGCTTTCGATACTCGGCCTTGCCGCAGATTGAACGTTTGATGCGTAAAAAAGCCCCGAAACCGAGTGGTTTCGGGGCTTTGCATTCGTATGAATATTATCCGATTCGCTTGCCGATCTTGCCAAAGGCATTCTTGCCCGCATAGACGGCGGCAGAACCAAGCTGATCTTCGATGCGAAGCAGGCGGTTGTATTTCGCAACGCGATCCGTCCGCGAAGGCGCGCCGGTCTTGATCTGCCCGGAGTTGGTCGCAACCGCGATATCTGCAATCGTCGTGTCCTCCGTCTCGCCGGAGCGGTGCGAGGTCACGGCGGTGAAGCCCGCGCGTTGCGCCATCTCGATGGCTTCCAGCGTCTCAGTGAGAGAGCCGATCTGGTTGACCTTGATGAGAATTGAGTTAACGCTCTCCTCCTCAATGCTCCGCGCAAGGCGCTTGGTGTTGGTCACGAGCAGGTCGTCGCCCACGAGTTGAATCTTGTCGCCCAGTTCCTTCCGAAGCTGCTTCCAACCGTCCCAGTCCTCCTCGGCCAACCCGTCTTCAATCGAAATGATGGGATACTTCGCGGAGAGATCTGCCCAATAGCGAATCATCTGATCCCGCGTCTTGAGCGCGCCGGTCTTCCAGAATAGATAGCTTCCCTCTTTGCCTGCCTTCTTCGCCTCGTCAAACATCTCGGTGCTGGCGGCGTCCATGGCGAGCATAAAGTCCTTGCCGGGCACAAATCCTGCCTTTGATATGGCTTCCAACAGGGTTTCGAGCGCTTCCTCTTCGCCGGAAAGGTTCGGTGCAAAGCCGCCCTCGTCGCCGACGGAGGTGCTCAGGTTTTTCTTGTGCAGAATTCCCTTGAGCGTGTGGAACACTTCCGCACCCCAGCGCAAACCTTCGGCAAACGAAGGCGCACCGACAGGCATAATCATGAATTCCTGACTGGAGATGTTGTTGTCCGCGTGCTTTCCGCCGTTGATCACGTTCATCATCGGCACAGGCAGAACATGCGCGTTCACCCCGCCGATGTAGCGATACAGCGGCAGATCGAGCGTCTTTGCCGCGGCGTTTGCGACCGCGAGCGAAACCGCAAGAATGCCGTTTGCACCAACCTTGCTCTTGTCCGCCGTGCCGTCGATGGCGAGCATCTTGTAGTCGATCTCTCGCTGACCCGTCACGTCCATGCCGACAAGCTTGGGCGCAAGCATCGTATGCACGTTCTTGACCGCTTTTTGCACACCCTTGCCCTGATAGCGGCTCTTGTCGCCGTCTCGCAGTTCCAGCGCCTCATACGCGCCCGTGGACGCGCCGGAGGGAACGGCAGCCCAACCGACCACGCCGCCGCTGGTGGTCACCTCTGCTTCAACCGTGGGGTTGCCGCGCGAATCGAGAATCTCTCTTGCTACAATCTTGGAAATTGTCTGCTGGCTCATCTATTCAAACCTCAACTTTCTGACGATGTTGTCCTGTCTTTGCCCCGCATTGGGGTATTCGATCTTAATAAATACAACGTAGCACAATTGTCTGAATTGTCAAGCGACAGCGTCACGCATCAACAGAATTTTGCGACAAAGTTACAATCTCCACTCGGGTTTTCTGTTTTTGCCCCGCGACACGCTTGCACAAAAATCGCTTGAATCTATCGCGTTTTTTGGTTATGATAGCCGTATCTACTATACGAACGCGTAAAGGATCCGCGGATTTCCCAGTGCATCGAAAGGAATACAAAGCAATGAACGAACCGGAAACCCTTCTTTCTTCCCCGTCTGAACCATCCTTAGATACCTCGGCACAGCTTTCACCGGACGAACAGCCCGCTTCAACCGCCACACCCTTCTCGACGGAGATGATCTTGGGGCAGCTTTCTGCAGAGAAGAGTTCCTACCCTGTGCTCCCCGGTCTTATCGGCGCGCTGCTCGGCAGTATCCCCGGCGTTCTCGCCTGGGTCATACTGGGTCAAGTGGGTTTTATCGCGGGCATCTGCGGCTGGCTGATGATTCGCGGGGCCATCTTTGGCTACACAAAACTCGCGGGTGGCATCGACCGGCGCGGTGAAATTCTCTCCACCATCGTTGCGCTCATGATGCCGATTGCGAGCGAATATCTCGGGCTCGCGGTCTCCATCTATCGCAACTTCCACGAATCCTACGGAGTGACGGTTGGAGAAGCAATCCGCAGCGTTCCTCTTTACCTTGCCGAGCCGGACGTGCTGAAAGGAATCATCTTGTCCCTCATCATCGGCTATGTTCTGATCGCTATCGGCAATATCCGCATCAATCCAAAGCAAAAGAAGGCCGAGCCGGGGCAAATCCCGCGGCTGTAATGCTTTGGTTCATTGAAGCAAAAAAATGGAGTTGATTGGCTTTTTTCAGCAATTAGGAGCTACGCTTCTTCGTTGTTGATCACAAAACTTCTTTTAGCATAACTCCATATAAAAGATTCCCTTGACAAGTTTTTGTATATCATATATAACTTTTCCATCAGCAAAGGCGCTTTGGGGCTTCCCCGGAGCGCCTTTGCTTTTGCTTGATCCAAATGATGCCAAACAAAGGCGTTTTCGGCTGTTTGGGAGAAAGTAATATCGATTGATCCCGGAATCCTCGTTTGAGAAAAGGTCGGTAGGAGGTTGAATAAAAATGGTGCATACAGTGACAGCCAATCCACCCACGGCGAAGGGGAAAGCCGCCATGATCATTATTCTCTATGTATTGTCGGTTGTGATCATGCTGCTCGGCGCTGGTTTTTGCGCCTACAGCGCAATCTGCAACGTGCAGATGCAGGTGATGTCGTCCACGATTCCCGGCTTTGTCTTCGGGATGGTGATCCTCTTTCTCGGCATTCGGTATCTTATGTCCCTCTCCAAGCTCCGGCAAGAGGTGATGAAATCCGCCGGGTTCTCCTGGGAGAATTTCCGCAAGGCAAAGAAGCCGCGTTCCTGATGCGGCCGCTTCATCCATCCCGCTTACAGAAACAAGGTTCTTTCAAACAATCAAGTTTGCAAAATAACGGGAGGTAATTTTATGAAAAAGTCCATCTTTATCATCGTTGTCCTTCTCGCCCTTGTTGGAGGAGTGCTTCTGCTCTTCTTCCCCATGCAATCCCCGGCAGCCGACCCGACCGGTGCGGGATATATCGCTACCACCGAAACAGAGACGCTCAACGACGTAGCAACCACGGCAAACAAAGCCTACTTTGGCGCAAACTACACATGGGTGATGATTTGCGCGTTCATGGTATTCTTCTTCCAATGCGGCTTTGCGATGGTGGAAACGGGCTTCTGCCGCGGCAAAAACGCGGCGCACACGATCACTATGAACTTTATGGTCTTCCTTGTCGGCGCAATCGGCTATTTTCTGGTCGGCTTCGCGCTCCAGATGGGCGGCAGCGGCGGCGCGGCCGGCCTCGGCAGTGGCGGTGCCGCGCTGGATTCCATGGTGAAAATCCCCGGTCTTGGCGGTATCTTCGGCTACAAGGGCTTCATGCTCAACGGCACGTATGACGCGGGCATCTACGCGCTCTTCTTCTTCCAGATGGTGTTCATGGATACCACGGTCACGATTCCGACCGGAGCTATGGCAGAGCGCGTGAAATATTCCGCGGTCGTCATCACTTCCTTCTTCATCTCGATGGTGCTCTATCCGCTCTTTGGCAACTGGGTCTGGGGTGGAGGCTGGCTGGCAACCCTTGGCGCAAACTTTGGCCTCGGCCACGGCGTTGTGGACTTTGCCGGCAGCGCGGTTGTGCACTCGATGGGCGGTATGATTGCGCTTGCCGGTGCAATCGTCATCGGCCCGCGCATCGGCAAATTCAAAAAAGATGGCACGGCGCGCGCCTTCCCCGGTCACAACATTCCGATGGCGATCATCGGTACAATCATCCTCTTCTTCTGCTGGTTCTCGTTTAACGCGGGCAGCACACTCAACTCTTCGGACTTCCGGCTCTCCGTCGTCGCCACCAACACGATGATTGCAGGCGCAATCGGTGGTCTGGTTGCGATGTTTTATATGTGGGTCAAGTTTGGCAAGCCCGATCCTTCCATGACCGCAAACGGCACGCTTGCAGGTCTTGTCGCGATCACCGCGCCATGCGCCTTTGTAGACGGAATCTCTTCGTTTCTCATCGGTCTTGTGGCGGGGCTTCTCGTATGCGCCTCCGTCTCGTTTGTGGAAAGCAAACTCAAGCTGGATGATCCGGTCGGCGCAATTTCCGTCCACTGTGTCAACGGACTTTGGGGTGTCCTCGCGCTTGGTCTGTTTGCGGATGGAAAGTATGGCGATGGTTTCAACGGCGTTGCGGGTGGCGTGCGCGGGCTGTTCTATGGCGACGCAACGCAGTTTTTAGCGCAGCTTATCGCGGTTGCGGTGCTCTTCATCTGGGGCTTTGGCGTCTCCTTTGTCTTCTTCAAAGTGCTCGATAAAATCTGGGGCATCCGCATCGCACCGGAGGCGGAACTGGAAGGTCTCGATCTCCCCGAGATGGGCGTTCTGGCCTACCCGGACAATCAACTGGTGCAGAGCGAGCTGGACTATGACTCCGCCGACAACGCGGAAATCAAGCAACTCCGGCGGTTCAACTATGTGCCGTTCCATAAGCAACCCGCGCCCGGCGTGCATTCTGTCGGCATCGACGCGGCGGTTCCCGTCGAGCTTGTCAGCAAACCTGCCAAGGTGGTTGGTTCCGACGTAAAGATCACCAAGGTGGAAATCATCACCAAGCAAAGCCGCTTTGAGGCGCTGAAAACCGCGATGAACGAGATCGGCGTCACCGGTATGACGGTGACCCAGGTGCTTGGCTGCGGCATGCAGAAAGGCAAGTCGGAATTCTATCGCGGCGTTGAGACCGAAGTCAACCTCCTGCCAAAGGTGCAAGTCGAGATCGTGGTCACGAAGGTTCCGGTGTGCACCGTCATCGAGACCGCCAAGAGCGTACTCTATACCGGGCACATTGGAGACGGCAAGATCTTCGTCTACGATGTGGAGAATGTCATCAAGGTGCGTACGGGTGAGGAAGGCTACGACGCGCTGCAAGACGTTGAATAAACGCAAAACACCGCGTTCCAGCACAAAGCCCGCGCCACACGGCGCGGGCTTAATCTTTGTCGATAAGCCTTGTATCCTATCCAAAGGTTGAGATGATCAAAGATATTTTACCTGTTTGGCAGCGCCATTCATTGACGCGCGAACACCTCAAGTCTAAAATACGAGATGAACCCCCATTCACCAAACAAACTGGAAATGGCATAGAAGACGATATGAAGAAGAAACTCCTATCCATTACACCTGCGATGACATTTATCCTGCTCTTTAGCGTTGTGAGTCTGCTTTCGGACATGACACACGAGGGCGCGGCGAGTATTCGCGGGGCATATCTCTCACTGCTTGGCGCATCTGCCGCGACAATCGGCTTTGTCTCCGGCCTTGGCGAACTTGCGGGCTATTCCCTGCGCCTTCTGTTCGGGCACTTTGCAGACAAAACCAAGCGCTATTGGCTCATCACGATCATCGGTTATGTGATTGATGTGCTTGCGGTGCCAGCCCTCGCCCTCGCGGGGGAACACGGCTGGGTATTCGCCAGCGGGCTGATCGTCATAGAGCGCATCGGTAAGGCGATCAAAAAACCCGCCAAGAGCACGCTGATGTCCTTTGCGGCAACGCAGGAAGGCGTCGGCAAGAGCTTTGCGATTCAGGAACTGGTCGATCAGTTCGGCGCGTTTCTCGGCCCTGTGATGCTCTATCTTGTACTCCTGTTCAAAACCGATGGAAGCCTTGTGCAGCGGTATTCCTTTGCCCTTGCGCTATTGATCATTCCCGCGATTGCCACCATCGCCATGCTGTTCGTCACCAAACGAAAATTCCCGAATCCGGAGCAGTTTGAGCCGGAACCCAAGCAGCTCATCCCGTTTCGTCTGAATCGGAAATTCATCCTCTACCTTGCGGGGATCAGCCTCTTTGCGTTTGGGTTTATCGACTATTCGCTGATTTTGATGCATGTTTCACGCACGCATACCGCGCTTTCTGCCGGGCTTTCGGAAGCAGGCTCGTTTGTCAACAGCGGAACACTGCCGCTGCTTTACGCGGGCGCGATGCTGGTCGATGCCGCCTCCGCGATGGTATTCGGGTTGTTGTATGACAAGAAAGGCGTACGCGCGCTGATGATTTCCACCGCGCTCTCCGCGCCGTTTGCGCTGCTCATCTTCGGCGGAACGAGCAATCTTGCGCTGCTTGTCGGCATTGCAATGTGGGGAATCGGCATGGGTGCGCAGGAGTCAATCCTGAAGGCCGCGGTGGCAAACATCGTGCCCAAGGCAAGCCGCGCCACGGGATATGGCATCTTCGAATGCGTCTTTGGCGTGTTCTGGTTCCTCGGCAGCTGGTTGCTGGGCGCGCTGTATGATTTCAGCATCCCCGCGATGATTGCGGTATCCGTCGGCGCGCAGTTGCTTGCGCTGCCGCTGTATTATCTATCGTCCAAAAGCGCATAACGGCAGATCGTTCGCCCTCAAAACAGCTCGCCGTAAGGCGGGCTCAGCCCATCGACAAAGTCCTGCGGACTTCGCCGATGGGTTTTGCTTTGGGTAAAAAATACCGCTAAAAGCGCCATTTTTAGCAAATTCAGCGAATGAATCGCCGAATTTGATTGGAAGATGGGGAATTTTCGATCCCCTATACCCCCTTAGCGGGGTTTGTCGATGCTCTGAGCCCGCCGTAAGGCGGGCTGTTGATCGGTTTATCAGCCTTTTCTCTCGTGCAAAAGCTTCTCTTGATTCGGTGCTTCGCGCAGCAGGAACGCCGCCCAAGGTGCGTTCCAGTTTTCGATATGATCCTGCCAATACAGCAGGCGTTCCGTCAGCCACGCGAGCTCTTCTTGCTCACGTAAATCCCGTTGTTCCGGCGCGGTATTGCGCGCAACCGCAGTCAACCAGTAAAACACAAGCCCTAACGCATGCGTCGCAGCGTGCACCGTCGCGCAGGCATGGCCAACCGCGCGTGCGGCGGCTTCCGCGCATAGATCGATCCGGCCTGCTTCGCCCGCCGCCTTGTGCGCCGCAAGAATTGCGCGCCTTGCTTCGGGCATCTTGATCTCGCCCTGCGCCCAAAGATACGTCCGGTTGACCGCTTCACGCGGACGCAGTTCGCATGCAACTCGCCCCTCAAAAAACGCAAGCGGGCGGCTTGCGCACTCCAGCGCCCAGGCAACCAGGGTTCTATGTGTTTGCTCTTCAATCAAAAGCCTGAGCGGCTCGATGCACGCGCTCTTGCGCGAATAGAGTATTTTTCGTTGACCCGGCAAGTGTTCTTCCTCCCGTTTATTCTATTTTTTCCAGCGCACACCGCGCACAAACGCCTCCCGCACCATCTGATAGACGAATGAATTCGGGTGATACGTCGGGTTCCGGCGAATGATTCCCTCGTCCTGTCGCAGGCCGCCGAGAATGCCGGCCGCGACCGCAGGGCTGCGTGAGACGCCCTCGGTGCAGTGTATGATCAGAGTGTCGATCTCCCGCCCATATTGCAGGACAAACGCGCAGATCGCGTCTGCTTGCTCCTGCGTCATCAAGTTTTGCCAAAATCCGGTTTCCTCCGCGTCGTCAAAGCAAAGGCGGAGCACACCAGTAGAGGGATAACGCGTAGCGCAATCACGCTTGTGATCCATGATCGAAATCAGCGCCGTCCGCTCTGTGGCGCCGGTTTGCGCCATATGAAACAACTCCGGTGTGAGCCGCGAGACCTGAATCTGAAACATCGTCCTCTCCCCTTTTGCGCGCTGTACCAACTCATGGTGTGCAGCAAACGATCTCCTTTGAAGATATCATACACCAATTTTGCCTGCAACAACGCTGATATTTGATCTATTTATTCGATGTCTCATTCTATTGCGAATCATTCCTAAATCAACTATAATGGTAAAAAAAGAGGAGGTTACCATCATGGGTTTCTTAAAAAAGCTCTTGGGCATCGGTGTGACCGCCGGCGCAACCGTCGCCGCTGTGAAGGTTGCCGAACAGGTGAAGGAAAATAATCCTGACGGCGTTCAGGATGTCAACGGCGATGGAAAAGTCGATGTGAAAGACTACTTCGAAGAGGTGAAAAAAGCCGCGACGGAAGTCTATCAGGACGCAGCGAGTGCGATCAAAGAAAAGGCGCCCGTCTTCACGCAGAAGGCAAAAGACGCCGCCGAGGATGTAAAAGAAGCCGTCAACGACGCGGCCGAGACCGTCAAGGAAAAAGCCCCCGAATATGTGCAAAAAGCCAAGGATGCCGTAACCGATGCCGCAGCAACCGTGAAGGAGAAAGCACCGGAGTACGCGGAAAAGGCAAAAGAAGCTGTTTTGAATGCAAAAGATGCCGTCGTCAACGCGTTTGACAAAAAGGATGACGAACCCAAAGCGTAAGGTCCGTTCCTCATTCCATCGATAGGCAAAAAGAAGCCTCTCATCCTCCGCAGTTTGCGGAGGATTTTTTTATATCCTTTCACCTTTCCCCGCCAATGTAAAATATGGCTGATATGCACATTTTACTCGTATTTACTGCTGATTCTTCGTTGCCCGCGCGGCTCGTGAGGAGTACAATTGGCATAAATAGGGGAGCTGATAGAGTCCTTGCGCTTTTAGGGGTGAATTCCTTCCCGCGCCCCGCAAAAACCCTTTCGGGAGATCAGATAGAAGCAAATCCCATCATTCGGGGTGATGTCCTCCCGCATCCCAAGCCATCGCTATTGTATCATTGGAGGTAATATTGATGAAAAAACCATACGATCCCACAAAACGGCCACGCAGAGCGTGGTATTTCTATGACTTCGGTAACTCTGCATACGCTTCCGTCATTCTGCTTGCCGTCTATTCCGCCTATTTTAAAGGCACGGTCGTCGGCGGCGCGGAAGGAACACACCTATGGGGCATCTCCGTCGGCATTGCAGCGGTTCTCGTCGCCGTCATTTCACCCATTCTGGGCACGATTGCAGACTATTCCAAATCCAAGAAAGCGTTCCTGATGGCGTTTACCGTGTTGTCCATCGTGTTTACTGCCATGCTCTTCTTTGTCCATAAAGGGGATGTATTCACAGGCATGCTCTATTTCATTCTTGCAGAGATCGGTTACCGCGGCGCGCAGGTGTTTTATGACGCGCTGCTCACCTCCGTCTCCACGCCGGAAAAAATCGGGTCTGTCTCCGGCAAGGGTTGGGCGATCGGTATGCTAGGCGGCATCGCGGCGCTGGTTCTCGTGCTCATTCCGATCCAGTTGATCAAGAACTTCCCGATTCCTTATGCTTTCCTGATCACCGCAGCGTTTTATCTCCTCTCCTCCATCCCGACGCTGCTTTGGGTCAAGGAAGCGGATGAGAATTCCGGCGAAAAACCGGAAAAGGGAAACATCCGCACCGCGTTCGAGCGCCTTATGCAGACCTTCCGCTCTATCAAGAGCTATAAAGAATTCATCAAGTACACCGTCGCTTTTCTGATCTATAACGACGGTATCATGATGCTGATGGACTTTGCAGCCATCATCGGCGGAACACTCTTTGGCATGACGCAGATTCAGCTGATTCTGTTTGTCATCGTCATACAGATCTCCGGCGCAGCCGGCGCGCTGCTCTTTGGCAAAATTTCGGATCGTTTTAGCAGCAAAGACTCCATTCTAATCTCGCTCGTGCTCCTGATTGCCTGCATCATTGCATTGTTCTTTGCAAACAGTCTCGCGTTGTTCTTTGTTGTTGGGTTCTTTGCAGGGTTCTCTCTCTCCGGCGCACAGGCGGTCAGCCGCTCGATGGTCAGCCAACTCGCGCCCGCCGCAAAGACCGCAGAGTTCTACGGATTTCTCTCTGTGGCCGGACGCACCTCTACCTTCATCGGCCCGCTCGTGTTCGGCACGCTGTCCTTCCGGATGAATAACTGGTATCTCAATCACGGGTTTGATGCGATCACCGCAGAGCACAACGGGCTCTATTGGGCCATCGGCTCCATCCTGCTCTTCCTCGTCGTTGGACTTACATGCATGCTCTTCGTCAAGCGCGTCACCGCAAAAGACCCGATGCTCTACAATTCTGTCAAATAACCCAAATCCCGCTTCCACACACGCAAAAGCTTCCGGAATGAAACCGGAAGCTTTTGCGTGTCACGCTATAGTGTTTCTTGATGGCATTACACCCTCTTTACAAGCAGGCGCATCGCCTCTAAATATCCTTCCAGTCCGTGGCCTTTGATGCTGGCAATACAGGCTGCGCGAATATAGGACACCTTTCGGAACTCCTCACGCAGGTCGGGATCGGAGATGTGCACCTCGATGGTCGGCACGCCAACCGCCTTCACCGCGTCGAGCAGGGCGATGCTCGTGTGTGTATACGCGCCGGGGTTGATCACGATGCCGTCCGCCGTCTGATAAGCCCCCTGAATCGCATCCACCAGAGCACCTTCATGGTTGCTCTGCACAAAATCAACCGTCACACCAAGACGCTCAGCCTCCGTGCGGATCATCTCGACAAGATCGCTGTAGGTGCGTTTGCCGTAGATATCCGGCTCCCGCAGGCCGAGCAAATTCAGGTTTGGGCCATTGATGACGAGAATCTTCATGCTCTCTCTCCAATCATTTCAGTCGGCATTGCCACAAAACTCCTGCCAGATTTGCTTTGCCGTATCTTCCGGTGTTGTTTTGTTGGATATGCTCGCGTCACGAAAATGCGCATACAGCGGCGCGCGTTCGCGCAGCATCGCGTTGAGGTCTGCCGCCTGCGAAAGTGGCCGGCCTTCACGCGGAAGAAGCGATAATGCCCGCTCAATCTGGTAGATGCGCCCGTTTTGTTTGAGCGAATGATAATTTCGCTCATCCTTGACGACGCCGCCGCCGGTAACGAGGATCAGCCCGCTCTCTTTGCCCCATGTTTGCGCCGCTTCCCGCTCCAGTGTGCGAAACGCCGCCTCGCCGGACTGCGCGAATATCTCCGGAATCGTCCTGCCGTCCGCTTGCATGATCTTCTCGTCCAGATCGATTGCCGCTCGCCCCGTCAGCCGCGCAAGCGCGGTTCCGACGGTCGTCTTCCCGCTGCCCGGCATGCCAATGAGTACGATATTCTGCGTGCTTTGCCGCATGAGGTGCAGAATACGTTCGTTCTCGCCGTCCGGAATTGCCCGCCCGAAAAATAGCTCTTCCGCCGCCTTTGCCTGCGCCGTGAGCATCGAAAGCCCCTCTGAGCTGGGAATGCCGCGCTCCGCCGCGCGAAACGCCAGCGCGGTTCTGCGGGGGTTGTAGATGAGCTCCAATACGCCTTCGCAAGCGGGAAACAGTGCCGGATCTGCGGGCAGTTCTCCCGTGTGCGGGTACATGCCGATGGGCGTTGTGTTGACGAGCACCTGCGCATCCGCATGGCGATTGAGATTGTCGTAGTTGTCCGTTCCCCCGCGGGAAACGACGACGATCTCTTTCGCACTGGCCGCCTTTGCCACAGATTGCGCGGTGAGGGAAGCCCCTCCGCTACCGAGGATGACAACCTTCTTGCCCGCAAGCGAAATCCCTGCGTGCGCTGCCATGTACCGTAGCCCGTATGCATCCGTGTTATATCCCGCAAGAAGCCCGTCCGCACGGCGCACAATCGTGTTCACGCTGCCAATTTCACGCGCCGTCTCGTCCAGCACGTCGCAAAACGCCATCACGTCCCGCTTATAGGGAATCGTCACGTTCAGCCCGCCGATATCTTCCCGCGCGAGAAACGCGCATAGTTGATCCGGCTCGATTTCAAAGAGCGCATAGCCTTCGTTTCCCAGCGCGCGGTGAATCGGCACAGAATAGCTGTGCTTCAGCGTCCGCCCGAGAAGCCCGTAGATACGCTCCCTCATTGCCTCAATCCCTATTCACTGCCAAATTTCAAAAAGCCATATGTACCGATTCTACCACGGAGTAGTTGCCTAGATTCGTAAACACGCTCCAGCAGATTATATCACTGAATAGTTGCCGAAATTCGTAAACACGCTCCCGTAGATTATATCACCGAATAGTTGCCAAGGAAGGTGAAGCTTTCGCTGATACGCTCCAGTTCCTCCAGCATGGGCAGCACGCCCTGTTCCCGCACGCTTGCGTCCAGATCGAAGAAGAAGATAAACTCAAAGTTGCGCCCCGTCACAGGGCAGCTTTCGAGCTTGCTGGTGTTCACACCATAGGCGGAGATCTTCGTGAGAATGCTGTTCAGCGCGCCCGGCTCGTTTTTGCAGTCCAGAATCAGGCTGATTTTGTTCGAGCCCGCATAGATGATCGGGTTTTTCGCGATGCAGATAAAGCGCGTATAGTTGTTGTCGCTGTCCTGAATGTCATCCTTGATCGTCTCGAGTCCATAGAGCTCGGCGCATGCGTGGGAGCTGATCGCGGCGGCTTTGGGGTTGATTCCCTCGGCAACCATCTTGGCAGCGATCGCCGTATTGGCGCAGGGAATCACCTTCACCTTGCCATTCAGGCTGCCCAGATACCGGCTGCATTGCCCGATGGCCTGTTCATGCGAATAGATCTCCGTAATTTCAGAAAGCTTCGTGCCCGGTTTTGCAAGCAGCTCATGGCGGATGTGCAGCGTCGTTCCGCGCACAATCGAGAAACGCTTGCGTTGGAGCAGATCATAGACCATTCGCACAGAGCCGTTTGCGCTGTTTTCGATGGGGAGCACGCCAAACTGGCAGAGCCCGGATTCCACCGCGTCAAACACCGCCTCAAAGCTTTTGACATACATGATATTGCCGCGTGGCAAAAGCTTATCACAGGCAGCCTGAGAGTTTGCGCCCTCCACGCCCTGGCACGCGATAGTGCCCGTGCGCGGAAACACTACTTCGGGGGCGGCCAGCGCGCCTTCGATGAGAGAACGCACGCGAGACGGCGGCGAATACAGCTCCGTCTGTCGCACTTTGTTGAGTTCGATCAGCGTGGTAAAAAGCTGAAAGGCATAGGGTTCCATCTCACCTGCCTCCGTCTGCACCCGCGCGAGGATTTCCCGCTCGCGCGTTTTGTTCAGTACGGGCAGGTTATGTTCGCGCTTGTACGTCGCAACCGCTTCCCCCAGATGCATGCGCTCTAAAAACAGCTGTAGCAGCTGGCTGTCGATGGTGTCAATCTGTTCGCGAATCTGTTCGATCTCCATGTTACTTCCTCTCTATTCTGCAGCGCAACAGCCTGAGCCGTTTTGCTGAACGGATTTCTGTGTCAAAGTTTCTCTTCCAGCAGGTAGTCCAGCAGCACAAGCGCCGTCACCGCCTCAACCACCGGCACCGCGCGGGGCGCAATGCAGGGATCATGCCTACCGTGGACGATCAACTCCGCGTTCTCGCGTTTGGATAAGCTCACCGTCCCCTGCGCCTTTGCAATCGAGGGCGTGGGCTTCATCGCCACACGCAGCACGATGGGTTGCCCGGTCGAGATTCCGCCGAGGATGCCACCCGCGTGGTTGGTGGTCGTGGTGATGTTGCCGTTCTCGTCCATTCGAAACGGGTCGTTGTTCTCGCTGCCGCGCATGCTGCTTGCCGCAAACCCCGCGCCGAACTCCAACCCCTTGACGGCGGGGATACCGAAGATCGCCGCCGAAAGACGGTTTTCGATTCCGTCAAACATCGGGTTGCCGATGCCTGCCGGGAAACCGACCGCCGCGCACTCGATCACGCCGCCGATGGAATCCCCCGCTTGAGAAGCAGCTACAATCGCCTCCTGCATCTGGCAGCCAAGCGCATCGTTGAGAACCGGAAACTCCTTTTGCGCAATCCCGTCAAACAACGCTTGATCGGGAACGCGCGAAAACGCTTCGTCCGCAATGCCCGCAACCGAGAAAAGATGCGCGCCGACAAAGATATTTTTCCGCGCGAGAATTTGCTTTGCGATGCCGCCCGCGATGCACAAGGGTGCGGTCAACCTGCCGGAAAAGTGTCCGCCGCCGCGCAAGTCCGCTTCCCCGTTCCATTTGAGAAACGCCGTGTAGTCCGCGTGCCCGGGGCGCGGTTTATCCGACAGCTCGGCATAATCGCGGGATCGCGCGTCGCGGTTTTCAATGATCGCGCAGAGCGGGCTTCCGGTGGTCTTGCCCTCCAGCAATCCCGATAAAAACACGGGGCGATCCGGCTCGTTTCGCGCGGTGGAAAGCGCGTTTTTACCCGGCCTGCGCCGGTCTAAAAACGCCTCCAGCGTGTTGAAATCGATGGCTTCCCCTGCGGGCAGGTTTTGCATCGTAACGCCGATTGCGCGCCCGTGGGACTCTCCAAACACGCCGACGCGCAAAGTTTTTCCGAATTCAGACGACATCTGCATGCCCTCCCAGCCTGTTAAAATCATCATAAAACGCCGGATACGATTTTTTCACCGCATCCGCGACGAGTATGGTCACTTGTTTCGCGCAGCAAATGGAGGCAATTGCCGCGGACATCGCAATGCGGTGATCGCGGCAGCTATCCACCGTGCCTCCGGCAAGCTCTCCGCCCGTGATCACGAGCGCATCCGGCAACTCCTCCACCCTGCCGCCGAGCGCACGAAGCATTGCAAAGACGGAGGCGAGCCTGTCACTTTCCTTGAGCCGCAGTCGCGCGGCGTTGATCAGACAGGTTTCGCCCGCTACACAAGCACCGAGCACGGCGAGAATCGGTAACAGATCAGGCGTTTCGCCAACGTCGATCGTGCAACCCGAACGCTTTGCGGGTGAAACGGTAATTGTGTCTGCCGTTGTCTCCACGCGTGCGCCAAAACGGCGCAATGCATTCAAGATCGCCTTGTCTCCTTGCGGAGAGTCGAGGTGCAGCCCCGTCATCGTAATCGGGTTGCCTAGTGCACCCGCCGCGAGGAAAAACGCGGCATTCGACCAGTCGCCGTCCACGCGCAGCGTGCCGGGCGATTGGATCGCCTGTTTGCCGGAGACGAAGTAGGAGCCGTTTTGCGTCTCAACCTGTACACCAAATCGCTTCAGCGCGTGCAGCGTGATGTCCACATACGCCGCGGATTCCAGCCGCGTGGTGAGCGAAACCGTGCTCTGCGCTTGCATAAGCGGCAGCGCGAGAAGCAGTCCGGTAAGGTATTGCGAACTCACATTGCCGGGCAATGAGAAATGTCCGCCCGTCAGCTTGCCAGCCGTTTCAAACGGCAGCCGTTCGGCGGAAAACGCAACGCCGTGCGCCTGCAACACCTGCATGAGTTCGCCGATCGGGCGCTCCGGCAGTCTGCCGGACCCCGTGAAGCGTGCGTGCTCGCACAGCGCGGCTGCAACAGGCAGTAGAAAGCGAAACGTTGAGCCGCTTTCTCCGCAATCCAGCAGCGGATTTTCGTTCACTCGTTCGATTCCGTGCACGAGAACGCCATCCGGCAGAAGAGTAATCGTTGCGCCTAGCGCACATAGACAAGCAATCGTTGCGTCGATGTCCGCCGAGCGCTGCTCCAATAGGAGCCGTGTTTCGCCACGGCAGAGCGCCGCGAGAATCAGCAAGCGGTGCGCGTCGGACTTGGACGCGATTGCAGGAATCGTTCCGCTCAGTTTTGCGGGCGAAAGCATTGCGATCATGCGCCTGCCACCATCCCCGCGCGGAACACATCCAGAAGCTGCTCCATCGGCAGATCGGCCAGCACGCATTCACCAATCTTCTTTGGCACCACGAGCGTAATCTGCCCGCCTGCACGTTTTTTGTCCGAGAGCGCGGCCTCCGCCAATGCTTCCGGGGTAAAACTTGTTGTCGTGGGCAGGCCGTTTCGCATCAGCGCATGCTCAACACGCCGCGCAATCGGCTCCGTTGCCCAGCCGAGCCGTTCGGATGCGCGCGCGATGATCGCAAGCCCGATCGCGACTGCGTGCCCGTGCGGAATTGAATAATCGCTGCAGCGTTCAATCGCGTGGCCGGCCGTGTGCCCGAGGTTCAGGGTCTTGCGCACTCCCGTTTCGGTTTCATCTGCCTCGACAATTGTCGCCTTGAAGGCGACACACCGCTCCACAATGTCTGTCATGTGGTCTGCGGTTTCGCCCGATTCAAACAGCGAAAACAGCGCTCCATCGTCGAGAATTGCGGTTTTAATCGCCTCCGCCGCGCCGTTTGCAAACTCATCTGGCGCGAGCGTGGCAAACGTGTCCGTGTCGCAAACCACCAGCGACGGCTGATGAAACAACCCCGTTAGGTTTTTACCCGCCGCAAGATCGACCGCGGTTTTTCCGCCGACGGAGGAATCCACCGCCGCGAGCAGAGTCGTTGGAATCTGCACATATTGTATTCCGCGCTGGTAACAACCCGCGGCAAAACCCGCCATGTCGCCCGTGACGCCGCCACCGAGCGCGACCACGCAGTCCGTCCGCGTAATGTGTTGTTCGGCAAAGAACTCCAGCATGCCGGAGAGGATATTCAGGCGTTTGTTTGCTTCGCCTGCCGGGAAAACAAAGGAACACGCGTCAAATCCCGCTTCCGCGAGGCTACTCAAGAGCTGGGGCAGGTATAGCTTCTCTACATTGCTGTCCGTAACCACCGCGAGGCGGCAAAGGCCCAGCTTCTCGCGCAGCAGTTGCCCGCTTTTTGCAAGCAAACCGCTGCCGATCACGACAGAATACCCTTCCCGCACACGCACGGGCACGAAGCGCTGTTGCATTCGTTAATTTCCTCCCGCTGTTGCTTTCTTCTCGCGCCCGTCTTTCAGGAGCGCCTGTAACTCTTCCGCGTCCCGCGCGGCAAGCGCCATGCGGTATTCGTTAAGATGGTCGATCAAAATTTCGAGCTGTTCGGTGAGATAGTCCGCATCGTCGAGGAACAGCTCCGTCCACATCGCCTCGTCGAGGTGCGCGACTCGCGTCATATCCCGAAAGCTGCCCGCGGAGAAACCGCGCCTGCGTTGCGCCTCCGGCGACTTGATGTATGCGCTGGAGACCAAGTGCGCCAGCTGTGATGTATAGGCGATGATACGGTCGTGCTCCTCCGGTGTGGAAAAGGTCAGTCCTGCGAAGCCGATGTCCGTGAAAAATGCCTTCAGCGTCTCGAGCATGCGCATATCGGTATTCTGATCGGGCGTGAGTATCATCGAAGCACCCGCAAACAGGTCTTCACTGGAGTGGACAAAACCGCCGCGTTCGCGCCCCGCCATCGGGTGCCCGCCGATGTAGGCAAAACCGTACTCCTTGGCAATCGGCGCGAGTTGCGCGCAGACGTTTCGCTTGACACCGCAGAGATCGACGACGATTACGCTCTTGGAAAAGAGCGGCGCGTGCTCCCGCACCCAGGCGACGGTTGCCGCCGGACGGATTGCGATGAGCAGCAGGTCGCACGCGGGGATATTCTCCTGCGTGAGCGTGCCGTCGATGGCGCCGCTCAGGCGCGAGAGCGTCATCGTCTCGGTATCGAGGTCGATGCCCCAGACGGTGTGCGCCGTGCGTACCTTGATGCTCTTTGCCATCGAGCCGCCGATGAGGCCGAGGCCGACGATGCCGATGTTCACGCTCTTCCCTCCCCGGTGGTCATAAACGCATGCAGCGCGAGGATTCTGTGGTTGAGCTTGTCAAACGCTTCGGGGTTGAGGGACTGCGGGCCGTCACTGAGGGCATGTGCGGGGTCGTTGTGCACTTCGATCAGAAGTCCGTCACAGCCCGACGCAACCGCAGCCATTGCAAGCGGAGCCACCAGCGCATAGCGCCCTGTCGCGTGGCTCGGGTCGATGATGACCGGCAGATGCGTCAGGTGGCGCAAAACAGGAACCGCTGCGAGGTCGAGCGTGTTTCGCGTATAGGTTTCGAATGTGCGGATCCCGCGTTCACAGAGGATAACGTTCTCGTTTCCACTCGCCATGACATATTCCGCGCTCATGAGCCATTCTTCATAGGTGGAGGAAAGCCCGCGCTTGATCATGACAGGCTTTTTTTGCGCGCCGAGAATCTTGAGAAGATTGAAGTTTTGCATGTTGCGCGCACCAACCTGAATTACGTCCACATCGTCAAACAGCGATAACTGTGACGCATCCATGATTTCGCTTACGATGGGCAATCCCGTCTCCGCGCGGGCGAGCTTCAACAGCTCAATCCCCTCCGCGCCCATCCCCTGGAAGGCATAGGGCGAGGTGCGCGGTTTGAACGCGCCGCCACGCAGCATGGTGGCTCCGCTTGCCTTGACCGCCTTTGCAACCGCAATGATCTGCGATTCGCTCTCCACCGAGCACGGACCCGCCATGATGGTCAGCGTACCGCCGCCGATTTGCGTGTTGCCGACGGGCACCACAGTATCCTCCGGGTGAAACTTCCGGTTCGCGTTTTTATAAGGCTCCTGCACACGCTTGACGTCTTCCACGATGTCGAGTGCGCTGATAAGGTCGATATCCAGCGTGGATGTGTCCCCGACGAGGCCGAGGATCATCTGGCTTGTGCCAAGGCTGGTGTGGATTTGAATACCCTTGCCGAGCAGCCAGTTTTTCAGGCTTTCCAGCTGGTCCGGATTCGGGTTTGGTTTGAGTATGACAATCATAATTTTCTCCCTCCGCCTGTAAAAAAACCGCAGCCGGTTTGGCTGCGGTGCGATGCGATCGTATGCGCGATTGTTACCCGATCACCTTTGCTGCGCCAAACCGAACGAAGCCTTACCGAAATAATAGCCGGTAAAGCTAAAGTAGCGGTATTCTGCTGCAAACTGATTTCGGGTCATTGTCTTCTTCTTTCTTTGCGGCTTTCGCCGAGATTCGGGTCTTACTATTTGCGGCGCGTACCGCAATTTGCTTCTCTGTCTTTGCGGCGCGTGCCGCGATTCCGTTCTCCATCTTTGCGGCTTTCGCCGTGATTGTTGATAATTTAACATGCCCGCACGTAAAATGCAATAGAAATTGCGAAAAAAATATATCATATATTTTATTGCAGCAAGGAAACCGCGCGATTTTACGGTGCGGCTTCACGATGTTTATCATTTCGCCGGAATCACGGCTTCGGGAAATGTCTCCCGCACGTCGTAGATGCCGACATCCCCGGGCAGGTTCGCGTGCGCTTTCATATAGGCGCGAATGGCGGGTGTACTCTCCAGAATCGCAAACTTGTCATAGGTTTGAATCTGCCCCATGAATGCGTCATCCGTAAACTGGCTCACAGCGTCCACCTGAGCTGCAAAGAGGAAATAGCGTCCGACATACGGCAACTCATAGCTCGACACCTCGTTGTCTTTGTCCGAGCTATAGAAAAGATATCGCGTGTCATTGTCCGGCGCATGCCAGTTATCCCCCGTCAGCGCGGATACCCGCGCAGGCAGTGTATCATGATACGCATCCCGATTGCTGTTCATGCCGTTGAGTTCGGAGAGCAGAATCAGCCCCGCGGCGAGCGAAAGCACAACCGTCACCGCCTGATAGATATTTTTCGAAGTCAGGCTGCGAAATGCTCTATAGTCCCGCCGGTCTCCCTGCTGCTGATAAAACGAATTTTCCATATCCATCGTCAGCCGCATGGTGACAGCCCCGATGAGAAAGAGGATCATACTCGAAGCATATCGATCAAATCCGGCAAGCCGGAGCGCCTCATCCAGCGGCATAGCGAGGATATACATCACAAGAATGCCGCCATAATAGAGCACTACGGCAAGATCAAGCAGCAGGAGCGTCTGCATCAGCTTCCATTTCTTATGAAACACAAAGCGCGCGATGAGAAAGCAGATGATCGCAACACCATTGAAGATCACAAAACCCAGTGTTGGCAGTTGGCTGAGCTGTGTGGCAGTATACAAAAACAGCTGAACGATATAGGAGATCTGGTCGGGCGTTTTGTCGAGCGCAAACGACGAGATCGACTGAAAATCATAGCTGAACTTGCCCGCATCGGACGGAAACGCCACGGATGTATGCGCACTCCAAAGAATCAGCGGCACAAGCGAGAGCACGATGGTAACAAGCGCACCCCAGAAGAATGGGCGAAGTTTTGCATCCGCGTTTTGAAACTGTATCGAACGATAGAGCAAAAACACGTAACCCAGCAACGCGAAGAAAACGCCGGTGTTTTTCACGATGGCAAGCAGCCCAAGCACGGGCAGTACCGCCAGACACGCGGTGAAAAAGCGTTTCCGTTCCACCAGCAGAACACCAATTGCAGCAAGCGCCAGCACCGGCAAGAGAAAATCGACCAGAAGGTTATTGATGCGGATGCTGATGTTGAAATATGCCATTGTCGAGCAGCCGAGCCCCAGCAGCGCGGCAAGCAGGAAGCGCTTCTGATCCCGAATCACGCCAAATATGGCATAGAATCCCGCAAAGAGCAAAATCGCCTGTCCGATCAGCATCACGCCTTCGCCGTTACCAACGATTCGTCCAACATAGTAAAGAAACGACGAACTGCCGAGAGGATAGCTTTTAAAGTCGATGATCGCACTTGCCGCATCCGGAAAACGGTCGGTGACGAGCATATATTTCACCACGACCGCCCAGTGTGAAAAATTGTCATAGTGGACAAAGAATGTATCGATCAAAGAAGCGGTAATCGCGCCGAACACCGCGATAAACGCAAGATTGATCGCGCTGAGCGAGGATGCATTATACGCAAGCTTGATCTTTTTGTTGAGTATGAGCGCGACGAGAAGCACGATTCCGCCGCCAAAGAGCGCATAAGCCGCATAGGAAAGCACCCCAACCAGACCAGCAAAATAGATGATCAATGCCTGCGCGGAAAAAACGAAGATGTAACTTGCGCGCGGAGTGATTTTCCAATAGGCCCGCGCAAGAGCAACATAGCCCACCGCGGAGAGTAAAAACGCGGTCAGTCGCAATAATGTCAGCAACAATGCCATTCGATCGACACGCTCCTCTTCTTTAGATTGACCGCGAAGGAATCAAACGATCCGGTCGCAGACGAAACAAATTCAAATCGCCGAATGAATGCGCACATTCAACAGCAATACTCATCTTTTTTGAACGCAATCCCCCGCGGAACCGATCCGCGGAGGATTGTCAAACACATCTGCTAACCCACTACATCGCCATCCGCTTTTTCGCACGGCGGGGCTTTGCGGTGCCTTGGTTATACTCAAAGATCCAGTCCTCCAGCAAGGTTTGAAACGCCTTGCTGCCCGCAAGCTCTTCCCAGTTGACCACGCGATAGAGCACAACGCCGGGTGTCGTCATGGGTTTGTTGCTGTTCTCCAACTCAATACGGATTCCGGCACGCGGCGCCAGCGTAAGCTTCTCCGCGCTCTCGCTCAATCCACGCAGAAGCGCAAACTTGAAGTTGAAATCGATCAAAGTCCCGCTAATCCCCTCTTCAAAGCGGACAACCCGCTCCAGTTGGATACGGGGCAGGGCGCGCATCTCCGAGCGCTGGCGTTCCAGACGCTGGCTTGCGTTGTTGACGAGATCGTCAAACGCAGTCACCCAGATATTCATCGATTTCGGCAGGGAATGCTGCCGGTCGTAGACCAGCTGCAAATACTCCCGCGTATCCTGCTCCGTCATGCCCGGCACCAGCTGCACATGATAGAGCCATTGGTTGCCTGCACTTGTGATATAGACAATTTTGCCGCGCACGGTTGCGCTGTATCGATCACTCTTTAGCAAAAAGTCCAACGGTTCGTCGTCCGGCAAATAGGCTGGATGTGCCAATGTAAAGAGGAATCCGCCTTCCGAGATATTTTTCGTCGTCGCGCAAAACGTTTTGCCACCATAGGAAAGTGAAACGGGGATCTCCGCCTCAAAGCGCTCGCTGGCACGATACGCTTTGCGTCCCATCATAAAATAGACCGCATACAGCAGGTTTGTGATGTTCAAAATCAACCAGAACGCGATAAAGCTGCTGAAGAACAACGCCATGCCGTATTTTCCGCCAAGATAGCGAATCAACCCCGCGATGGACATGCCAAGCATGATCAACTGCGGAATGATATACACGAGGTTGCTGTCCTGCGGCTTGCTGCTGCTCTTGTCGGTTACTTTGAACTTGAGCTGCTTGACGCCGATGGTTTCGAGGAACACGGGAATCACCATAAACGGCGCAAGGATCGTATCGATAATCTGGTTCCAGCGCTGGTTTCGCGTGTCGCTGGAAAGGCAGCGAATCGCGAGCGTATAGAAGATATACTGCGGTCCCCAGATCGCCATGATCTCCCAGAATGTCGTGTTGACAACCTGCAGGTTAAACAACGCAAACATGATCGGCGCGAAGGTAAACACAAGCCTACGCCCGAACGACCACCAGTAGGAATACGACAGCAGGTAGCTGATCCGCGCGCTCAAAGAAAGGTTTTTGTTGGTGAGCATCTTCGTGTTGCGCACGGACTGAATCACGCCGCGCGCCCAGCGGATGCGCTGGGTCACCATGCTCTTGATGCTGGTCGGCGCTAGTCCGCTTGCCAGCGGGCGGAGCGTAGAATAGGTCGTGTAGCCCTTGCTCTGAATCTTGATGCCGGTTTCAAAGTCCTCTGTGATCGTATCCGTCGGAAAACCGCCGATCTCTTCCAGCGCCTGCCGTGCAATCACCGTGTTGCTGCCGGTATAGGCCACGGCGTTTGAGCTGTTTCGCATCACGTTGATCTCGCGGGAGAAAAAGTCCTGCTCGTTTGGGATGTTCTGCTCCGCATAGAGGTTAAACTGGAATAAGTCCGGGTTGTAGAAGCTCTGCGGGGTTTGAATGAAGCCGATCTTGAAATTCGGGTCGATCTCATCTTGACTGCGAAGCCGCCACGTCTTCCCTTCATGCCACATACGCGGGAGGAAGAAATACGGCACCGTCTCCATCAAAAACTCCTTGCGCGCGATCATATCCGCGTCAAAGGTTGCAACCAGCGGGGACTTTGTCTGGCGAAGCGCGTTGTTGAGATTTCCACTCTTGGCTTCCTTATTGTTCGAAAGCGGGAAATACCCCACACCAAACTGTTGCGCAAGCTTTGCCATCGCCGGGCGGTTTCCGTCGTCCGCAATATAGATATGCACCTTGCTCTTGTCCGGATAGTCCATGTAGGTCAAGGCGTTCACGGTTTTATAGAGCAGCTCGACCGGCTCGTTATGGGTCGCGACAATCACGTCCACATCCGGATACCAGCTCTTTGGAATCTCCGGCAAAGTCAGATCGACTTTGTTGGAGCGGTTTTTTCGATAATAGAGTTCAAACGTGCCGAGCGCGGAGGTGATCTCGCTCACCAAGAGCAGAATACCGAAGATGATTGCGACGATTCCGCTTTGAAACGGCAACGTAAACACCGCGCGCCACACCAGATAGATGATCGATGTCAGCGTCGCGAAAAAGAACATCGCGTTTTGAAACTTTTTATTCTGAAACAGCTTGCCCATCTGTTTGCCCTCCTGCTTCTTCGATGTTCCCGATCGGTTGCAATGTGACGAATTTCGTTACACGTTTTTTGCTTTCGCACAAATCAATTGTATCATGCCATAGGTTCATTTTAGGGGGTATCTTGTATCCTGTCAACGCGGCATTTCTATATGTATCACATACTTATACCGCGCTATTTGGCTAAATCAAGCGTTTGCACGTGACCCTTCGGCCTTCACATATCCGCATCACTTTGCTACTGGTTCACGGCGTAAGTAAGATCCACCGCACCGCTCTCGCTCGGAATCTGCTTTTTCGCAAGAAACCAACGCTGGCCGGGAGCATTTACTGTACAGATCATATTACGGCACCACACAAGAAACAGTGATAAATGCACAATGTAATATACCGTCATTAATAGTTTCTTCTTATTGTATTCATCATGGCACAATAGTAGAAAATTAGCAAGAAATATCACACGTTTCCAACCGTAAAGTTGACTTTCATGTAATCTAGTATTATTCTTAATGCTATAATATTGATTTGTTTAACACCTTTTTCGCGATAAATTACATCACATACAGAAATAAATCGATCTCTATTCTTGTTGCTGCGTGACATACGCTGAATCCGAATGTAAGGAGTTTGCCATGACGAAGACCGCGCCGGACATTACGCCTGCCACACTGGAAGTAGTAATGGACACCATACCAACACAAATTTGGCAGATGTCCTATTCCTGTATCTATGGCCGCGTCAACACAGCGCACGCCGAGTTTTTGGGGAAGCCGCGCGGCGAAATTGAGCTCCAGCCAATCGAGAGCGTGCTTTCGCAGCCAGAGGCGGCGGTTGCCATCACGCAAATTCGCAACACCGTTGAAACCCGTCGACCGAGCGAGAGCGAAGTCTGGCGGACTGACTCTTATGGGAATAAGCGACTTCTTCGCATTGTCATGACCCCAACGCTCAAGGAAACCGGCGAGGTGCTGTTTTTGAGTTGTACGGCGGAGGATATCACCGGCCGCTGGGAGGTCGAGAAAGAGCTTTCGCTTTGCCGGGACAGTTCGGGCGATGAAGCCGCAGTGAAATTTAACGAGTCGGCGGACGTGCTTTGGGGCGCGGTGAGTTCGCTTGTCCACTTGGCGGAAACGCAGGATGCAGCCGCAAGCCTCCACTTAAAGCGTCTTTGTGAATCCTGCCGGGTTGTGGCAAGCGTGCTCTCCTTCAACAGCGTTTACAGCCAGAGCCTGACCTATGATTTTATCCATATGCTGCAGCAAGCCTGCCTGCTTCACGACATCGGCAAGGTTAGCATTCCCGACAGCATTCTGCTCAAGCCCGGAAAGCTCACGCGAGAGGAGTTCGACGAGGTCAAAAAACACACCTCCATCGGTGTGGAAACGATTGAGCAGACACTGCCGCATCTGCAAAGCAGCCGCATCTACCAGATGACGACTGATATCGCGCTTTCGCATCACGAGCGCTGGGACGGAAAAGGCTATCCCAACGGACTAAAGGGCGATGAGATTCCGCTCTCTGCGCAGATTGTGGCCATCTGCGATGTCTACGACGCGCTGCGGAATGAGCGTCCTTATAAGCCGGCGCTGACGCACGAAGAGAGCATGCTGGAGTTGCGCCGCGAGTGCGGAACACAGTTTAACCCCGCGTTGTGCGATGCATTCTTCCATTGTGCGGAAGAGATTCGCCATATCTACGAAACGAACTGATCCTCCGTCCAAAACATGAGAGCAAACAAGCCGCCGGCGTGCAACCAGCGGCTTTCGCGTTTTGGGGTTTGCGGTCAATCCCCCAGCCTTGCGTTTTTCACTGCACTCGTGAACCTGCCGTTCGAAAGGTCGGTGAAGCGCACGTAGAGCGAGACTCGGTTTTGTGCGTCCAGCGCGCGCCAGATCTCGTCCGCAAGCGATTGCGCAGTTCCCTCGATATAGAGTTCGCGCGGGTCGCCGGAAAATGGCGGCAACGGATCGCCATCGCTTTGGTAGGTGTGGATGAGGTGCGCGTTGTTCGCCTTTGGGTCATAGCTCCAATATTTTCGCCGACAATCGACCGCATCCTCTTCTTTTTTCACGATTCCAAGGGTATAGCGTCCCGTCGGTAGTACCAGTCCCGCGATACGCGGCGTATAGTTCGGCGCGTCCGGCTCATAGCAGCGCGCGCTCATCGCATACTGAAACGAATGCCCCGCCTTCAAGCTCTCGCAAACCGTCTCCGTGTGGTCTCCGTTGGTGACAACGATGGTGTCGTTGCAAACGCGCACAGGCGTATAGAAGATCAGCTTCGGGTCCGTCACCTTACTCTCATCAAAAGGAAGAATCAAAAGCGAATCCTCCTCCTCACGAAACACGCGGTTTCGGCTGTTTTCGCTGCGTCCCGTCAAAAAATAGGCGACGGCTGCCTGGCCTTCGATGCTGCCAAGCAGGATTCCCCGCCCGGGGTAGGTGTTACTGGAGAGTGCTTCTGCAATCGAGACCATGTGAGCCTCCTGACGGTTCTGGTTGGAATGCCTTTCCGGCAAGCACATCTGTGCCGTTATTCTTCTCCCAACGGCACCGCAACAAAGTCCGTTCCGCCAAACCGCCACGCTTCGCGATAGCCGCAGGCGCGCGCAAGCGCCTCCGCTTCCGCAAACCCAAACGCAATATCCTGCGTCTGGTGCGCGTCCGCGCTGATCGTAACCCTTGCCCCGCGCGCATGGAGTTTTTCAAGCAACGTTTTCGAAGGATACGGCGTGGTGCGGTATCCGCGCGAGATTGCGCCGGTGTTGATTTCGAAAATCTTTCCTTTCGCAATCAGCGCGTCCATGGCGTATTCCGCCGCCTTTTGAAAGCGCGCGGATTCGGGATTATAGAGCCGAAGCTGCTCATTAAACTTGGTCAGCAAATCAAAATGCCCGACGATATCGACCTCTTCCACCGCTGCCAGCGCTTCATACTGCTGAAAATAAGCTTCCGCTGCCGTTTCGGTATCGCCGTGAAATACGCGTTCCAGATAGCGTGCGGAATGCTCCGCCGCCGCATCCACGCTGTATGCTTCGCCTTCCCAAAGGATATGGTGCATCGATCCGATCACGTATTCATACCCGGAGAATTCCTTGTCGGAGAGCATTTCCCATTCCGCGCCGCAATATACATCTATCACACCGCGATATTGTTCATTCAGCCGGCGCACTTCCGCTTTGTATTCCGGCAAACGCTCTTTGGAGATTGTCCAGCCCCAACCATCTTCAAACGGCATCGGCGTATGCACGCTGAAGCCAATCGAAGTCAGTCCGGCTTTCTTTGCCGCAAGAGTCATCTCTTCCAGCGTGTTCTGTCCATCGTCGAAAATACTGTGGGTATGTAAGTTTTGTTGAAACACAGATTATTGATCTCCTGTTTGTGTTGCTGTCCGCTAGGCCATCTTCTCCTGTTTGACCTTGCGGTCAATCACGTGGCGGGATGCCATCTCGCGCCGGATATCGCTCAGTTCAATGCCGGATTCGATCATCAGTACCATACAATGATACATCAAATCGCCGATTTCATAAACCGTATTTGCTTTGTCGCGATCTTTGGCGGCGAGGATGACCTCCGTGGTCTCCTCCCCGACCTTTTTCAGGATTTTATCCAGCCCTTTTTCGAAGAGATAGGTGGTATAGCTGCCTTCCTTCGGGTTTGCTTTTCTGCCGCGCAGCATCTCAAAGAGGTCTTCATATTGAAACCCTATTTCCGCTTCGCCTTCAAAAACGGGTTGAAAGAAGCAACTCGTAGATCCCGTGTGGCAGGCGGGGCCGCTCTTTCGCACCTCAACGAGCAGCGTGTCCGCGTCGCAGTCCGCCGTGATCGATACGATCTGCTGCACATTTCCGCTGGTTTCGCCCTTGCGCCAGAGTTCCTGCCGCGAGCGGGACCAGAAGCACGTGCGCCCTTCTTCCATTGAAATGCGCAGGCTTTCCGCGTTCATATACGCCATCATGAGCACCTGCTTGGTCTCGGTGTCGGTCACGATCGCGGGAATCAGCCCGTTTGCATCAAATTTCAGTTTTTCGATCTCCAGCATGTTCAAACCCTCCGCACCGGTATGCCCGCCTCATGCAGCGCCTGCTTGAGGTCTTTGATCTGCACCTCGCCAAAGTGGAAAATCGAGGCGGCAAGCCCCGCGTCCACCTTGGGAAGCGCGGTAAACAACGTTACAAAATCCGGAATGCCGCCCGCGCCGCCGGAAGCGATCACCGGCACATTGACCAATTCGCACACGGCGGAGAGCATCTCGAGGTCAAACCCCCGCTTCACGCCGTCGGTATCGATCGAGTTGAGCACGATCTCCCCTGCTCCCTGCTCCACGCCGCGCTTGATCCAAGTAAGCGCATCCAGCCCGGTGTCCTCGCGCCCGCCTTTGGCAAACACGCGAAACTGACCAACCACGCGCTTGACGTCGACCGAGAGCACCACGCATTGATCGCCATAGCGCTTGGCAGCCTCGCCGATCAGCGCGGGGTTTCGGATCGCACCGCTGTTGACGCTGACCTTGTCTGCGCCACATTTGAGCACGCGGTCAAAGTCATCGAGGGTGTTGATGCCGCCGCCGACCGTGAGCGGAATGAAGATCGTCTCCGCCACGTGTGTGAGGATGTCCGTAAACAGCGCGCGTCCTTCCGCGCTCGCGGTGATGTCGTAAAACACCAGTTCGTCCGCGCCGTTGTCGCTATAGTATTGCCCGAGTTTGACCGGATCAGAGACATCGTTGAGACCGAGGAAGTTGACCCCCTTGACCACGCGACCGTCCTTGACATCTAGGCACGGAATAATCCGCTTCGTAATCATGCGTTTGCCTCCGCGATTGCTTCTGCAAGCTTGACCGCTCCCGTATAATACGCCTTGCCGACGATTGCGCCGTAGAGGCCAAGTTCTTTGAGCGCGCGGATGTCTTCCAGCGAGCTTACCCCGCCGGAAGCGATGAAGCGCATCTTGCTGCTTGCCATAAGCTCAGCATACAGCGCGCGGTTTGCGCCCGCCATGGCGCCGTCCCGCGAGATATCTGTGCAGATCACGGTGCGAACACCGATCTCCTCGAGGCTCTTGCAGTAGTCCATGCCGCTTAGCCCCGTCATCTCCGTCCAGCCCTTGACCGCGACCATGCCATCCCGCAGATCGACCCCGACCGCGATGGCGGAGCCGTATTTTGCGACCATGTCTGCGACAAAGTGGATGTTACTGGCGGCTGCCGTGCCAAGGATCACGCGGTTCACGCCCGCGTCAAGATAGCGCAGCACGGTCTCCTCGTCCCGAATGCCGCCGCCGAGTTCCACGGAGAGCCCGCTTGTGCGAATGATCTTTGCCGCGATGTCAAAGTTTGGCGTGCCACCGCACCGTGCGCCTTCCAGATCGACCATGTGCAGCCACTCTGCGCCCGCCTCGCGGAACTCCTGCGCCAGCTTTGGCGGGTCTTCGCTGTAGACGGTCATCTTGGAGTATTCGCCCTTATAGAGGCGTACCGCCTTTTTTTCGTATAAATCAATTGCAGGTAATAGGATCATCGATCGTTCATTCCTAACTGTACTCTTGTTTTTTGGTTATTCTGTCTGCTCGCAGAACGCGCGGAGGATGTTTAAGCCCACCTTGCCGCTCTTCTCCGGGTGAAACTGGCAGCCATGCACGTTTTTGCGCGCAACCGCCGCGGTCAGCTTGGCGCCATAGTCCGCCGTTGCGATGGTCGCCTCCTCGCAATTTGCCGCATAGAAGCTATGCACAAAATAGACGCAGTCGCCTTCCTGAATATTGCGAAACAGCGGGTGCACGGGCTGTGTCAGCTTCAGCGCGTTCCAGCCGATGTGCGGCACCTTCAAGCTTTCCGGGATCCGCGGGCGCATGTCAATCACGTCCCCCGCGATCAGCCCAAGGCCTTTGTGTTCGCCGTATTCAAAGCTCCGATCAAAGAGCATCTGCATGCCGAGGCAGATGCCGAGCAGTGGTTTGCCCGCGTTCGCCTGTTCGATCACGACCGCATCCAGCCCCGATGCGCGGAGCTTGTTTGCCGCGTCCTCAAACGCGCCGACGCCGGGCAGGATGATCTTATCCGCCGCGCGGAGGTCTTCCTCCTTGCCGGTGACGATTGCATCCGCGCCGATCATCGCAAGCGAACTCTTCAGCGAAAACAGGTTTCCCACGCCATAGTCTACGATTGCGATCATCTTATAGCACACCCTTTGTCGAGGGAATCTCGTCCGCAAACGCGGAATCGACGGCAACCGCCTGCCTGAGTGATCGACCGAGGGCTTTGAACATCGCCTCCACGATGTGGTGCGAGTTTTCGCCGTCGAGCTGTTTGATATGCAGTGTAATCCCCGCCGTCCGGCTCAGCGCGCTGAAGAATTCCTGCACCAGCTCGGTGTCAAACGAACCGATCTTTTGCGAGAGGATGCTCGCCGTGTAACGCAGGCAGCTCCTGCCGGAGAGATCGACCGCGCAGAGCACGAGCGCTTCATCCATCGGCAGCAGTTCACTGCCATAGCGCACAATACCGCGCTTTTCGCCGAGAGCAGTTTTCAGCGCTTCGCCCAGCGCAATGGCGATGTCCTCCACGCTGTGGTGGTCGTCCACAACCGTATCCCCCGTGCAGGCCAGCGCGAGGTCCATTCTCGCATGCCGAGCAAAGAGCGTGAGCATATGGTCGAGAAACCCAACCCCGCTGTTGATCTCGCTCTTGCCTATTCCGTCGAGGTTGAGCGTAAGGGTAATCTGTGTCTCCGCCGTCTTTCGGTTGCAAGTTGCCGTTCTCATCTGCTGCTTCCTTTCTCCGCGAGGATTGCCTGAATGGTGGTTATGAGTGTCTGCATCTGTTCGCGCGTGCCAATCGTGATCCGGCAAAAGTCTTTGATGCGCTCCTTGGTAAAGTGCCGCACCAGCACCCCGCGCGATTTGAGTGATTGATAGAGTTCTTCTCCGCTGAGGCGGTCGCTCTTTGCAAAGACGAAGTTTGCCGTGGACGGCAAGACCGTGAAGCCGAGCGCGCAGAGTTGCTCTGTCGTCTCCTCCCGCACGCGCATAATCGTTTGCGCCTTTTCGCGATAATACGCGTCGTCCTCGATTGCGGCAACACCCGCAGCCTGCGTCATACGGTTCACATTATACGGGTTAATCGAATACTTCACCGTGTTCAGGTCACGTATCAGCGCCTCGCAGCCGATACCAAAACCCAGCCGCGCGCCCGCAAGAGAGCGGCTCTTGGAAAACGTTTGAATCACCAGAAGGTTGTCATATCTCTTCGTCAGCGGCACGCAGCTCTCCCCGCCGAAGTCGATATACGCTTCGTCGATGATCACCACGCGGTCGGGATTCGCTCGGACGATCTCCTCGATCTGCCATAACGGCAGGCAGGTTCCCGTTGGCGCGTTGGGGTTTGCGATCAGGATCTGTTCACTCAGCCCCAGATAATCCCGATAGTCGATGGAAAAATCACTCGTGAGCGGAATCTCGCGGTTTGGCACCTTGCAGAACTGCGCATAGACGGGATAAAAACCGTAGCTGATATCCGCAAACGCAAAGGGGTTCTGTTCGTCTCCGAACGCAAGAAACGCAAAATAGAGAATCTCGTCCGATCCGTTGACCGGCAGCACGTTTTGCGGCTCCACGCCGTAGAGCTTTGCCGCTGCATCTTTAAGCAACTTGCACTCCGGGTCGGAATAAAGATTGACCCGACGCGCTTCCCGCTCAGCCGCCGCAACCACGCCGGGCGACGGCGGAAACGGGGATTCATTCGTGTTGAGCTTGATATATTGCGCGTCCCGCGGCTGTTCGCCGGGGGTATAGGGAACCAGGCTCGCGTATTTTTCGCTTAAAAAACGGCTCATGCCTTGCCCTCCCCGCCGCGAATCAGCGCCGCCCGTGCATGCGCCTCCAGCCCTTCCACGCGGGCAAACACCGCGATTTTATCCGCGAGTTCCCCCAGCGCTTCCCGCGAAAAATAGGTGTATTGTGTCTTTTTCACAAAATCGTCCACGCCAAGCGGGCTGGAAAACCGCGCCGTTCCACTGGTCGGCAGCGTGTGGTTCGGCCCTGCGAGATAGTCTCCAAGGGACTCCGGGCAATCGTTGCCGAGGAAGACCGAACCCGCGTTTTTCACATAGGCCAGATACCGCTCCGGTTCTTTGACGCAGAGCTCTAGATGCTCCGGCGCAAGCTCGTTGGACACGTCGATCGCGCAGAGCAAATCGCTCGTCACGATGATCTTGCCGTTGGTTTCGATGGAAGCTCTTGCAATCGCCTCGCGCGGGAGGGTCCTTAGCTGCCGCTCCATCTCCGCGCTGACCTGCTCCGCCAACGCCATGCTATCCGTGATCAACACCGCGGAGGAGAGCGCGTCGTGCTCCGCTTGGCTCAGCAAATCCGCCGCGACAAACGCGGGATTCGCCGTCTCATCCGCGACGACGAGTATCTCGCTCGGCCCCGCAATCATATCGATGGCAACCCGTCCGAATACCTGCCGCTTTGCTTCCGCAACAAAAGCGTTGCCGGGGCCAACGATCTTGTCCACCTTCGGCACGGTCTCGGTGCCGTAGGCAAGGGCGGCAATCGCCTGCGCCCCGCCCGCAAGAAACACCCGATCCACCCCCGCGAGCTTTGCCGCCGCGAGGATCGGAGCCGGAATCTTGCCGCTCGCATTCGGCGGGGAGACCATCACCACAAGCGAGCACCCAGCAAGCTTTGCCGGGATCGCGTTCATGAACACCGTGGAAGGATAGCTCGCCGTACCGCCTGGGATATAGAGCCCGACTTTTTCGATGGGCGTAATCTTCTGCCCCATGTACACGCCGTTCGGGCGCTCCAGACGAAAGCCTTCGCGCAGCTGCATGCTGTGAAACGCGCGGATATTCTCCGCCGCCAGTTGCATCGCGTCGAGCAGTTCTGTCGGGACCGAGAGCAGTGCATCGTCAAGTTCCGCCTGCGAAACCTCCAGAGTGGTCAGCTCCGCGCGATCAAGCTTTTTTGCGTAGGCGATCAGCGCGCGGTCTCCGTTTTGGGCGACGTCCGCAAGAATTCCGCGCACAACATCCTCCACGCCGCTGTCCTCCAGCCGGCGCAAAAAGAGGGCGCTTTTATCGATCTCGTTATAGTTCCATATTTTCATGTTCTCACCGCCTGCTCCAGCTTGCGCCGGAGCGTCTCATCATTCATCATGCTCTTGCTGCTTCCTCTAGCTTCTGTCTAAGAGCTTCTATCTCTGCGCCTTTGAACTGGTAATGTGCCTTGTTTGCGATCAATCGTGCGCTGATGGACACGATCTCCTCGTGAACGCACAATCCGTTTTCCGCGAGGGTTTTGCCCGTCTCTACGATGTCCACAATCACGTCCGAAAGCCCCAAGATGGGCGCAAGCTCGATGGAACCGTTGAGGCGGATGACGTCGATCTCGCGGCTCTGCGCGGCATAATGCCGCCGCGCGATGGCGGGAAACTTTGTCGCCACACGCAGAATGCCCGTGTGTGAATCGGAAAAATCCTGAGCGCCCGCGACGCACATCCGGCATTTGCCGATGGATAGATCCAGCAGTTCATAGACATCCGGCGCATACTCCAGCAGGATGTCCTTGCCCGCAATGCCGATGTCCGCTGCTCCCCGCTCCACATAGATCGCCACATCCGACGGTTTCACCCAGAAATAACGCACACCCGCCTGCTCGTTTTCAAACGTGAGTTTGCGGTTTTCCTCCAGCAACTCTGGGCAAGCATAGCCCGCGCGCGCAATGAGGGAATACGCTTTTTCGCCGAGCCGCCCTTTGGGCAGAGCGATGTTGATCATGCGCTTCATGTATTTGCCTCCTTCGCGAGCCGGACGACTTCGCGGCAATTCGGGCAGGGTTCTTCCTCCCGCTGCACACGGAAGCTGATGCCCCGCGCGCGGAGCGATTCCGTCACGCGGACGATATCCAGCGGGTCGGTCGCTGCGTCATAGAGTACGAGCGCTTCCGTTTCGTAGGCGGGCTTTGCCTCCATGTACCGCTCCAGCTGATCCAGATAGACCGCAAATCCGATCGCCTCGCCGTGCTTGCCCATCCGCGCCAGCAGGTTGTCATACCGCCCGCCCGCGAGAATGCCGGAGGGTATCCCCTCCACAAAGCCGCGGAACACGAGCCCGTTGTAATAGTCCATATCGTTGACCACCGAAAAATCGAGGTTCACGTTGCCGATTCCGTATGCCGCGAGCTGATCTCGCATGCGCCCAAGCCCCGCGAGGGCTTCCCGGCTCGTCTGTGGCAGATCCAGCGATTCCACGCGAGAGAGAGTTTCGCCAAGCGGTCCACAGGCGCAGACGAGGTCGAGCAATCGCTGTGTCGTACGCTGGGAAACACCCATCTCTGCGCAGGCTGCTGTCAGCCCGTGCTGATTCTTTTCACCGACGAGAGACAATAGCCTTGCGCAGTCCGCGTCGCCAATCGGCTCCTCCGCCAGCACGCCGGAAAGCACGCCGACATCGGACACATCCAACACATAGCGCTCGCTGATCTTTTGCAGGCTCCGCGCCGCCAGCATGAGCACCTCACCCGCCGCATAATCGTCCACGCGCCCGATGCACTCCAGCCCGGTTTGCATGATCTCGCGAAAGCCGTATGCGTTTCGCGGCACGCGGTAGACCGTCTCGGTATAACAGAGCTTCTGCACGCGCCCGTCGTCCTTCACGTTTTTGATAATCGAAAGCGTCACGTCCGGCTTGAGCGCCTTGAGTTTGCCGTTTGTGTCGCTAAAGGTGAGCACCTGTTCGCTCGCGAGGAATTTCTTGTTGCGCATGTAGAGGTCGTAGTCTTCAAATTTCCCGACCTTATATGGTCGATAGCCGCAGGCTAAATACAGCTCCCGCAGCTCATACTGAATGCGCTCTTGCGTGGTCAGTGTTTCGGGCTTCATTTGCTCTGCTCCTGTGTCTTCATGCGGTCGAGAACCAGCCGGTATCCGCCCGCGCCATAGTGCAGGCAGCGCTTCACGCGGCCGATGGTCGCGGTGCTCACGCCGGTTTTCTCAATCGCGCTCTGGTAGGTGTCCCCCGCGTCCAGCGCCTTTGCAATCTCGAGGCGCTGCCCAAGATCGCGAATCTCCTGAATCGTGCAGAGGTCCTCAAAATATCGATAGCATTCCTCCACGTTCTCCAGCAGGAGCACGGAGGAAAAAAGCGCGTCTGTCTGTTTGTTTCTCGGTAAACCCATTTGTGGCACTTCCTTTGACTTTGTTTCGCATGCGTCCTTCGGCGGTTCGCTCCCGTCCTCACCGATGCGTCCTTTGCATTTTATCACTTCATCGCGCTAAAGTACAGAATTATTTTCGTGCATTGCCATTCTTTTCCGCTTTGGTTTGGAAAAGAAGCCGCCTTGATTCTCTTTTATGCGCAAAAACGCCAGCTTTCAGCGGTTTTTCTTGCTTCGCGGCGAAAAATATATGATAATACCAAGTTAGAGGGCTTGCCCTCCTGCCGCAAACTCAGGCGGGATTTTCTGCTTTGCTTTGACGGAAACGTGTTACGACCACGTAGAAGTGTTCCTTCTTCTGATTACGTCAAGAATGATTTTGAAAGCCCCAACCGGGTTGCGCAGCAAAAAAGCGGGGTGGTACGACCCCGCTTTTTTTTGCGCACCGGCACGAGCCGGAACGATTCGATTATATTTCCGCAATAGCTTCCACTTCGCAGAGCACGTTTTTCGGCAGTGTTTTCACCGCGACGCAGGAGCGCGCGGGTTTCTCGGTCATGTATTTGCCATAGACCGCGTTGAAGGCCGCAAAATCGTCCATGCTCGCGAGGAAGCACGTCGCCTTCACCACGCGGCTGAAGTCACTGCCCGCCGCCGCCAGAACCGCGCCAAGGTTTGCCAGTACCTGCTCCGCTTGCGCGGTCACGTCGCTGCCGACGATTTCCCCGCTCTTGGGGTCAACCGGAATCTGCCCGGAGGTAAACACAAAACCGCCGCTGACTTTCGCCTGCGAATACGGGCCAATCGCCGCCGGGGCTTTTTCGGTATCAATCGTTTTCATACGCTGTCTTCTCCTCTTCGTGTTGGTTTTCCCCTCTATTATAAATCCCGCGCGGGTTGCGTCAACCTTTCGCGGAGAAATCCGCTCGATTTTGCGCGGCAAGCTCCGCTGTGCGTGGTATAATACCAACAAATGCAGTTTTAAGGAGAAACGGACATGGATGTTCAGCGGACGATGGATTCGCTCAGCCGCAAGGGGTTTGCGGTGCGCTATTTTGAGACGGCGAAGGAAGCCGCGGACTACCTAAGCGGGAGCATTTGGGGCAAGACGGTGGGCATCGGCGGCAGCGTGACCATCGAGCAGATGGGGCTTTACGACCGGCTCAGCGAGCACAACACCGTGCATTGGCACTGGGTGAGTAACGATATGGAGACGCGCACGGCTGCCGCGGGAGCGGAGGTTTACCTCACGAGTGCAAACGCAATCGCCGAGACGGGCGAAATCGTGAATATCGACGGCTCCGGCAATCGCGTTGCAGCGACGCTGTACAACCACGAGCGGGTGGTGTTTGTCGCCGGGGTGAATAAGATTGCGCCGGATTTGGAGAGCGCGGTGTTTCGCGCGCGGAATGTGGCCGCGCCGCTGAACACGCGGCGGCTGGGGCTGAAAACACCCTGCGCGGTTGGGAAAGAGATTCGCTGCTATGATTGTTCCTCGGCGGATCGCATCTGCTGCGGTGTGGCGACGCTGCTTTGGCCGATGCGGAGTGTGAAGGTGACGGAGGTTGTTTTGGTTGGGGAAAGTTTGGGGTATTGAGTTTTTTAGTGAGGATGAGAAAGCCTCCCGTGGTGAGCGGGAGGCTGCTAATTATATTTCACGAAACAGATTGCACATTATTTTCTTTAATGATTTTCAAGACTAATTGAAATAGGTACTTAAATCTAAAGAATGCTTTCTTGTCAAATGTAGGTACAATCTTTTCAGCGAAATATTTCTTTGTTGATTCTTTAATTTTATAAAACTCGAATTTTCCTTTTTCTGGTAATTCTGTTCTTACTAGTTTGCCAGCTTGAGTACGAACCGAGTATTCTATTGGATCTAATTGAAGTGAAATCCCACCAACTTGCTTCATCAGATATTCGTTATCAAAATAAAACTCAATACAAAGATTTTCATTTTCTGAAAACTGTTTTCTATCTTCTAATTCAGGAAGACATATTACACAACAACGCTTGTTTTTATGTAGTTTCCAGTTTGCATCTTGTTCGACAAAGTTTTTATCAAGTTTGTATCTCTTACAACCTTCTGCATCGCGATCAAAAAGCCCTAATGTAAAGCATATATTGTCCGGCAAAGTTGAGCTTAGCAGGCTTGCCAATTTCTCGCATCCTGCAGCACTTGTGGTATCTTCCTCTAAAAACGAGTTGCAACTCTTAATCTCAAACGGACATTCTGAATCGTACAATGCCTTCCAAGCCGCTTTCAGAATTAGTACATCAGTAATACCTTCCGTGAAAAGTGTTGGTTTTACGGCTTGTTTTAAAGTTTCGCATATTAGATTTATCTCTTTTTTGCAGGTTTCAATTTGAACTAAGTGAGCTTTATACTCTGCAACTTTTGATTTGTACTGGTCAAATATTTCTTTCTGGAGATTAGCGTATCCAAGTTCTTCAATTAGTTCAGGCTGTTCATTTGCTTCCTTTATTGTCTTTATGTTTGTCCCTTTGATGTCCCGAAAACATCGGTAGACTTGCACACTCTCTTTATCTGATAGCCCTATAAATGCAGGTGAGTGAGAAGTTATGAATATGTTGCTATCTTGTGCGAACCTAGTATAAAAATCATCAGCCATAGATAACGCCAGTCCATATTCAAGAGAGTTTTCTGGCTCTTCAAAGCCCCAAATATACAAATTACTTGAGTTCCAAGAAATATAATGTAAAATGCTTGGTAAATAACGTACTCTTATACCATCACCTCTCAGATTTAAGCTAATATCAGCTCCATCCATTTCCGTGTCAACGCTGATAGTTTGATATAAATCTGAAATAGTTTTCGGTGAGGTCAGATATGAGTTAATCCCTGTTGCAACTTTGAACTCATTGTTTAGTTCACTCGCCGCATCAGACACCGCAAGTGATAATGAACTCAGCGACTCTATCAACCTCTCATCTTTTGATATTTTGTCATCATATATTGACTCTCTCAACAAATTAAACGTCGACCGAAACGTACTTTCATCTTTAATTGCTGGTATATATACATACCTTATTTTATTCAAGAAGGATGTTAGCGAAGCTTGATTTCGATCATTATATTTTCCTGATTTTCTTTCAATTTGTAATTGAATATCAGATTCAAAAAATGATGGTAAAGTATCATTCCGAAACCACTTTTTTGTAACTGTAAATTTATTCGGCAATGTTCTTTCTGCTCTATTACCGCGAAGGAAAGTTACTCTAATTGTGATAAACTGTTTCCCTTTTACTGATTCTCTCCTTACTTCCTCAAGCCTTCTTTTGTTAAAATCTACATCAAAGAGAAACGGAGTATCTTTATCCGTTTCATTGTTGAAAAAGAGATTGAGTGCTTTTAGAACATTCGATTTGCCGACATCATTCTTCCCACTGAAGATATTTAGATCTCGTAAATCTGTGATGATTTCTTTATATATGGATCTGAAATACTGGATTTCAATTCGACTAATATATAGCATATAACATCTCCAGTTAGTTTTTATCAGAATAGCATACTTCCATCTCTGCGTAAACATTCAGAAATAAAACAGCCCCTCCCGATCACTCGGAAGAGGCTGTTTTTCTGCTATTTTACGCTATTGGGTTACTCTGCCAGAGCCTTGACTTTCTTGTATGCCGCAAGGTCGGTATAAAGCTCTGCCTTGTAGGGGTTGCGCTTCGTCTTGACCGCCTTGTAGATCATGTACACCAGCACGCCAACGTTAGCCGCCAGCGCCAGCGAACCCATCACGGTGTAGATCACGGGGTTATACGTGCTCGTCACCATCTGCACGCCGCTATCCTGGAACAGCGGGAACGTCTGGGCAAACATACACCAGATCGCCAGTGTCTGCGCGCGGTGTTGCAGCCACGCGCCCTTGCCGACGGTAAACGCGCAGAGCGTGGGCGCCAGCAGCAGCGCAAAGCCCGCATAGAACGCGTGCGTCGGGATGCAGTTGTAGGTATAGGTGAAGTTCCAGAGGTCATACGCGATGATCCAGAACCAGAGCATATCCGGCCAGAGCATATCGCGGCTGCCGTCGAGTTTCGTCTTTCTGCGAATCACGATGCCGAACCAGCCCGTGATCGTGATGATGTTCAGGATGCCTGCCGCCGCGTTCATGAAGTTCCAGGGCCCGCCGAGCACGCCCGTGACCTCGCCTTCAATCGCGCCGGAGTTCATCATCCAATACTGCAACCCAACCTGAATATCGCGCGCGCAGGCTTCGAGGATGTTGACCGCGAGGATCAGCGGCGGAAAGATCAGCGCCCACTTCATGTCGGCAAAGCGCCATTTGACCTCACCCGTGAGCTTGTCCTTCTTCTGCAGATGGCGAATCAGCCAGAAGCCGAGGCTGCCGATGGTCGCGGAATAGACCTTCATTAGATGGAACCAGTCGGTATAGGTCTTGTCCTTGAGCACGGTGAACCAAACGATGGAGAGCCCGATGGGCAGCACAACAAAGCTGGCAAACCCGGCCCATTTCCAACGGCGGGCGATTTCGTTGAACACGAACAGCCCGGCAAACACCGCAAGCCAAATGCCCCATACGGTCAGCACAGGCGCGCCTTGAGCAAATGCAAACATATCTCCCTTTCCCAATGCGCCGCGTTTCGGTGCGGCGAAACCGTTTTCTCGTTTCCCGCGCCTGTTCGCGCGGCGTTTCAGGCGGTTTGTTTCCCCACAAATCCCGCCTGACAACGCTAGTATCGCCTCTGTTTCCCCCTCTGTCAAGGGTTTGCGGAGAAATCGATACTAGAGTTTCGATTATGCGACAGTAGATGAACATTCCAGCAATTTTCTGTTGAAGATTTTTTGTTTCATATATTCTTCTGGTCTTTGGTTCAACCACATATTGTTCCATATATGATCTGTTTCTTTGGGATTCTATCAAACAAAAAACGCCGTGGAACAACCACAGCGCTAAAAAACCGGTTTTGACTGATTTCTCCCAAAAAAATAGATCCGGCACGCTCACCTCGCGTTCGTGTTACTTCACACCAAACTGCGCGGCAACGTGCCGGAACCAATGTGAATTATAGCTCTGCCGTACAGAAACACAAATGTGTTTTTATTATGGCGGGTATATGTTTTATAACATCCGTCCTGCGCTTAGTCCACGCGCTGTGTCCAGCCGCGGGTATCCGGCAGTTTTCCGGTCTGGATGCCCGTGATGGTGTCGTAGATTTTCTGCGAAAGCGCGCCCACTTCGCGGTTGTTGATCACATATTCTTCGCCGAGGTAGCGCAGCGTGCCCATCGGGGAAATGACCGCCGCCGTGCCGCTGGCAAAGGCTTCCTTGAGCGCGCCCTCTTTCGCCGCAGCAACCACCTCGTCGATGGAGAGCTTGCGCTCGGTTGCGGGTACGCCCCATTCGCGCAGGAGGGTCAATACGCTATCGCGCGTGATGCCGGGCAGGATCGTGCCCGCGAGCGGGGCCGTAATCACCTCGTCGCCGATGACGAAGAACGCGTTGGAGGAGCCAACCTCCTCGATATACTTGTGCTCGTGTGCGTCGAGCCAGAGCACGTCGTTGCAGTCGCACGCATACGCCTTTTGCGAGGCGCGGAGGCTACCCGCGTAGTTGCCGCCAACCTTGGCATAGCCGGTTCCGCCGTGCGCCGCGCGGATGTATTCGTCCTCCACGAAGATGCGCGTGGTGGAGAGCTTGCCGCGGTTTGCCGCATAGTACGGCCCAGACGGGCAAAGGATAATCATGAAGCGGAAGTGGTGCGCGGACTTCACGCCCAGAGCGGGATCGTCCGCAATGATGAACGGGCGGATATAGAGCGAGGTAAAGGGCGCATCCGGCACCCAATCCTTGTCCTCATGCACTGTGGCTTTCACAGCGGAAACGAACAGCTCCTCGTCCATCTGCGGCATACAGATGCGCTCGTTGGTGCGGTTGAGGCGGCGCGCGTTCATCTCCGGGCGGAAGAGCAACACGTCCCCGCTGGCGCTCTTGTACGCCTTCATGCCTTCAAACATCATCTGCGCATAGTGCAGCACGCTCGAAGCCGGGCTGATGAGGATATCTCCGTAGGGGATGATGCGCCCGTCGTGCCAGCCCTGTCCTTCATCATAGTCCATGACGAACATGTGGTCGGTAAACTGCTTGCCAAACACCAGCTCGTTGGGATCGGGCTTGGGTTTGGGGTTGGGGTTTCTGGTCACCGGAAATGTGTAACTCATCTCAATTCTCCTTTGCTGTTTCTCTCATTTTTTACTTCCTGTCGGCTGTATGGCTGATCGCACCATACAGCTCCGGCTTTCTGTCATCTCGTGTTGTCTTTATTCTAGGTTTGCTTCACACAAACCGGTATAGAGATCCGGCCTGCGATCCGAAAACACTGGTAAATCCAAACGGGCTTTCTCTTGCACGGCAAAATCGATGGCTGCCGATAGGATCGTTTCGCCTCGCCCTGCGCGGGCCAGAACATTGCCCAGCGGGTCGATGATTGCGCTCTTGCCGCCAAACGTCGTGCCATGTGCCTCGCCGCAGCCATTGCAAAGCGCCGCGAATACCTGATCTTCAATCGCTCTTGCGCGCAATAGTGCCACCATCTGCTCTGTCGCTTCCCTCCGCCACTCGGCAGGGATAAACAGCGCCTTTGCGCCGCTGAGCGCCAGCGCGCGGGAAAGCTCCCCAAAGCGCAGATCGTAACAGATCAAGATACCGCACAGTACGCCATCGAGCGGGAAAGTGACAAGCCTGTCCCCCGCCGTATATGCCTCGCCCTCGCCGGATGGCGAAAAGAGGTGCGTTTTGTTGTATTCCGCAATGCAGTTTCCCGCACGGTCGAAGACATATGCTGTATTGTAGAGCACATTGCCTGCGCGGCGCAGCACGCTTCCTGCGACGATATTGACGCCATGTTCCTTTGCCAACCTGCCGCAAAGTGCCTTAGCATGTACCCCGCCGTTGTCTGCCATGCTACGATCAATCTTCCTGGGTGCAAAGCCAGTGTTCCAGAGTTCGGGCAATACGATGACATCCGGCTTGCGCCTGACAGCGCGCTTGACCAGCGCTTCCACGCGGGAAGCATTGACGTTTGGCTGCCCCACGCGGACATTCATCTGGATACAGGAAATCTTCACCCGCAGCCACCCCTTTATAAAGCGCTCTCTATCTGCTAGCATACACGAAAAAGCGATTGTTTCAAGCGCCTGCGTGTATAAAAAACACCCATCCCAAGAATTATCTTGAGACGGGCGATCAAAACCGATCCTATACCCGCGGTACCACTCAATTTGCGCAGGAATCTGCGCCGCTTAGCAGGCTCCGACAAGCCCTATGCCTTGACGCGGCATCTTCGGAAGGCTCTACTCGGGTGCGCTTCTGTACGCACGCTTTCCAGTCTTCAGCTCGGAAGGGATAGGAGCTTGAACCTGCACGCCACCGGGCTTCCACCATCCCCCGGCTCTCTGCACGCGGCCTGTTCGTCCGTCTTCGTCACAGCTGTTGTCTATGAAATTCCCTGCATAATATCAGCATTTATCGCGTTTGTCAATGCATTTTTATGCTGTGATCAATGAAATGCACTGTTTTTATCTTTGCTTGACCATCGCATAGCTTCAGTCGATTATCCCACTTTCCTCGGGTGTGAAATACGCTTTGTTTCAGAATGCAGCTCTTGTTCTGTCTGTTCGATTGTCTGTTTGCCAATTGCGATCGCGTGCCGATTCGCTTCGATCAAATGCGCTTTGTGCCGCGGCACCGTCTGCTCCAGCGTGTGCAGAATCTCGGTTTCGTTGAGCGGTAGACAGTCCGACAAAAACGCGCCGAGCAGTATCATGTTTGCTAAGCCCTCCAGCCCTGCGTCCGAAGCAAGCTTAGTCGCGGGCAGCGCGCGTAGGCGCACATCCTCCCGCTCCGGCGCTTCGCGAATCAGCGATGCGTCGTAGAGGATTTCGCCGCCGGTTTGTACGCGCGGTTGATACGCGGTGAGCGATGGCAGGTTCATCGCGATGAGCACATCCGGCTCGCTCACCATGGGCGAACCGATTGGTTCATCGCTCAGGATCACCGCGCAGTTGGCGGTGCCGCCGCGCATCTCCGGCCCGTAGGAGGGCAGCCACGTGACGTGTTTGCCCAACAATACTCCTGCATGTGCAATCAGTTTGCCCAAAAAGAGCACGCCCTGTCCGCCAAATCCTGCGATGAGAATGCGCATGGTTTTGCTTCCCTTTTGCCGCATCTTTATTCAATCCCCTTCCTGCTTGTGTCCTTGTAAACACCCAGCGGATAATACGGAATCATCGCGCTGTCGATCCACCCGAGCGCATCCTTGGGCGACATGCCCCAGTTCGTCGGGCAGGAGGACAAAACCTCCACCAGAGAGAATCCCTTTCCCTCGATTTGATTGCGAAACGCACGCTCAATCGCTTTTTTCGCCGCGAGCACATTCTTGGGCGAGTTCGCCGCAACGCGCGCGATATAGGCGGGGCCGTCAAGCTGCGCGAGCATTTCGCAAACCTTCACCGGAAAACCGCAAAGCGCGGAATCGCGACCGCTGGGTGATGTTTGCGTGATCTGCCCGGGTAGCGACGTTGGCGCCATCTGCCCGCCTGTCATGCCGTAGACCGCGTTGTTGACGAAGATGATCGTAATGTTTTCGCCGCGCGCTGCCGCGTGCACCGCCTCCGCCATGCCGATGCTGGCGAGGTCGCCATCCCCCTGATAGGTGAAGACGATGCTATCCGGGTTTGCGCGTTTGAGACCGGTTGCAACGGCAGGCGCGCGCCCGTGCGCGGCGATAGTCATATCCAGATTGAAATAGTTATAGGCGAGCACGGAGCACCCGACGGGAGCCACCCCGACGGAGCGCCCTTCGATCCCAAGCGTGTCGATGGCTTCCCCCACCAGCCGGTGGATGATGCCGTGCGTACAGCCGGGGCAATAGTGCGTCTGTGTCGCGGTCATCACGCGCGGTTTACGGAACATCGTCATGCGCTCACCTCCACCGCATGGTCGATCGCATGCAGAACCTCTTCCGGCGTGAGAATCACGCCACCCACATGGGAGACGAGCGTGACCGGGCGCGCGCAGCGCACCGCAAGCTCGATATCCGTCAGCATCTGCCCCATCGAAAGCTCGACAGACAGGAATTGCTTGACCTGCTTTGCCGCCTGCCGGAGCGCCTCCGTTGGAAATGGCCAGAGCGTGATCGGACGGATCATCCCCGCGCGGATTCCCTTTTCCCGCGCGGCAGAAACCGCACTTCTGCTCACGCGCGCGGAGATGCCGTAGGCGACGAGGCAAATCTCCGCATCGTCCATGCAGAACGCTTCAAAGTCCGTCTCGTTTTGTTCCGCCAATGCATAGCGCGCAAAACGGGACAGGTTCTTTCCCTCCAGCTCCGCCGGAGAAAGATAGAGCGACGTGACGATGTTTTTTTCGCGCTTGCCTTGCGTGCCCGTCAGCGCCCAGGGTTTTTCGATGTTGAGCGGTTGAGCGGGTTCGAGCAAGACGGGTTCCATCATCTGCCCGACGGTGCCATCTGCTAATATCATCGCCGTCATGCGGTATTTGTCCGCGAGGTCGAACCCGCGCATGGTGAGCGTCGCCATCTCCTGTGCGCTCGCGGGCGCCAGCACGATGTTGCGAAAATCTCCGTGCCCGCCGCCGCGCGTTGCCTGCATGTAGTCCGACTGCGAGGGTTGAATGCCGCCGAGCCCCGGGCCCGCGCGCTGCACGTTGACCACCAGCGCAGGCAGGTCGCTCCCCGCCAGATAGGAAAGCCCCTCGCTCTTAAGCGAAACCCCCGGGCTGGAGGAGCTGGTCATCGCCCGCTTGCCCGCGCAGCTTGCGCCATAGAGCATATGAATCGCGGCAACCTCGCTCTCCGCCTGCAAAAACACGCCGCCAACTTCCGGCATGCGCTTTGCCAAATAGGCGCCAATCTCCGTTTGCGGCGTGATCGGATAGCCAAAATAGTACCGGCACCCCGCCTGAACCGCCGCCTCCGCGAGGGCTTCGTTGCCCTTCATCAAAATCGGTCCTGTCATACTCTCCTCCTCATTTTGCGATGGTGATCGCACAATCCGGGCATATCAGCGCGCAAAAGCCGCATCCCGTACAACGGGAAACATCCGTCATCTGCGCGGGAGAGTGCCCTTTTTGGTTGATCACGTCCGGGTCGATGCGGAGGATTTGTTTCGGGCAGGCATCGATGCAAAGGCCGCAACCCTTACAGTATTCCGCCTGAATGCTCCAATGTATCATGTCTTGTTTGTTCTCCTGTTGTGCTTGCTGTGGTTTCGTCGAAACTTTGTGGCATCATACAACGCGAAATTCAACGTTTCCTCAATTGGTTAGTAGTACTAACTATATGGGTATATTATTTGCGCCGCGTGGCGCATCGATTCCCCTGTTAAATACTTATTTGTTAGTAGTTCTAACCATTATAACCACTTGCGTTTTGTTTCGCAACTGCATAAAGCCCATTTGGACTACGCATTGGGATTCGCTTAAACCGCGGGCGGATACTATCCGCCCCTACAGCGACTTAAACCGTTCCTCGAACAACCGTCGTGAACGTTACTTGCATTCTTTCACAAGTCTGCCCGCGCTATCACGCACGCCACGGTAGGGGCGGATAGTATCCGCNNCCCGCCGTACCCTACCCCAGCGTTTTGTTTCGCAACCCAATATAAAAGAAGCAGGACTTCACTTCCTGCTTCCCAAAAAAGATCATTCTAATAATTTGAATCAATAATTCTCAATCGCGATGCGCTCCACACGATCGGAAATATCTTTCCCGAGGAAGAGTTTTGCGGTCGCCGCAAAGTCCTCCGCGCTGTCGCTGGCATAATAGCGGCGCAGTCCGTTTCTCGCGGGATCGTTGAGACGATCCTGCCGCGTAAGCAAGTCGGCTGCCGCGCGTGCCGCCTCTTCACCGGTGTCAATCAGCGTAACCCCCGCGCCCATATAGTCCGAGATCACGTCCATCAGCAGCGGATAATGCGTACAGCCGAGCACGAGGGTGTCCACGCCCGCCGCCTTGACGGGGGCAAGGTATTCCTCCACCACGCGCTCGGTCACCAAATCGCCTCTGTGCACCCGGCCGTCCTCTACGAGCGGAACCAGCAACGGGCATGCCTTTGCAGTCAGTTTTGCCTCCGGGAGCAGCGCGGAGATCGCCGCCTCATACGCGCCGCTGCGGATCGTCGCCTTGGTGCCTATGATGCCGATGTTACCCGCTTTCGTGATCTTTGCCGCGGCCTTTGCCGCGGGCTGCACCACGCCGAGAATCGGCAGGTCGTTTTCACGCTTGAGCACATCCAGCGCGGTGGTGCTCACCGTGCCGCAGGCAATCACGATTGCCTTGAGGTCAAAACTGCGCAGAAACGCGACGTCCTGCCGCGCATAGCGCACGATGGTCTCCACCGAACGCCCGCCGTATGGCACGCGCCCCGTGTCGCCAAAATAAACGATATCTTCGCCGGGCAGCAGGCGGATCATCTGCCGCACGCAGGTCAGCCCGCCCATACCGGAATCGAACACGCCGATGGGTCTTGTATCCATTGCCACACCTCAAACCAAAAAACGAGCAAGCGCGGCTTGCCCGTTTCAAAAAATTGCGTCGGAAACTCGCTCCCGTATTATATCACATTTTTACGTTTTTATATCCTGCTGGTTCTATCACGCCCGTAGCAGCGGCAGCATCCCCGTGAGACGGTTGACCTTCTTTTTCTCGCCGAATAGCGCAATGCCGTAATAGGCATGCTCGCGCTCCGGTGTTTCGGCGGCTTTTTGCACGAAATCTGCATAGACATTGATCTTCTGCGCCACGTCGGAAAAATCGACCACCGTCAGTCCCACAAACTCCGGCTCAAACAACCGTAACCGTAAGTCACGCAGCAGCGCTTCGTCTCCTTTGAGCATCGAGATCGGATACATGCTGATGCCCGCGTGGACGCTGCCTGTTTTGTCCGCCACGTCCGCGCCAACGATTGACGGGTGTAGTTTGCCAATGCTGATGCCAAGCATTGCGGCAGTGTTGGCAATCAATCCCAGCGGCAGCGAGGAATCGATCACCATCACGCATTTTTGTTCCGGTTCGTTCATATTGTCAGTTGTTCTCCTGTTATCATCAAGCCAATTCAGTGAAACCAAATCTGCTTCTACTCGCTCTTGTCTTGCGCGCGGTTCCCGGCGAACACGCGGCGATATTGCCCCGGAGTAAGCCCGATGAAGCGCTTGAACGCATTGCTAAAATGGCTCTGATCGGAAAACCCCGCCGAAAGCGCCGCCTCCGCCGGAGAAACGCCCTGCTTGAGCAATGCCTTTGCCTGATCGATGCGGATCGTCTCCAGATAGCGATACGGCGTAATGCCCGTCTCCTTGGTAAACGCCCGGAGCAGGTGATATTTGCTCAAGCCCGCAATCTCGCCGAGTGCGTCGAGCGAAATCTGCTCTTGTGCGTGGGTGTTGAGATAATCGCAGACGGCCTTCACCTCCGCGCGCAGTTCGGTAACCGGCTCCCGCTCACCCGCCTCGGCATAGTCCCGTAGGAGTTGTTCGAGCAGAAAGTAGAACTTCTCCTCTTTGCGCACGCCCCGCTCCCCGCGGAGGATCATCGTGTGCAGCTCGCGTAATTCCTCGGTCAATTCGCAACGGAACACGACAGGCTGCTCAAACTGCGGTATGACTTCTTTACCGAACATGTCCTGCGCGGCTCTCGCCAGTACGCCGGGTTCAATGTTGATGCAGCGGTAGTCCAGCGGCTGGTCGTCATGCGCCTCGCAGGCGTGGTTTTCGCCGGGGTTGAAAAGCAGCAGATCGCCGGGCGCGGTAAGCAAGCAGCCCCCGCGCACCTTCAGGTTGCGCCGCCCGCGCTCGATAAAGCCGATCACATAATGCTCGTGAAAATGATTCGGAAACGCCTGCATCACACCCTGAAATTGATAGGCTTCCACCATCAACTCGGGATCGTATATCGCGGTGCGCTTCTCGTTCGTTTTGCCGTTTGCCCGCTTCATTGGCATAGGATACCCCGTTTACGCGATGAGATTCTTGCAACATATTGCGCTCTTTGCGCCATCATACACGACGCAAGCAAAAAGCGCCATCCAAACGGATAGCGCCTTTGTGTTTATTGAGGGTTTTACCCGATCTGTGGGAAGAGCGCCTTCACAGCCGGATAGATCTTCACAAATTTCTGATACTGCGTCTCGTAGCGCGCGGATATTTCGGGATCTGGCTTGACGGTTGCGTTCACGTGTACCATCTTTTCCGCGATCTCCTCGACCGAGGCATATTCGCCGCAGGCGACTGCCGCCAGCATCGCGCCGCCGAGACCCGGGCCTTCTTCGGATGTGATGGTGTCGATCTCCATATTGAGGATGTTGGCGAACATCTTTTTCCAGAGCTTGCTCTTAGCTCCCCCGCCGCACATCTTGGTGCGGTCAATCTGGATGCCAAGCGATTTTGCGACCTCGACGGAATCGCGAATCGCGAACGCAACGCCTTCCAGCACCGCCTGTGTCATGTCCGCGCGGCTGGTGTCCATCGTCATGCCGATGAAGGTGCCTCTCGCAGAGGGGTCGTTGTGCGGGGAGCGCTCGCCCATTAGATACGGCAGAAAATAGACGTGGTTGGTGCCGAGTTTGTCGTCCGTAATCGGCGCTTCCAGCCCTTTATAGTCCTTGCTTTCGAGGATGTCTTCCATCCACCATTTGCTGCAAGAACCCGCGGAGAGCATGCAGCCCATCAGGTGATAGTTGCCGTCCGAGTGCGCAAAAGCATGCAGCGCATTGTGGCTGTCCACAGAGAAAGCGCAATTGCTGATGAACACCGTGCCGGAAGTGCCGATGGAGATGTTGCACCGGCCCTCTCCAACCGTGCCGGTGCCGACGGCTGCCGCCGCGTTGTCCCCCGCGCCAGCGCAGACCTTCACCGTCTCCGGCAAACCCAGCGCTTTTGCGACAGCGGGTGTCAGTGTGCCAACCGCCTCATAGCTTTCAAACAACTTCGGCACCTGGGATTCGGCGATGCCGCAGATATCCAGCATCGGCTGCGACCAGCGGCGGTTCTTCACGTCCAGCAGGAGCATCCCCGACGCATCGGAAAAGTCTGTGCTGTGTACGCCGGTCAGTAGATAGGTGATGTAATCCTTCGGCAACATGATCTTGGCGATTTTTTGGAAGTTCTCCGGCTCGTTTGCGCGCATCCAGAGAAGCTTTGGCGCGGTGAATCCGGCAAAGGCGATGTTGCCCGTCCATTCGGAGAGCTTGTCCTTGCCGATTACGTTGTTGAGATAGTCGGTCTCCTTTACCGTGCGCCCGTCGTTCCAAAGGATCGCCGGACGAATGACCGCGTCGTGTTCATCCAGCACGACAAGCCCGTGCATCTGCCCGCCAACACCGATTCCCGCAACAAGCGAACAATCGATGTCGCGCGTGAGTTCGGGGATGCAGGCAAACACCGCTTTTTGCCAGTCCTCCGGCTTTTGCTGGGACCAGCCGGGATGCGGAAACTCCAGCGGATATTCGCGGGAGGCGATGTTCAGAACCGCGCCCTCGCTGTCCATGAGGAGGGTTTTCAGCGCGGATGTGCCAAGGTCGATGCCGATGTAATACATATTGTTCACCTCACGTAAAATTTGGGCGGCGTTGCCGCCGCCCTTATGCTTTTTGAACCAAACCCTTAGCTGAAGAGCACGCTGTTGACGACGCTCTCCAGATATTCCTGCCTGCCGCTGCCGGGCAGAGCCGGCGCTTTTGCGGCCGCTGCTTTTGCCGCACATTCTTCCAGCGTCGCTTCGCCGCTTGCGATGCGCGCGCCGATGCCTTCTTTGTAGCTTGCGTAGCGTTCTGCCGTGAACGCGTCCACGCGTCCGTCCTCAATCAACGCCGCAGCTTTGATGAGACCCAGCGCGAAGGTATCCATGCCGAGGATAAACGCCTCAAACATGTCTTCATAGGTATAGCTGGGTCTGCGGGTCTTCGCGTCGAAGTTGAATCCGCCGGTGAGCCCGCCGGACTTGAGCACTTCGTACATACACATGGTTGCTTCGTACACATCAAAGGGGAACTCGTCGGTATCCCAACCCAGAAGCAGGTCGCCCTGGTTTGCGTCGATGCTGCCGAGCATGCCGTTGATGCGGCTCACGCGGAGGTCATGCTGGAAGGTGTGCCCGGCCAGCGTCGCATGGTTGGCTTCGATGTTGAGCTTGAACTCTTTGTCGAGTCCGTTTGCACGGAGGAAACCAATCGCGGTTGCCGCGTCGTAGTCATACTGGTGTTTCATGGGCTCTTTGGGCTTGGGCTCGATATAGAAGTCGCCCTTGAAGCCGATGCTGCGGCCGTAGTTGACCGCCATGCGCATCAGCCGCGCGATATTCTCCTGCTCAAACTTCATGTCGGTGTTGAGCAGCGTTTCATAGCCCTCACGTCCGCCCCAGAAGACATAACCACGACCGCCGAGCTTCACTGTCAGCTCCAGCGCTTTCTTCACCTGCGCCGCTGCAAAGCAAAACACCTCTGCGGAATTGGAGCTGCCCGCGCCGTTCATAAAGCGGGGGTTCGAGAACATATTTGCCGTGCCCCAGAGGCACTGGATGCCCGTGGACTTCATCTTTTCGAGCATGTAGTCCGTGATCTCGTCGAGGCGGCGGTTGGTTTCGTTGATATCCTCCGCTTCGGGCACGAGGTCTACATCGTGGAAGCAGAAGAAGCGGATACCGACTTTTTGCATAAACTCAAAGCCCGCGTCCACCTTCGCTTTCGCGTGTTCCATCGTTCCGCTTTTTGATCCAAACGATTTGTCCGCCGTTGCATCGCCAAACATATCTTTGCCCGCATTGCAAAGATTGTGCCACCATGCCATCGCAAAGGGAAGGTGTTCGCGCATGGGTTTGCCGAAGACAGTGCGCTCTGCGTCGTAAAATTTGAACGCAAGCGGGTTCTTGCTTGCGGGGCCTTCATAACGAATTTGGGAAATGCCCGTGAAGAGTTCAGCCATCGTGTTTTGTTCCTTTCGTCCACGTTGATTATGATACATTAACTAAATTTTTATTCTTAACTAAGTTTATAACAGCGATTAATTTAGCTTAATTCTATAATACTAGATTCTGGCCTTTTGTCAAGATACAATCCGTATGGAAGCAGGGAAAAAGCGAATCCTTCATAAATAACTTTACTTCTTAACTTAAAACTTGTATAATATGATTAATTTAGTACAAAATAAGGAACACATCATGGCAGACATTACCGCTCGTGACCTCGCCAACATGCTTGGCATCTCTACTGCCGCTGTTTCAATGGCACTTAACGGAAAACCCGGCGTTAGTTCCGAGACGCGCACCAAGGTGCTCGCCGCGGCAACGAAGCTTGGTTATGTTACCCCGAAATCGCGCCAGAGTGAACGGCAGGCAAAGAACATCGTCAGCTTCGTGATCTACGTCGGCGTCGGCGTTGCGGAGCAGACAACGTTTTCCACCTTTGTTATGCGCGGCGCGGAAGCCGCGGCAAAGGAAAGGGGCTACCGCATACTGGTGCATTATTTTTATGCGGATCAGCCCTGGGATGACCAGATCAAGCGTATCCTTTCGGATACGTGCGGCGTGGTCATGCTCGGAACCGACATTACGCTTCCGCAGCGAGATGCATTCCTGCAGTTTTATACGCTCGGCAATGTGCCGCTCGTCATCATCGACAACTTCCTGTTCTCCGCCTACGTGGACTGTGTCGGAAACGACAATACCTATGGCGTGAAGTCCGCCGTCTCGCACCTCATCAACTGCGGGCACAAGAAGATCGGGTACCTTCGTTCCAAACAGCGCATCGTCAATTTTGACGATCGCGAACTGGGCATCCATCTGTCCATGACGGAGCACAAGGACGAAGGGCTCTCTGCGCTGCAGGTGATCGATGTAGACATTTCACCCGATAAGGCGCGGGAGGATATCTTTGCATGGCTTCGCGCGGGCAATGTTCCCGCGGAAGCATTCTTCTGCGAAAACGACATGCTTGCCGCGGCGTTTATCCGCGTGTTGAAAGAGAGCGGATACCGCGTGCCGGAGGATGTCTCCGTCATGGGGTTTGACGACGTGCAGATTTGCGAAATGATCGACCCGCCGATCACGACCATGCACGCATTTAAGGAGCGCCTCGGCAGAATCTCCGTCGACCTGCTGCATGCGCGCATCGAAGCGGGCGACACGATACAGACCAGTCAGGAATCGGGGCTCATGAAGGTCGCTCTCTCCTTGCAGCTCAAGGAGCGCAAGAGCGTCTCCTGCCGCAAAGCGCGGGATTGATCCAACCAAATGCTCTCTGTGCGGCGGGGATATCGTCCCTGCCGCACAATGATGAAAAAGGCAGATACGGTTTCAAAAATACAATACGGAGGCTCTTGGATGAAGTACGGGGTATTCAACGACACCGCCCGGGAATATGTGATTGCAACGCCAAAGACACCACTCCCGTGGATCAACTACCTTGGTTCGCGGGATTTTTTTCGGCTCATTTCCAACACAGCAGGCGGCTATTGTTTCTATAAAGATGCAAAACTGCTGCGTTTGACGCGCTATCGTTACAACGAAAACCCGCTCGATACCAACGGGCATTATTTCTATATCCGCGATCACGGTTCCGTTTGGAACATCGGTTGGCAGCCTGTTCGCGCGGAGCTGGACCGCTACCGATGCCGTCATGGGCTTGGCTATACCATCCTGGAGAGCGCCAAGGACGGCCTTTTCGCCACGCAGGAGACATTTGTCCCCGTGGACGAAAACTGTGAACTCACACGCGTTTCGCTGACCAACGAGTCGAACGCGGAAAAGCAAATTGACTTATTCTCCGCGATTGAATTCTGCCTCTGGAACGCGATGGACGACATGAGCAACTTCCAGCGCAACTATTCCATCGGCGAAGTGGAGGTCGAAGGCAGCCGAATCTATCACAAGAGCGAATACCGCGAACGGCGCAACCATTATGCCGTCTACGCGGTCAATGCGAACGTAGCCGGGTTTGACACGGACCGCACCGCTTTTTGCGGCGCCTATCGGAGTTTTTCCGATCCGGAAGCCGTGTTCGCAGGCGAAAGCAAAAACAGCATTGCCCATGGTTGGCAGCCCATCGGCAGCCATCACATCCGCTTGACGCTCGCGCCCGGTGAAACCAAACGCTATATCTTTGTGTTGGGCTATTGTGAAAACCCCGTCGCCGAAAAGTTCGCCGCGCCGAACGTGATCAACAAGGCGCCAGCCGATCACCTGCTCGCAAAATTCTCCACCGACGCGCAGTTCGACGCGGCGTTTGCCGAACTATCTGCACATTGGGAGGGGCTTCTCTCCCGCTTCACGGTGCAGACGGGCGATGAAAAGCTCGACCGTATGGTGAACATCTGGAACCAATATCAGTGCATGGTCACGTTCAACATGAGCCGCAGCGCGAGCTATTTTGAAAGCGGCCTGGGTCGCGGGATGGGCTTTCGCGATTCGTGTCAGGATCTCTTAGGTTTTGTCCACCTGATTCCGGAACGGGCAAGAGAGCGCATCCTCGATATCGCAGCGACGCAGTTCCCGGACGGCAGCGCATATCATCAATATCAGCCGCTGACCAAGCGCGGCAATGCGGATGTCGGCACCGGCTTTAACGACGACCCGCTCTGGCTGATTGCCGGAACGGCTGCCTATCTGCGCGAGACGGGTGATTTCTCAATTCTCGACGAGATGGTGGATTTCGACAATGACCCAGCACTGGCGCAACCGCTCATGGAGCACCTGCGCAGAAGTTTTCAATATACCGTGACACACAAAGGCCCGCATGCACTGCCGTTGATCGGACGCGCGGACTGGAACGACTGCCTCAACCTCAACTGTTTCTCCACCGAACCCGGCGAGAGCTTCCAAACATTCGGGCCCAACGAAGGGCCGGTTGCTGAGAGCGTGTTCATCGCGGGCATGTTCGTGAAATACGGCGAAGAGTATGCCATGTTGTGCGACCATTTGGGACGAAACGACGAGGCGGCCAATGCGCGCAAGGAAGTCAAAGAGATGTATGAAGCCGTACTCAACGCAGGCTGGGACGGCGAATGGTTCCGCAGAGCCTACGACGCGCTGGGCAACCCAGTTGGAAGCAGTCTTTGTGACGAGGGACAAATCTTCATCGAGCCGCAGGGTATGTGCGTCATGGCGGGTATCGGTGTTACCGAAGGCCTCGCCGAGCGCGCACTCACGAGCGTGAAAGAGCGCCTCGATACCAAATACGGCATCGTGCTTCAGCAGCCTGCTTACACGCGCTATCACGTCGAACTAGGCGAAATCAGCTCCTACCCGCCGGGATATAAGGAAAACGCGGGCATTTTCTGCCACAACAACCCGTGGATCAGCTGCGCCGAAACCGTGCTTGGTCACGGCGACCGCGCGTTTGAGGTGTACACGCGTACCTGCCCGGCTTATGTGGAGGAGATCAGCGACACGCGCCGCACGGAACCGTATGTATATTGCCAGATGGTCGCGGGTTGCGACGCGCCGACCTTTGGAGAAGGCAAGAATAGCTGGCTCACCGGCACCGCCGCATGGACGTTCATGAACGTCAGCCAGTACATCCTCGGCATCCGCCCGACATTGGAAGGTCTCGCCATCGACCCGTGCCTGCCCGCATCGATCAAGGGCTTCACCTGCGAACGGCTCTATCGCGGCGTGCGCTATCACATCACGGTGGAAAAGCCGGATGGAGTCAGCAAAGGTGTGCGCTCGCTCGTCGTGGACGGAAAAGCAATCGAAGGGAATGTCATCCCCCTCGACGCCGCCAAAACGGAACGCAACATCAGCGTAATCATGGGTTAACAGGAGTACGACCATGTCATTTCCAAAGGATTTCCTCTGGGGTGCGGCAAGCGCCGCCTATCAGATTGAAGGCGCTGTTGACGAAGACGGCCGCGGCAAGACGGTTTGGGATGTGTTCTCTCATACGCCCGGCAAAACGTTTGAAGGGCACACGGGCGATATCGCCTGCGACAGCTATCATCGATTTGAGGACGACCTTGCGGCTCTTCTCACCCTCGGGGTGAAACATTACCGCTTTGGCATCAGCTGGGCGCGCATCTACCCCGACGGCAGAACGCTCAACGAGCACGGCTTTGCCTATTATGACAAGGTGGTCGATCTGCTGTTGCAAAACGGCATCACGCCCTGGGTCACGCTGTTTCACTGGGACACACCGCAGGCGCTGGAGGAAACAGGCGGCTGGCAAAACCGCGAGACGGCAACGCTTCTTGCGCAGTTTGCGGGCGTCGTCGCGGAGCATTTTCGCGGGCGCGTTTCACATTATTTCACGCTCAATGAGCCGCAATGTTTCATCGGCCTTGGTTATGAGGCAGGCTGGCACGCGCCGGGCAAGGCGCTCACTGGAGAGCCGTTGCTTGCCTGCTGGCACAACGCAATGTTGGCGCACGGCATGATGGTACAGGCCGTACGAAAAGCAGACCCTTCCGCGCAGATTGGGCTTGCCTCCTGCGGGCTTGGCTGCATTCCCGAAAACGAGAATGAAGCGGATATCGAAGCTGCAAGATCGGCGATGTTTTCCTTCGGTATGCATCCGGAATTTTCGCTGTTCTCGCAGAACGCGTTTCTCGATCCCGCGCTGCTGGGTCACTATCCGGAGCATCCGTTCTTCGATTCGCCCATTATCACGGCGGAAGACCTCGCTTTGATCCATCAGCCAATCGACTTCATCGGGCTGAATTTCTATAACGCATACATCGTCCGCGCGGGAGAGTCCGGGCCGGAACACGTCTCCTTCCATCGCGGTTATCCACGCACGGCGATTCGCTGGCCAATCACGCCCGCCATGATGTATTACTGCACCAAGTTCGTCTATGAGCGCTATGCGCTCCCCGTCTATATCACGGAAAACGGCTTAAGCTGCAATGACAAGCGCTATCTGGATGGCAAAGTGCATGACCTTGACCGCATCGACTTCTTGCAACGCTACCTGCGGGAATACAGGCGCGCAGGGGAATCCGGTGTTGATATTCGCGGTTATTTTCACTGGAGCCTGACCGATAATTTCGAGTGGAGCAACGGCTACGAGGAGCGTTTCGGGTTGTTTTATGTCGATTATGAAACGCTTGAACGGCACCCCAAGGATAGCGCCTTCTGGTATCGCTCCGTCGTGGAATCCAACGGCGAGAATCTATAATCCAATTGAACACGCGCAAATGGGGCGCCGGAAATCCGGTGCCCCGCTTTTTTTCGTGTGATACAATCGTTGCGTTAATCCTCTATCGAAATTTCTTCCTGCGCCTGATCCAGTTGCAAGGTCTTGCGGAATAGCTTGATTGTCCAGTACATCGGCAGAGAAATCCCGACGGCAAGCCAGATCCACCCGAGATAGGTATACACCTCATAGATTGCAAGCGGGAGCCCAAGTGTCACCACCCAGATGACGAGCGCGAGCAGCGTGCGCGGAAACTGCGCGAACGCAAGCAGAAACGAATTCTTGATCTGCCCGCCCAGCGTGTTTTGAAACCGCGCCAGGAGCGGATAAAACCAAAGCGATGCAAGCAGGATTCCCGCGCCGACGATCGCGGCGAAGACGATGAAAAATACATTATTCGGCTCAGAATACTCCACCGCAAACCAAAGATCGCCTAAGAGTATCAAGATCACAAGCAGTTCCAGCAGCCAGCCCGCGGTCGCCTTTCGAAACGCTGCGCGAAAATCCGCAAAGAACGCACGATAGACAAGCCCCGTCTCCTTTTTCTGCAGCGTGCGGCAGAGGCCGGCATAGCAGGCGGTCGCCGCAGCGCCGATGGTCACAATCGGGATGGAGCAAACCAGAAACAGAAGATTGAGAATTATAATATCCCCTAGAAGCGACAATGTATGGGTAAACGTGGCGCGCAGAAGACGAAAGCGCTCCTTCATAACGATTGATACCCTCCTTTGAGAAAAAAAGCGCCCGCCCCAACGAGAGGACAGGCGCCCATAACGTACCTTGGATTGATTTTACTCCTTGACAGAGCCGAGCGCAACGCCCGCGATAATGTACTTAGAAAGCAGGAAATACACCACGAACAGCGGCAGAACGGACAGCGTCAGCGCCAGATACACCGCACCGTACTCGGTTCTGTAGATGTCACCTTTTAAGAGGCTGACCATGATCGGCATGGTATAGTTCTCTTTCCTCGTCAAGAGTACCATCGGCAGGAACAGCGCGTTCCACGTCGTCACATAGGTAAAGATCGCCTGCGTTGCCATCGCGGGTTTCATGATCGGCAGCACGATGCTGTTGAAGGTTCGAAATTCGCCCGCGCCATCGATGCGTGCCGAAGCGACGATATCGAGGTTCAGCGACGGCAGCATGTATTGCCGCATGAAGAAGACCGTCATCGGTGCCGCAATCGCAGGTAAGATCAGCGCAAGCAGGTTATTCGTCATGCCAACGCGATACATAAACTGATAAAAACCGATGCTGACAACCTGTGTCGGAATCATCATGACCGCGAGAATCATCGTAAAGAACGGCTGGCGCATCTTCCACTCGTACGCAACCAGAGAATATGCAGTCAACGTGGAGAAATAAATCGAGCAGATTGTAGCCCCTGTCGCGATGATGACGGAGTTCATGAACCCTGTGACCGGATTGAACGTTTTGCCGGTCAATACCTTAAAGTTTTCGAGAATATGCGTTGAGGGAATCAGCGAAATTGCATGGCTCTGAATCTGAACCGTGCTGCGCGTTGCATTCACAATCATGATCCAGAACGGCAAAATGCTCAGGACGGCGAGAATGATGCAAACAACATAGATGCCTGCGCTTGCTTTTCTTTTGCTTCTCATGCTTCTGCCCCCTTGCTGAGTTTCTCCATGCGCTTCATCGCACGTTTGGCTTTCACTTCCGAACGATCACGCATTAAGAAGAAGGTAAAGCCGGAGAGAATCGCGATGATCACAAACATGATCATGCTCGCTGCGGCCGCTTTGTTATACAGATAGGAACCGGAGAACGCCTGCGCATAGATGAATACGCTCGTGGTCATCGTCGCGTTCGCGGGACCGCCGTTCCAGATGTACAGCTTCGGAATATCGAACATATTCAAGCCACCGATGAGGCTCGTAATCAGCGTGAAAATCAGGATCGTGCGCATGCAGGGCAGTGTGATTTGAAAAAATGTCTGTCGTGGGGATGCGCCGTCAATCTCCGCCGCTTCGAAGAGTTCCGGGTTGATGCCCAGAACGCCGGAAATCAAGATAATCGTGGTATATCCATACCATTGCCAGAATTGAATGAATGCGACGACGATCTTTGCAGCCCAAGGGCTCGTGGAAAAGTCAAACGGCTTAATCGTTGCCGCAAGCTCAGGACCGGCAAGCCCAATAAGCTTCCCAAAGAAATTCTGACACGATTGCAGAATCGAGTTGACCGGGCCGACCGGGTATGCAAAGATGGACGCATATAGAATCGCCACGGTAGCCGCGGTGATGATGTTCGGAAGATAAAAGAGAACCTTAAACGCGCCTTGCCCGCGAATTTTCCGGCTGCGGTTTGTAAACCAAGCCGTGAGCAGCAGCGCAAGGCCAATCTGGGGGATAAAGTTCATAACCCAGATCACGATGGTATTGACCAGCGAAGCGCGGAATGTTTTGTTGGCTATAATGCTGGCAAAATTCTCAAACGGGTGCTCTAGGAAATGAAACGACGTTGCTACAACGCCTTTGAAGTCCGTAAATCCAATCACGGCGGTAAACACCGTTGGATACAGCATAAAGATTAAGAAAATGATGATGAATGGCAAGCTGAACAGATAGCCGTATTTGGCGTAGCTGACGCTTTTGATTTTGGGTTTTTTCTCCTGATAAAGAGGCATAGCCGCTTCCCCCTATGGCGCAAGATTTGTGCGGTTGATGCGGGTGTGGACGGACGGAAGATCTCCGTCCGTCCACATCCATCATATACCAATTTTGGTCTGGTGAAAACAGTTGCCTTTCTTAGTTGGCTTCGATTCCCAACGTGTCGGTAACAGCCTGCTTGAACGCGGCAATCGCGTCGTCGCGGGAGATGTTGCCAGCGGTGTATTGACGGACCTGGTCACGCCAGAGGTTGTTGATGGTCTCGTCATACTGGGTCAGGTTCTTGCCGTTTGCAAACTGGTTCGAGGGTACGAACACGTCAAACATGTTCTGACCGCCGAGGAACGCGAGTTCGCCATTGGACTTCGCCATAACGGTACCGGAAGCAACGGTGTCCTTTGTGCCGCCTTCGCCGTTAAGCGTGCCGTTTGCCCACATATACTGGAGGCTGTTCTCGTCTGTCTGGAGGGTGATCCAATCGATGAGCTGACCGACGGCTTCCTTCTTCTCGGAATCCTTGTTGGCCAGAACCCACGTGCCGCCCCAGAAGAAGCCGACCGGCGGTTCGCAAACTGCCCAATCGCCATAGGTGCCTTCGCCAACTTTTTCACCGCCGGAATGTCCAGCCATGACGTAGTTGATCAGCCAAGCGGGGCCGAAGAAGCCGAAGATGGGCTGGGCGCCAATGCCCTGCATATCCGCAAACCAGGCATCCTGCCAGTCGCGGGTGTCATTGTAGAAGCCGCCTTCTTTGAGCTTCATGGAGAGATCCAGGAAGGATTCACGAGCGGGGTCAATGTTCAGTTTACCGTCGACGATCCAGCCCGTCGGGGAGCTGTTTTCAACTGCGTGCCAGATGTCGCCATCGCCAGAGACGATGCCGTAGCCCTTGGCTTTGAGTTCGGCTGCCGCTGCATAGAACTTGTCCCAGCCCGGTCCGATCTTGTCTTTGATGACGGCGGGATCATCGGTTCCCCAGGTGGCAATTGCCAGCGAGCGACGATAGATGAACGCGCCGCCTGTTGCCTGATAACCAAGGCCGACGAGGGCATTGTCGCTCGGACGGGTGCCGATGTCGATGGTATACTGTGCGATGTCAGCTGCTTTCGTCTCTGCCGCAACATCGATGCCGAGATCGGCATACTTCGCTGCGTAGCTGCTCATGTCGCCCTGTGTGTACTTCAGAACGAACGCGGATTCTGCGCAGTACATGTCGGGGGCATCCTTACCGCCTGCGGCCAGAGCCTGGTCGAGAGCCGGCTGGTAGAGACCATCGGTGGTGGCGATGATGGTCGCATTGATGGTGTAGCCGAAATCCGGGTGCGTGGCAATATACTTGTCCAGCATCTTCGGAACTTCGTCCGTAAACGTGTAGATGTTGATAACGCCTTTTTCGCCGGCTGCCGGTGCTTCGGTAGCGGCAGGGGCTTCGGTGGCTGCTTCAGTTGCAGGCGCTTCCGTTGCGGTTTCTACCGCTGCGGGCGCGGGTGCGCAGGCGGCCAAAGTGGCCAGAGCCAGCACGAGAGACAGAATGATCGCGATTGTCTTTTTCATTGCTTCCTGATACTCCTCCTTTAAAATTGCGCCACAATGCACACGTCGGGAGATATTCGATTCGGTTTAAAATGGAATCTAGAATTCGTCACGAAGTGTACAAGGATGTGACACAATCATTATAGGTTGTGCTTAAGTTTAAGTCAAGATTGATTTTGAAATTAATTTGATTAAGCTTAATTTCGCAGCGATTGTATTGACTTAAGCGCTGCTATGGGGCAAAATGAGAATGTAGTACGAAAAAGGAGCGAAACAACGGCAGATGATCTATTTTGACTATGCGGCCTCCTCTCCCGTCTACCCCTCCGTTCTCGACACTATGGACGCTGTTTCCCGCGAAACCTACGCAAATCCTTCTTCTTTATATACAATAGGGTATTCCGCTAAGAAATTGCTGCACGAAAGCCGCAGCGTTTTGTCCCATTCCATCGGTGCTGAGTCGGACGAAATCGTTTTCACATCCGGCGGAACAGAAAGCAACAACCTCGCTCTTTTCGGTGTTTTACATGCCGAACGTCAAAAAAAACACGTAATCGTCGGCTGTACCGAGCATCCAAGTGTACTTTCCGCCGCGCATGCGTTGGAACGTAACGGCTTCACTCTGAGCATTTTGCCCTGCAACACAAGCGGATGCTATTCACCGGAAGAGTTAAGGCGGATGATCCGCCCCGATACCGCACTCATCAGCCTGCAAGTCGCAAACCACGAAACGGGTGTCATCCAACCAATCGCGGAAATCGGTTCCATCACGCGCGAACGGCGGATTCCGCTGCATTGCGACGCGGTCGCAGCCTTCGGTCATATTCCGCTGGATGTGCGAGCGCTCAAGATCGATTTGTTGAGCGTATCCGCGCACAAAATGGGCGGGCCAAGCGGAATCGGATTTTTATTTGTACGGAACGAAATCCCACTAGTTCCGCTGTTTTTTGGTGGTTCTCAGGAGCGAATGCTACGTCCGGGGACCGAAAACCTACCCGCCATCGCGGGTTTTGCAAAGGCGTTGTCCTGCGCCGAAATTCCCGCAAGTTCGCTTGTGCGAGATCGGTTGCAGACGCTGTTGTTGGAGCGTTTTCCTGCTGCGCGGGTCAACGGCGATACAGTCGAACGGCTTCCGCACATCCTCAATATCACCCTGCCCGGCGTGCCATCCGAACGGCTGCTCTCCCTCCTCTCCACCGCCGAAATTTATGTTTCCGCGCGTGCCGCCTGCGCCGGAGGCGAGCGGAAACCCTCACATGTGCTCTCCGCTATGGGGCTTTCAGCAACACAGGCAGGTGAAACGTTGCGCTTTTCGAGCGGGTTTGGTAGTAAATTAAGTGATGCGGACGAAACATCGAACGCAATCGATTTCGCAACGCAGAATTATTTTTAAACTTAACGTACAACAACTTAATTTTTACTAACTTTTATCAGGAGGTAACCTATGTTTCAAAGAGAAGCGGCCCGCGCAAAAGCGCGCGCTCTTGTTGCCAAGATGACGCTCGAAGAAAAGATGTCCCAGCTCGTCTACGGCGCGCCCGCAATCGAGCGCCTTGGCGTTCCCGCCTACAACTGGTGGAACGAGGGCTTGCACGGCGTTGCGCGAGCAGGGGTTGCGACGAGCTTCCCGCAGGCAATCGCTCTTGCCGCGATGTTTGACCGCGAAGAGCTAGCGACCGTGAGCCGCACAACCGCGCTGGAAGGGCGCGCAAAGTACAACGAATTCACCAAGCACGATGATCGGGACATCTATAAAGGGCTTACCTTCTTTTCCCCGAACATCAATATCTTCCGTGACCCTCGCTGGGGCAGAGGACACGAAACACTCGGCGAAGACCCCTATCTGACCGCAGAGCTCGGCAAGGCGTTTGTCAACGGTATGCAGGGTGAGGACGATGTGATGGCAGCAAGCGCCTGCGCAAAACATTTTGCCGTGCACAGCGGGCCGGAGGCGATTCGCCATCACTTCAACGCCATCGCCACCGAAAAGGACCTGTGGGAAACCTATCTGCCCGCGTTTGAAGCGCTGGTAAAGGACGCCGCTGTGGAAAGCGTCATGGGCGCATACAACCGCGTCAACGGCGAACCTTGCTGCGGCAGCAAGACGCTTCTGGTCGACATCCTGCGCAGCAAGTGGGGCTTTGCGGGCTTTGTGGTGTCCGATTGCTGGGCGCTGATCGATTTTCACACCGGCCACGGCGTGACCAGCAGCCCGGAGGAGAGCGCAGCGCTCGCGCTCAAAAACGGCTGCGACATCAACTGCGGATCGGTCTATCTACAACTCAGATCCGCCTATTCGCAGGGCTTAATCACCGAAGACCAGGTCACACTCGCCGCCGAACGCGCGTTTACCACACGGTATCTGCTCGGCATCATGGGCGAAGGCAGCGAATATGATTCCATCCCGTATGAGACCGTGGAGTGCAAGGAACACCTCGCGCTTGCGCAGGAAACTGCGCTTAAGAGCTGCGTCCTGCTCAAAAACGACGACATCCTCCCACTCCGGAAAGAAAAGCTGAACGCCCTCGGGGTGATCGGGCCAAACGCGGACAGCCGCGTCGCGCTCACCGGCAACTATCACGGTACCTCATCGCGCTACATCACGATTTTGGAAGGTGTGCAGGATGAATGCGCAGACGACGTCCGCGTGCTCTTTGCGCCCGGCTGCGACCTCTACCGCCGCAAAACCGAGGTGCTTGCGTTTGAAAACGACCGTATCGCGGAGGCGATTACCGTTGCGGAGCACAGCGACACGGTTCTGCTCGTGCTCGGTCTGGATGAAACGCTGGAAGGCGAAGCGCCGGACGACGGAAACAGTATGGAGGCGGGCGACAAACCGGATCTCCTCCTGCCGGATGTGCAGCGGGAGCTTCTCACGCGTGTTCTCGCGGTCGGGAAACCCACCGTGGTCATCCTTCTCGCAGGCAGCTCGATCGACCTCACCGAGGCGGAAAACCGGGCTAACGCGGTATTCTGTGCGTGGTATCCCGGCGCGCGCGGCGGTAAAGCGGTAGCCGACTTGCTCTTTGGCAAGCGCTCGCCCTCCGGTAAGCTGCCGATTACGTTCTATCACGACGAAGACCTCGCGCACCTGCCGGAGTTCACGGACTATTCCATGCAGGGGCGCACCTATCGCTACCTCAACCGCGCGCCGCTCTATCCGTTCGGCTACGGGCTGACATATGGGGACGTGCGCGTCCTCGCCGCCAGCGCAGGGAAAGCAGCGGATGGCGGGCTCGTCGTCCATGCCAGCGTGCAAAACATAGGCAAGGCCGCTACGGAAGACGTCGTCCAGGCATACATCCGCGCGGAGGATACACCGCACGCAACGCCGAACCCGATCCTCTGCGGGTTTTCGCGCGTCTCGCTGGAACCAGGCGCCTCCGCGAAACTCTCGCTCTCGATCGCACCCGCCTCGCTGTCGGTGGTGGACGATGCTGGCAACCGCATCTTCCCCGGCGGCAAATATGCGCTCTATATCGGCACAAGCCAGCCCGACGCACGCAGCCGCGCGCTGACCGGTGTTTCGCCTGTACGAGTCGAGATTCAACTCTAACCCCTCGATTTTATCCATTCACGCACAGCGGCAGCCTGCATTAACGGGCTGCCGTTTTTTTTGATTTGTTTGCCCCAACTTTTCGGGAAAACAGGCCCCAAGCCGCCCGCTAAAAACCTTTTGCCAGATGTATCATTCGGTGATATGCTTTTGCCGTTGCGTGCGCGCGTGTACGCCGCAAAAAAACGATCTGGAGTATGGAATTCCTGCAATGATTCTCAACTGTGTTTTCGTTGGCCTCGGCGGGCTGGTCGGCTCTGTGCTGCGCTATCTTGTGAGTCTTTTGCCCCTGCGGCATGAGAGCGGTTTCCCGCTCGTCACGCTCGGTATCAATGTGCTCGGGGCGTTTCTGCTCGGTCTCATCATGGCGATAGCCGGAAAATCCCCCTCGTTTGATCCCCGCGCGATGCTGTTTCTAAAGGTCGGCGTTTGCGGCGGCTTCACCACGTTTTCCACCTTTGCGCTGGAAGCACACGGGCTGCTCTCCGGCGGAAAGCCCGTTGTGGCGCTGCTGTACATGATCCTTAGCGTCGTGCTCTGCGTGTTTGCAATCTATGGCGCAAGTGCACTCGTTCGCTAAAATAACCCGATATCCCTCTTTTCCGGCTGCCTGAGCCGGATTTTTTTATTTATTAGGGTATATACAAGCTTTTCGAATAATTTCTCGAAAATATATGATTTTTTTCGCAAATTTCTCTTGCGTTAAAAGAAAATTGCATGCTATACTCTGCCCGTAATGATTCGCAAACGAGCGTAACTGCTCCATGCGAAATCGGAAAGGGGAAATAATTACAAATGCTGAGCAAGGTCAGGGTGGCAAACGCCTAACAACTGAATACGTCAGACGCAGCTCCTCTCACGTATCTTTTTTCGCGCTTCCAACGAGATCATTTCAAGCGCCGATCGTGAAGTAGCGCCAGCGTCTGTCAGCAGAACCTTTCGAAGAACTGTATTTTTTACGGGCACATCGATCGGGTGTGCTCGTTTTTGTTTGCAGTCAGGAACGAACACAATACCGAATCAGCCGTGAGAGCAGTCCCGAGTGGGCTGCCCGTCATGGCTATTTTTATGCCTTTTTACACAAACGACCGCGCAGAATTTGCGCAAGGAGAGAAAAACATGACTTACACAAACGATTTACCGTCGAACTTGCTTTTGGCGGAAACTGTTCAAAGGCTATCTCAGCTTGACTGCGCCATTACCGCAGACAGTAACCGCGCTCACAACCGGGAGCGGAACACCCGCAACAGCGAGGCAAGCAACCGTGCCCGCCGCAGCGGCGCGCATCCCATCGCACTCGCACATGGAAAGGCGGCAAGTTTATGAACAGCGTTCTCGCTCTTCTTCCCGCCGCGCGCTCGATGAGCGCCGATGCCATGAAAACTGTCTCGCGCTATTCTGCGCGGACGGCGTACCGTCCGGCAAACCAGCCAGACACACGACGAACTGAGAATTATTTGGAGGAAACCATGATTCACGATCTTTACCTGATGTCTGCCACTCCCTGGTTGGAGGCGGCAGCAAAACATCATTTTCAACATCGCGCCCTAACTTTTGCGGAGATGGCTGCCTCTGGCAAGCGCCGCGGCAAACCCGCGCAGCGTGCACAAAAAGCAGCAGCCATCCGCACAAAAGGCCTGTTCCTGACCATGATCGAGGGGGTTCTCCACGTATGAGTGCACTTAGCCTCAATCTTGCGCCGTCGGGCGCGCTAACACTCCGGCAACAGCCGGAATTCAATCTGGAGCGGGCTCTCAGCCGGGCGGTTCTCCGTCTCCGGCTGATGGAGCCGCACCGAAAACGACGAACCAAAAATTTGGAGGGAAGTATGAACCCCGATCCGCATAACTATTTCGCGTCCCCCGCGCAGGGGTCGACGCTCAACGCCGGACAATTCGGCAGCACATTTGCGCAGCACCCCTGTAGGGGTTGCGCACCGAAGCTGCAGGCCTATGACGCGCAAACGCCCGCAAGGCCGCAGAAGTCCCTTAAGCACCTGTTTGCCGCGCTTCTCGTGAGGGCAGGGCGATGAGTAATCCGGCGGAGTTGGAAACCTATGGTTTTTTGCCCGCCATGCGCGCGGCGCTGGAAGCGCGCGGGTCGATTGTTGAAATCCCCGCGCGCGTCACCGCGGTGCATAAGGAGCGCTATGCTCTCGTTTGCGAACAGGGCGAGTGCTTCGGGCGGTTGAAATCCGCCGTGTACTTCAACGGCGGTACGCAGGAATTCCCCACAACAGGCGATTTTGTGCTGATCGCCTACAACGAACTGGGCGATAGCACAATCACCGAAACCCTGCCCCGCCGCTCCCTCTTTGCCCGCAAAAATCCAACGCTGGGCGAAGCGGATCAGGTCGTCGCGGCAAACTTTGACAGCGTGTTTATCATGCAGTCGCTCAACCACGACCTCAATCCTAAGCGGTTGGAACGCTATCTCACTCTCGCGTGGCAATCCGGCGCGATGCCTGTTGTTGTACTCACAAAGGCCGACCTCGTGGAATCCTATCAAGAGCAGATGAACGAAATTCTCCGCGTCGCGGCGGGGGTCGATGTGTTCGCCGTCAGCGCGAAGACAGGCGACGGATTCGCCGCGCTCGCGGGTTATCTCAAGCCCGGCAAGACCATCGTGCTGCTCGGCAGCTCCGGCGTTGGAAAATCCAGCTTTGTCAACGCGCTTGCAGGCGAAACCGTCATGGCGGTCAGTGAGATTCGCGAGGACGACAGCAAGGGCAGGCATACCACCACGCACCGTCAGCTCATCCGGATGAACAACGGTGTATTGATCATCGACACCCCGGGCATGCGAGAGCTCGGCATGCTGGATGCTTCCGCAGGCTTGAGCGAATCCTTTGCGGACGTGGAACAGTATTTCCCGCTCTGCCGCTTCTCCGATTGCAGCCACGAGCGCGAGCCGGGCTGCGCGGTGCAGGCGGCAATTGCCGCAGGCGAGCTGCCGCTTACGCGCTTTGAGAGCTACAAAAAACTTCAGCGGGAATCCCAATATGCCGCAAGTCAGGCGGATTATCTCAAGCTCAAGCAGCAGCGCACGACCGAGATCGCAAAATTCAGCAAAGCGCTGCAAAAATCCGGCGGCAAGCGCGGAGATTATCACAACGAATGAAAAAAGACGGGAGACATTTCTCTCATCCGTCTTGTTTTTGCGCCTGGTTGTCGTGAGCTCGCTTTACCTGCTCTGCTTCGGCCGCATCTGCACAATCGATGTCGGGAAGGCAAACGACACGCCGAGCTTCTCGAGGCCATCCTTGATGCCAAGATTGATACGCTGGTTGATGTCCATATAACGGTCATAGTCCCCGCTCTGCACGAAGTAGACCACCTCAAAACTCAGGCTGTATGCGCCAAACGACGCGAAGTGCGCGCGCGCAAACGTTGCGTCCTCCGTGCCCTCCACAATCGTCTGGATCATCTGCGGAATCGCCTTAAGCTTCTCCGTCGGCGTATCATACGTAACCCCCAGCGTGAAGCTCACGCGGCGCTGCTGCATGGTCTTGTAGTTGCGAATGCGCGAGCCAGTGAGATCCGCATTGGAGACGATCAGTTGTTCGCCGCCGATGGCGCGCAGGCGCGTGGTTTTCACGCCGATGTGCTCCACGGTGCCCATATGATCGCCCGCGATAATGAAATCTCCGATTTCGAAGGGTTTGTCGAAGAAGATCGTGAAGAAGCAGAAGATGTCGCTCAGCGCGCTCTGCGCCGCAAACGCAATCGCCACCCCGCCGATGCCAAGGCCGGTGACGAGCGACGTGATTTTGACCCCAATGTTATCGAGGAACAGAATCAGCGCGATACCCCAGATGACACCCTTGCTGAGCCGGATGAGCCATTTGATGGCGAGCGAAGCGCTGTCTCCCTTGCCCTTACCGAGCTTTGTGAAAAACAGCGAGGCAAGCGACGCAAGGAAGATAGCCCCCATCACGATTGCAAACAGCACAGAAACACCGCGGACAATCTTCGCAAGCTTTTCGTTGAGCACCAGCATCCGCGTGCAGGTATAAAACAACGTGAAATACGCCGTCGGCAGAAGATATTGCTTGATGCCGGACAGCGTCAGTTGCGTATAGGACGACTGTGTCTTATCATAATAGGCCGCCAATCGCCTAAGCGCGATCCGCCCAAGCGCGAAAATCAGCGCTGCGCCAAGCACCAAAGCGCCAAGGAAAACGATATAATCCAGAACCGTGTTGTTCCAGAAGACAAGATTGAGAAAATCCATCGTGTGTGTTGTTTGTCTCCATCAAATCCTGTTTTTTAATGAGTCTGCATGATGTTATCACAAAAAAAACCGTCCGAAAAGCGAAAAAGACGCATTTCGGGCGGTTTTACGGAAGGTTTGAAAAGAGTTTTCCGTTTTGTCACGCAGTTGCGGGTCTAGAGCGCACCCAGATCGCGCGCTTCAAAGCGCCGGAATGTGACAAGAAGAAACACAGTGGACAGCGCAAGGCACAGCAGCGTAAAGAGCAAAGAAACGTTGCCCGTTATCACCTCCGCGTTTAAAAAATAGCGAAACGGCGTGAAAAACCGCAGTATCCCCGGCTGATCGATCATGTCATAAGCGACGGCAAGCACATAGGCGCCAAGCACGGCAAGGTTGCCCGCCCGCGCGCCGTGTTCCGCCGCGCGAAAGCCCGCGGCAAACAGTGCGGCAAGCGAGAAGAATACCAATCCAATAAGCCACAGCGCGAGTGAAAAACGCGCGAACAGGCCGGAGTAATCGTCAGGCAGCCCAAGCTGGCGCACCGCAAGCAGCGAGAAGACGAGATTCAGGCAGGCATAAGCCGCGAGAAACACCAACCCGGCAAGCAGTTTGCGCGAGAGGATAAACGCGCGCGTTCTCGGCTTGGTAAAGAGAAACTCATAGGTTTTATCCACGCTCTCGCGGGAGACCGCACCGCTGCCAAGATGCGCGGCATAGACCGCAGTGAGCACGAAGATGTACAGCATCAGCACCGCATAAAAGCCGCTGAACTGCGCAATATTCACGTTTGCCATGCCCATCGCGGCAACGACGATCCGCGGGAACTTGCTGATCAATTCGGTCATAAACTTTCCGTCCGACATGGCCGCGCTGGACTTCACAATGCCCGCAAAGACGAACACGAACAGCCCCAGCGACCAAAAGAGGAACGGTTTGAAACCCGATTTGAGTTCTTTTCGAAACAGATTCATACGTTTTCCTCCTTACAGCGCCGGGATATCCGCGCGGATATAGCGCAGATAGGCGGCAGTCATCAATAGGAGCGTGACGGCTGCCCCTGTGAGCGCATAACGAACCTCGAACCCACCATCAAAAAACGCCTTGGCTGCGTCGTAATATTTAAACGGTGTGATATAGCGAAGCTTCTCCTCCTCAAGGAGGCTATGCAGCGCGCTGAGCAAAAAGCCCGCAAAGCCGATTGCGGTTGCCATGCCGGAGACGGAGCGCACCTTCCGCGCGAACACGGCGGAACAGGCGCCGATCGCAAGAAACAGCAGTTCAATCCAGAGCAGGGAGCTTGCCGCAAGCAGTGCGCGCTCCGTCAGCAGCGGTGCGGGCGCATAGGCACGATAGAGCGCAAGCGAAGCCAGAATGAAGATCACGTTGGAACCAAGGAGCATCGTCAGCGCCGCAAGCAGCTTTTCTAAAAAGAGTCTGCTCCTTGCGCGCGGTTTCGTGAGTAAAAAGTCCATGCACTTCTCGCGTTTTTCCCGCGAAAAGAGATCAAGCCCGATGCCGGAGGCCATGATCGCGCCAAAGAGCGCATAGTAAAGAAACCCAAACGCATAAAACCCGCCAAAGCTGAAGAGATTGTCCATCTGCATCCCAAACATCGCGGCAAATGCAGGCGGGAATTGCTCCAGCATGTGTTCAACCGCAGTACGGCTCTCCAGGAATGCGGGCAGCGCCCCCGCGATTAGCCCAACGAGCAGCCCCGTGATCACCAGCGTCCAAACCGCGACCCCGACCCAGGCGCGGCGTAATTCAAAACGATAAACGTTCATCGCTTCCTCCAATACACACTACAATTCGGTCCATGGGTAAGGGCGTTCATTTTGCCGCCTCCCCGTCCTCATAGTAGTGCAGGAAGATTTCCTCCAGTTCCGGCTCGCTGATGTCCGCGTTGACGAGCGGCAAATCGGCAAGCTTCTTCAGCAGCGCGTTGATTTCTCCACTATAAAGAAAACTCGTAGCCGTGCCCTCCTGCGCAATCTGCGCCGCACCTGCAAGCGAAAAATCCGCAACGGGTTGCTCCGCTGTGAAGCTTACTTTCTTATAAGAATTCTTGCGCAAATCGTCGATACTGCGCAGGTCGACAATCCGCCCTTCTTTGATGATCGCCACGCGGTCACAAATGCGCTGCACTTCGCCGAGTATGTGCGAGGAAAAGAGCACCGTTGCTCCCCGCTCGTTTTCGCGCTGAATGAGGTCGAAAAACGTCCGCTGCATGAGCGGATCGAGCCCGCTGGTTGGTTCGTCAAGGATAATCAGCCGCGGCGCATGCAAAAGCCCCTGCACAATTCCGACTTTTTTCTTGTTGCCGAGGCTCATATCCTCAATCTTCTTGTTGAGGTCGAGCGAGAGCGCGTCGGCGAGTTCCGCAATTCGCTTGGTGCAATCCTTCTTGTAAAAGCTCGCGGAATAGCGCAGCAGGTCGATTGCGCGCATGTTGTCATAATAAAACACTTCGCCGGGTAGATAGCCGACCTCCGAGAGAATTTTCACCTTCTCTTTTTCGCAGTCCATGCCGAAGATCGTGGCCGATCCACCCGTTTTTTTGATCAACCCCAGCAACGTGCGGATGGTAGTAGACTTTCCCGCGCCGTTTGGGCCGATGAAGCCGAAGATTTCGCCTTCCTCCACCGCGAGGTCAACATCCACAATTCCCCGCGCCTTGCCGTAGTACTTTGTAAGTTTCTTGGTTTCGATTGCGTAAGCCATCTGTGTCATCCCCCAACCGATCTAATTTCGATTACTTGATTTTATACAAAGCCGCCGTTGCGAAAATGGATGTAATCACAGCGGCGGCCTATCGTATGATTCATTCGTTCAAAACAAGAATATTCCTGCTTCATGAAAAAGACAACAGAATTTATTGATTTTGATTTTTCATCTTAACTTTCGTGTTTTTTGTCTATGCTGCTTGTGCCCCGATCCTTTTGTTTTTGCCGAAACCACCACAATCCCCGCGATCACAACCGCAATCACACCCGCGAAGACGAACAGGAGCGGGTCGATTGGCTTGTTCTCGGCGGGGGCTTCTTCCTTGGGCGTCGCAACCGGCGTAATGATCGGCGTGGGCCAAGGCGTTTCCGTCGGCAATGGCGTAGGCGTTGGGCGCGGGGTTACAATCGGTTCCGGCGTGGCGTTGACGGCTTCCTCCACCAACGCGTTTATTTCTGCGGCGGGTAGGATCGTGAGCTTTTGCCGCACCCAGCTTGCGACGCTGGAGCGCGTCCACTGATGCTCAAATTCGTCCGAGCAATAGATGTTTCCCACGGAATCCTTGTCCAGTATCTGCCCTACTTCCTCCGGCGGGGTGCTCAGGAAATAGACGTTCTTCGCGTCGGTGATTGCGGGGTACCCGAAGTCATAATCGCTGCCAGCAAAGATTACGGCACCAACCGAATCAAGCCCTAGTGTCATGCCCTTTTCCAGCTCAACGTCTGGGAGAAATTGTTGATTATCCCAATCGTAGTCATACATCTGCAGTGCAGGCGGAAGACGTAAAAGTGAAAGCTCACAATTTAGAAATGCATGCACACCAATTTCATGCACAGAATCAGGCAAAACAACATCTTTCAACTGAATACACCACGAGAATGCTCCAACTCCGATCGATTCAAGCTTATCTGAAAACCAGACGTGTTTCAGTTTCCCACAATCCGAAAACGCAACCGGACCAATCTTTTTGAGCGATGCAGAAAGCCGAACGTTTTGCAGCTCCTCGCAGCGGAAGAAAGCCTCTTCCCCCAACTCGCAAACATCATCCGGCAACACAACATCCACGAGACCACATTCGCGGAATGTGCCTTCTTTGATCACTTTTAATTCTCTCGGAAAGTGAATGGTTTTGAGCGATGTACATTCCCAAAAAGCGCGCTTACCGATGGTTGTCACAGAATTTGGAATGTCAATGCTTGTCAGGTAGCTGCAATCTCTGAACGCATCCGCACCAACTTTCTCCAGAGTGGAAGGCAATTGAACGGATTTTATGATTCTGCCGATAAACGCACCGTTTCCAATCGAACGAATACCCTCCGGAATCACAACGTGCTCCGGCAGAGCGCTATCACTCATCACGATTTCCATGGTTCGCATATCAACCAACATCCCATCGCCATAGATGAAAGCGGTGTTTCCCGGCTCTAAGTAGATCTTCCATGGCCAAAGATACCCTGACATGGACTTGTCCTTTGCAAATAAGCTCTCGTCATCATCTTGCACGTCTGTCGGATTTTGAAATCCTTCAATCGGGACAGGCTCGGTCAAATCATAAAATGGCAACTCGGTTATTTTTTTCCCGATAACAAGGATGCCTCCGTGTCCGAGTCCGTCCTGTTGCAGTGCATCGATCCAGCCTTCATTGCTTCGCAACGTTAGCGTCCCGTTCGTCGCATAGCTCCATCCATCATGCTCAAACACCTGATACGTTTCTTCATCACTCGTTTGTTCTTCAGCCGGTTCTCGCGGAACATGGCCCGTTTTCGATAGATCGATGCTGGCGCGAATCATCTCTTCAACCTGATTCTGTGACACTTGTTGCAGTGTTAAATCGCCCCATGCGTCCTCGTCCACTTGATCCCAGTTTGAAGCAAACTTATCCAGAAACGATACATTTCCGGAATGCACCTTCGTTACAAAAGAATGGATGTTGGCGGGAGGATTGGTCAAAAAAACGATTTGATCAGCCGTCTTTGCCGCATATTCACCAAACTTGTATCGGGAGCCGGAAACGATCAGCGTTTCCACATAGCTGATCCCCAACGTTTGCGTTGATTCCGGCTCTTCAAAAGTTGTACACCAGCCTTGTTTCTCCGGTGGAGTGTTTTCGATTACGAGCTGATTCGGCAGCTGGAGCAGAATCGGGTTGCATCCGTAGAAAACCTCTCCACCGATTCGGTTGAGCGTATTCGGTAGTTGAATGATGCGCCATTTGGTGCAATCCTCAAACGCACGATACCCGATATACGTCAAACTATCCGGTAGATTGATTTCCTCCAGCACGCTGCAGTCACCGAATGCATAATTGTCGATCTTGGTGAGCCCCTCCGGTAGTTGTACACGCTTGAGCGACTTGCACGATTGAAACGCCTTGAATCCAACCGAAGAAACCCCGGCGGGGATCTTGACTTCTTGTATCTCGCAACTACTAAATGCAAATCCTTCTATCGTCTTTAAGTTTTTGGATAGCGTAATACTTTGCAAGGAACACCCGGAGAACGCACAAGCCTCCACTTTTACGACAGAGTCCGGTAAAACCACCCGGGTTAGTGCGATGCATTGGCTAAATGCCGCCGCGCCGATGCTTTCCAGCGTATTCGGAAACGTAACCGATTTGAGCTTCCGCTGATAAAATGCCCAAGCTTCAATCGATTTGATCCCATCGGGTATGACCACGTTGCTGACATTGATCTCCGATAGAACGACCGATTGCTTTTTCTTGTTGATCAAAAGCCCGTCAATGACAACAAAAACAGGATTCCCTTCCTCTACCTCGATTTTGGGAGGCATACTTTTGGGGTTTTGCAATGCGATGCTTACTACTTTTTGATATGGCCCCGCGTGACCGATCAGCATATAATCCGTCTCCATGAGCGTGGCTTCATTCATCCGCTTGGTGTCAAAGATAGAAAGCATGGTCACATTTTTACCGATGACCAACTTTTGCACACGTTCCGTTATGGAATCATACTCATAGATCCATTCACCAGGTCCCTTTGCCAGATAATCTTGCCACCCGGCGTCACTCTCCACGGTTAATACGCCTTCCTCGGAGATATCCCAACCGATTCCCGAAACGGGCGGATACGGGTCTCCCCACTCCCATTCTTCTTCCTCTTCCGCGTGCGCCTTTCCCACAACCAGCGCCGCGCTAATAACCCCAACGAGCGCGAGAAACAAACCTAAAACGAGTGATCTGACTTTTTTCGGCATAAAGCACCTCAATATTGATTGACTATTTTCTTGTACGCGAACGCTTTCTCGTCTTTTTCGCCATTTGTGAAACCACCACAATCCCCGCGATCACAACCGCAATCACACCCGCGAAGACGAACAGGATCGGATCGATTGGCTTGTTCTCGGCGGGGGCTTCTTCCTTGGGCGTCGCAACCGGCGTAATGATCGGCGTTGGCCAAGGCGTTTCCGTTGGCAATGGCGTAGGCGTTGGGCGCGGGGTCACAATCGGTTCCGGCGTGGCGTTAACGGCTTCCTCGGTGATTGCCTTGATCTGGGCTGCGGGCAGGATCGTGAGCTTTTGCCGCACCCAGCTTGCGACGCTGGAGCGCGTCCACTGATGCTCAAATTCATCCGAGCAATAGATGTTTCCCACGGAATCCTTGTCCAGTATCTGCCCGACGTCCTCCGGCGGCGTGCTCAAGAAATAGACGTTCTTCGCGTCGGTGATTGCGGGGTACCCGAAGTCATAATCGCTGCCAGCAAAGATTACGGTTTCGACAGAGGAAGCCCCGAAACATTTGTTTCGCTTAGAATACGGACTAATGATATATCCCCGATCATAATCATAAAACACTAAGAGTGATAGATTGTCAGGAATTCGTAAAACAGAGAGGTCGCAATTCCAGAATGCTCTATTCTCTATCTGACGCAGAGAATTTGGTAAAATAACTTTTTTTAAGCTTGTACAAAGATGAAACGCACCCTCACCGATATATTCCAGTTTATCAGGAAAGTTTATGTCGGAAAGCTGCATGCAACAGCTAAAAGTGCCGGATCCAATTCTTCTAATGCTGTCCGGCAGAAAAACCTCTTGAAGCTGAGCACACTCCATAAAGGCATTTTCGCTGATATTTTGAACGCCTTCTGGAATTTGAAGATGCTGTATTGCACAACCGCTGAACGCACTCCGCCCAATGCTCGTAAGCCCGCGAGATAGATTCACTACAGATAAACTGGAACATCCGAAAAATGCCCCTGCTTTCAGCTCCGCCAACGAATCCGGTAAATCAATCCGCACAAGGTTCTTACATTTGTAGAACGCATATTCGTTGATTGCCTTTAAGCTTGTTGGAAAACTAACCGATTGAATCCCTCTTTGTGAAAACGCCGACAACGTGATTGTCTCCACGCCTTCAGGGATTACAACATCCATCAACGACATTTTTGATAATACTAACTCGTTGGTTACCGAATTAATGAGTAACCCATCGACGACTCGAAAAACCGGATTATCGCTTTCAACAACTATTTCATTGGGGAATAGGTCATGCAATTTCGAATAATCATAATACGGTTCTCCGTGCTCCCCATACCCAATGATATCAGACTTACTAAAGAAGTCTTCGCTCGGCAGATCAAACGGTAAGTCATAGAGTCGAAAAGTGGATACATCTTTTCCAATTACGAGTTTCGTGACGTCTTTCTCATATCCATGTTTCAGACAGTTTACCCAGCCTTGATTGCTCTCAATCGTCAACACGCCGTCGGAGGTGACGCTCCAGCCATCGCCGTCATACGGTCCGTAAACAGGAAATAAGTCGCTTGTGGCTTGAGAAGAAGCGTTGAAAGGCGAAATCAGCATTGATAATCCGATTATAGCAATAAACGCTTTAGTTAATGCTTTTTGCTGTGTTCTGATCATGATGTTTGTCCAGCTCCTCCGGTGTCATTCTATTTACTTGTACGAGAGTCGAGTCTTCACCATTGTTGTTGGTTGTTTTTTCTCTTACTTCGACAATTTGCACTGTATTGTCAGCTTCAATCATCATAGGTACTTCGTCGACCATGCCAATATAGATCGCAGTATGGACGATCTCTCCTGTTTCGTTGCCTTTCCAAAAAAGGGTGTCGCCCGGAAGCATACCCTCATAGGGCGGTTCTGAGCTTCCGCTATTGCTCCACACTTTTTTAAACCCATTAATCTGATACCGCGCAGATGTACTAATGGTATCATACTTCCACTCAGGATTAATTTCGGATAGCGTCCAAGAAACGAGTCTTGAGCAATCAATGTTGTAGTCTCCATTTTCCCCAGGTATGATTTCTTTGGCTTTATGAAGATACTTTAAGCCTACCAACCGCAACGCTTCTCTTGCAACCTGCGCTCCAAACGAATCATCATACGGCGGGATCAACTCTCCAATCGGAACTGTCCCTGCATCTTTGCCTCTTTTATCCTTGACAGGTATTGGCTTGGTGCAAGTTTCATAAATTCTGAGCACCGCTTGATCAAGATATTTTTGTCTGTCTTTGGGAGTTGCTTTCCCGTTTTTCAGTGCATCGAAGTAATTCTCCATTTCTTCTAAATACACATTGTTTTTATAGGTGAATTGTTGCTTATATTTCTCCACCTCAGCTTCGTTAGCAGGTTTTTGACGTCCATACTCAAAAATCATTCTCAAGTCTTTGTTAGAAAGCACATCTGTATTCATAGCTATTTGCTCAGGAAATGGGCCCTTAACGTAGTCATTCTTCTCTGGCAAATCAATAATAGCAGCATAAGGAGCAACAACTCCCGTTTTCGCAATGTCTATAAAAATCGGGTACGGATCACCATTGGCTGATTTTGTGTGCGAATACAGATAGTTCAAGGTATTCTTAAAAACAGTGTTTCTCTCTTGTTCCGTTAGCGTTCCGAGAACCGATTTCTTGGTGAGTTCCTGTTCAACAAGTTCTAGAATATCGCTTTGTTCTGCGGTCAGGTTGGATCGATCGATATTTCCCCAGTCCAGATAGTCATGAAAATCATTCAAGGTTACGGCTTGCCGCACCATAGCTTCGTCATACTTCCGTCTTTTATCCTCCATTGTTCCGCCCGTAAACCGAATCGGCGCGCCAGAATCCGAAGCGGTGTCTGTGTAGCCGCGCGTGCGAGCGCCATTCTTCGCAAGAGGCCCGCTTGCGCCCAGCGATGTTCCGCCGGTACTCTTCAAGGCGGACGCGCCCCTTTCAAGGGGAATTGGTTTTGCGGCTAACGATTCACCATAGAGCTCATGCCGTAGGATTCTTTCAAACGCTTCCTGCGCTTTTGCTTTCTCTATCGATTGAATCCTCTGTTGCTCTTACCGGTAATAATCCTCGTTTTGTTGAATTTCACTCAATTTGGGTGCGCGGTTATCGGGGTTGCTTACTCTCGTCGGTCGATCTGCGGCGGGTAAGATTGCCTTGTCTGCCGCATTCAGCCTTCTTTCGACACTGTTGAGCTTCAAAGGATTTACGGTATCCTGTGTCTTCGCTGTCGCTTGCGCGGTGCCTGCGCTCTTGCCCGTGTCTTTCGATTGGCTGGCTGTTGATTTGAAACGTGCGATTGCCTTTTTTAAGGCTATGCTCATCCTGCCGGTATCGGGGTTGGTAAATCTGTTTGTCATTGTAATGTTCCCTTCCTTTTTGTTTCAGGTTACATCAGATGATCCACAGAAAATTATAAGAATTTGATATTTGCACAATTCTTATAATTGCTAACCCGTTTACTGTTTGTCCTTTATTATATCGAACATTTGTTCTAAATGCACGCTCGATTTTTGTAGAAAAAAGGCGGAAACGCATTGCGCTCCGCCCAAATTTCGCGTGCTCCCTCTTTCGATAGCCGTCTTTTTATTTCGTCTGCTCCGCGTCGTTGAGCGCATAGATTTCGTCTATACCCGCCTTGCCAATCACGCGATCGGTGATGTACGCGATCAGCGGAATGCCGACAAGGCTCAGCGCAAGACGCACCAGCGTGAACACAGGGCCCATGCTGGAGGCCTCAAACGCCAGCAGCGGAATCTTTGTTGTCGACCATGCGCCGATGAAGATCAGCACATTCCTAAAACTCGTGCCTTTTTTCAGCATCACCGCCGCGAAAGGAAACGCGGCGTAGAGGGGTCCTGCCGCAGCAGAGCCGAGCAGAAACGCGATCAGAACGCCCTTGAAACCGGAGCCTTTGCCGGTGTATTTGATCATCGTCGCGCGATCCACCCAAACATCCAGCAACCCCAACAACACAAAGATCGGCGGCAAGACAGAGAGCATCTCCTTGAGGCTGCCAAGGGTGTTGTCCAGCGCGGCTTTACCGAGATCCGGCAACACAAGCCCCGCGATCACGCCTGCAATCAGCAGCAGGAAGAACGCGCCATAGCGTTTTAAAAACGGCTTCTTCTGGTTGCCGGGCTGGTTTGGCATGTTGCCCGATTGAGACGGTTTCTGCATGCTATTCATGCCGTTTTCCGGTTGTTTCATCTGTTGTTCGCTCATCCCAGCACCACCCCCATCACAACCGCTACCACAAACGAAAAGGCAAACGCAGATACGTTCCGCGTAATCGTCGCCTTGAGTCCAAACGTCTTGTGCTCAATCGGAATCGTGATGATACCGACCATCATCAGCGTAGAGATAAACGCAGCAAGCTGCATGTAGCCTGCACCGCTTTTGAGCAGCGCCGCAGCCAGCGGGAAGGCGACAAACCCGGGCATCAGCGTGATGGAACCGATCAGCGCAGCAGCGAGGATGCCGAGAAACCCGCTCTCCGAACCGAGAAACTTGCGAATGGTCTCCGGCGGAAAAATTGCGAGCGCAAAACCGATGATCAAAAAGATCATCAGCAACTGCGGGAGGATGTTTTCAAAAGACTTCCAGGCCTTCATCAACGCGGCTTTTGTCTTCTGCCGGTCTTTGAAAAACGACACGGCAAGACCCGCGATGGCAAGCGCATACAGAATGTAGGTAAACAAGCGTTGCTCCTCCGGTTTGTTTTAGTGATTGCGCATTTCCTGCGCCAAATCGGTTTTAGATTTTCTTTTAGCAGGCACAGTCTAATCCGCTCAAATACTCTCTTGTTTTGCTTATCATACCATGCGGAAAATGGTTCGTCCGTTGCTTTTCCCACGCAGCGTTCTAGAACCCCAGTATGTTCAAATCTATGATTTGTCAATAGAATCGGGTATAAATCAAAATGAACTGCAAAAAAATCCGCCGGAGTCTCCGGCGGATCGTATCCTGTTATGTTCGTTTTGTCTGCTGTGCACAGTTTTCCCGGGCGCTGCATCCCGCGCAGCCGCCGCAGCCACAGGTGTTGCCCGAGGCCTTCCTGCGCACACTGCGGCGAATGACGAGAAACAGCACCAGCGCAACCAGCGCCAGAATCAGATAATCGGCAAGCTTCATGTGATAAACAATCCTCCGATCAAATACGCCGCATACGCGACCACCCATGCAACCGCGCACTGCATTACCACAACGCCGAGCGTCGCCCAGCCGGACCTGAGTTCTTTTCGAATGGTCGCAACCGCAGCCACACAGGGTGTATACAAAAGCGTAAAGAGCAAAAAGCTCACGGCAGAAAGCGTTGAAAACAGGCTTGGTAGCGCAAGGTGCAGCTGCGCTACCCCCGTGCCGAGCAGCACGGAGAGCGTGCTAACCACTGCTTCTTTGGCGACGAAGCCGGAGATGAGCGAAGTCGCAACCCGCCAATCCGCAAAGCCCATCGGGCGGAAAATCGGCGCAATCAGGCGGCCGATGAGCGCAAGCAGGCTGTTTGCGCTGTCGTTGACCACATTGAGCCGGAGATCAAACGTCTGCAAAAACCAGATGACAACGCTCGCCAGGAGAATAATCGTAAACGCGCGCTCCAGAAAATCCTTCGCCTTCTCCCAGAGGAGCAGCAGGACGTTCTTTGGCGACGGCATACGGTAGTTCGGCAGTTCCATCACAAACGGAACCGGCTCGCCGCGAAACGCCGTACCCTTCAGCAGCAGCGCAACCAGAATCCCAATCACCATGCCCGCCGCATACAGCCCGATCATCACAAGCGCCTGATAGCGCGCGAAGAACGCCGCACAGAACACCGCATAGATCGGAATTTTTGCCGAGCAGCTCATAAACGGGGTAAGCAATATCGTCATCTTGCGGTCGCGATCACTCGCCAGCGTTCGCGTCGCCATAATCGCGGGAACCGAACAGCCAAAGCCGATCAACATCGGCACAAAGCTCCTGCCCGAAAGCCCGATTTTGCGCAGCAGGCGATCCATCACGAACGCAACACGCGCCATATAGCCCGTGTCTTCCAGAATCGAGAGGAAGAAAAACAGCGTCACCACGATCGGCAAAAAGCTCAGCACGCTGCCAACCCCCGCAAAGATGCCGTCCACCACGAGGCTCTTGACAACCGGATTGATGCCGTAGGCGGTCAGGCCGCGATCGATCAGCCCAGTCAATGCATCGATCCCCAAGGTCAGCAGGTCGGAAAGCGAACTACCGATGATGTTGAACGTCAACCAGAATACAAGAAACATCACCCCGAAGAATACCGGCAGCGCCGTGTATTTTCCCGTGAGAATTTTGTCGATCTTGACGCTCCTGCGGTGTTCCTTGCTCTCATGGCTCTTGACCACGGAGGCGGCAACCACGCCTTCGATGAATGTATAGCGCATATCCGCGAGCGCTTCGTTGCGATCAAACCGTGTCTCGTGCTCCATCTCCAGCACACTGTGCTCAATGAGCTCCAGCTCGTTTTGGTCGAGCTCCAGCCGTGCAGAGAGAGAAGGATCACCCTCAATCAATTTGGTTGCGCAAAAGCGCGGCGAAACGCCGATTGCCCGCGCGTGGTCTTCGATCACGTGCGCAACCGAGTGGATGCAGCGGTGCACCGGCCCATCCGGGCAGAAGTCCTGCACAGCGGGGATTGCGCGGCGCTTGACCACGCTCAACGCCTGGCTGACCAACTCCGAAACGCCTTCGTTCTTTGCGGCGGCGATTGGAACCACCGGCACGCCAAGCTGGCGGCTCATGAGTTGTACATCGATCGACCCGCCGTTATCGCGTACCTCATCCATCATATTCAGCGCAACCACCATCGGGATGCGCAGCTCCAGCAGTTGGAGCGTAAGATAGAGATTCCGCTCAATATTCGTCGCATCGACGATGTTGATGATTCCGTCCGGTTTGCCGTCAAGGATGAAATCGCGCGAAACGATCTCCTCCTGCGTATAGGGCCGGATAGAGTAAATGCCGGGCAGGTCGACAACCTGCGCGCCCTTAACCCCGCGAATCTCCCCCATCTTCTGATCCACCGTCACGCCCGGAAAGTTTCCGACATGCTGATTGGACCCCGTAAGCGCATTGAAGAGCGTCGTCTTGCCCGAGTTCTGGTTTCCTGCAAGCGCAAATATCATTTCCCTCTCCCTCTTCCTCTGCAAGATTGATGTTCTTCGCGTCGTCTTTTCGAAGCGTTAATTCATAACCGCGCACGCAGATTTCAATCGGGTCGCCCATCGGCGCAACCTTGATCAGCGTCACCTTCGTCTTGGGTATCAGCCCCATATCCAGTAGCCGGAGCCGCAAGGCGCCTTCTCCCTTGACCGCGGTAATCGTGCCTGTGTGCCCGATTTTTAGTTCATCCAGTGTCATGTTGTTTCTCCGTGTTTCCGCCCGCGCCAAAGGGCTATCCTGCGCAGCACGCGGGCGAATCAATCCCCCGTTTACCATCGCAGATAGTTAGATTTCTCTAACTTGCGATTGGAGTTTACAGCTTCTACCTTCGCTTGTCAATCCCCAAAATGGTTCCCTCCTGTTTCCGGTGGCGCGCATGGATTGCCGTACTTTCCTTACTGCCGTGTTCCCGAATGAGATTTGATAAAAACTTGAAATCAAACCGCCTTGGGTGTAGCATAGAAGGAAGAATTGGAGGTGCGCACATGCAGGTCAACGAATCGATTGAAGATTATCTGGAACAGATTCTGATTCAACAAGAAAAAAACGGGTGTGCACGCTCTGTGGACATCGCAACCAGCCTCGGCGTGACGAAGGCAAGCGTCAGCCACGCGACAAAGCTCCTGCGCGAAAACTCCTATATTCATATGGCAGATGATAAGTGCATCACGCTAACCCCCAGCGGGCGCGAGATTGCCGAGCGTATGTATCAGCGGCACAGGGTGCTTGCGCAGTTTTTGATGCGCCTCGGCGTGCAGGAGACAACCGCGTTTGCGGATGCCTGTCGGATGGAGCACGACATCTCTGCGGAGACGTTTGCCGCCATCTGCCGCCATGCGGAAAAAGGCTGGGAATAATTTCTTCTTTCAATTCCCTTGTGAAACGATTCTCTTTATAGTTCTGTAATGATTTTTCTTTCCCTTCGGGAAACGGATAAACGCAAGCGGGGCTGCCTCTCGGCAGCCCCGCTTGTTTGTTTCTTTCACAGTATTTCAGAACGTTTACCCTTGGAAATCGTCTCCGCCAGTCGGTGTCGGCGTCGGGCCTGTCGGCGCGGTCGAGGTGGATGGCGTCGTGACCGGCAACCCGGTGTTGTCGTCAAACCCGTCCTTGTCCAAATCAACCTGCTGTGCGGTAATCGGAAGGCCCGTGTTGTCATCGATACCGTCTCCGTTTTCATCCACCGGCAAGGCGAGACTTGTGCTATCTCCCGCCGTCTCAATCGGCGTCAGGTCAAGATATGAGGTCTTGGAATACACCGCGGTGCCCTTCGCATATAAGTACAGCGTGCCGACGCTTACCCCTTTGTTCAGATACAGCGGCAGCAATCTTGAGAGCACCCCCATCTTCGTGTCCAGATCCGTCGCCTGACCGACGTGAATCTTCAGCCCGTTGTCCGCCGTCATCGTGATCGCCAAAGGCGTGGTCAAATCGATGTTCTTGATCGAGCTCGAAAGATTGAACTGCTCCAGCACAGAGATGAGCTGTACCAGCGTTGAAGTTGAAAAATCGGCAGCCTGGCCGAGTCTTTGGCCAAGCTGATAGCCCGAAACCGTCACACCCGTAACCTGAATCAAATCGGATATGTCCGTCCCGCCCGCCATGGAGAGCACGTAACCGTTTTTGTCGATGATCACGTTGCTGTCAAGACCCACGATGCCCGCAACCGCCTTTCGCTCCGTCACAACGATTCTCACCCGCGCGGGGAAAATATAGGTAACCGAATCCACCTGCAAATACGGATCCTGCGAGATGTTCTCCTCCGCCGCGTCCAGATCGACAAAGAGCATATGCGTGCCGAGTTTGAGGCCGGATCGCTCGATGATATAGTCCGAGGTGTAGCTTTCGTTTCCCATCACGACAATGTCGGAAAGCAGGAAGCCATAGTAGAGCGCTACGCCGACTGCAACGAGAATCGCAAACACGAACACGAGGTTGCTGAAGAGACGCTTCGCAATCGCCGCGCTCTGCGCTTTGCGCAGTTGCTTTTCCACATATTCTTCGTGCTTGCGCGCGGCCTCTCTGGCGCGGGCTTTTTTCTGTGCCTCCGCCATGCGAATCGTCTCTTCTGTTTCGTTGATGTGGATGCGTGCGGTTGTCGAAGCGCCCGTGCGGAAAATTCGCGTGCGCGTGGTGTGCCCCGGCGCCGGCGGCTCCTCGTCCTCAAAAAAGTCGTCTTCCGCGCGATCAAACAGGCGCATCGAATCCGCATTCTTGCGCTTTGTCTTCAGTTTTTCGCTCTCGCCCGGCTTCGCGTGGTAGCGCAGGCGCTGTGTATCCGAAACAACCTTCTCGCCGTCCGCCCAAGTGAGCTTGGCGAGGTCTTCCGCATCCTCTTCGTCCGAAAATTCCACATCGTCGTCGCTAAAGAGGTGCTTCAGTGGCGGTTCTGGCGGCTCTCCGTACTGGCGGTTTGCAGATGCCGGGTCAAAATCGTCATCCGAAGGAACAGGCTCAAAGAAGTTTGACCAAAAACTCTTCTTCTTTGTCCCGTTTGGTTCGTGATTCGATTGTTTACCCTTGTCTTTCGCCATCTATTCAGACTTTCTGTTGTTTGTTCGTCCTGTCGCGTCGCGGTTCAAGCGGGAATTATGCGTTCACACGCTCGCTTCTCGCGTTGCGCGTGGCCTTCTTCTCCACAACCTCCGGCTGATTGTTGTGCAGGCTGTTGTAGCGCGAGATATTGAGCAGCACGCCCATAGCCGCAAGGAAGATCATCATCGAAGAACCGCCCGCGCTGATGAAGGGAAGCGCTTGTCCGGTCGTAGGCAGCAGTCCTGTGCATACGCCGATATTCACGAACACCTGCAGGCCGAAAACGACCGTGATGCCGCCTGCAAGCATGCTTCCGAATCGATCCCGGCACATGAGTGCGATGCGAATCCCGCGATAGACGATAAACCCGAAGGCGGCAAGTACGAGCAGCGCGCCAATAAGTCCAAGCTCTTCAGCAACGATCGCGAAGATGAAGTCCGATTCGCCATACGTCATATAAAGCAGCTTCTGCCGGCTGTTGTTGAGTCCAACGCCGAACAGCCCACCGGAACCGAGCGCATAATAAGACTGGATCAGCTGATAGCCGTCGCCCAGCGCGTCTTTCCACGGGTCGACAAACGATGTCAGCCGCGCCAGACGGTAGGGTTCGATGATCGCCAGCAGTGCAAACAATGCCGCGAGCACGACCGCGAGCAGAAACATCTGCTTGGTATCACAGCCGCCGACAAAGAGCAGCGCATAGCCCATCAGACCCATGATAACCGCCATGGACATGTTTGGCTGCAACATAACAAGACCGCAGATCACGCCGATAACCAGAAGCATCGGCAACATACCCTTGGTAAAGCTTTGCATGACCTTATACTTTTTTGAAGCGAATGACGCCATATAAAGCATCATGCCGAATTTCGCAATCTCGGAAGGCTGAATACTCTGTCCGCCGATGACGATCCAGCGGCGCGCCCCGTTCGTCTCCTGTCCGAAGACAAGCACCGCCAGCAGCAACGCAATGGAGATCAGGATTGCGATCAGTTTAAACTGTTCCAGCCTCCGATAGTCGAAAAACGAAAGCCCAATCATCATCGGGAATCCGATGGCGAGATACATGGCCTGTTTGCGGATGTAAAAATAGCCGTCGTAGCCGACGGATGCCGTGTTCTGCGCATAATAATAGCTTGCCGAAAACACCATGACCAGCCCAAATGCACAAAGCAAACCGACCATGAGTACAATTGGATAATCGATATGGCCTAAATTGCGTTTTTTCTTCGCAACGGCGCGTCTTTCCATGCTCTCTCCAAATCTATCGCATATTTTTTGAGAACCGGCAGAGGAAACCTCCGCTTGCCAGTCACCGCCACACCCCGCCGGGGCAGAATTGCGGCAATGCGCCACATTGGTGCATCGTGTATCATACCAAATGATACGCATGAGGGAAAGAGCGCGCTACATTTGTTTTCAGAATCTTTCAAATATAATCGTCTTTCCCCCACTTGTGTTTTCATTTCACCGTCAGAACGTGTTTTCTGTTCATATTCCGAAAATGCCTACAAAAAGCGGGGATGATCTCCATCCCCGTAAGAGCCGTTATTTCCCGAACACGCGGGATCGGATGGTTTGATTCCATTTTTCCTTCTCTTCTCGGATGGGCGAATGCGCGCTCTCTTCAAACCAAATCCATTCCTTCTTTGGCGCTTCCAGCGCGTCAAACCACGGCTTCGCAATCTCTGGAGGCGTATTTTGGTCGTGCCGTCCTTGTGTGATGAAGACAGGAACGTCCAGTTGTTTGACCGTCTGGTCAAACTTGCAGGTGATCACCTCGCGCCAGAGTTCACGGAGGTTGTAGTAAGCCCCCTTTGCATAGCCTGCGATGTCGAAAAGCGCATATTCCGGCGAGCGCAAAATGGGCAATACCATCGACGAGATCATGCCCTCCTTCTTGCCGTGCGCGGCTCCGCCAAACTTCGTCATCAGGTTTCGCTGCACGGTGAGATCATCCAGAGAACGGTAGAACCCGTCGACCGGCGCGCCGATGCGCGCAAGCACTTCGAGCGCCTTTTTATCCCCTTTTTTCGTCGCCTCACCCAGCACAAACTCATACGAGATGCGCTCGTTCTCCGCCCCGTTTGCGAGCTGGCCCGTGCCGATATAGGCCGCAATCTTTTCAGGCACGCGCGTGCAGAGCGTGACCCCAAGAAAGCTGCCGTAGCTGTGCCCCGCAAGATAGATCTTTTCCTGATGAAAGCGCTCTCTCAGCCAGTCGATCGCGGCAATCGCGTCCCCCAACACCAGCTCCATATCCATGTGCTCTGCCGCCTGCGCGCGGGTGTAGCTCTTCCCTGCGCCACGCTGATCGAAACAAACAAGCGTGCAGATGTCCGTCAGCGGCGCTTGATCCTCCAGCACAAAATGCCGGTCGCAAACGCCAGGCCCGCCGTGCAGAAACAGCAGCACAGGGTTTTCCTCCTGCATGCCGCGGATGCGGAAATCGAGCGTTGTTCCGTTGAGCGTGAGTTTGAGATGCTCGTCAATGGGATACTTCTTTTTCATGCCGGTTCAATCCCTTCTTGCGCGATTCATTCAGTTGTGCAAAATCATTCTTGCCTGCTTTATCTTACTCCTTTTTCTCCCACGCGTACAGCGCACGGCGCAATTGTGTGAACTTCCTGCTACGAATCCGTAAACAGTCTTCACACTGGTTCGGCGCTTAAAGCAATCTATTCCATGAAATATTGCGTTTTAATCAATTCTGCAAGACTTTTTAAGGAATACCAGTAACGATTCCTGCGTATTGCCGCAAAAACGGCGCTCCCCCCTCCCAGCTCTGCCTCAATTGACCCTCTGCCAAATACGGTGCTATACTGTAGCCAGTTTTCACGACCAATATCCGCGCGGCGCACGCACAGATGTTTTGTGTTTGCCTTCATCCCCCGCGTCGCGCATCGGCAGGAAAGGAATTCCCAACCATGACCAACCGAACCAAGTCCGCGCTCTCTCTCACGCTTGCGCTCGTTTTCGCGCTTTCGATGGCGGCCTGCGCGCTTCCTTCCCCCGTGCCCGTGGAAGACGGCTCTCCCAGCGTTGCCTCGGACTTTGTACCGAGCAGCGCCGTGTCAGATCCGTCCTCCGGCACATACCTAGTGGATGTGACGGATATGGCGGGCAACCAAATCCGCCTGAGCGCGTATCCGGAGCGCATTGTCGTGCTTGACCCCGGGGATTGCGAAATTCTCTACGCCATCGGTGCGGGCGCGAACGTCGTCGGCCGTTCGATCAACTGCGACTATCCGGCGGAGGTTAACCTCCTTCCGTATGCCACGGCAAACGGCAAAAACGACCCGGATGTGCTATTGCTGCGCGAGCCGCAGCTTGTCGTCATGGGACCGGAGGACGCGGCAGATACCAAGCTGGTAGACGCGCTGAAAAACGCGGGTGTCACCATCGCCGTCACCAACGTGACAGACGTGAATAATATGTATGGCGCAATCACGCTTCTTGGTACCCTCACCAACCACAACACGGAGGCAAACGCGCTCGTTTCAGAGCTTGTGACGTCGATTGCCGCCATGCAGGCAAAGATCTCCGCGCAATCGGACACCGTCTATCTCGAACTGACCCCGATGGCAAAGGGAATGACTACGTATGGCAGCGGCAATATCTTCTCCTCGCTGATCACGCTCGTAGGCTATCACAACGAGTTTGAGGACCAAACCGGGCTTCTCAGCGTCACGCAGGATCAGGTGGTCGGGCGCTCGCCGGACATCATCCTGACCGCCACCAAAGAGATCGCGCCAAGCACGCCCGACCCGAATGCAACCCCCGATCCGGCAGCCACGCCGGATGCAACCGAAACCTCGCCGGATGCAGGCAGCGCTGCGATGAGCGGGACGGCAGAGATTCTCTCCCGCAGCGAATGGGTAACCGTTGACGCGGTGAAAAACAACCGTGTCTACTACATAGACCCCGCTCTGATCACGCGCGCAGGCCCAAGAATCATCGACGGCATCAAGGCGCTGTATACCGCGCTCTATGAAAGAACGCAACCGGAATTTAAATAGCGTTCCGATACTGTAAGAAAAAGCAGGGACATCCTACGCAAGAAACAGAACAACGCTCCGGTAAAACCGGAGCGTTGTTTGTTGCAATAGTTCTTTTCTGTTATGCAATGGCCGTGAAGGCTTCCTTGTCCATTCCGCAGACGGGGCAAACCCAATCTTCGGGCAGATCTTCAAACGCGGTGCCTGGGGCAATGCCGCTATCCGGATCGCCAACCTCGGGATCATATACATAACCGCAAACGCACTCATACTTCATACTACACATTACCTCCTGCTTGAATGAATTGAACCAGCTAGCCGTTCCTTCATATACTAGGATGCGTCTCGGCAGTTTCGTTCTGGTTTCAATATAGCAAATACCAATTGTAAAGACAAGTAAATTTACTGTGATTCTTTTGATAAATCATCACGACGGGAAACAGCATGCCTTGCAACACTTCTATCGCATATAATACAAAAATCAGCTGCAATCTGCAGAAACGACAAGTAAATTTACTGTGATTCTTTTTTCTGTTGGTGTCTTTTACAGAATGCAAACTTTACAACTATGACGGCTGTCAAGCAGGACAACCCTTTGCCGTTTTGGGGCCGCGGACGGATGAAAATGCCTTGGAACAAGAAAACGTGTGGTTGGAGCGACGCGGGCGGATGTTATCCGCCCGCATTCCATCCGCCCGCGCTCATCACCTGCCGATGCTCACACAAAAAAGGAGCTGTCCATTTCTGGACAGCCCCCCTCGCGTCACAACGGTTATTTCCCGATGCTGCGATACACATCCTCAAAATACTTCACGATCTTGGTGTCGTTCTGCCAGGTTTCAATCTGCGTTCCCCAGAGCGTGTCGCTGTTCTTGGTGATCACAGCGGCCTTGATATCGTCATGCGCATCCGTAAGCGTTTTCTCGCCCGCGGGCTCGCTGCCGACCAACTGGAGGATGTAGAACACATCGTCCACGAGGATAACGCCGGTATGTTCGCCGTTCTTGAGCAGGCCAACCGCTTTGACGAGCTCTTCGTTCCAGGTGGTGTCCGCTCCGCCGACATACATCAGAAGGCCCGTGTCCACAAAGGTCGGATACTGGGTATACATCGTGTCTTCGCCGTATTTCTTGAGCACATCTTCAAAGCTCGTGCCCGCTTCCAAAGAAGCAAGCGCTTCGTTTGCCTTTTCACGCGCATCCTTGATGAACTCTTCATACAGCGCGTCCGCAGCAGCCTTCTTGGTGATGTAGTCGCTCACCATCTCCGCGCCGCCTTCGATTTCGCCGGTGGTGACGTTGATGCTCGTGTCGGTTGCCGCCGCGTTCTTCGCGGCATATTTGTCGGCCAGCGCAGAGAGCGCCGCCGTGCCGTATTTCGTCTCAATCGCGGTCAGTTCATCCTTGAGTGCGGTGTAGTCCGCGGAGACTTCACCCGCGGGCGAAATGGAAATGGAGCGCACGCGCACATAACCTTCCGGCGTATAGAGCATCGGGTCTCCGCCGTTCATCTGGAAATCTTCCGCCGCGTAGCCAAAGTCGGCCGGCGTTGTGGTGTAGGTTTCCTTCTGGCTCTTGAGCAGGTCGTCAAAATACGTCTGGATTTCTTCATCCGTCGCGGTGACGCCCTTGGTCACTTCCGCCTTCAAAGCTTCCTTGATGGCCTCTTCGGTGTAACGCTCCGCCATGAAGTTGCGGAATCCGTCCACGTCAAGCTCCATGCCGGCTGCATCGATCTGCTCCTGGAAGATCTCCAGTGCACGCGCTTCCACATCGGCCGCGCCTTCCTGCTTTGCCTGCTCGCGGAAGCTATCCGTATAGGATGTCATCTGCTCATCAACCTGCTTTTCAACCTCTGCCTTCTGTTCGTCGGTGAGGGTGATGCCGAGCTGATCCGCTTCGTAAAGCTTGATCTTTTCCGTCACGAGAGAGGAGACCACGTTGTCCTGCATGGCTTCGATGTCCTCGTCCGTGGTCGGTGCGCTCATGCCATAGGCGGAATACATGGAGACCATATAGTCATACTGATCCGCAATCTCGCCTTTGGTAATGGTGTATTTGTCGCCAACTTGAACGGCGATTGCGTCCCGATCAGGATCGGCAGCCGCGTTGGAAGACGTTGCGTTGGAGGGGCTGGCGTTGTTTGCGCCTTTTCCGCAGGCCGCAAACGACAGCGTCAGAGCGACCGCTATCAGCGCGGAGAGCGCTTTTTTCCAGGTGTTGTTCAACATGCTTGATTTTCTCCCTTATTTATTCAGCGCTTCTGCGCAGTGGAAATGAAAATAGAGCTTTGCATAACAAGAACCGTGTCAGACGGATCTCCTATGCCGCTTTTCCCATTATATGCCCGCGTCGTTGTCTACGCAACGAACAATTGTGTAAAGGAATTGTGGCAGTTTGCCGGTGATTGCCTCCGCACTGGCGTTTTTCTGCCGTATTTCGATGGCGGGCGGATCGCTTGCAATCAGCCGTGCTCCCTCAAAACCGGAGACAGCGGAGATGAGTTTCCCGCCATCCAGGCGCGCGTTTTGCGAGAAGCGCAGGCGCGCTTCTCCATCCCGCACCGTCACACTCTCGATGAATGCATGCGAAGCGTATGCCTTCACCTCGGAGATGCGCATGAGGTTTGTCACGCTCTCCGGCGGTTCGCCATAACGGTCGATGAACTCTTCCGTCACGTCCATCATGCTCTCCGCGCCGTCGATCTCCGCAATTCTGCGATATGCCTTGAGTCGCATGAGCTCGCTCGGCACATAGTCATGCGGAATGTGCGCATCGATCGGGATATCGACACTGCTCTCCGTGACGGGTTCGAGGTTCTTACCCTGTTGCTCGTCCACCGCGCGGCGGATGAGCTTGACATAGTATTCATAACCAACGTCGGTGATATGCCCGTGCTGCTCTGCGCCGAGCAGTGACCCAGCCCCGCGAATCTCCAAATCGCGCATGGCAAGCTGGAACCCCGCGCCAAACTGCGTGAATTCGCGGATCGCCATCAATCTTTTTGCCGCTTTTTCGTTCATCACGCGCCCGGATTGCACGGTAAAATACGCATATCCGATTCGGTTGGATCGCCCGACGCGCCCGCGCAGCTGATAGAGCTGAGCCAGCCCCATCTTGTCTGCCTCCAGCACGATCATGGTGTTTGCGTTGCCGATGTCAAGCCCGCTTTCGATGATCGTCGAGCAAAGCAGAATGTCATATCGCTGCTCTAAAAAATCCAGCATCGCGTTTTCCAGCTGGTTTTCGCCCATCTGGCCGTGTGCGATGGTAATCCGCGCTTCCGGCACGAGGGATTCGAGTTTGCGCATGGTTTGCTCCATGCTGATCACGCGATTGGAAACCACATACGCCTGCCCTTTTCGTGCCAACTCGCGGGAAAGCGCATCCTTCACCAGCGCGTCGGAGTGCTCCATGACATAGGTCTGGACGGGATAGCGCGCCTCCGGCGGGGTTTCGATGACGCTGATGTCGCGTATGCCCGTCATAGAGAGGTTCAGCGTTCTCGGAATCGGCGTTGCGGTCAGCGTAAGCACATCGACCGATTTTTTCATTGCCTTGATCTGCTCTTTGTGGTTCACGCCAAAGCGATGTTCCTCGTCGATGACCAGCAAACCCAGCGCCTTATATTTCACGTCCTTTGCCAGCAGCGCATGGGTGCCGACGACCACGTCAACCTGCCCTTTTGCGAGGGCTTCCTTGATCGCCTCCCGTTCTTTCGCGGTTTGGAAGCGAGAAAGGCACGCGGCCTTCACCGGAAAATCGGCAAAGCGCGAGCACATCGTGTTGTAGTGCTGCTGGGCTAAAATCGTGGTCGGCACCAGCAACGCCGCCTGTTTGCCGTCCTGAATCGCCTTGAAGATCGCCCGCAGCGCAAGCTCCGTCTTGCCGTAGCCAACGTCGCCGCAGAGAAGGCGGTCCATCGGGCGGATCTGCTGCATATCCGCCTTGATCTCCTCCATACTCTGCTTCTGGTCGGGCGTGAGTTCATACGGGAACCGCTCTTCAAACGTTCTCTGCCAGGCGGTGTCCTTCGAAAACGCAAAGCCCTGCGCGCTTGCGCGTTCCGCGTACAGCGCCGCAAGGTCAAAGGCGAGCTTCTTTGCCGCGCTCTTTGCCTTATTGACACGGTTGGTCCACTCCGCCCCGCCGAGTTTGCTCAGCTGCGGGCCCGTCTCCTCTTCGCCGCCGCCGACGTACTTTTGCACGCGGTCGAGCTGGTCGGTCGGGATATAGAGCCTGTCCCCGCCGCGATATTCAATTAAGAGATAATCCTTGGTGTTGCCCTGTACCGTCAGCGGTTCAACCTTGACAAACCGACCAATGCCGTGCGTTTCGTGAACGATATAGTCACCCACGGAAAGCTCGGAGAACGAAAGGTGCTTCTTGGCGCGGGTCTTCTTCACCGCGCGCTCCGTGCGCCCCGTTATTTCGAATTCGCAGAAGATATTCAGCTTGAGCTGCGGATAGGAAAATCCGCGCGCCAACTGCCCCGGCAAGATCAGTGTCTTTCCCGCTGGCAGCTCCGTCGGCAATTCGCTCATTGCGACTGCATGTGCGTCATAGTCCGCAAGGTTTTGCAGCAGCTCTTCCGTCTGCTCACCCGCGTAGATGACCGTCTTTTCGCCCTGCTGATTCAGGCGCTTGATCTCGCGCGCAATCTCGTCAAACGCACCCATGAACTGCGGCGCGCCACGTGATTCGAGGTTCACAATCTCACGCGGGGAAAACTGCGGATGCGTGCGCGAGAGCGCGTAAAACAGCGCGGTTCTGCCCGTGTGCAGCCGCTCCAGCGTCTCGTTTGCTCCGCGCTCCAGCGCGCCCTGTTCCGGCACGCCCTCATCGCGTTCCAGCATCGCCTTGACCGTCTCGGCAAAGCGGAGCTGCTCGGTACGCAGCGCCTCGTCGATGAGCAGCGCTTCGTCCACGATGAGAATCGCGTCCTCGCGCAGATAGTCCAAGAGCGTTTCTGTTTTTTTATAGAGCAGCGGCAGGAGCACGTCTCCGCCGACGCTCGCGATGCCTTCGCTCCACGCGTCTTCCTGATCGCTCAAGCCTGCGCGCCCTGCGATACGCTTGAGCGCTTTTTGCGTGAGCTCTTTGGGTTGCGGGGTCTCCAGCGCCGGGCGGATCACAATGGTTGAAATCTGCTCCACGCTCCGCTGGGAAACCGCGTCAAAGGTGCGCATCTGGTCGATCTCGTCGCCAAAGAACTCGATGCGCACGGGGTATTCCTCGCCCGGCGCAAACACGTCCACAAGGTCTCCGCGCGCGGCGCACTGTCCGCGCCCTTCGACCATCTCCACACGCTCGTAGCCCGCCGAAACCAGCCGCTCGACAAGCGATCTGGGCTCTAGCGTGTCGCCAACCGAGAGCGAAAGCTGGCTGCTTGCGAACGCGCCTTTTGGCGCAAGCGCCTGCAGGAGCGCGGCGGCACTCGCCGCAACCACGCAGGGCTCGCCGGAAAGCAGCGCGGAAAGCGCAGAGATGCGCGCGCTGCGGTTCTCGCCGGAGGCGGCGTGGACATAGACCAGCGGCGTTTCGCGTGGCAAAAACAGCTCCGCGCGCACGCCAAAGAGGCGCGCGCTCTCGTGCAATTGCGCGGCGGTAACATCCGTCGCGGTCACAAACAGCACCTGTCGCGTCCGCGCGAGCGAGGCGCAGAGGTGCGCCTTTGCGTTTGCGGCAACGCCAAAAGCCGCGACCGGGCCTTTGCCCCCCTCCAGCGCCAAACGCATGCGCTGGTAATCCGTCGCGGAATCGAGTAGGTTCAATATTGGGTTGTGATCCATGCCTGGCGTCAAGCGTCCCCCATTTTGCTTTTTTAGTCGGGACGCGGCAGGTGTTTAGTCCGCCTTTGCCCCGCCGATGTGCCGTTTGTTATATTTTGCCTGCGCTTCCTGAATTTTTCCTTCGATGATCAGGCAGGTTGCGTCCGCCGCGTCTCGAAACGCCTCCGAAAGCGCCGCCTGATCCGCTTTGCCTGGCTTACCCAGCACGTGTTGTTTCAAATCCTCGCCGTTGTTGCCGCCAACGCCGATGCGCACGCGCGGAAAATCCCCGCTGCCGAGGCAGCCGATGATGGATCGCATACCGTTGTGCGTGCCGGCGCTGCCTTTTTCGCGGATGCGAAGGGAGCCGACCGGCAACTCGATGTCGTCATAGAGCACGATCAGGTTTTCCACGGGGCATTTGTAAAAGTGCATCAGCGCCTGAATGCAGTCACCCGAGAGGTTCATATACGTGGTGGGTTTGACCAGCACGACGCGCTCGCCTTTGTAGCTTCCCTCGCCATATTCGCCGGAAAAGCCGCGCTTGGTGACCTTGATGCCCAGTCCGTCCGCCAGCACATCCAGCGCTTGAAAGCCCGCGTTGTGGCGCGTGCGCTTGTAGAGTAATCCCGGATTGCCAAGGCCTGCGACGACGAACATACATACCCCGCTTAAAAAAGTAGAAATCCAACCTATATTAGCACGATCGCGCGCTCTTGACAACAACGCATTGTTGGTGATACGCTATCCAAACGATATGAGCGACGACGGAAAGAGTAGCATCGTTGCGCGTTTGAAGAGAGATTCGGGATCAGGTGAAAGCCCGAAATCGCGCGCTTTGCGAACATGGCTCCCGAGCTTCTCGCGGTGAACGCTCCATTTGCCTTAGCCGCGGCGGTTCTCCGCCCGATACAGCGGAAACTTATGCCCCCTCCAATTTGGGGAAGTAAGGTGGTTTTTCGGCTCGTGATTGGTTGCGTGCCGTCCTTACATGTGGGCGGCATGCTTTTTTATTTTTACTTGATTTTAACTTTGGAGGGCACAACCATGGCAGAGAAGAAGACGTTTTACATCACCACCCCGATCTATTATCCCAGCGCGAGCCTGCACATCGGCCACGCTTACAGCACGGTCGCGACAGACGCCATCGCGCGCTATCACCGTCAGCGCGGCGATGAAACCTTCTTCCTCACCGGCTCGGACGAGCACGGTCAGAAGATCGAACGCAAGGCAAAGGCCGCCGGTGTAACCCCACAGGCGTATGTGGATCATATCGTCGCAGGATTTAAAGACCTCTGGAAGCTTCTGGACATCTCCTATGATAAATTCATCCGCACCACGGATGACTATCATGTCAAGGCTGTGCAAAAGATGTTCAAGAAGCTTTATGATCAGGGCGACATCTATAAATCGAAATACACCGGGCATTATTGCACACCCTGCGAAAGCTTCTGGCTCGACCGCCAGATCGAAGAAGCGGGCGGCGTTTGTCCCGACTGCGGCGGGCCGGTCGAGCTGGTCGAGGAGGAAAGCTATTTCTTCCGGCTTTCGAAGTACGCCGATCGCCTGATCCAGTATATCAAGGACAACCCGACGTTTATCCAACCCAACAGCCGCACCAACGAGATGCTGCAAAACTTCCTCCTGCCGGGGCTGGAGGATCTCTGCGTGAGTCGCACCAGCTTCACGTGGGGGATTCCGGTCGATTTTGACGGCAAACACGTGGTCTATGTCTGGCTGGACGCGCTGAGCAACTACATTACCGCACTCGGGTGGGGAAGCGAGGACGATTCGCTCTATCGCAAATTCTGGCCGGCGGATGTCCACATCGTCGGCAAGGAGATCGTGCGGTTTCATACCATCATCTGGCCGATCATGCTCATGGCGCTCGGCGAGCCGCTGCCCAAGCAGGTGTTCGGTCATGGCTGGCTCGTGCTCGATGGCGGCAAGATGAGCAAGTCGAAAGGCAACGTGGTCGATCCCGTGCAGCTTTGCGCGCGCTATGGCGTGGATGCAATCCGCTATTTCCTCCTGCGTGAGGTGCCGTTCGGTTCGGACGGAACCTTCTCCAACGAGGCGCTGATCGCCAGAATCAACACCGACCTTGCCAACGACCTCGGCAACCTGCTCAGCCGCACGGTCGCGATGATCGATAAGTATTTCGGCGGCGTGCTGCCCGCGCCCGGCGTGGTTGCGGACGAGGACGCGGCGCTGATCGCGCTCGCAAAAGAACTGCCCGCCAAGGTGGATGCGCAGATGACAGAACTGCATATCCCCGACGCGCTGGCGGAGATTTGGAAGCTCGTGAATGCCTGCAACAAATACATCGACGTGACCGCGCCCTGGTCGCTCGCCAAGAGCGAAGCGGGTCAGGAGCGGCTCAAGACGGTGCTCTATAACCTCGCGGAAAGCCTGCGCATCGTCGCGATTTTACTCACGCCATATCTCACCGGTACGCCCGCGAAAATGTTTGCCCAGCTCGGCACCGCGCCCACGCAGGCGGCGTTTGAATCCCTCGCTTGGGGCGGCAGCGTCCCCGGCTCGCTTGTACACAAAGGAGAAGCGCTCTTTCCGCGCATCGACGCGGAGGCGGAGCTTGCCTTTTTCGCAGCGGAGGCGGACAAAGCCAAAGCTGCGGCAGTTCCTGCGGCAGAGGCAACGCCCGCACCGGTGGCAGAAGCCGCTCCCGCTGCGCCCGCCAAGCACGGGCATGGCGAGGACGAAGCCCCGGCGGAAATCGAGTATGACGACTTTGCAAAGGTCGATCTGCGACTGGCTAAGGTCGTTGCCTGCGAAGAGATCAAGAAGAGCAAGAAGCTGCTCAAGCTCACTCTGGAAGTCGGCGCGGAAACGCGCACCGTCGTCTCCGGCATCAAGCAGTGGTACACGCCGGACGATCTCGTCGGCAAAACCGTCGTGCTGGTTGCAAACCTCAAGCCCGTCACGCTCTGCGGCGTGGAGAGCCACGGCATGATCCTCTGCGCTTCCGACGCGGCCGACGAAAACCTCTCCGCGCTGACCACGCTCGCCGCGATGGACAGCGGGCTCAAAGTACGCTGAAAACCTGCGGGGTGTTTTATGAGTGAACATATCCTCAAAGACGGGCGAACGCTGATCCTGCGTGACCCAACCCTGAGTGACGCGCAGGAGATGATCGACTATCTCAAGATCGTCGGCGGCGAGACGGATTTTCTCCTCGCGGACGAAAACGGAATTGAGGGGCTCACGCTCGAAGGCGAACAGAGCTGGATCACAAGCACGCTGACCATGCCGAACACGAAGATGTTCGTCGGTACGATCGACGGCGAAATCGTATTGGTTTGCGATGTCCGCGCGGCAGGCCGCTCTCGCATCGCGCACGTCGGCGGGGTTGCAATCTCGATCAAGCGTGATTTCTGGCACCTCGGCATCGGTAGCATCGCCATGCAGACGATGATCGATTTTGCGAAAAGCACGGGCGTGCTGAGAGTGCTCTCTTTAGAGGTGCACGCAGGAAACGAACGGGCAATCGCGCTCTATCAGCGCTTCGGCTTTGTCGAAGTCGGGCGGCATGCAGGCAGAATCAACGTCCGCGGAACATATTACGATGAAATTCTGATGGATCTTGATTTGACGCAAAAAGCGTAACATAACAGGCAGGAAGACGGAACATGCAACTTTTTGATACACATGCACATCTGCTGGACGACCAGTTTGAAACCGACCGCAACGCGATTATCTCCGCCCTTCCGGCGGCAGGCGTGCGCGGCTTTGTGGAAGCCTGCGTCGAAGCGGAGGATATTCCGAAAATTCAGGGACTCACGCTGCTTTACGACTTTGTCTACGGCAGCGCGGGCATCCATCCGCACTCCGCCAACAAGGCGGACAACACGAATCTCCTTCGCGTCGAGCGCGCGCTGGAGCAAAAGAAGATCGTCGCCGTCGGTGAAATCGGGCTGGACTATCACTATGACTATTCCCCGCGCGAGGCGCAGCGGGAAGCGTTTGCCAACCAGCTGGATTTGGCGATTGCTGCGAAAAAACCCGTCATCATCCACGACCGCGAGGCGCACGGGGATGTGATGGCGATGGTCTCCGCGCGAAAAGGCCGCTTGGGCGGCGTGCTGCATTGCTATTCCGGCAGCTATGAGGACGCGGTGCGGTATATCGACATAGGGTTCTACATCGCCTTTGGCGGCGCGCTGACGTTCAAAAACGCAACCAAACAGTGCGCGATTGCGGAAAAACTCCCGTTGGAACGGCTCGTGATCGAGACCGATTGCCCGTATATGACGCCGGAGCCGCACAGGGGCGAGCGCAACAGCCCGCTGCTGATCCACCTCACGCTGGAGATGCTTGCTAAAGTGCGAAATATCTCACTCGAAGAAGCAGCTGCCGCGACTTACCAGAACGCGATAAACCTATTCGGGATTTCGCTCTAAGAACGATACACATCAAAAAAGGGCGCTCGTACAAGAGCGTCCTTTGTGTTGCAATTGACTGAGATTACATCCAACCCATTAGTCCGAAAACGATCAGCGCGAGAATATCCACGCCGAAGATGATGCCAAGAGTAATGAGTTTGTTCTTCATCTGCTTCATGTCGTGCACCACAAACGCCATCGTGAAAAATGGCAGGTAGCCAATCAGCCAGACGAGATATGGGAACGAGCGACTCCACCACGGATATTCCCATGTGAGCAGCCCCGCGTAGTTGAGGAAGCACTCAATGCAAACCGCAAGCGTCGTGTAGACCACCGCGAGAAACACGCGGTTGTTGATGCCGAGAATCTTCGCCTTCGGGTCTTTGGGCAGCGTCAGACAAACCGCGATGCCCATCATCGCAAACATGAACGAAATCTCGATGTTGTAGCCGATCAGCAGCAGCAGCGCTGTGTCCCCAACCCCCGTCGGCGTGCCCCAAACGGGCGCAAATCCCGACGCATGGAAGACGATGCTGTTCCAGATTTCGTTGAATAAATCCATTCCCCAGAGCGCGGCGCCGCCGAGCACAACGTTCCAGTTCTTCGCGTAAATCTCTTTGTTGTAGATGTACATGACGACGAGCAGCAATGGTACGACGTACCACTTGAGCGTAAGCGCCGGATTTCGCAAAATCTCCAGCGCGCTGAGAGAATATGCGGACATGATCTACCTCCTGATGTGATTTTATGAGTAGACGTGACACCTCAAGCATACGCAAAATTCCCGCGATGTCAATCATCTTTTGTTTAGTATTCATACAATCGTTGCGTTTCTTGATTACGTAAAATTGTGATGAACTCACAGTTCATTCTTCCATTTTTCTACAGAAGTGGTATACTCAAGTCAGCTCAAAAAGCAAATAAACGAAGGGGGATTTGTTAATATGGAGAACTTTTATGCGGACTATTATGCGCAACCAAGACCCGGTATGACGATTTTGAGTTTGGCGCTTGCCGTTCTCGGCATTGTCGCCATGTGGAAGATCTTCGAAAAAGCGGGCGAACCCGGCTGGGCCGCGATCATCCCGTTTTATAACCTCTACGTGCTCTTCAAGATCACCTGGGGCAACGGCTGGAAGTTCCTCTTCCTGCTGATCCCGATTGCGAACATCGTGTTTGCCATCATCACCATGGTCAAGCTCGCAAAAGCCTTTGGCAAGAGCGGCGGCTTCGCGGTTGGCCTCATCTTCCTGAGCATCATCTTCTACTGCATCCTCGCATTTGACCAGTCCCAGTATCTGGGCGTGCCGGAAAAAACATAACGCAACCAACAAACACACAGCGAGCGCCCTTTTTACGGGGCGCTCGTTTTTTGTTACGTTCGATGGTTGGTATCGAACCATTTTTTTGCTAAACCCGTGCTTTCGGCTCGCTTGCACATTCGTTTTTCGTACCGAGCAGCATCTGAATCCCATGTTCCAGCGCGGGCAAAACCGGTTCCAGATTTTCGCGCACAGCCTTCGGGCTGCCCGGCAGGTTCACAATCAGCGAATCGTGATACAGCCCCGCCTGCGCCCTGGAGAGCATCGCGCGGTTCGTGATGTTCAGGCAATAGGCGCGCATTGCCTCCGGTATGCCGGGTGCCAGCCGTTCACAGACGGCAAGCGTCGCCTCCGGTGTGACATCGCGTTTACTAAAGCCCGTGCCGCCGCTGGTGAGGATCAAGTTTGCGCCAAGCTCGTCCGCGTGCCGCCGCAGCTCCTGTTCAATCATCGGCTGTTCATCCGGCACAATCGTCTGCGCGATGACAGTATACCCTGCTTCCTGGAGCATGCTTGCGGCAAGCGGTCCTGCGGTGTCCTCCCGCTCCCCGCGAAAGCCTTTGTCGCTGACCGTGATCACGGATGCTTTGAACATGTCTTTCTCCTCCCGAAATTTGAGGTTGATCTGCTTAACGTATTCTCTCGCAAAAAAGCGGTTTATCGTTCGTGCGTTTCCCGCAGGAGCATGATGTGCTCCTTGGGCAGGCAAAACCAGCCTTCGCTCCCCGGGATAAACCGTTCCCCCGCAGCCCGGCTCAGCTCTACGCGAATCGTGCCCGTCCCGCCCGCAGGCAGGAGCGTCAGCACGCGGGAAAACACGTCATCCGCGGCTTCCACCACGCGGCAATACAGCGCATTCTCCACCTCCGCCGCGCAAGGTAGGATATAGTGCGCGCGAATGCCTGTGTGCGTGATTGCGCCGTCAGCCGCTTGCGAGCAGGCGAGCCTTGCGTTCCAATCCGGGACGTGGATCTTCCCCTGTGAAAGGATCTCCGCGGGAACGCAATTCTTGCAGCCCGTGATGAGCGCGGCTTGCAGCGTACGCGGGTGGTCAAACAACTCCGTGGTGCCGAGAACCGGTTCGGATGCACCGTCGTTGAGGACGCAGACGCGCTGGCTCATGCGGTAGACTTCTCCTCTGTCGTGCGAAACCAAAAGCGCCACGCCGGAAAATTCGTTCAGCGTTTGCTTCACTTCGCCTTCAAGCTGCCATCTGAGGTGGCTATCCAGCGCGGCAAACGGCTCGTCGAGCAGGATCGCCTCCGGCTCGCCCGCGAGCATACGGCAGAGGGCGACGCGCTGCATCTGCCCACCGGAGAGTTCGCGCGGATACCGTTGCTCCAGTCCGTCGAGACGGAAACGGGAGATCAGGCTCTCGCGCTTCGCCTGCCTGATGCGCGCGTCCAGCTCCCGCGAAAGCCCCGCGTCGATGTTTTGCAGCACCGTCATATTCGGAAACAGCGCATACCGCTGGAAGAGATAACCCACCCTGCGCTCCTGCGGCGGCAGGTCGATCTTTTCTCCGGAGTCGTAGAGCACGCGCCCGTCCAGCACGATCCTGCCTTCATCCGGCTTCTCCACGCCCGCGATGCACCTTAGCGTCATGCTTTTCCCGCTGCCGCTGGCGCCAAGGAGCGCGGTAACACCCGCCTCCGCGGTCAGGGAGACGTTCAGCGTAAATCCTTGCAATCGTTTGATGATGTCGACGGTTAAGGGCATGTGTTCTCCGTATTTCTATATTCTCAAAATGACATCCGAAGACCGAATCACCATTTCTTGATATTCTTCATTTTTGAGTCGGCAAAGAAGTTCATGAGCACCACGATGCCAAACGAAATCAGCAGTATGATGATCACCCAGAGTCCTGCGGTCAGATAATCCCCGTTCTGAATCACCATCGCGATGCGCTGGGAGATCGTGCCCGTCTTGCCCGCGATATTCCCCGCGAGCATGCTGGTCGCGCCATATTCGCCGAGCGCGCGGGCGAAGGTAAGAATCGTTCCGCTGACCACGCCCGGGCCAGCCGAGGGCAGCACTACACGCCAGAAGATCGCGCGTTCGCTCATGCCCAGCGTGCGTCCGGCATAGATCAGCTCGATATCCACCTGCTCAAAGGCGGCACGCGCGTTTCGATACATCAGCGGGAACGCGATCACGCTTGCCGCAAGGATGCAGCCAAGCCAAGTCTGCACCACCTTGATGGAGAGTTCCTGATACAAAAATGATCCGATCGGCCGGCGGAGGCTAAAGATCAGCAGCAGGAAGAAGCCCGCAACCGTCGGCGGCAGCACCATCGGCAGCGTGAGCAGCCCGTCCGCAAACGCCTTTGCGCGCTTACCCATGCGCATCACGCGCCGCGCCGCCCAGATGCCGAGGAAGAAGCAGAGCACGGTTGCAACCAAACCTGTCTTGAGTGAAATCCAGAGCGGGCTGTAGTCGAGGGTTTTGAGTATGTCCCAAATCTCCTGCATTGTCTGCCTCCTTTCGGAAAAACTTGCATATGTCTACTCTTTTTGCACTCAATTCATCTTATCACATCAGAAAACAAATCCAAAGAGACGAATCCGCCCGCCGCCAGATGACTTGGACGGCGGGCGTTGTTGTCTCATATTGCTCGTTTTGTGTTTGGAAGATAAATCCGATTGATTGGATTTGAGCGCTTACTTATTGATGATGAACATGAATTTTTCGAAGATGGCTTTCACCGCGTCCGTCTGGAGGAAGGCGATGAAATCGTCCGCGGCTGCGGTCTCGGCCGCGGTCGCTTCCGCGTTGTTCACGCGGCAGACAGGATAGAGAATATCGCCGGTGAGCGCGGTATCCGCAACTTCGAGAATATCCACGTCGTCCTTGACGGAATACGCATCGGAATAATACACCGTTCCGACTTCGTTGGAGCCTTCCTTGACCGCCTCTTTCACCTTGCTGACGTTGCTGCACTCGTTGATCTCCACGCCGCCGAGCGCCGCGGAGACATCCGCCGTGGTATAATCCTTGGCTTCCTTCGTGCCGTCGAGCACGCCGAGTTTGATCAGCAGCTGGCGGGTGTATTTGCCCGCGGGGACGCTGCCGTCGGCAAGGGCAATGCTCTTTGCTTTGGCTAGGTCGGCAAATCCGGTCACGGTCGTGCCGCTGCCCTTGAGGGTGATCAGCGCAAGCTTGTTGGCAAGCAGGTCTACGCGGCTGCCCGCAATCATAAAGCCTTCGTCTTCCAGCGTCTTCACCTGGCTTGTCGCCGCAGAGAAGAAGATGTCACAGGCAAAGCCTTCCTGCACCTGGGTGAGCAGCGTGCCGGAGCTATCCGCGTTGTAGGTGATCGTGACGTTCGGCTGGCTCTGGTTGTAGAGCGGAATGATCTCCTTAAACGCGCCTTCCAGGCTTGCAGCAATGAACAGCTGCACCTCGGCTGCTTCCAGCGGCGCTGCCACGGGTTCGGGTGTCGCAACAGGAGCTTCCGTTGCGGCTTCGGTCGCCACGGGTACTTCGGTTACGGCGGGCGCTGCCGTTGCGGCGCATGCGCCGAGCATCGCCATCATGACGACGGCAAGAGTCAGGGCAATCCATTTCTTCATGTGTTTGATCCTCTCAATTCTACTTGATCTATGGCACGCGGAAAGTCGCGATAACCATCGAATGAGGGCATGAAGAACGGCTTGCGGTAAAAAATTCTTCCGTTACTCCTTGCCAAACCCGCAGTTGGGATAGGTGCAAACCTCGCATTGCAGGCAAAGCCCGCCGTTGCCAAGGCGCGTCAGGTCGCGCCGCGCGATACGAATACCCGCAACCACGCGCGGCAAAACGATATCGAAAATCGACGCGCGGGAATACATCACGCAACCCGGCAGCCCCATCACGGGCACGCCGTCTGCATAATATCCCAGCAGGAACATTGCCCCGGGCAACACAGGCGCGCCATAGGTAACGATCTCGGCGCCGCTGTCGCGAATCGCGGCGGGCGTGCGGTCGTCCGGGTCCACGCTCATGCCGCCGGAGCAGAGGACGATATCGACCCCGCTTGCGCGCACTTCGGCAATCGCTTTGACAATGTTCTCCGTGTTGTCGTCGCTCACGCGGCGCTGGGTCAACGGTACGCCCAGTGCGGCAAGCTTTTTCTCCACAACGGGGGTGAATTTATCTGTGATTCTGCCGTGAAATACTTCGTTTCCGGTGACGACGATGCCCGCCTTGAGTCCTTTTCGATAGGGCGTGAGCCGCATCAGCGGTTCGCTTCCCATGAGAGCTTCCGCTTCGTCGATGCGCCGTTGATCGATCAGCAGCGGAATGATCCGCGTTCCCGCGAGCTTGTCTCCGGCTTTGACGGGGCTGTTGGTGTAGCGGGAGGCCACCATGATGTCCGGCAGGTCATTGAGCGCGTCCATACGCGCAACGTCTACCGTGAATACGCCGTCCTCGGTTGCAAAGAGTTCAATCTTGCCCTCTTTGACCTCTCCCCGGCGCATGTGTTCGCTTTCGCAAAGGCGCGCGAGACGATCCGCCGCTTCGTTTTCGTGGAGGGTGTTTTCGTCCACTTCCCAGACATATAGATGATCTTTTCCCATTGAAAGCAACATGGGGATATCGTCCTTCGTGACGATATGTCCTTTGCGAAACTGCGCGTCTTTGCTTTCTCCCGGGACGATGCGCGTCAGGTCATGGCAAAGCACGTGACCTACGGCATCCTTTGTGTCAATGAGCTTCATACGCGAATCATATCATTATTTTTCTGAAAAAACAACGCTTTTCAATGTGTTGCATCATGCTGAACGATTTTTCAGAACAACAACGATATATCCTCCAATCTTATTTAATAGTGGGGTGAAAAAAAGCGGGCTCCGCCCGCAGAAATCCGTGTTCTTATGCTTCGATTGTGACCGCGTCGCCAATTTCGATCTCGCCCGGCGTCAGCACGCGCACAAAGATTCCCTCGTGCGGCATGATGCATTGACCCACTTTTTTGTAGATCTCGCAGTGCTGGTGGCATTCTTTGCCGATCTGTGTGACCTCGACGCGGCAGCTGCCGAGCCGCAGAATCGTGCCGACAGGCAACGTGTAAAGAGCAATACCCTCCGTGGTAATATTCTCCGCAAATTTGCCGGGCGTGAGATCATCCAAACCCAGCGCAGTCATCTTGTCGATGCTCTCCTGCGCAAGCAGGCTGATCTGTCGGTGCCAGTTGCCCGCGTGCGCATCGCCAACAATTCCGTGATCCACGCGGAGTTCCGCGCGTTCAACGGGCTGCTTGAAGGTGCCCTTCTTCGGGCTGATGTTGATGGACGTAATCTTTGCCACGTTTTTTCCTCTCGATTGATTCAGAATTCTACTAATACCATACTTGGTAAATCTCCGGTGTTCCGTGACCCGCGCACGTTGCGTTTAACCGCCGATTTGGCTCATGTTCTTCTCCGTCGAGAAGCCTTCGTCAAAGCAATGCGTCTCCGGCTTTCTCGCAATCGCCTCTGCGATCACAGCAAGCAGCGCCTCATCGCCTTCCTGGGCAAGCGCTTCTTTCAGCGAAAATTCTTCATTGGAGCCGAGGCAAGGGCGCAGCATGCCGTCGCTCATCACCCGCATGCGGTTGCAGTCCGCACAGAAGCGATGCGAAACGGGGTCGATCATCCCCACGCGCCCAATAGAACCCGGTATACGATAGTCCCGCGCAGGCTGACCAATATAGGATGGCGCAACGGGAACCAGCTCCGGATGTTTTTGCAGCAACTCCGCCCCCGTGACGCGCAGGTCCGCCTGGTCGGTTTCCCCCAGCGGCATATATTCGATGAACCGCACGGATAGGTTTCGATCCTTGGTCAGCGCGATGAAATCTCCCGTCTCGTCGTCGTTTTGTCCGCGAAGCAGTACGACGTTGATCTTGAGCGAATCAAACCCCGCCGCATACGCTTCCTCAATCCCTGTCAGCACGCGAGAAAGCGAGCCGCCGCCGGTGATTGCGGCATAGCGCTCCGGCTTGAGCGAATCTACGCTGATATTCAGGCGGTTGAGCCCCGCCTCCCGTAGCGCGCGGCTCTGGTTCGGCAGATGCTGTCCGTTGGTCGTCATGGTGATCTCTTCGATTTCGGGTATCGCGCGGATTCCGGCGATGATCGAGAGCAGATCCCGGCGCAGCATGGGTTCGCCGCCTGTAAGGCGCACTTTTTTGACTCCAATCGTAGCGAATGCGCGCACGATGCGCAGGAATTCTTCCCGCGTGAGCTCGCCTTTCTTGGGGCAGATGCCTTCGCCCGCGCGGCAATAGGCGCACTTGAGCGTGCAGCGCTCCGTCAGCGAGAGCCGGAGGTATGAAATTGTGCGTCCAAAGCGGTCGTTCATGGATTCTTTGTTTTCTTTCTATCAATCGATATGATTGCGATATGCTTGCGAAAGTTTGTGGTGTTTTGATCCGCGGTGTGCCGCTCTTTCATATGAATTACGCGATCGGGTTACAGTCCCCCGCCTCACGCTCAAAGGTGCCGCTCTTGCCGCCGCTTTTTTTGAGCAGCCGCGTGGTCGTAATCTCCATGCCGCGATCAACGGCTTTGCACATGTCGTAGATGGTCAGCGCGGCGACGCTCGCCGCTGTCAGCGCCTCCATCTCTACGCCCGTCTTTTCGTCACAGCGTACCTCCGCGATGATATGTACGCGATCCGGCGGGCAGGCAAGTAGGTCTACCTTGACCGACGTCAGCGCGATGGGATGGCACAGCGGAATGAGTTCGCTCGTTCGCTTGGCGGCGAGAATACCCGCGATACGCGCGGTGGCAAACACGTCCCCCTTTAACGCGCTTCCGCTCTGGATGAGCGCAAGCGTCTCCGGCTTCATGACGACAAAGCTCTCTGCAATCGCCTCACGGTGGGTCACATCTTTTTCGGAGACATCCACCATGTGCGCTTCTCCGCGCTCGTTGACGTGTGTGAGGGTCTCGCCCATGTACGCCGTCTCCTTTCGTCTATCCCGCCGCTCTTTGGCGGCCTCCCGCGCGGCGATGTTTTCCAATTAAAATAACCGCCGCAGGATAATTCTATCATACGGCGGCAAACAAACTTTGGCAAGCGCATCCCAATTTTTTGGCAGATATATTATTTTGAAAAGAATAACGCTTTAGTCCGAATATCGTCAGGTTCCCTGGCCTGTTTTCGGTTCCGTTTCCGGCTCGTGCTCTTTCCCCGGCCAAATCTTCTTGATTCGCCCCGGCTTGTCATAGCGGTATCCGCCGAACGCGTCCAGCCTGCTCAAGAACAGTTCGCTCCCCAGCACGTGTAAAAATGCGCGCACCTGAGGGTTCTCCATCGCGTCAAGTGAAACAAGCAGATCATACGCTTGCCCAGAAAGCGGATTTTCGCTGGTAATAAACGCAGCCTGCACACGCCGCACACCTTCCACCAGCGCCATGCCGCCCGCAGGAAGGCGTTGCTCAATATAGGATACACTGTCGGTTTCGTCCGGCAGACAGATGCTGGCAAGATGGCATTCCCCGCGGCAGAGCGCAAGCATCGCGTCCTCGTTTCCGGCGCGCTCGCTGCTGACATAGGCGCGGATCTCCGTGCGCCGCAGAGCATCCGCCGCCTCGTCCAGGAACGGATCGTGGCTGCCGCAGATACGGACCGTCCGCGCGATACGATCGATGGGCTTGAGCAGCCGCACATGCGCGCGTTCGCCCGCCGCATATCCCGCGCAATTTTGCGGCACGTCGAGGATGCAATCCGCTTCAACGAGGGTCTCTCCCCCGTTTTCGCCCACCGGAATCGGCAGGACAACGAGGCTTCCTTCCGGATCAAACCCCAGTTTTGCCGGGACAAACTCTCGCGCTCTCTCTATTGAGACATATGGCTTGCCCATCTTGACACAAACGCTCTCCGCAGCGTCCCGCTCCCGCATGAGCAGCCGGTCGAGCACCGGCTTGACCAGCTCCTCCAGCACGACGATGCCGCAAGAAGGATCGGAGGATGTGCAGATGATCGGCACGGCTTCGATGGCACCAAGCAGGATATCTCCGCCGGGATGGATCGCGATGCCATCGACACAGACTTCGACAAGCGGATTCAACACATCAGCCGGAATACCCTGCGTTGCTTCTGTGCAAAGTAACACGAGGTCACGCTCTTTTGCCGCGCGCAAAAGCACAGAGCGCAGTGTATCCGGTTCGCATCCCGCGTCAAAATAAGCAATTCCCTCCGCGCCCCAGCGTGTGAGCATCGCGCAATAGAGCGCGGCGCTCGGCTCAAAAGCAGCATTCCAACGCGCGCCGGCTGCATCGATTGCGGGCGCAAAACCAGCGAAGATGATCCCAACGCTCGGCTTTGACAAAACAGAAACCGACCGCACGCCGCCGCTGAGCAGTGCGGCAATCACCGCGGGAGTGATTTCAAGATACGATTGCAGGAGCATCTCCCCCGCAGCGAACCCTTCGCCGGAGCAGACCTGTTGCGGCGGTACCATGCAGGGCGTTTGCGCATACGCTGCGGACGCGCTCACGCGGCCAAGCGCCCCCGTCACAGAAATCGTTTCTGTGCGGGATGAAATTCCTCGCGTCTCCAGAAACACAACATATTGCTTCAGCGCCTCGTGGAGCCGAATCTGTTCTCTTTGATCTTGGTCAACCATGTTTCAACCTCAACTTTGTCCATTCAGAGCTGCGCGATGTTCTTATAAAGTACGCGCCGTAGAAAAAGAAAGAACCCTCTGGCCATTCGATCAAACCAATGGCTTTTTCGTTCCAATGCGCGGCTTGCGCACCACTTTTTGCCACTTTGCATCTTGCAGCCTGTCTTTTTTGATCATTCGTTCCCGTTTTTGGGCAGTTACCCCATAAGGTATGTAAAATCCTGTATTTTTTTGCACTTTTACGACCCATTATACCAAACAGGATGTAAAATGGACATCCTTCCCCCACCACAAAAAATGCAACAAAATTCTTATACAAATCGGGCAAAATCCAAGAAAAAAAATAAATTATGAACGCGCATACAAACCCCAACAGCTTGTGCATGAAATCTCTCGCAAATACAATAATTTGTAAAATTTTCCTTGACATTGTATACTCAGGACGATAGTATAATATTAAATTTCCATGAATATACCGTAACGCATTTGTTACGAGATGACGGACGCTGCGGGATTCCGCTTCATGGCTGAGTTTTGCATCGAAGAACCGGGGGAAATGACGATGGGACAGACGGGTAGGTACACATCTTCACATGTCGCTCCGCCCAGCCGGACACCGAATCGTGGTCGGTCTGTTCGCTCTGCGAGGAAACGGGCTAAAAGAAGGGCATATGCACTCGTTGCATTCATTCTTTTCTTCGGGCTTGCGGTTATCTTTGCCTATAAGCCTGCGAGCGCGGCAACAAAAACGCTCTTGCAGTCCTTCCAGGTAGACGAAACCAAGCAGGAGAGCGCCTCGCAGCCCGTAAAAGACAACGTCGTACAATTTCAGCCGACTGAGGATGCTCCGGTTGCCCCCGGCGTGTCCGAGTTTGCGATTCGGGACGCCAACGCGCTTTCCATTCTGTCCTGGCAGGGCGCGAAAAACTGCGGCGAGAGTTTTGATGTTACCCTCAAGGGTATTTCCGCTACAGAACCCGTCAACTTTACCGCGACCAATTGCACCGTTTTCCCGCTGAGCGGAACGGGCGCAGACACATATACCGTCACCGTCACAGGCTCCGGCCCGTATTCCCTGACTGCTGCGAAGAATGGCACTTCCGATCTTGCGCGTGATACGCGCACAGGACTTGCCGGACGCGCGGATCAAATGCCGCTGAACATCGTCGGCTGGGGTGGCGGAGACGACTATTACGATCACTTCAAGATCCAAGTGCAGGGTGGCAGCACAAACGGCGCCGTCTCGTTCCAGACGGACGGATGCACGGTTGAACCCGCCGTCGGCACTGTGGATACCGAGTTTGAAGTCACCGTCACCCGCGTCGGCGCCTATTCGCTGAGCGCGATGATGGACGGCAACACCAATTATAACGCCGCCTACTCCGCACTTTTGAGCGGATGCTCCAGCAAGTCCAATCAGTCCAAGATTCGCATCGAAGATTGGGTGAACGATGCAAAGAGCGGCGAACCCTTCCAGCTTCGCATCACTGGCGGAAGCACCAGCGAAGCGTTGACGCTCGAAACCGTCAACTGCACGGCGGTGCTGGTCTCCGGCGATCAATACGAAGTTACGGTGGACGGCGTTGGCCCATATGCCCTGACGGCAACCCGCGCGGGCAACTATGGTTACAACAGCGTCTCCGCCTCCGAAAGCGGTGTTTCCGTGAAGACGCGCGCGCATACGCTCGCTGTCTCCGGCTGGTCAGAAGCGAAGAACTGCAACGACACATTCCCGATCCGCGTGGTCGGCGGGGCGGACGACGCGCCGATCAGCTTTGTTGCAAGCGGCTGTACCGTTTCCCCTGCGACCGGAACCGCGGAAACGAAATTCTCCGTCACGGTTACCTCGGCCGGCGGTTATTCGCTCAGCGCCGTGATGAGTGAGACGGCTCGGTATGAATCCCAGCAGACGCGCACCTATCACGGTCAGTCCGGCAAAGGCATCCAGAATGCGGTTCAGGTTGAAAACTGGATTGCAAACGCACCTGCCGGCAGCGCGTTTGAAGTTAAAGTCATCGGCGGCAACGGAACGGGCGCCACGACACTCTCCACCAATGACGGCTGCATGGCGCGGCTCAAGAGCGGCGAGACCAACGTCTATATCATCTCCGTCTACCCGCTGGCCGGGAAAGAGTATTCCGTCAGCGTTGGTAAAGCGGGCGATGCCACCTATGAACCCTCTGCCGCAGCAACGTTTGAAGGAACCACTTCGGGTGCCGTACAGGCTGCGCTTGCGATGAGCGGCTGGATCGATAATGCATTCTCCGGCAGCACGTTTGATATCCGTCTCACGGGTGGCAGCGGGAGTGGCGCGGTGGACTTCACCCCCACTGGCTGCAAGGTCGATCCGGCGGCAGAACCGGATACCTATACCGTCACCGTCACCGCACTGGAGAACGAACCTTATTCCCTCACCACCACTCGTACCGGCGATGGGAACTATACCCCGACCTCGATCAAGCAGAGTGGTACGGTTCGCCCGTTTGAACAGTCCCCAACGGATAACACGGATGAGTCGATCAAGGTCACGACCTATTCTTGGATCTACATCTGCGGCGGCATCATCCTTCTCTTCGGCGTCGTACTGTTGATCATGCAAATCGCCAATACTCCTCGCCGTCGCCGCCATCACAGATAACGCAAGCAAACATAAACAACAAAACAGACGCTGATCAAACAGCATCTGTTTTTTGTTTGCGAGTATTTTAACTTCCCGCGCAAAGGAACTTGCCAACCGTCCGATAATGGCTGTGTTCTGCAGCGCCCGCCTGTTTACAGGCGAACCTCCATCTTGCGCGGGTCTTTTACGAGGATTGCCACCGCAAGGTTGACCAGCGAGAGCGCGGCCACTGCGTAGAAGATGTAGTGCGAACCAAATGTCACCCAGGCGATGCCGCCGGTGATGCCGACAATGATGGAGACGATATGATCCATCATCATCGCAAGCGAAAGCGTCGGGGTCATGTCCGAGTTGTCCCGCGCAATCGACTTGAGGTAGATCGTTCGGATGATGCCCATCTGCGAGGATAGACGGTCTATCACAAACAGCGCACAGGTAAGAAGGACAGGAATGCCAACCTTTGCCAGGACGCCGCTGTTGAACCCGTGCGACAGCACACCATAGCAGAGATAGACAAGGATGAATGAGAGCGCATCAGCATACAGAAGCTTTTTCACGCCGAAGCGGTCGATCCATTTCCCCAGCTGCGGCATGAAAAACATGCCCAGAGTGGAGGCGATGATGCCGAGCAGTACGATGACATCTACGCGTTGGCCGAGCGTTTCAATCAGCACCCAGGGTCCGAAGACGAGCATCACCTGCTTCTGCACGCCAAAAACGATTGCCAACAGATAATAATATTTATATTCTTTGCGAAAAATCAGCTTGATCTTTTCGCGTTTGGTGCGTATTTGTCCGGTTTCGAGCTTGAGCAGAACCATCATAACAACCGCCAGCAGATAGAAGACAGCGGCAACCACAAACGTCCATTTGATATCGCTCGTAAAGCTGAACACGCCAAAGCGGAAAAGGAAGAACACCGCCAGCCCCGCAACGGTCAGCACCGCAAAGCTTAGCCCGCCAAACTGTCCCATTCGCTTGCCGATTTGATCCGGCTCCGCAAGCGACATGCCGATGCTGTCCCTAAGCGGCATATAAAGATGCACGCCAAGAGAGTTGATAAAGAGAAACACCAGCATGACCCCGAACGACGGAGTGACAAAACCAAGCACCATGAGACCCACGGCGGCGATTGCCTGCGCGAAGATCGCAATGGTGATATCGCCTAAAAACGACAGCGCACTGACCAGAAAAAACGTGATCACGCCCGGCATTTCGCGCGGCAGCTCGATCAACCCCCGGTGAAAACCGTCAATCTGATAGACGTCTTTGAAGTAGTTGGAAAACAGTCCGTCGCTGAAACCAAGCGCCAAATTGACCGCCACGATGACTGCAAAGAACAGATAGAGTTCATTTCTTCTTTTTGCTGGCATAGTATCCCCTGATCGTTAAATAGAAAGGCATTCTCGTCATATTATCATACCTGCGCCGTGCAAACCACTATTTTATTGCAAGCGTCCCAAACCCCACGCCATAGTTTTCCCGGCAGCGGGCAAGCGCCTCTTCCAGCGTGATTTCGTGCGCGGTTGCACCGAGATGCTCCACGCAAATGCTTGCAACCGCGTTGGCAAAGCGCGCGCAGTCCTCTGGCGCTCTGCCCGCCGCATGGGCAAACAGAAACGCCGCGGCAAAGTTATCCCCGGCACCGGTGGTATCCACGCAAGCGCGGCTGACGCAGCCGGGTACATCGCCGGTAAACTCCCTAGAGGCGACAAAACAGCCCGCAGCTCCGGTTTTAATGACGACGCATCCAACCCCGCTGCCCCGAATCTCCTGTGCCATCTTATCCAGTGTGTTCGATTGCGTGAGGAGACCCGCTTCCTCAGCGTTTGCAAAGAGAATGTCGATGTGATGCCAAACGTCCGCAAGGTCGGAAAGCTTCTCCCCTCTCTTTCGTTTGGTCATGTCTGCCGCAAGCAAACATCCGCGCTGCTTGATTGCCGAAAAAAGCGCCGCAAACTCCCGTGCATGAAAGAGCGGAAACACAAACAGGCTCGCAAAGCAAACTACCGGAGATAACGAATCCACCAGCGGCAGTACATCGGCAAGCGCGAGCGCCCGGAGGCTGCTGTTGGGGTCGGTGATGAATCTGCGTTCTCCCGCATGATCGACGAGCACGATATTCATGCTGGTGGATAGATTCTCTTTTTGCGCAATCCTCGCCGTTGAAAGCCCTGCGGAACGGCAAAAACCCAGCACCATATCTCCCGCGCTGTCACAGCCGATCTTGCTCACGAGATCCACCGCGCCGCCAAGCCGCCTTAGCGTCACCGCCTCGTTGAGCGCGTCTCCGCCAAAGCCAAGGCGGATGCTCTCCGCGGGAGAAGATCCCGCAAGCAGCGCGGTTTCCTCCACGCCTTCTACCAGCGCATCCAGATGCGCAGCCCCAATGATGCTAAACGAACTCATTCGATTGCCCCCTTCGCAGCGGCGGCAAAGCCTGCCACTCGTTCCATTGCATAATACGCCGCTCCGGCGACGCCTGTTTCAGGTGCGGCGGAGGCGCGAAGTAACGAAAAATCCTCTCCCGGATACGGTTTTCGCACAAACTCGCGCACATAGCCCAGCAGGCGATCCATCGGGAAGCCCGCCATCTCTACAACACCGCCCCCGATCATAACCTGATCGGGATCTAAGAGATTCAGCTCCGTCGCAAACGGAATCGCCATGGCTTCCACAAATCTTTGTAACCGAACGTCATCACTATGTCGCAGAAACAACTCGCAAAATGGTTCGTTTGCAAAATACTCCTGCCAAATATTTCGCAAAACATATCCCCCCGCGTGCGTTTCTGCGCATCCCCTGCTGCCGCAGCCGCAGATGTTTATGCTGCCGTAATAGGGAATATGCCCCAGCTCGCAGGCAACACCATGTTTGCCGGTCAGAAACTTCCCATCGAGAAACACTGCGTTTCCGATTCCCGTGCCATAGTAAATGCCGACCGTGCAGCCTTTTTCGCGCAGATTTCGGCGCACAAGATCGTATTGCAGCAGGAAGATCGTGTCCTTGTCGATGAAAACCGGAATATTCCATTCAGAGGAGAGCAACGCCACCACGTCCTGCCCGTCCAACCCGCCCGCGCCGCCAAGCGGCAGATTCGGGCTGCTGTAGACGGTTCGCTTATCCCGGCTGACGGTTGAAGGAAACCCGACAGCAAGCGCTGCCACACGATCTGTCAGCCCGTTTCGGGCCAGATAGTCCCGAATCAGCGCGACAAGACGCGCACCCGATCCGCTCTCGCCGCAGACCACGCGGCTTTCCCGTTTTTCAAAAAAAGAAACCTGCCCCGCGGGGTTCACCGCGCCGATGCGCAGATGCGTCCCGCCGATGTCGATGCCGATGATGATGTCCTTCATACGTTCTTCCTTTGCCGGATCATTTGAGGTTCCCGTTTCATGTGCGATTCCATTCGTCAGATCAGTTGTTTTGCTTTATAATAATAGTAACACTCCACAAAGGAGAAACAATCCCAAATGCCATCACCCGAAATCCTCGCCCCTGTCGGCGGCGAAGAACAGCTGCTTGCCGCCGTGCGCTGCGGCGCCGACGCCGTCTATCTCGGCGGGCAGAACTTCAATGCACGCCGCAACGCGGCGAATTTTGCCGAGACGAGCCTCATCGATGCCGTCTCCTATTGTCACGCGCGCGGGGTAAAGGTGTATGTCACCGTCAACACCCTTGTGCTGGACACGGAGTTGCCCGCGCTGGAGGAAGAGGCGGATCGCATCGCAGAGGCGGGCGCAGATGCGGTGATCATTCAGGATGTGGCGGTGCTTCGGTTGTTTCAAAAGCGCTATCCCTCGCTCAAGCGCTTTGCCTCCACGCAGACCGCCGTGCACAATGTCGACGGCGCACGCTATCTCGAAAGCGTTGGGTTTGACAGTATCGTGCTCGCGCGTGAGCTTACCCTTGCGGAAATTCAAACCATCTGCGCTTCTGTTTCGATTCAGAAGGAAGCGTTTATTCACGGCGCACACTGTATGAGCGTCTCCGGCGCGTGTTATCTTTCCGCCATGCTCGGCGGAAGGAGCGGCAACCGCGGGCTTTGCGCCCAGCCATGCCGGCTGAACTGGACGAGCGGAGATCATCCCTATGCGCTCTCGCTCAAGGACATGTCTCTGCTCCCGCATCTAAAAGAACTGGCGGATGCGGGCGTGACTTCCTTCAAAATCGAAGGGCGCATGAAGCGACCGGAATACGTTGCCGCCGCGACCGCCGCCTGCAAGCTTGCACTCGAGGGAAAACCGTACGACGCGGAATCGCTCCGTGCCGTTTTCTCCCGCAGCGGGTTTACAGATGGCTACCTCAAGGGAAAACGCGACGGACAGATGTTCGGTTACCGCACGAAGGAGGATGTGACGGGTGCGGAGAGCGTTCTTGCGTCTCTTGCAGCGCTGTATCGAAACGAAGTTCCGCTCGTGCCGGTCAATCTTACTTTCTCGCTCAGCGAACACGCAACCACCCTCACCGTGAGTGATGGCGAGCGGGAGACAACCGTGCAAGGAGGCGCGCCGGAGCGCGCAGTCCACCGTGCTCTGGACGCGGAAAACGCGCGGAAAAATCTGGAAAAGACCGGAGGAACCCCATTCTTTGTGCGTTCGTTCCAATCCGAGATTGCCGAAGGCTATACCCTGCCTGCCTCCGCGCTCAACGCCTTGCGCAGAGAAGCGCTGGACGCGCTCCTCGCCCTGCGCGGGCAAACACAGCCGCACAAGCGGGAGGATTTCACAATAACAGCACCTGTGCGGTATCAATCCGGCTTGGAGAAGCCAGCGCTGTGGGCACGTTTTTATAAAAAGGAACAGATTGCCTGCGAGGACACGTTTGAAAAAATGATACTGCCCGCAGAAGAGATCGATTTGGATTTACTCGCTCAACTGGGCAAAAAGCTCATCGCGCAGCTGCCAACCGTGCTCTTCCCCGAGGACGAGCCAGCGTTTGGCGCAAAGCTGGTAGTTCTCACAAATGCCGGACTATCCTCCGTCTGGGCGAACAACAGTTACGGCATCACGCTCGGCAGGCGGCTTGGGCTTACCGTTCACGGCGGCTACGGCTTAAACAGCACCAATACGGAATCCGTGCGGTTTTATGAGGCAGAGGGGCTCGGCAGCCTGACGCTTTCATTTGAACTTTCGATGAGCGCGATCAAGTCCCTCGGCGGAACGCTCCCGCGCGGCGTCGTCTCGTATGGCTATCTGCCGCTGATGCAGTTGAGGAACTGCCCGATCAAAGCATCCCTCGGCTGTGCCGCCTGCGGACAGGCCGGAACGCTCACCGACCGCATGCAGGTGCGTTTCCCGGTGGAGTGCGACCATTATCGCACGGTTTCATTGCTCAACAGCGTTCCGCTCGACATTGCGGAGCGAAACATTCGCGCTCTGGATCACCAGATACTCTACTTTACGCGCGAATCCCAAGAGGAAATCGAAGCCGTCACCGCTCGCTTTCTTTCAGCCGAAAGGACGGAAGAAGCGCACACCACAGGGCTTTACTACCGCACTCTACTCTAGCCAAATCGCTCTTATAATAAGACCCGCGTCGCAGAATAAGCGAAACGCGGGTCGTTTTTATGCTGAATGAATGGAGATCAGCCTTTGCTCTCCGCGCGATCCAGGCGAGCCTGTTTGCGGGAAGCGCGGCGTTTGCGTGCCTCGATGAAGCGATCCTTGATGACCGGGCCAACGGTTTGAATCAGGATGACCGCGATGAGCACAAGCCCTTGGAAGGTATCCTGAATATCCGTCGTAAGCTGCGGAATCGAGACGATGATGAAGTTGATCGTCGTATACGAAAGCGCGCCGAAGAACACGCCCAACAGGTTGCCCTTGCCGCCGCTCATGCTCACGCCGCCGAGTACGACCGCCGCGATGGCGTACATTTCATAGCTCTTACCGGAGGAAGCGGGCGTTACGTTACCGATTTTGCAGGCCTGCACAAACGCCGCAATCCCCACGAGAATGCCCGTGATGACGAACACGGAGACCTTCACGCCCTGAACATTCACGCCCGCAAGGAAGGCTGCCTTTTCGTTGCTGCCGACCGCGTAGACGCTCTTGCCATACTTGGTGCGGCGGGTGACGAGCAGGATGATCAGCATCACCGCGACGAAGACAAACGTGATATACGGAATCGAAACGCCAGGCAGGCTGCCCGTGCCAAACTTCATGCGCAGTGCGTCATAGGCACTGTTTTCGCTGAGCATGGCAAACTGGCTGCTGGAAGAACCGGTAATGACAGGATCGATCGAACGCACCAGCGATAGCATCAGGGAGCGGTAGATCAGCATCGTACCGAGGGTGACGATAAACGGCGGCATCTTAGCATAGCCCGCGAGCACACCGTTGATGAGGCCACAGAGCGCGCCCGCGGCAACCGCCGCAAGCAGCGTGATGATCACGCTGTTGGTCATGTTGAACGCCATGATGCTGACCCCGCTGCAGAGCACCAGGGCGGAGCCGACTGAAAGGTCGATCTGTCCCGTGATGATGACCAGCGCCATACCCAGCGCCATGGTGCCCACGATAACGGTATTTTGGCTTGCCAGAATCGCCGTAATGTGTCCCCATTTGAATGCGTTTCCGTTTGCCTCGATGGTGAACGAATACACCAGCAGTATGATGGCGAAGACGAAGATGAAGCTGTAGCGCTTCCACGCCTTCGCGATGAAAGATCCGATTCCGGCGAAACCGCCTTTGTTAGCCCGCATGGTTGGCTCCTCCCCGCGTATTGATCGCGTTTGTAGAATACAGCATGACATCATGCTCATTGATTTCATCGTGCTGGAAAATCTTTGCTACCCGCCCTTCAAAGAAGACGACGCAGCGGTCGGAGACCTTCTTGATCTCCGGAATCTCCAGCGTGTTGATGATCACCGTCATCCCGCGGGCGGCAAACTCCAGAATCAGACGATAGATTTCAGCCTTCGCGCCGACATCCACGCCCTGCGTGGGGTTATCCAGCAGGAGCACGTCCGCCTTGGTGTTCAACCAGCGGGCAAGAAACACCTTTTGCTGGTTGCCGCCGGAGAGCGAGAGGATGGAATCCTTGGGCGACTCCGACTTGATCCAAAGCAGTTTCTTGAGTTCGTCATAACGGCTTACCTCGGCTTTTGCCGAGATCATCTGGCGGTTTTTCGAGAGGCAATGCTCTGCGATGCAGGTATTGTCGAGAATGTCCATGTCGGGCACGACGGAGTTTTCCTTACGGTTGCTGGGCAGCATGGCAAGTTTGCTCTCCATGAAATGCGCGATTCCGCCACGCAGGGACTTGCCCTCAACACGGATCACGCCGCCTTCAAACGGCAGCACACCGAACATGGTCTGCATCACTTCGCTCGCGCCGCTGCCGGCAAGGCCGGTGAACGCGACGATTTCGCCTTTTTTAATCTCGAGGCTGACATCCGAAAAGCCGTGCCCGGTCACGTTTTTTAGCTCAACCACGGTCTCGCCTAGGGCGCGCGGCTCGTAATAGTCCTTATCGAGGTACTGTTCGCCTACCATGTCCGAGGCGATCTTATGCGGTGTCGTGTCGTTGATGAACCCGCTGGAGATAAAAGTTCCGTTGCGGAAGACGGTATAGCGATCCGCAATCTCGAAAATCTCCGGCATTTTATGCGATATAAAGATAAAGGAATGACCCTGTGCTTTCAGTTTTCGGAGGATGCCGAACAGATGCTCGACCTCCTGTGTGCTCAGCGCGGTGGTCGGTTCGTCCAGAATCAACAGCTTTGCGTTTGCATGCAGCGCGCGGCTGATCTCCAGAAGCTGCTTCTGGCTTGTTTTGAGTTCGGATACCATCACGCAGGGGTCAATGTCAACCCCTAGGCGCGTGAAAAGCCCGCTTGCTTCCTCGATCATACGCTTGCGGTTGAGCAGGCCCACTTTCGTCTTGAGCTCGCGGTTTAAAAAGATGTTTTCAAACACGGTCAAATCGTTGACCACGTTCACTTCCTGATGCACAAACGCGATGCCAGCCCGCTCCATCGTGGCGATGGTCGGGTTTGGATACCGTTTGCCGTCAAACAGAATTTCGCCGGAGTCTGCGTTGATCACGCCCGTGAGGATGTTCATCAGCGTGGATTTGCCCGCGCCGTTTTCGCCAAGCAGCGCATGAATTTCGCCCGCTTCAACGGTCAAATGCACATCGGAAAGTGCAATCACGCCGCCAAATGCCTTTGAAATGTGCTGCATTTCAAGGATTGCCATACATTTGTGTCCCCGTTTTCCTCGTTTTTGGTGAGGTGGTTGGTTTTGTTGCCGATTTCGGCCGCGAATTGTGCAAGCCTGCCCATACGACCAGTATAATCGGAATCTTTCGCAACGAAAAGGCGTTTTTTGTGCCGATTCGCATTTTTCTCAATTCGGGTTTTGCATTCGCGTGCGGATGCAGGATAACCCTGCATCCGCACACGATTGACTTTTTTTGTCTTACGCAGAGTTGCGGGCATTTTGCCCGTTTCCCCTGCCGCTCAACGAGAAGCTGCTAGACAGATCAATGACCCGTGAAGCCTTCGTAGTTGGCAACGTTGCCTGCGTCAACGATCCACACCGGCTCGTACTTGCCATCGCCAACTTTGTAATCCCAGTTGCCGTTGAGGTAGTCGAGCATGTAGTTGATGACGTTTTCGAACATCTTCGGCGAGAAGTAGACGGACATGAGGCCGTCAAAGTAGGTCTTAGCCGTGGCAGCCTGGGTGGAGGTGCCGTCGATGACCGCATAGAGCTCTGCCATACCGCCGATTGCGGAGGTGTAGACGTTCAGCGCTGCGAAGTCGGCCTTGGTCGCTTCGTCAATCGCGTTCGCCTCGAGGAGGTTCATGAGGCCGAAGGTCATTTCATCATCCATCGAGTAGATGTAGAGGTTACCGCCCGTGGTCTTCGCCTTGGCGACGATTTCCGGCAGCTTCTGCTCGAGGTACTGATATGCGCCGTCCGCGCTCCAGTTGCAGACCGTCTTATAGTCGGCCGTCAGAGCGTTGATCTCGTCCTGCGTCCAAACCTGGGTGGTCTTGTAGGACTCGTTCTTGTCCTTGTCGAAGTATTCGATTTCGCCACGGAGGAACTGCTCGAAGCCTTCTTGACGACGGGAGCAAACGGTGCCGTTGTCGCCGATGAGGGTAACAAGCGTTGCGCCGGGTGCCATGCCGTTCTTCTGGAGCCAGTACGCGATGCCTGCGCCGCACTGCCAGTTGTCACCGGAGGCGTTGAGGATGGCGGACTTGTCCGGTCCTTCAATGATACGGTCGAAGGAGATAAACGGAACATTCGCGGCGATCAGGGCTTCCTGACCGGCCTTTGCGGAGTCTTCCAGAGCGAAGAACACCACGCCAACCGCGTCGCCGTTTGCAAGGATGGTCTGAACCTGGTCAACCTGCTCTTCACCGGTGGAAGCAGCCATGTAGACGGCTTTATACTTGCCTTCGGCGTTGATTTCGGCAACCTTCTTGTCGGCGTAGGTACCGGCCTGTGCGGTCCAGCCGTGATCCGGCGTCGGGCCGAGCACGTAGATGGTGCCGCCGGTGGTCGCTGCGGGTTCTTCCGCCGCGGGAGCCTGGGTCGCTTCGGCTGCGGGTTCTTCCGCTGCCGGTGCCGGTGTGCTTGCGCATGCCGCAAAGCTGACCAGCATCATGGCGCACATAAGAATCGCGAGGAATTTTTTCATGATTTCTCTCCTTTTTTGATTTATAACAACCAGATTATTGGTTATTACCATATTAGTGCGAAAATACGATTTGGTGTTTGCGCATTTACAGGTCTATAATCCTGCCGGATTCGGCGGACTCGAGACAAGCAAACACCACGCGCATGGATTTCACGATATCCTCCGCGTCCAGGGCGGAAGGCTTGCCCGTGAGAATGCTTTCCACAAACAGATCGATGGCGCCGCTGCTCTGTTGCTGTTTGTCCTCGTTGGTTTGAATGCGGTCGAGCTCATAATTCACTTTCGTTCCGTCCGCATATACAATCTGGAGTGAATAGCGCGGATCGTGGTAAAGCTTTAGCGTGCCCTTTTCGCAGTAAAGTGTAGAGGCATTGCATTCTTCGCCATAGTGCGTCCAGCTCGTGGTCACGGTGCCGAGCGCGCCGTTTTCAAACGTTAGAATCTCCACGGAGTTGTCGTCCACTTCGATCGGCGTTCCGTCCGGAAATTTCTTATCCAGCGTTGCAAGACGGGAGAATACATTCTTCACATCCGCACCGATCAGAAAGCGCATCAGGTCGATCTTGTGGATGCCAAGATCTGCCATAGAACCAAAGGCAGCCGCGTTCTTCTTGAAAAACCAAGTGTTGCTGCTCTTATCCGCGCTCCACATCTCCGGCCCCCTGTGGCCGAACGTTGCGGAGAAGCTGATCACGCGGCCGAGTTCGCCGGAAGCGATGATCTCTTTTGCCTTCTTGTGCGCGGGCGTCAGGCGCTGGTTGTGGTCGATGAGCAGACGCTTGCCGCTCTTTTTCGCGACAGCAAACATTTCTTCGCATTCCGCAAGCGAGATTGCCATCGGCTTTTCGCAGAGCACGTGCTTACCGTGGTTGAGCGCATCGATCGTCATCGCCGCATGGAACGCGTTGGCAACACAAACGCTCACGGCGTCGATGGCGGGGTCTGCAATCAGCGCTTCCGCCGTGTCATACACCTTCCCGCCGAAGTCCTTCACCATCGCTTCCGCGCGCTCGCGGGAAACGTCGAACACACCGGCAATCGTCGTATTCGGATTGTTTTTGTATTCTGCTGCATGGCGCTGTCTTGCAATCGCGCCGCAGCCGATGATGCCTACATTTAACATGATGTATTCCCCTTTGTGTGTCATTTCAATCTCTATTGTCCAACAGAATCATCTGGTTTGGTAGTTGAATTATGGTTTATCTGCCATCCGCCCCTGCGTCCGCTGCGCCGTGGTTTCCCGAAGGACGACCTGGTGCGGGAGGTAGACCTCCTGTTGTGCGCCCGGTTTTTGCAGAATGTGGTCGTAAAGCAACAACATACTTCTTCTGCCCAGTTCGTAGCAGGGTGCGGCAACGGTTGTCATGTATGGGTGAAACATTGTCGTGTAGTCGACATCGTCAAACCCCGCAATGCTCAAATCCCACGGTACCTGAAGACCCAGCTTGCCCGCTGCGGCGATCGCGCCCAGCGCAAGAATATCGGATACACAGAAGATCGCGCTTGGCGGTTCCGGCAGCGAAAGCAGTTCTCGCGCTGCCTGTTTGCCGCTGACAAACGAGTAGTCCGCAGAAGCATAGGCGATCAGCGTTTCGTCTTCGCCAAGCCCCGCTTCCTCCAGCGCGTCGAAATATCCGCGCAGGCGGTTTGTGCTCGAAAGATAGCGGTTGGCACTCGTGATGATCCCGATTCTTGAGTGCCCCTGCGCAATCAGGTGTGAGACCAATTCCCGTGCCGCAAGACGGTTATCCACCGAGATATGCGGCAACTCGATGTCTTCGACATATTCCGAGCACTGCACGATCGAATACTTCCCCGTATATTTCGCCAGCCAGCGGTCGTCCCGGTTGACGGCAAGTGTAATCATGCCATCTGCGCGGTTCTTCTCAAAGAGGCTCACAACGAGCGATTCGTCCAGCGCGTTGCTGTCGTATGTGTTGTAGATCAAGGTGCTGTAGCCAAGGTTTCGCGAAACATCGCAGATGCCGGGCAGTACTTTGGAATAATACGGGTTGGAAAAGTTCGGTGCGAGGATCAGGATGATGCGGCTCTCGTTCTTACGGAGGTTTCGCGCGGAAAGGTTCGGTTCATAATGAAGTTCTTCAACCGCTTTGCGTACCTTATCCTGCGTTTGCGGCAGCACACCGCCCTGCTCATTGAGCACACGGGAGACGGTTGCAACCGAAACGCCGGCTGCGCGCGCAACGTCCTCGATTTTTACCATCTTCGGTACCCTCTTTCCGGCGGACGGGTTCTCTTTCGTCATGCATCGTGCACAGGAACACTTGTTTTTATACATGTAATGGATTACATGACGGTGAAGCCAATGCGACGTCTCATACGCCGCGGGATGAATCCTTCGCTTTATTATTCGGTTACGATAAACTGGCTTATATAACGCCGGGATTGGATCAGAGACTGATAGCGATGTTCCAGTGTGTCTTCGAAAGCTTTGTCTTCCACTTCGACGCAGATATAGCCGTTGTAGCCAACGTCCGTCAAAGCGGAGATAAACTTGCTCCAGTTGACGTCGCCCAGTCCGGGCAGCTTCGGCTGCAGATAGTCGAGCGGCGGCGCAAAGATACCGACCTCGTCCAGAAGATTTCTGTATAGTTTGATGTCCTTAATGTGGACATGGAAGAGTTTTTCTTTAAATTCGTAGATGGGGCGGATATAATCCATCTGCTGAATCACAAAATGGGACGGATCGAAGTTGAGGCCGAAGTTTGCGCTGGGGATGATGGAGAACATCTCCCGCCAGATGCGCGGAGAGACAGCGAGATTTTTGCCGCCCGGCCATTCGCTCTGCGTAAAAAGCATCGGACAGTTTTCAATCGCCACGCGGACACCGTTGTCCTCCGCGAGTTTGATGATGTCCAGCCAAACATTGGCAAAAAGCTTCATGTTTTCCGAAACGCTGAGAAACTGGTTCCTGCCGATGAATGTATTGACCGTATGAACGCCAATCTTGGGCGCCGCGGTGATAAGCTTCTTGATGTGGTTGATGGCGACCTGCGCCTTTTCCGCGTCCGGGTCGAGCGCGTTGGGATAATATCCCAACGCGGAAATCTCGACGCCAGTCTCGGCGAGCTTGGCTTTGATTGCCTCCACATGTGCCGCGTCAAGCGTATCCACATCGATATGGGTGACGCCTGCATAACGGCGCTCTGACTTCCCAACCGGCCAACTCATCATCTCTACGCAGCGGTAGCCATGCTCCGCGGCGAATGAAACGACGGTGTCGAACGACTGATCCGGCAAAATTGCGCTGGCAAATCCAAGCTTCATGGTTTTGGTTCCTCTTTTGGTTTTTTGTATGGGCTGCTGCTGTCCCAAATTGTAAGGAAGGAGGAAAAAGGTATGAAAAAGACAATTTGATCCGTGCTACTTGCTTGTTTTTAATCTATCATTCCTTACACAACGTGTCAACATTATTTTCATATTTTTCACGGTATATTATTTTCTCTTTCATTTTTTACATTTAAGCTCATTTTAGTAGAAAAAGCATGTCGATTTACAAAGCAAAGCAAATGTGATATGATAATCTGACGTTGTGAAAAAAGGAACGATCATGTCTCAATTAAAAAAGAAAACAACCTTACAGGATGTTGCGGACGCGGCGGGGGTTTCCATCGCCACGGTTTCACGCGCAATCAACAATAAAGAAAGCGTCAAGGAAGGCACGTATGACAAAATCATACAGGCCATCTATGCGCTCGGCTACGACGCGGCCGTCCGACACGAAAGCCACCTTGTCCTCATCCTTCTGCCGGACATTGACAATCCGTTTTATTCCGAAGTGATCCGCGGCATCTCGTCCGCCGCAGGTAGGCAGGGTTATCAGGAGATTATTGTGCGCACCGGCGCGCATCCGCTGACGCTCTCTTTTATCGAAGAGATGATCGAAAAAACGCATGCGGACGGCGTGATTACGCTCGATCCGATCCCCTCTGCGGATACGATTTCCCAGCTGGAGTTGCACACTCCGCTCATCCAGTGCGCGGAATATAACGAAAACAGCCCGACGTCCTATGTTTCAATCGACGACGTGGCGGCAAGCCGCGCGGTGGTGGAATATATCCTCAGCAAAGGCAAGCGGCGCGTGGCGCTGATCAACGGCCCGCTGAAGTACAAGTACGCCCGCAAGCGCCAGCAAGGCTACGTGGAGGCGCTTGAAGCCGCGGGCATCACCCCCGCGCAAAACTTCATCGTGCAGGTGCCGGAGTTTTCTTATGATGCGGCGGTCTCCATCGCAACCCAGTTATTGAGCATGCCGGAGCGGCCGGACGCGATCTTTGCTGCGTCGGACGTGTTCGCGGTTGCCGCGATCAAGGCGGCAAAGCGCCTCGGCATTGCGATCCCGAAAGACCTCGGCATCATCGGTTTTGACAACACAAACATCTCCGTGATGAGCGAACCCGCGCTGACCACGGTCAAGCAGCCGCAATATCAGCTGGGCTTCCTCGCTTGTGAAATGCTCATCGAAGAGATGCATAGTGACAATTTTGCGCCGCGGCAGATCATGCTCGACGCGGAGATCATCATCCGCGAATCGCTGTAACCATTTTTTCAATCAAACCACAAAAACACCCGTATTTATGTGAACCTGTAAAGTAAAAGTAG
>DLGD01000023.1:2165-37594 GCA_002482505.1 Christensenella sp. UBA7703 | reverse complement strand
ACGCAGTGCCGCTATGAGCCGAGCGACCCCGCGGTCTACGAGACCGGGCGGCTCGCGCTGGAACTCGGCATCATGCAAGCCTACGACATGACGAGCGAATGCGCGGTGACGAAGCTCATGTGGGTGCTGGCCCACGCGACCACGCCGGAGGACGTCCGGCGGATGATGTACACAGATTTTTGCGGGGAAATCTCGCGAGCACAGGGAGACGAACCGGCAAAACTGGATTAGGCGAACCTAAAAAACCAGATAAACCAGAAAAAACCAAATTCTAGCCATAATAGAATTCAAAACCGGTAAAGGGCAGATTTTGGCCTTCCAGATCTTGGCAACTTTTGTAAAAATGGAACGTATGAACTGTGCCCACTGCCTGCGTCGGCAGAAAAAAGTTTTCTCCAAACATTCGGGTTGGCACGACTTTTGCTAATACAAGAGTATCGACAAGTAAAGACACACGATCATATGTAAATCAGTGAAAACCACCCCGAAATTGATCCGCAGACACCGGATGAAAAAACACCATCCGTGATCGCAGAAAAAAACGATATTCAGTTTAGGGATACAGGAGACAGCGCATGAATTTTCTGACAGAAGCATTTGAAAAACGCGAATCGCTCATTTCATTTAGGCGCATGCTGCACCAACACCCGGAAATCGGGCTCAATCTGCCGTTTACCACAGACGCGGTTTGCGCGGTGCTCTCCGAGTACGGCATTCTGCACCAACGCGTAGCCGGCGGGGTCATCGCCAACATCGGCAAACCCGGCGGAAAGCGCATCCTCCTGCGCGGGGACATGGATGCACTCCCGATTGCGGAGAAAACCGGACTTCCGTTCGCTTCTCAAAACGGGGCTATGCATGCCTGCGGGCATGATTTGCATGCCGCCATGCTGCTGGGCGCCGCCATGCTGCTTCAATCTCACGAAGACGCGCTTACGGGCGAGGTAGTGCTGATGTTTCAGGCTGGCGAGGAAACCGCGGATGGGGCAGGCAGCATGATTGCTGCTGGCGTGCTCGACCCTCTGCCGGACTTTGCAGCTGCAATTCACATCGCAGGCAATGAAGCGTATCCAACGGGCGCAATCTCCGTCAATACCGGCGCTGTGTATGCTAGCCGCGATGAGATCCATGTATGCGTGCGCGGAATGGGCGGTCACGGCGCGGAGCCGCATAAGGCGAAGAACCCGATCTATTGTGCGCTTAAAATTATCGATGCGCTGACGGACATGATGCGGCTTGAGATTGATGCGGAGTCGCCATCGGTGTTGACCGTCTGCAAGATCGAAGGGGGAAGCGCGGCAAACGTCATCCCGGAAACATGCATATTTAGCGGTACGCTGCGTATGACGAATGAGGGAAAACGAGCCTATGTGCTGGCGCGCATTCGAGAGATTGCCGCCGGTGTTGCCGCGGCATACGGTATGCGTGCAGAGGTGGAACTGGCCGGCGCAATTCCGATGCTTGTCAACGATGCCGCGTTTGCGCAAACGGTCCAGGTGTGGCTGGAGAGCGGACTCACCGGCGCGTTGATTGCGCCGCTTGGCAGTCATTTTTCGATGGGAAGCGACGACTTTGCGTTGATTTCATCCCGGGTTCCTGCTGTTTACATGTATATTCTCAGCCAATCGCCGGAGGGGCGGCACTATCCCGAACACCATGAAAAGGTGGAGTTTGACGACGAGGCGGTGCCGACAGGGGCAGCTGTCTATGCCGAGATTGCATATCGATACCTGACACAAGAACATATCTGATGAATGCGAAAGGAACACACACCCATGATGAACGAGCGAGCGAACCGGATTGTCAACAACCTGATCGTCAAGGAGAAGGACACGTACCGCACCTATACCTTGCAAGAGCGCATGGAATATTTCCATACAACAGCGTTCAGCATTGCCTGTATCGATCAATTTAAGATTGACTTTGTCTATAGCACGGGGAATACGGAGCACGAAGGCGGAACCAGGATTGACGATCAAACGCCGTTCATGGCGGCTTCGGTTAGCAAAGCTGTGTTTGCAGTCGCGCTGATGAAGCTGGTCCAACGGGGCATAATCGACCTGGATCGAGATGTCAATACCTATCTCAAGGGCTATACCGTGCCCGCAAAAGAGGGACTGAGCAACAAGATTACCCTGCGGATGATCATGGGGCATCTAGCCGGACTGAATGTTGACGGCTTTGGCGGCTACGCGCCGGGACAGCCGCTGCCGAACGTTTTGCAGGTGCTTAACGGCGAACCGCCCGCAAAGACCGAGCGCTTGATGGTCGTTCGCGAACCGAACACATATGTGCCGAAGACCACGGAGAATCCAACAGGGCCATATTCCGGCGGTGGGTTCGTGCTTGCACAGAAACTGGTTTGTGATGTGCTTGGTGTCACGGACTTTGCGGCGCTGATGGATGAGCTGGTGCTCAAATCCTTTGGCATGACAAACAGCACGTTTTATCAATCCTGCGATCCGCAGTTTTTAAAATTTTATCGCCAGCCGCTGCCGACGGGATATAACTCCACACGCAACGGCGAGCGGCTGGATCACTATGAACCGATTCCCGGCGGGCACGGTAATTATACGGAGCTTGCGGCGGGCGGGCTCTGGTCAACGGCGGAAGACCTCGCAAAATTCGGCGTGCACCTGCTTGGCATCCTGAAAAACGACGATGACCCGGAACTCACGAGAGAGTCCTTCCGACAGATGCTTGTGCAGCAGAAGAACTCGGAAAACGGGATTGGATTTTACATCTATCCGACTAGGAACAAGGATGAGTTCATGTTTGCGCACACAGGCTGCAATAACGGTTTTCTGAGCATGGCATATTACCTGTCCAGCGGAAAAGGCTTAACGATGATGTTTAACTCCAACGAAGGATTGGATTTTTATTATACGATGGGGCGCACGGTCGCGAACGAATACGGCTGGCCAATCGGCGAGACACAGGAATAAGCAGAGGAGGAAACCGCGATGCTGGATCTTCTGATTCAAAACGGCTTGATTGTGGACGGAACCGGCGGGAAGCCGTTCTACGGCGATATCGCTGTGGAGAGCGGGCGAATCATCCGAATTGCCCCGAAGATTTTGCTGGAGGCAAAGACCGTTTACGATGCGACCGGCAAGGTTGTCTCGCCGGGGTTCATCGACAACCACAGCCACGGTGACTATTACTGCCTCTTTGGCACAACGGGCTATAACCTGCTGGAGCAGGGGATTACAACCGAGATTGCTGGGAACTGCGGCGGCGGGGCGATTCCGTATTATGAAGGGCTGCTCGATAGCGTGCGCGGTATCGTACCCGACGAAGCAATCGAGATGGTGAAGCACGCAACCAGCAGCTTTTCCGCTTTTTCGGCAGCCGCGCAAGAGCTGCGGATGGGGACCAACATGGCGGTCTATGCGCCGCATGGAAATCTCCGCGCGCTCGTGATGGGTTATAGCCCGGAGAAACCTTCGACCGAGCAGATGGAGCGTATGAAAGCGCTGCTGACCGAGGCGATGGAGAGTGGTTTTGTCGGACTTTCAACAGGATTGATCTATCCGCCGTCTGTCCATGCGGATGCAGAAGAACTCACCGAGCTTTGCCGCGTCGTCGCGGCGTATCGCGGCTGCTATGCGTCACACATTCGGGGCGAATGCGACACCGTTGTGCAGGCGGTAGCGGAAGCCATCGCCATCGGCGAAAACAGCGGTTGTGATGTGGTGATCTCCCACCACAAGATCGGCGGGACGGCGAACGCAGGGCTTTCGAAAGAAACGCTTCGCCTGATTGCGGAGGCAAACGAGCGCGGCATGATCCGCGTGCGCGCGGATCAGTACCCGTTTCTTGCGGGGCAAACATCGCTTACGAGCGCGTTGCCGGAACGTTTTGCGGTACACGGGGTTGCCAAGATGATTGAGCGCCTGCGTGAGCCTGCGTTTCGTCAGGAAGTTTCAACCGCGATTTTTGCCGAAGAATCGCAGAGCCTTTTGAAATTCAGCGGGTTTTCCGGGTGTTTAATCCTCGGCGCGCCGAAAACACCAAATGCGGTTGGAAAAACGATTGCGCAGATTGCTAAGGAACGTGCCTCGGATGCGATGGAAACCACATTTGATCTGCTGACTGAGAATTCCGGGGATGTGGATGCGGCATATTTTTATCAAAACGAGCAGGATATGCTTAAAATTCTCGCCGCGCCGTTTATGATGGGCGGCACCGACAGCGGGCACAATATTATGCAGTTTGATCGGGAGCAGCAGGGCGGCGCGCATCCCCGCGCTATGAGCACATTTCCCAAACGACTGCGCCTCGTGCGCGAACAGAACATTCTGCCGCTGGAAGAGGAGATCAAGCGCATCTGCTATCTCCCCGCCGAGATGTGCAAGCTCGACAACGTCGGGCTTCTCCGGGAGGGTTACCATGCCGATATCTGCGTGTTTGACTGGGCAAACATCCGCGAAAACAACGACTACCACTTTCCGTTTCGCAAGAACACAGGAATCGAACTTGTGGTCGTCAACGGGGAGATTGCCGTTCTCAACGGAGACTATACTGGCGTGAAAGCAGGCCGGCTGATCCGCAGGCGCACCCCGCACGCATAAACACCGGCAATGATACAACCGGAAAACACGAGATAAAGGAAACGAATCTAACATGCAAGACTACTTAAATACCAGCGCGCGTGCTCTTAAACAGGGCGCAATCCGCGCGATGTTTGACCGAATGGCGGGCAGGGAAAATCTAATCTCTCTTGCCGTCGGCGAACCGGACGGGAACACGCACCCCGACATTGTGGAGGCAGGCTGTAACGCTCTGCGCCAGGGATATACGCGCTATACCCCAAACGCAGGGTATCTCAACCTGCGTGAGGCGATTGCGTCGGTGACACTGCCAGAGCTTGGCTATCAGCCCGAATCGGAGATTATCGTGACCCTCGGCGCAATGGAGGCGCTGTCCCTTCTATTTAACACGATCGTGGAAGCGGGGGATGAGGTCATCATCCCAGAACCTGCATGGGTGAACTATGCTTCTATGGTTGCGTATCGCGGCGGGATTCCCGCAATGGTCGGCTGCCGTATGGAGCACGGGTTTCGCGTGCAGATGGAAGACCTGGAAGCCGCGATATCGCCAAGAAGCAAGGCGCTGCTTTTGACAAACCCCAGCAACCCTACCGGAGCGTTTCTCTCGCGTGAAGACTTGGGGCAGATCGCGGCGTTTGCTATCCGGCATGATCTGCTTGTGATTTCGGATGAAATCTATGGGAAGCTGCTCTACGATGGAAATGTTGCGTGTTCGATTGCGGAATTGCCCGGCATGCGGGAGCGGACGGTGGTCGTCAACGGGTTTTCCAAGGCGTATAACATGACCGGCTGGCGCATTGGCTATGCAATGGGCCCGAAGGAGATCATTCGCCGCATGGTGTTGCTGCAGGAAAACGTTTGCTCCTGCCCGCCCGCCGCGATACAGATGGCGGCACTCTATGCGCTTTCGCGCCCGGATATTCCGCAGGAAGCAGCGGCTGTCTTTCAACAAAAGCGGGATTTGGTCTATCAAGGCCTGCTTAGTATCGACGGCATCGAGTGCGTCAAACCCAGCGGCGCGTTCTATATTTTCCCGAATGTTTCCGCGATCGGCATGGATGTAACGCGGTTTTGTTATGACCTGCTCGATCAGGAGGCGGTCGCCTGTGTACCCGGCGACGCATTTGGCGCATCCGGACGGGGGCATATTCGCATCAGCTATGCGAACTCAATAAAGAATCTGTCGGTCGCACTCGAACGGATCGAACGGTTTGTCCGCCGGAACAGAGCGGCGCAAGGAGGAGCAAAATGAATCATCTGGAGCGGCTACAGGGCATTTTTCCGCCGATGGCAACACCGTTTCGCGAACAGAGACTGGATCTGGACGCGGTCAAATTCAATCTGGAGAGAATGAACCAGACCGGCGTGCGTGGCGTGATGCCGCTTGGCAGCAACGGCGAGTTTCGCGCAATCAACGATGCGGAGTCGGTCAAACTAATCCAAACAGTTCGAGCCTGTCTTTCGCCGGACAAAACGCTGATCGCCGGAGCGGGCAGGGACTCCGCCTACTATACCGTGGAGACGGTGAAGATGATTGCAGACGCGGGTGCGGATTATGTTAGCGTCGTCACCCCGCACTATTTTGCGGATAAGATGAGTGATGACGCACTCTGCCAATATTATGAATACGTTGCGGATCGTTCGCCTGTCCCCGTGCTGCTGTACTGCGTGCCGGTCTATGCCGGTGGGGTAGTGATCTCCTATTCGGCGGTAAAGAGGCTTGCACAGCACGATAACATCGTCGGTATGAAGGACACGACCAAGGAGGACATCTCCGGCTATATCGCCGCAGGGCAAGATGGGGCCGAGTTTCATGTGCTCGCGGGGACGATTAAGAAACTGCTCGGTGGTTTGAAGCTTGGCGCGGTCGGCGGGGTGCTCTCTGTTGCGGTCTACCTGCCGCAACTCTGCGTGGATTTATGGAATCTCTATCAGTCCGGGCAAATGGAGGCGGCTGAAGCACTCAGCGTAAAGCTGATTTCACTGAGCAAACAGCTGACGGATACCAGCGCGGTCTCCGGTGTGAAATCCGCTATGACGCTGATGGGATATTATGGCGGCGAACCCCGACTGCCGCTGCTGCCGCTGACGCAAGAGCAAATACAGCAGCAACGCGAAGTCCTGACGCAGGCAGGGTTACTCGAAGGCTTGAAAGGAGAGGACAGGATATGTATGTAGACATGGGGCAATTGCTTGCGCGCGCGGTGGCGGGCGGCTATGCGGTTGGTGCCTTTAACATTGTTAACGATCTGACGGCTGCGGCGGCCATCCGCGCGGCGGAGGAATTGCGCTCGCCGATTATCTTGCAGACATCGGTCTCCACCGTCAAAGAGATCGGCGCGGAGCATTTGATTGTGCTGCTGTCGGATCTGGCAAAACGCGCGACGGTTCCCGTCGCGGTGCATCTGGATCATTGTACAGATCCCGCGCTGGTGCGCCGCTGCATGGATCTCGGCTGGTCTTCGGTGATGATCGATCGATCCAAGGCAAGCTTTGAGGAGAATATTCGCACAACACGCGAAATTGTGCAGGAAGCGCAGCAAAAAGGCGTCACAGTCGAAGGGGAGCTCGGTTCCATCGTAGGCGTAGAGGATGATATCGTCGTTAGCAGCGGCGAGGAAGGCCTTGCAACGCCGCAAGGTGCGGAAGAGTTTGTCCGCCGCACGGGCGTCGGCGCGTTTGCGCCCGCAATTGGCACCGCGCACGGGCTGTATACGGGCACGCCGAACGTGCGATTTGATCTGTTTGATCAAATCAAAAGACGGGTTGCCTGCCCGCTTGTGGTGCACGGCGGAACGGGTCTGAGCGAGGGCGTGTTCCGCAGACTGGTTGCTGCGGGCGCAGCAAAGATCAATATCTCCACCGCGATAAAGATCGCATATTGCGAAGGCATGGCGGAATATACGGCGGCGCACACAGGCGAAAACAACCCGCTGCGGATGGATCGGTTTGTGGCGGAGCGCGTCAAAGCCTGCGTAGGCGAGCATATCCACATCTTCGGGTCGGATCAAAAAGCGTAAGGAGGGCGATGGCGATGGTTCGTTATGAATGCGATTTGCATACACACTCCGTCCGCTCCGATGGAAACGATACAGTCCTGGAGCTGATCGACCACGTGGCAGACGAAGGCCTTCGCGTCCTCGCGCTGACGGATCACGACGTGCGCCCGCCGGAAACGATCTGCTTTGATGGCCAAGAGATGGAAACGAAGGCGTATGCGCGGCAAAGCGGGGTTTCGTTCATCGGGGGGATTGAGTATTCTTGCGATACGGACGTGGACGACGTGCATATCGTCGGGCTGGGATGTGATTTTTCGATGCCGGAGTTTCTTGCGGCAGAGCAGGCTATGGCAAGAAGCAAGGCGGACGCTTACCGCGCGTTGACCGAGGTGCTCACACATCACGGCATCTTGGTTCGTTGGGAAGAAGTTCTGGAAAACGCGGACGGTTCGCGCCGCGCGGAAGATGCGGTTCAGCGTAAACATATTTTTGAGACGATCGCGCGCAAGGGCTTTGCAAAGACTTGGCAGGAAGCAAAGCTCATGGTGCGCGACAACCCGGATTATAACATTCGCCGTGAGAAAATCGATCCCGCCGATGCGATCGGTATCATTCGCCGTGCGGGAGGTGTTGCTATTCTGGCGCACCCGCACTTAATCGACGAGACAATCGAAAAAAACGGCGAGTCCATCTCCAGAGCGGACTATATCGAGCGCCTGATTGCAGCGGGGCTGATGGGCATTGAGGCGGCGTATCCGTATGACAAGACCAGCTATAAAGGCAACCAGACCAACGAGGAAATCCGGCAGTCCGTTTTGCAAACGTATGGCGAGCGGCTGCCGGTCATATCCGGAGGATCGGACTATCATGCGGACGGAAAGAGAGGCGTGCAGAAACCACGCGTACTTGGCGAAGGCGGAATTTCATTGGAGTATTTTTGCGCAAATCCACTCTTAAGCGCGCTGATTTAACCCGCAAGAACGGGGATTTGAGAGGAAAAGCATGATGCAACGCAAGCGGATTCGGGACTGGATGCGTGTGCCGGGCAATTATCAACCCGGCTTGCGAAACAGCATCACCGATGTGGACGGGGTTATGGTAGGACACTGCACGCTGCAAGACGATGCCGTGGGAATTCACACCGGTGTGAGCGTGATTCGCCCGCACGCAGGGGACGTTTTTTTGCAAAAAGTACCCGCGGCAATCCATTGCGCAAATGGTTTTGGCAAGCTCTGCGGAGCAATGCAGGTTTCGGAACTTGGCGAGATAGAATCCCTGATCGGGCTCACCAATACGCTTTCGGTTTCGGCGGTACTGCAAGGGCTTTTGAACCACCATGTTCCGCTGATGACTCGGCAACAGAGGTCGATCAACATCGTCGTCGGTGAAACAAACGATTCGTACTTGAATGACATCAAGCGCTTTGCGATTACGCCGGAGCATGTCCGCCTTGCGATAGAGTCACTTTCGCAAGCGGTGGAGGAAGGCGCGGTAGGCGCGGGGGCGGGAACGCGTTGTTTCGGCTACAAAGGCGGGATCGGTACCGCTTCGCGCATCGTCCCGATGCCGGATTTGGAACAAAAGAACTTTACGCTGGGCGCGCTTGTGCAGACAAATTATGATGGCGCGCTTTCACTCTACGGGCGCCAGATTCCGCACCCGAGCGATATCGACACAGCAAGGCAGGGGTCTTGCATGGTCGTGCTGGCGACGGATGCGCCGCTGAGTGAACGTCAACTCGGCCGGATTGCTCGCCGTGCGGTCGTAGGGCTGACGAATACAGGTTCCTATATTCAGCATGGCAGCGGCGAGTTCGTGATCGCCTTTTCAAACTTTGCGGCCAACCTGCACAGCCGGAATTGTACAGCCGCGCAACGTCTGGAGCTTCCGGAAGAGCGATTGGATGCTTTTTTTGAGGCAACGGCAGAGGCGGTGCAGGAGGCTGTTTACAACTCCCTGACCATGGCGCAGGACACCGTTGCACCGGATGGAAATGTTGTTCCCGCGCTTGATCTTTCGGCATACATGCTCCCTACGGTGGAAGCACAGCCTGCACGAAAGGACAAGCAAAAGACAATCGGAATTCTCGGCGGAATGGGACCGAAGGCGACGGCAGATTTATTTGAAAAAGTCATCGGGCAAACAAACGCTGCGTGCGACAGCGGGCATCTGCATATCATCATCGACAACGATCCTTCGATTCCTGACCGGACTGCCGCTATTTTGGAAGGCGGAGAAGACCCGCTGCCGCCATTGAAGCGCAGCGCGAGGCTGCTCGAAGGCAGCGGCGCGCAACTGCTGCTGCTCCCCTGCAACACGGCGCATTATTTTTATGACGAAGTGCAATCAAGTGTTTCGATTCCGGTTTTGAATATGTTGGCAATTACAGCGCAAGCTTGCCGCGCGCAGGGCTTTGGCAAAATAGGCTTGCTTTCCACGACGGGGACGGCGAAGTCCGGCGTCTACGAAGTTGCGTTTTTAAAAGAGTCAGTCGGTTGCGTCACGCCTCATGAAGACGAGATGGGTGTGGTCATGCGCTATATCTACCAATATAAGGCCGGGCATCCGATTCCAGAGCGCGAACCACTGATTGCGATCATCAAATCTCTGAGCGCGCGCGGCGCCGAGGCAATTGTGCTTGGCTGCACAGAGCTTCCGATGATCGTTGAGGGGCTCGATTCACCGCTTCCGCTGATCGACCCGACGCTGCTGCTTGCAAAGGCTGCGGTTCAGGCAGCGCAGGAAGTCGAGAAAAATTGAGGCAGGAAGCGGCGAAACATGATCGCCGGAGCGCTTGCTCAAGCGCAAGTCGCGCGGACTGATGGGATAGCAAGTAAGTATGCATGTGTTTGAGGAAATCGATCAACTGCAAACCGATCAGGGCATTTTTTGCAGCAAATCATGAATGGATGCCCGGACGCGAAGCAGGGGGACAGCAAGAGCCGCCCATATCCGCGTCTGCGCGCGGGTTTGCAAAAAAAACAGTGGCAGAAGTGCGGTTGATTCAGATAACATGCGTGTATTATCGGAGGTGAGGTACGGGCGGAAACATTGTGGGCCGGAATGCGGGAACGCCGGGCGCATAGGGGTATTGTGCGCGGAGAAACTGCCGCTTTGCCGGATTCTGTCAGTAGAATTGCAGACTCTCTCATAAGTTGAAAGGAGAAATGTATGTCCGACCTGGTTACGCAAAGTAACAAATCCAAGACAAAACCGTTTATCAAGTTCTTCCTGATCTATGGCTTACTGAATATGGCGATCTCCATTATGTGGGGTGCCTATAACAACTATTTTCCGATCATTCTCCAAGGCGGAAACGCAAACTATGTTTCCACAAGCGATGTGCAGGTTGCAGGCTTTGGCCTGAGCGCTTTTGTGACAGGCCTTATCATGAGCATTGACAATCTTTTTGCCGCGCTGTTCCTGCCAATCTTTGGCGCCTGGGGGGACAAGAGCACCAAACGCCGCGAGTTGGGTTTTGCGTTTGGCATCATTTGCGTACTTGCGTTTATTTCGCTTCCGCTGATTGCGTCCGCAATCCCTTCCGCAAAGAGCGGGAAAACGGCGGAGCTCGCGCCGCTTCTCGTTGTTGCGATTGTCGTCGTGTTCTTGATGATGTTCAGCGATGCGGTCGGCGGACAGTTCCGCTCGGGGTATCAGTTTAACATGGTGCCCAAGGAACACCAGAGCAAGATGGCGTCCTATTCAACCACGCTTGGCGGTCTCGGCTTCCTCTTTGCAACGTTTGTCGCCAGCATGCTGTATCACATCAATAAGGGCATTCCGTTCTATATCGGCGGCGGGGTCATGCTGCTGGTTTTGATTCTCTTTATCACGATCACACCACCGGAGACAAAGAAAAACCAGCGGATTTTGGAAGAGCGCGAGCGCGGGGAACACAAGAAGTTCAACCCGTTCCATACGATCGCCGAAACCTTCCGCCTCATCACGAAAGATGAGAAAATCTGCATCGTGCTGGTCTTTGCCGCGAAGATTCTTGCAAACTTTGGTCTTTACGGGATTCAAACCTACGGCTCATCCTATCTTTACACCAACCTCGGCTTTGCACCGAATATCGCGATGATCGTCACAGGCGTTTATTTCATCGGCTATATGCTGATGGCCATCCCGATCGGTATCATTGCGGATAAGATCAATAAACCGATCTTGTTTGCCGTTGGCTCGGGTGCGCTGATTATCGGCGCAATCGGCATGCTGTTCTTTGCGCATACGCTTCCGACCGTCTGCGCCTTCATCCTCTGCATCGGTATGGCGGCGAGCATTCTGGATGTTATGACGATACCGTATATCATGTCCTTTGCGCCGGAGACGGGTACCAACACGGGCACGCTCTTCTCCGTTACATTGATGGTCATTGTCTGCGTGTCGCTGGTCAGCGTTCCGCTGCTTGGCGCGGTCATCGACAGCGTTGGTAATTACAGCAGCCTGTTCTTTGCGATGATTATCACCGCCGCGCTCTCGCTCATCCCGATCGCGCTCCTATTCCGCTTCTCCAAGCGGCTCAAAAAGCCCGAAGCTACCCAGGCCATCGAAGAGTAATAAGCAATGCTGCCGGGCCGTACGGGCGGCGTGATCCGCCGCCCGTCGCCACGCCCGTGCGGAAAGGAAGAAGAACGATGCCCGACCTCAATACGTTTGCGAAAACAATTATCGAATACTCTTGCTCCGTTCAAGCAGGAGAAAATGTGCTGATCCTCGCGGAGGGGTTGGAAGCAAAACCGCTGGTGCTGGAACTGGTTCGCGAAATCTATCGCGCGGGCGCAAACCCGTTTTTTGAGATGCTGGATACCGATGTGCAAAAGGCATTTATCAGCGGCTGCAACGAGCGGCAGATGGAGACTTTCTCCGAGATTTCGCTGCACAAGCTTCAGCAGATGCAGGCGCTGATCGTGATCTCCGCGCTGGAGTCGCCGGAGAAATATGCCGATATCCCTCTGGAACAGATGAGTCTGTTCAATCGCTACTATATGCAGCGCTGTTTTTATGCATATGGGGTGACAAACACCAAATGGATCTATCTCAAGTATCCGACACAGGGTATGGCCAAGCTCTTCGGACAGAGTCAAGAAACGTTTGAGCAATATTATTTTGCCGTCTGCACGCTGGATTATGCAAAGATTTCTTCCGCGATGGATCAGCTCACGGCACTGTTTCAAAAGACGGATCGCGTGCGGATTTTGGCGGACGGGACAGACCTTTCTTTCTCCATCCGCGGGATTCCGGCACAAAAGTCGGACGGAAGAAACGGGCTGCCGGATGGCGAAGTATTTACGGCGCCGGTTCGGAATTCCGCAAATGGAGTGATTTCTTTCAACTGCCCGCTCTACTTTCGGGGACAGTTGCTCGAAGAGATCCGGCTTGTGTTTGAAAACGGAAAGGTCGTGGAAGCGAGCGCAAATGACTCGGCGCGCTTGAATCAGATTCTCGATCTCGACGAAAATGCACGCTATCTTGGAGAGTTCGCGCTTTCAGTTAACAACCGTATCACAAAGCCTATGAAGGATATTCTCTTTGACGAGAAGATCGGCGGCAGCCTGCATCTGGCGCTGGGGAATGCCTATATCACAACCGACAATGGCAATCATTCCAGCATTCATATGGATATCGTCCAGATTCAGCGGCCGGAGTTTGGCGGCGGCGAGGTGTGGTTTGACGATGTGTTGATTCGTAAAGACGGTAAATTTGTGTTGGATGCGCTCCGCGCGCTCGACGAACTGCTTTAATAAAGGATTCGGAAATGAAGATTTTATCGCTGGATTTTGGCACTTCGTCGCTCAAGCTTGCTGTTCTGGACGAACAGATGAAAATGCATGCATCTGCAAGCCGCCCGTACCAATACCGCGTATATGATGCGGATAAGGTTGAAATGGACCCGGATCTGCTGTTGGGTGCGCTGAAAAGCGGGATGCGCGCGCTCGACCAATATGCCGGCGAAATTGAGCTGGTCGCGTTCTGCACGTTCTCGCCCTCCGGTGTATATTTGGATCGCTCCAATCAGCTGTTGTATCCCGTCATCACGCATCTGGATCGCCGCGCAAAGCAGCAGAGCAGGCAGATTATCGATGTATTTGGTGCGCAGGAGTTTCAAACGATTACCGGTATTTTGCCGTTTGTTGGCGGCGCGTCGGTCACAACGCTGAAATGGATGCTGGAAAACAAGAAAGACGTGATGCGAAACGTCAAAACGTATGCACACCTGCCAACATGGCTCTATGCACGCATGACAGGGGTGCTGGCAACGGACCCAGTAAATGCATCCATGACCGGTTTGTATGAAACCGTAACCTCCGCCGGCTGGTCAGAGGAGATATTGACGGCATTGGAGATCGACGCTTCGCTGCTGCCGGAGATTCATCCGGCGGGCAGCATACTTGGTACGCTTGGGGAAGAGATGGCGGCGCTTTGCGGCCTTCGATGCGGAATTCCCGTTGCGCTCGGCACAAATGACATTGCATCCGCGCTGGTTGGTGCGGACTGCATAAAGAGCGGCATGGCGCTTAATGTATGCGGCAGCAGCGAAATGATTTCCGTTTTAACCCACATCCCGGCGGTGCATCCACGCTACTACCTCCGAAAATCGGCGATCGAAGGGCTATGGCAGTGTTATTCAACCATGGTCGGCGGTTTTGGGCTGGATTGGTTCTTTCGTCAGCTTTGCCGCGAGATGGACGAAGAGACATTTTTTCAATCCTATCTGCCCTCCTGCATGCGCCGGTGTGATTGCGAGAGCACGGTGTTCTGCGAGCCTTATCTGGCGGGAGACCGGCAAAGCCTGAATCTGAAGCGTGGCGCATTTTGCGGGCTCACGCTGGAATCCACGCGCGAGGAGATGCTGATTTCGCTTCTCAAAGGGATGAACCTCCATATGCTCGATACGCTGGAGGCGATTCCGCAGGGGGTTCCGATTTATAACGAAATTTCGATTACGGGCGGAATGGTGCGCCCGGAGATCATCGATATGAAGCAAACGATGTTCGGCGGCAAACGCTTCTTGCCAAAGGAAAACTGCACATTGATCGGCAACGCGCGGCTCGCGATTTCGCAAGGAATACGCGCCTGAGCGGATAAGGAAAGAAACATGGAACGACTATATCATCAAGACGAAATGATCACGAGAATATGGAATCAAAGCAAACACAATGGAACATTTGATCCGGCGGAATTCTCGCGCTATCAAGTGAAACCCGGCCTGAGAAACGCGGATGGAACAGGCGTTGTCGCGGGCTTGACGCGCATTTGCAACGTACACGGTTACTTGGTCAACGAAGGCGAGCGCGCGCCGATCGAAGGACGGCTCATCTACCGCGGGTATGATGTGGAAGCGCTTGCAAACGGGTTTCTTTCACAAGATCGCTTCGGTTTTGAAGAGGCGGCCTACCTGCTGCTGGCGGGGCAGTTGCCAAACGAACAGGAGCTTTCGGAGTTTCACACGAGATTGATGCAGGATGCGGAATTGCCCAAACATTTTATTCAGGACATCATTTTACGTTCGCCTTCAAAAAACATCATGAACGTGCTTTCCCGCGCGGTGCTTGCGCTATATAGCTATGATTCCGAGGCCGAGTCGTTCTCCCCGCAAACGGTATTGCGGCAGTCGATTCGCCTCATTGCGGCGATGCCGAAGATGATGGTTGCCGCATACGAAGCAAAGCTATACGCAATCGACAACAAAGATATGCACTTCCATAAGCACGACGAAACCAAGTCGATTGCGGAGAATATCCTGATGATGCTGCGGCACGACAGGCAGTACACCAGACAGGAAGCTAAGTTGCTGGACCTCTGTTTGGTGTTGCATGCGGATCATGGCGGCGGCAACAACTCCACGTTTACCGTGCGAACCTTGACCTCAGCGTTGACGGATACCTATTCCGCCATCTCAGCCGGCATTGGCTCGCTCAAAGGGTTTCGGCACGGAGGTGCAAACTACAAGGTATCCGAAATGCTGGATGGCATTCGGCAAGCGGTTTCGAATCCGAAAGATAAAGCGCAGATCAAAACCGCATTGGAGCGGATTGTTGAGCGCTTGGCAGGCGACGGCAGCGGACTGATCTACGGCATCGGGCACGCGGTCTATACTCTCTCCGATCCCAGGGCGAAACTGCTCAAGGCATTTTTATCGGAACTCACTCCGGGAACGCAGCAGGAGGAGACGTTTCAGATCGCTTGCGCAGTCGAGGAGCTTGCGCCGGAAGTTTTGCGCCGCAAAAAAGGGGATAACATCAATCTTTGCGCAAATGTGGATCTATATTCCGGCATCACGTATCGTTTGCTGGGGATACCGGGAGAACTGTTTACGCCGCTGTTCTGCGTGTCCCGCGTGGCAGGCTGGTGCGCGCACCGCATGGAAGAGCTCACGATGCCGGCAAGCAAGATTATTCGTCCCGCGTATAAGTCGATTCAGGCGGAGCGAGCGTATGCTGCGCTGGAGGAGCGATAACACAAGGCTGCGGGAGCGAATCGCCGCAGAAAATTCATCAAAAAATCAGGAGTAAAGGGCAATGAACGCTTATATCGAACGAGTCTTAGCAGATATCAAGAAGAAAAACGCAGGGGAACCGGAATTTTTGCAGACGGTGGAAGAAGTGTATTCTTCGCTGGAAGCGGTGGTGAACAAGCATCCGGAGTATGAGAAGCTCGGGCTCTTGGAACGCATGGCGGAGCCGGAGCGGTCGATCTCGTTTCGGGTGACCTGGGTGGACGACGCGCGCAGCGTGCAGACCAATCGCGGTTATCGTGTGCAGTTCAATGGCGCAATCGGGCCGTACAAAGGCGGTCTTCGCTTCCATCCGAGTGTTAACCTCTCGATTATGAAGTTTTTGGGCTTCGAGCAAACTTTCAAAAACAGCCTGACGAGCCTGCCGATCGGCGGCGCAAAGGGCGGCAGCGACTTCGACCCGCGCGGCAAATCGGACGGCGAAGTCATGCGCTTTTGCCAGGCGTTTATGACGGAGCTCTACCGGCACATCGGGCCCGATGTGGACGTGCCCGCGGGCGACATCGGCGTCGGCGCGCGCGAGATCGGTTTCCTCTACGGGCAGTATCGCAGAATCCGCGGCGCGTTTGAAAACGGTGTGCTCACGGGCAAGGGCCTGAGCTACGGCGGCAGCCTGATCCGCCCGGAAGCGACGGGATATGGCGCGGTGTATTATGTCAACGAAGTCTTCCAGCATGAGAACGACACGATCAAGGGTAAAACCTTTGCGCTCTCCGGCTTCGGCAACGTGACCTGGGGTGTGGCGAAGAAGCTCGAAGAGCTGGGCGCCATGGCGGTGACGCTCTCCGGTCCGGATGGCTATATCTACGATCCGAAAGGCATCACGGGCAAGAAGGTGGAATACCTCCTCGAGATGCGCAGCAGCGGCAGAGACAAGGTGAAGGATTATGCCGACCGTTACGGCTGCGCATTCTACCCCGGCGAGAAGCCGTGGGGTGTGCAGGCGGATGTGTACATGCCCTGCGCCACGCAGAACGATGTGAACATGAATAGCGCAAAGAAGATCGCAGCCTCCGGTGCGAAATACTACATCGAAGTCGCAAACATGCCGACGACGAACGACGCGCTGAGCTTCCTGATGGAGCAAAAGCACATGATCATTGCGCCCAGCAAGGCGGTCAACGCGGGCGGCGTTGCGACCAGCGCGCTGGAGATGAGCCAGAACAGCCAGCGCCTGAGCTGGAGTGAGGCAGAGGTGGACGAAAAGCTCCACACGATCATGAAGAACATCCACGACAGCTCCACCAAGGCAGCGGAAGTCAACGGGCTGGGCTACAACCTCGTTGCGGGCGCAAACATCGCGGGCTTTGCAAAAATTGCAGACGCGATGATCGCACAGGGGATGATCTAAGCCTACAGCAGGCAAAGCAAGAGCGAAAGATAAAACGGACACGGAGGCTCATTGGAAGCTCCGTGTCCGTTTGTGTTTGCTGTATTCTTTCGGTATTTAGGGTGCTCCGGGTGCGCGTACTAGGATTGCTCAAAATTGCTTGGAATAAAAATCGTGAACTTGCTGCCGCTGTTTCGATCGGATTCCAGCTCAATTCTCCCGCCGATCTGCTGTAGATTTTCTTTTGCGATATAGAGCCCGATGCCTTCGCCCGACGAATGGAGCGCGTTCCCGCCGCGAAAATATGCGTCAAATACTCTCGTTTGATCCTCCGGCGAAATACCGACGCCGGTGTCATGCACGCTGATCACAAGTTCATCGTCCACAACCTCATAAGCGATAGTGACATGCCCGCCGGGTGGGGTGAACTTATAGGCGTTTGTCAAGAGATTGTAGATAGCTTGGCTCAACCGGTACGGATCGGTATGCACAGAGAACTTGCCGTGGCTGACCAGCTCCAGCGCAACCGATTTCTGATCAAACTGCGCCTTCAACCCCGCAACGATCTGGCGAATCAACGCGGAAATCTCAATTGTCGTTGTGCGCAGTTCACCCGTTTCTTTCTCCGCGTCAATCAGGCCGCTCATATTGGTGATAATCGAGGAAAGGTTATCGATCTGTGTTTCACACGTCTTGACCTCATCCGCCGTAAACTGAATGACACCGTCTTGGAATCCCTCCAAGTGTGTTCGCAAAATGGTGAGCGGCGTTCTCGTCTGGTGCACGAGTTCGTCGATGCGTTTTTTTCTGCTGGTCTGTTTGAGCTTCAGTCGTGTTTGAAGAGCCTCCAGACTGTCTTGAATCGTCTTGATCTCAGGCACATGCGATTTTGGATAGCGGGTTTCATGCCCGAGGTCGATATTGACGGCTTGCTCCGCTGTTTGGATCAAGTCCTTGCTCATGCGCTTGCTCAGGAAGTATCCGAAAACGATGGTCAACGCAAAGACGATGCCAAACGACAAAAGACTGTTTGTAATCAGGGAGAGCGCGAATTGCCGGGAAGAAATCGAGTTGCCGATGGAGCTGTACCGCGTGACCATCAGCTTGCCAAGCAGTGCGCCGTCCTTCTGAATATCAATGGAGTCGATCTCTTCTGCTGTCGTACCCATCATACGAGTGGCCATTCCGGAGCGCATCATGCCCATCATTCGACGGCTGGTGTTGACGTCCGAGAGGAGCTGACCGTCTGCGCGGTATAGGCGGATGCGCGTGATGGGATCGCTCAAGTGCGAGGTCAGCTGCATGGCCAGTTGATCGGAAGTATAATCGTCCGTGGACAGCGCTTCGGTCGAAAACTGAACAACCTGGGAGATGTGCATCTGATAGCTTTCGGTCGAATAGTCGACAAAATACCGATTGATGCGGACGTTGAGTACAAGCGAGTTGACGATGACCGACAGAGCGGCTGAAACGACCAGAGCAAACATCCATTGCCGCCGGATTGTCATGATTTTCTCCCCCCAAACAAATACCCTGCACCGTATTTTGTCAGCAACAACTGCGGATGCCGTGGGTCTATCTCGATTTTTTGGCGAATGTTCTTAATATAGCTATCGATATTGCGATCATATCCGTCATATTCGGTTCCGTATGCTTGCTCAATGAGCTGCTCGCGGGACATGACACGCCCCTGATTGCGAAAAAAGGCGGACAAGAGCTGATACTCCGCCGTCGTTATCGGGATTTCCTGATCCCCGCGATAGAGTCTCATACTGCCTGCGTGCAGGCTTAAATCATCACAGCGGTGCACAATCTCGTCCGCTTCGTGATAGACACGCAGGAGTAACCTTTGAACACGAAGCATGAGCTCCTTGGCGCTGAAGGGTTTCACGACATAGTCGTCTACGCCGCCGCGAAACCCGCGCACGCGGTCGACTTCACCCTGCCGGGCTGTGAGTATGATCACGGGCACCTCGGAAATATTCCGTATCTCTTTGAGTACTTCAAATCCGTCGATACCGGGCATCATGACGTCAAGCAGAACGAGGTGGACGGTGCTGCTATTGAAGAGCGCCAGCGCCTCCAGGCCATCGCTTGCGGTGAGAACCGCGTATCCTTCTTTTAAAAGATATTTTTCAACGATGGTTCTGATCTCCGGCTGATCTTCGACTACCAAAATCTGATATCGCACCGTACCACCTCATTATATAGGAGTTGAATAAGAGTTTTACTTTCCGATAACGTCCTTCATCTTCCGGTACTCTTCTTCTGTCAGCTCGCCCTTGATGAAGCGAAGCTTCAGCGCCTCTGCCGCGCCGTCGTTTGCGCTCTTGTGCGATTTTTTCACCGAGAGCACGATGACCACGACCAGCGCCGCCACAAACAGAGCCGCAAGAGCCAGCCAAACACCGGGGTTTGCCGCGCCGAGCCCTCTGCAAAACATGCCGAAGCTACCGAATCCTCTTGTAAGCATCATTGTATCATACCTCCTTATTCACGGATGATTTTCTGCATTTTTTTGTATTCTTCTTCGGTGATCTCCCCGTTGACAAAGCGCTTTGTCAGGATGTCTTCGGGGGTTTCACCGGACTTGACCCAACCGCTCAACGGCTTACCGGATTTTGCAAACAGCAAATAGACGACGATACCGATGAGCAAAAACCACACGAACATCATATTGATTTCCGCCTTTCCTTGTCAGTCCCAGTCATAGCCGCGCATCATTCCGCGGCCATAATTACCATTGCCCGCGCCGAAGCCGCCGCGGCAGCCACCCATTCTGCCTAATCCGAATGTGTATCCGTTTGCCGCACGATCAGCTGCCATGTTGTCCAGCTGCTCCAGAGCCTTCTGTCCTTCTTCCGTGGTGAGTAGTCCGTTTTGTACCATTTTCGTGATCGTTTCTTTTCTAAGCTCGATCATTTTCTGGTGTGACTCCTGCAGATCCGTCTGCTGTTGCTGTGTCAGTTCCTGCCGCTCGCCGCGGAAGGCTTGGCTGCTGCGCGCCGGCGAATACGCCATGATGGCATAGGCAGCGACGGGCGTGAGCACGAGAATGACGATTGCGATGATGAGTAGTGCTTTTCTCACGAGGTTCACCTCCTTGTCGTGAATGGATTTTATACTGATAAATTAATAGAAGATTATGGTTCAAATATGATTGACATAAGCAAAAGAGAAATACATCAGGCAGGACAAAACAAGATATGATTCAGGTTTACATTCAGTGGTATTTTATCCTTTGTACCAAGGCCATCAAATGCAGGACGTGTTGTTATAAACTCCGACTCGATAAAATGAACGGATCAATTTCGGAGCCTTGATGTATAAAGCAATTTAGATTTGCCGCATACAGCAGATTTTCCAACCAACGAAAAAAATACCACAATTCTGCTATTTGTTATATAATGCGTAGTATGGGCGCAAAAGCAGAGCGTGATCTCAAGACGGAAGGCAATTGTTGAAGGCAAACGAAATGGAAGCAAACTGGACCAAACTATTGGAATTTTTGAATTTTTCCGGTGCCGACACGCTCTTTGAACAGCGTGAGCTCTTGTTTCAGCGCGTGCCGTATGAGATGGAGAAGACGCTCTACCGTTTCATCACGGATGGAAAACCGAAGGAGATGCTGACGTTTTATCAGCGTATGATACTCGAAACGCCGGCGCTCAAAGTCGCCGTTGGCAGGACGTCCCGCAACCGATTGATGCAACTGAAATACGCGGCTGTTTCGGCGGTTGCGCTTGCGTGCAGGGCGGCAATCGACGGCGGTGCAATCGAGTCCTGCGCATATGCAAAGAGTGATGAAGCAATCGTCGCAATCGATGAAGCGACCGGAATTCCGGAGGTTTTACGGCTGGAAGTGCAGACGGGTTATGATTATGCACAGATGGTGCAGGAGACAAAATCACTGCAAAACTGCTCCGCCGTCGTGCGCGCCTGCGTAGACTATATCATGGTGCATTCACACGGCTTGATCAAACTCGAAGAGCTTGCCGAGGGTACCGGATATACAAAAGAATATCTGGCAAAGCTGTTTAAAAAAGAGATGGGGATCTCGATCAGTGATTATATCCTGAAGGTGCGGGTCGATGAAGCAAAAGAACTGCTGGTTATCGGGCGCTCGTGCGGCGAGGTGACACATCTGCTCGGGTTTTCGTCGCAGAGTTATTTCATTCGTCAATTCAAAAAGACCACCGGAATGACTCCGAAGCTGTTTGTGAATGTCAATTCCTGATGCTTGATCCGGCGGGATTGAGTCGGATTTGCAAACCGGATTCAAACAGCATTTACTGATCCAGGCCATAAAACAGCATATTTTTTTCATATCGATAGCATGATTTTGTGAAGAATCATGCTATTTTTAGAAGAATATTTGTAGGAATCCAATTTTAAGCTTGTTATGATATCGATATACAACACTTCGTGCCTTTTTCCCATAACTACTCGGTTTTTCAGAACGTAAAACGAAATATTGCACCCGATTGACAGGAGGAATCGTATGACCAAAACGGAACGATGGATCGTATTTCCAAGTGTGGCTGCGCTGCTTTTGCTTGCGACTTTTTTTGATCTGCGCATATCGCAGGCAGTGTATGGCAAAAACCTGTTCAGCACCATATTCGAGGTGCTTGGCGAGGCGCCGATTCAGTTTCTCGCGTTGTTTGGTGCGCTGACGCTGCTGCGTTTCCGCAGCAAAAAAACCAAGACGACTGGCGCTGTGCTTGCGGGGGCATATGGGCTTCTTGCGGCGGCGTTTGCATTCATGTTTGGTTTTGCAACGATCAACTATGTCAACGAAAACATCGCGCACGAGCTGCCGGTTTACGTGTCGTTGGCGGCTGCGCTCCTTGGACTTGGGCTTGCGCTCTGGCTAAGCCGCGCCGTGCCGAAAGAACGCGCGCGGGAGGCGGTTACGTTTGCTGTGATTGCCATCGTTTATCTGCTCTTGATCGTGATCGTGATGAACTCCATCAAGGGCATCTGGGGCAGGCTTCGTATGCGCGAGATGCTCGACCCCGTAAGCGAGTTCACTCCATGGTATGAGATCCACTTCCGTGGCGGCTTTGACAACCGCTTTGCGTCGTTTCCGTCTGGGCATACAATGAACGCGGCAGGCGTGATCCTAATTACGTTGCTTCCTGCACTATTTGACAAGCTAAAGGGGAAAGAAGCGCTTCTTCGAACGATCGCTTATGCCTGGGCTGTGGTAGTCGGGTTTTCCCGCGTCGTGGCGGGCGCGCATTTTTCGACGGATGTGCTGTTTGCAATTTTGCTTTCCTATGCGTTGTTTGAGGGCACACGCGCCGTTGTCTTGAAGATTCGTGGCAAAAAAGGACTGATCGGCGAAATGCCGCTTCGATAACAAATAACCAGAACAATAATAACTGCAACAAAACCGATTTTCAGTAAGAAAGAGGAAGGAATTATGGTAACCGCAAAGGAACTCAGGAAGAACGTTTCCGCCGAGGTAAAGGCCGAGCGCGCGCACAGAAAAGAAAGAAGAAGGGAAATCCGCGCTCTGCCGGTTGCCGAGCGTGCTGCGGCAAAAGCCGCCGACCGGCACGCAAAGAAGGAAGCGAAGCAAGCGCGCAAACTAGCCATCCACGCGATGGCCAAGGGCGACAAGCGCGCAGCCAAGCAGCACGACAAGCTCTTTAAGCGCATCTGGAAACGGCCGCGCCGCATCATCACTTGGGCGATCGTGCTTTGCCTGCTTGCGCTGGGGGTCTATAGCGCCGCGCCGTATGCCGGCGACTATATGAGCCTCATGGGCTTGAAGATCGTTTCTCAAACGCCGGAGGGCGATGCAGCGCGCGCAAACGGAGCGATCATTTCAGAGGAGCTATCGGATGAAGGCATTGTGCTCCTGAAAAATGCGGATGACTTTTTACCGCTTATCGACGGGAAGGTCAATGTGTTTGGCTATGCAGCATACAACATTCGTTACGGCGGCAGCGGCTCCGGCGGAGCGGACGCCTCCAGCGCAGTCGACTTGTTCGCAGGGTTGAAGAACGCCGGCATTTCTTTCAATGAAACGCTGGATGCCTTCTATCGCGCGCAGGACGACCTCTCGCAAAAGGGCAGCTCCAACGGACTCATCAGCGTCATCGTAACGATGATGGGCAAGAAGACGACGGATGAACCCGCGATCGATTATCTCACGGATGATGTCGTCGCGCAGGCGAAGGAATATTCCAATACGGCGCTGGTGGTCATCGGCAGCGACGGCGTTGAGGCGACCGACTTTACACTGAATGCGCTTGCGCTCACAAAAAACCGCACCGATCTGTTTGATAAAATCTGCGCGAATTTTGAGAACGTTATCGTCGTCGTCAACGCTGGCAACGCGATGGAACTCGGCTTCCTGGAGCAGTATCCGTCTATCAAAGCCGCGCTCTGGATCGGGACACCCGGTCCCAAGGGTTGCAACTCGCTCGGCAACATCCTTGCGGGCGTGGTCAATCCCTCCGGCCGCCTGACGGACACTTATGCCTACGATGCGGGCAGCAGCCCGGCAAGCGTCAACTTCGGCGATTACAAATATGACAACATCAAAGGCATGTCGTTCATCGATTACAATGAAGGCATCTATGTTGGTTATCGCTATTATGAAACCCGCTATCAGGGAGACGAGGAAGGCTACAAGGCCGCTGTGCAGTTCCCGTTTGGATACGGGCTGAGCTATACGGCGTTTGATTGGAAGGTCTCCGATTTCACCTATGATGATACTTCGGTCAACATAAGCGTTGACGTGACGAATACGGGGGACTTGGCAGGCAAGGATGTCGTAGAAGTCTATTTCTCCGCGCCGTATCAAGCGGGCGGCATCGAAAAATCCGCCATCGAGCTCGCCGGATATGCAAAGACCAATCTGCTTGCCCCGGGCGAGAGCCAGACCGTGACGGTCACATTCCCGCTTAGGGACCTGTCCTCCTACGACATGAACAAGGAGCAGGCCTATGTCTTGGATGCGGGGGATTACGCCATCAAGGTCGGCAGAAGCGTACACGATATCGTGGACGAAAAGACGTTGACCGTGCCGGAAACCATCGTATATAAAACCGACGACACGACCGGAACGCAGATTGAAAACCTGTTTGGCTATGGCGACGGCGGGCTGACCTACCTCAGCCGCAACGACTGGGCTGGTACCTACCCCAACAACGACAGCCTCAGTCACACCGCGTCCCAGGCGGTTCTGGACGGCGCGGCAGCGCAAAAACCCGCTGTGGACAGCTCCGCAGTTCCGGTGACGGGCGCGGAGAACGGAATTCTGCTTGCCGACCTGAAGGGGCTCAACTATGACGACCCGAAATGGCAGGCGTATCTGGAACAGTTTACGGTTGATGAACTCAAGGAAGTCTTCGTCAACGCAGCGTACCGTACGGTGCCTGTGGAACGGCTCGGCCTCCCGCAGACGATTCTGCTGGATGGCCCCGCCGGCCTCAACTCGCTCTTTAGCAAGGTGAGCGCCATGTCGTATCCCACGGAGGTTGTCATCGCTTCGACCTGGAATGATGAGCTGACCTATCGTTTCGGCGAGGCGGTCGGCACAGAGGCCAACGCGTACGGCGTGAGCGTTTGGTATGCGCCCGCCATGAACCTGCACCGCACACCGCAAGGTGGCAGAAACTTTGAGTATTTCTCGGAGGACCCACTGCTTTCCGGCAAAATTTCGGCAGGCATGGTGCGCGGCGCGCAGAGCAAGCATGTGCTTGTGACCATCAAGCACTTCGTGCTCAACGACCAGGAAACCAACGCACGCTCCGGCATCTATGTCTGGGCGAATGAACAGGCGATCCGCGAACTCTATCTGCGCCCGTTTGAGATCTCCGTCAAGGAAGGCAAAGCGTCCGGCGCGATGTCCAGCTTTGTACATATTGGCTACAAGTGGTGCGGCGGCAATCCGGAACTTCTGGGAAACGTGCTGCGCGGCGAATGGGGCTTCCAAGGCTTCGTGACCACGGATGCGGTGCTGGGTAAGTTTATGGATGCGAATCTCGCCCTACACTATGGCAACGATCTGATGCTTGCCGTTATGCCGACGAACAACCGCCGCTACCTGAACGACCTCTATGCCGAGGATCCCGCCGGTGTGACGAAGGGGCTACAGGTTTGCTTACATAACTTCTGTTTCGCGCTGGTCAACGGAACAGATCTATCCTGAACAGGACGGACAGCGAATTCCATATGGAGAATAAGCAACTGGAATATCACGATCTGATCAAGCAGATGACGCTGGAGGAGAAAACATCCTTGCTCTCCGGCCAGAACTTCTGGAATACCAAGCCGGTTAACCGGCTTGGTATTCCATCCATCATGCTCACAGACGGTCCGCACGGCCTGCGCAAACAGGGCGGCAAAGCAGATCACCTTGGCTTGAACAAGAGTATACCTGCGACGTGCTTTCCAACCGCTTCCGCGCTGGCAAACAGTTGGGATGCGGATCTGCTGGAGTACGTTGGCGCCTGCCTCGGCGAGGAAGCGGCGGCGGAGGGCGTCAGCGTGCTGCTGGGGCCTGGGTTGAACGTCAAAAGAAACCCGCTTTGCGGCAGAAACTTTGAGTATTTTTCAGAGGATCCTTTTCTTTCCGGCAAACTTGCGGCGGCGATGATCCGCGGGATTCAGTCGCGGGGTATCTCCGCCTGCCCGAAGCACTTTGCCGTGAACAGCCAGGAAACACGGCGCATGGTAATTGACGAAGTCGTGGATGAACGGGCGCTTCGGGAAATTTATCTCGAAGGATTCCGTTATGCGGTGCTGGAAGGCAAACCGATGACGTTGATGAGCTCCTATAACCGCGTCAACGGTGTCTATGCCAACGAAAACGAGCATCTGTTGCAGGATACCCTGTATGGTGAATGGAACTTTGACGGCGTGGTCGTGACCGACTGGGGCGGAGAAAATGATCGCACCGCAGGCTTGGCGGCCGGAAATCAACTGGAGATGCCGTTCAGCGGTGGCGAGACCGACCGGGAAGTATTGGAAGCCGTTCGCGCGGGCAAGCTCTCTGAGGCACTGCTGGATGAGCGCATAGACAGCCTGCTTCGTCTAATCTTTCAGACAAAGCGCGAAGCGCAAGCGCCCAAACCCAAACTGAAACAGGAACATCACGAAGCTGCGCGGGAAGCCGCGCGCAGATCTGCCGTACTTGTGAAAAACGAAAACGGGCTGCTTCCCCTTGCGGCGCATACGCGCGTGGCCGTGATCGGAGATTTTGCCAAGACGCCGCGTTATCAGGGTGCCGGCAGTTCGCTGATCGTCCCGACCCAGCTCGATGGCGCGCTGGACGCGCTGATGCAAACAGAACTCGACATCGTCGGCTATGAATCGGGGTTTTGCCGCAGCGGGGGCAAGAGCACCGCGAAGCAGCGTCGCGCTGTCGCGCTCGCAGCGCGCGCAGACGTTGCGCTCGTTTTCATAGGGCTTGATGAAGGCAGCGAAGCGGAGGGAATTGACCGCGCGCATATGCGCCTGCCACAAAATCAGATCGAACTGCTCAATGCCTTGCGCCCGGTTTGCGATAGGATCGTCGCAATTTTCTCCGGCGGTGCGCCGGTGGAACCGCAGTGGGCGGCGGACGCGGACGCGGTACTGCTCGGATATCTTGGAGGGCAGGCAGGCGGCGGCGCGATTGCGGACCTCGTGAGCGGGAAGGCGGCTCCTAGCGGCAAACTTGCGGAGACATACCCAAACGCATATGCGGATGTACCCGGCGCAAGCGATTATCCGGGAAAAGAGAGAACCGCAGAGCACCGCGAGAGTATCTTCGTCGGTTATCGGTATTATGATTCTGCGCAAAAAAGCGTTGCGTGGCCGTTCGGATTCGGACTGACCTACACGACGTTTGCATATGAAGACCTCGCGTTTGAAAACGGAAAAGTACAATTTACAATCCGGAACACGGGAACGCGAGCGGGCGCGGAGATCGCGCAGCTCTACATCTCAAAGCGAGGCAGCAATGTATTTCGCGCAGAACAGGAGCTCAAAGGTTTTGCGCGCGTCAGCCTGGAGGCGGGCGAAGAGAGGCGCGTATCCATACGGCTGGATGAACATGCATTCTGCTACTACAATACTGCGGTCAACTGCTGGGTGGAGGAGCCGGGGGAATATGAGCTCCGCGTCGGCGCATCGTCCAGAGATATCCGTCTCTGCTTGTTTGTGGAGCGGCAAGGTGAGCCCGCCGCGGTACCGTATGATCCGATGGAACTGGCGCACTACTTTCAGGCAGATGTCGCAAATGTGCCGGATGCAGAGTTTTCGGCGTTGCTTGGCCGCACGCTTCCGCAGAGCCATTTGGAAAAATCCAACCCTCTGAACCAACTGGACACGGTCGGGCAGGGGCGGTACAAAAAAGGTTTCGCGCGGGTGCTGTATAATCTTGTCCGGCTTGTGCGCCGCGTGTGCTTTTTGCTTGGCAAACCGATTGCGGGAAATAACGTGATGTTCGCCATGCATCTGCCTTATCGCGCGCTTGCCCGCATGTCCGGCGGCATGATTGACAAATCGATGCTGGATGGTATTCTCGTAATGGTGAACGGGCAATTCTGGAGGGGGCTGCTGCAAACGCTGCGTGCCCGCAGGGAGAGACGCTATCAACGAAAGAGAGAATCATAAGGAAGAATATGGAAGAACGAAAACAAGGCGCGTTTACCCTCTGGAAGGAACGGCACAAAGGGCTTTGGCAGTTTATCGTGTTCACGCTCATGAGCGGAATCACGACGCTGGTCGATCTTGGTACGTTTGTGCTTTTCAACTTCTGGCTGCTTGCGCCGTATCGGATGCAACCGTTTTTCTTTGGCCCGTTCCGGTACTCAGTCGAAAACGGCGGGCTGACTGCCTTTGGCGCGTTTGCGGCTTCGTTTGCCATTTCGCAGACGTTTAACTTTTTCCTGCAGCGCAAGACAACGTTCAAGGCGAACAACAACCCTGCCACAAGCGCCGCTCTTTACGCGGTCATGGTCGTCGGTGTCTATTTTGTGCAGTTGTATTTGCCGACACTGCTGCGCGCGCCAATTGCTGGCATACTCGGCGCGACAGCAGGAGATTTTGCGATGAAGCTCATCAATATGACGATCTCCATGCTGATACAATTTCCGATGAATAAGTATGTGATCATGCGAAACAACTGACGTTTGAATCCAACAAATAACACTCGGCAGCGAAAAGCTGACCGGGTGTTTTTGGTTTGAACGGAGATTTTGTTGTTGGGATGCTTCTCTCGTAAGCGGTTGACGGTTGACAGGTAAGGTAAAACGGCAGAATGTATGCTACCATGCGGCGTAGAGAGCTACCATGCAGCGTAAATTGCGGCTGAATCATAAAGAATATGAGCCCAACACCGCCGTTTTGTGCTTTGTCGCGCGTTTACTATTTGAGCGCGAGCCACGGTTTGATCCGCTTGTTTCTTGCGCCGGGCAGCAGTTCTACCACGCAGTAGCCAACGTGGTTTCCGCCCGGATCGATCACATCGGCAAGAAGTTCGAAGAAAAACAGATTCAGCTGTCCTTCCGAAACGGGCTGCACCAGATACTCTTTTGCCTTGCCGCTGGTCATCGTGACCCGCCATCCATTCGAAAAACGATACCCGGTCGCAGTATCGGTGACGTAGCCCAACGGCTCGATCTCGTATTCGTTCAGGCGCTGCCTGCTGCCATCGCTACGGATATAGGTGCCGTCCCGATAGCCGGTTCGTGGGAAGGAGAAGAGCATGATCTCCTCCTCGTCGAAGAAGCGAAAGGAGAACCACTCCCAGTTGGTCAGCGGGTTGGTCAGCCGGCAAGGCCCGCCTTGACGGTCAAACCACGCTTTTCCGCTGACGCGGTGCTCCTTGCCGTCTAGATGCAGCACGCCGTTTGCGGAAAGGTTGGTCAGCGAATAGTAGTAGGTAATCTGATTTGGATCGTCGAGAACACCCATCTGTAGCGTGCCGTCCGCGCAGTGCCAGACGGGCGGCTTTTTCGCTTGCATAGACAGTTGTAGATCATATTCCGTTGCATGCATCGAAAGCTCCATATCGCCAAAGGTACTCACGGTGTTTGGTGTGTAGCGAATGCTTGCAAGATTGCCAAAGGATGTTTCCTGCAGGTTACTTGTGATGCCCTTGCCGAAAAACGACTGATGCTGCGCATAATAGTGGCGCCCGGTTTGCAGGTCCGTCACGGCGGTCAAGAGCATGTGAAATTGGATGCCGAGAATTCGAATTTGCGCGAGCGTGTATTGAAACGAGAATCGGTTACCCGCTTCATCCGCGAGATAGCCGGTTGCATACCACCACTCACTGCACTGCTTGTGCGTCAGAAACGCATCCTCAAAGCTTCTGTGCGGAATTCCGGTGCCTTCGGTATAGACGATGCTTCCCATGTTTTATTCTCCTATGCGTTCTTTCGCGCTGGGTCGGAAATCGCCTGACGGGGCATGAGCTTGCCCTCTTGTTCGAGCCATGCAATGGTATCCCGGATTGACTGAACGAGTGGACGGCAACGAAATCCAAGCTCGCGCTCCGCCTTTTCAAAAGAGTAGTCGTTGTTGCGCTCCAAATTATAGATCGTAAAGCTGCTAAACCACGCGGGGCGGCGCGTGAGCTTGCCGTAGAGCGAGCCGAGCCCTGCAAACGGGCGGATAAGCCACAGCGGCAGAAAGGGGAGTTTTTTTTGCTTGTCAGCAGCTACTTGGATGGCTTCGATGAGCTGTACAAACGTATAGCAGCGGCTTGCCATAATATAGGCTTCTCCCGCCCGACCCCGCTCAACGCAGGCGAGAATGCCCGCTGCAAGATCGCGCGCGTCCACTGAATTGAAGGTACCACCGATGGTAACCGGCAAATGACCGCGTGCCACCATGGTCACGCAGCTCGTGATGAGCCCGAAACCGTAGTCGTTTGGTCCGAAGATGCCGCTTGGGCAAACAATAGAGGCATTCAGCTCTTGTTCGCGCACTGCTTTCATCACGAGCTCGGTTGCCATCGCCTTTGTCTGCGCATAATAACCCACAAGGGATTCCGGGCTGTATCGGTCGATCTCGCAGATCGTTTGCCCTGCGGGGAGTTCGGGGATGACGCTGGTTGAACTGATGTAGACCAGCTTTCGGACATTGTGTTTGATACACTGCGAAACGATGTTGCGGGTGCCGTCAACGTTAACCGCGCGCACCTTCTCGCTTGGGCGCGGGTCGAGTGTTACGATGCTCGCGGCATGGATGACGACGCGTGCTGCGGGGCCGGGAGCGGTGAAAAACCGTTCCAGCGCTTCCAGATCCAGCAGGTCACCTTCGATCAGGCGCACTCCCTCCGGCAGGCTGGCAGCCGCAGGGTCGCCGCGCATGACGAGCGCGCAGACCGCGTCACCGCGATCGACCAGCGCGCGCACAATATTTCCGCCCAGAAGACCAGTGGCGCCGGTCAGCAGATAGAGACAGTCGGACATAAAACAACCTCGCATTTACACAATTGTATAAGTTATGATTTTATTATATACTCGATTTGGGTGAAATCAACGGAATTGCGCGTCTGACGCGTAACTTACACAAAGCGGGGGATGTGAGTAATGCAGAAAGAGCAGGTGAACAGCGTCGCGCAGCGATCGCAAAGAGCGATCGCGGATGCGTTCTTATCCCTGATTCGAGAGCGTGATTTTGAGGAGATATCCGTGACGGAGATCTGTAAGCGCGCGGACGTGGTGCGAAAGACATTTTATAATCGCTTTCCAACAAAGGATGCTCTGGTGCGGTTCTTGATTGAAGACTTTACCGGCGGGCTGGAGTCCATGGTTGACCTGACGCAGATGAGTGTAAAAGAGATGTTGATCATCGCGTTCAAAGTTGTTTTGGAAAACCGTGAAATGCTGCTTCTCTTTCATGAGCGTGGTCTGTTTCGATTTGCGCACCAAAGCATTTCAGATTATATAGAAAGAAGCAATCTTCTATCCGGGCTACCCCAAACGTCGTTGGATGAGCGGATGCATCCTTATATCGCGGCGCTGATCTCTGCGGTGCTCGTGAGCGTGATTGAAACATGGATTGCGCGGGGGATGGAAGAACCGGTTGAGTTTCTTGCGGACTTGACTGAAAATCTGATGTTCAGCCCCAACTCCGTGTTTCTTCATACCGCAAACGGGTAGGACGATTATCATGTCCTTTTTTGTGCACCACCACAACAAACCCTTTGCGAGGGATTTGTGATTTCGGCAGTTATTCGAAAATCTTTCTATCGATTCGGTAGCAAAATAGTCAGGGCGCTCCTCTCGGAGCGCCCTTCGGTTGCATGGCTCGAAATAGAGAATAATGGGAAAACAATTTCGTTCGAACCATGCAGTTCAACACTCTTACTTTACCAGAGATTCATGAACCCGACAACAACAAATCATGTCAGATTTGGGAAGAATTCTACAAGCAATCGATCAATGCGGGATGCGGATCATATAAAGATTCCATGTTCTGCATGCGGGGGAGGATGATTAAATTCGTGCTATCTGTCAGGCTTGGCCGCGGGTGATTTTCTATCGGACGAAATGGAGTGAAGACGCGTTTTGAGAACTACCATAGGGCGTAGGATGCAAGATCACTTGGCTTAAATGCCGCACGCCGATTTTTCACCACAGCTTTCCAGATCGTAACAAATTTCCATTTCAATTTTGAAAGATACGGCCGAATCAAGCGTTCTATCCAAACCGTTTTGTAACAACGTATCCATTCTTATGAGAATTCGACACGAGCGAAAACGGGGTGGATTTCGTCACTAATGCATAAGGTTTTCATACTCAGCTGCTTGACCGGTATGGATGCGCTTAACAGGCTTAGCATCGCCGATCCGCGCATTTTCATGGTATTCTCACAAAAGACGTAACGTCAATGTAACTTTTACACGGTTACATCCTGCTTTACATAAAAATTGGCATCATATAACAAATAAAAACAGTAATAATATAAAAAAAGTAATGCCGAAAAATAACAACGAAGTAATGGGCGTTTCATATAATATGTTATCGTAAAGATAGATGAGAGACAGAGTGAACCCCAAATATTTGAAAGAAGGCGCACAGTATGAAGAAGATTCGAATGAATAAGTTCATCAGCCTGTTTTTAAGTGCCATAATGATCCTGACGATCTTCCCAAGCTACGCGCTTGCGGAAGCGAGTGACGCATTCGAAGTCACATTTTTCGGTTGGGGGAACAGCGCACTCAAAACACAGCAGGTGAATGCGGGCGAAAATGCAACACCGCCCGAAAGCGTTCCTACCCCGGATGGTAAGCAATTTACCGGCTGGACTGGAAACTATAAAAACGTAAATCAAAATGAATCCGTTTACGCGCAGTTTTCGGATGTATACACCGTCACTTTTTTAGGCGGCGCAGACAAAACGAGCGTATTAAAAACGGAAGTTGTCCTCAGTGGCGGGTCAGCCACAGCGCCGAGTGACAAAGGCATTCCTGCCGGCGAGAGATTCGTTGGCTGGGATGTGGCGTTTAACAATGTGACCAAAGATCTGGTCGTTACCGCGCAATATGCTCCGCTTCGCGACTATACAGTCACGTTCCTGGGCGGCGCGGATGGCAAGACGATTCTCGGCACAGAAAATGTCAAAGAGTTTCAAAGCGCGAAGGAACCCTCAGACAAGGGAATTCCCGACCCGGATACACAGATATTTGATGGTTGGGATTCCGAAGCCTATCTGTCGGTGACCGGCGATGAACTCAACATTGTCATTCACGCGGTGTATGCTCCAATAGAAGGAGCACGCATCATGTCGTTTGGCCTGCTTGCACCGACTACTCAACAGTACACCGTCACATATACAAGCGGCGGAACGACGGGAACACCCCCTACATCGCAGACGGTTGATACAGGTACCGTTCTGAGCGTACCGACACCGACGGGGCTGACTCCGCCGAACAGCGACCCGGTCTTCTATTATTGGAAAGACACGGCGACCAATGAGACTTACAAGCTTGGCTCTGCGATTACGGTTACGAAAAACACCAGTCTGGTAGCCGTTTGGGGCAAGGGCTGGCAACTGAACTTAAACGTCGGCAGCGGAGGCAGTGCCTACCTTGTGACCATTACTGCGCCGGTCTATCCGGTGATCACCCCGAACCAGCTCTATCCTACTTATCAAGATATTACGATCAAGGCTGTTCCGAACATCGGATGGGCGCTCAAGGGGTTCTTTAAGAACAACGGCGGCGCCGGTGAGTTTACGAATTATGTATATGAAGGAAACGGCATATATTCCTTGACGATCAGCGCTTCGAGCAATACCAATATGGTATATGTCAAGTTCGAACAGCCTTGGTTCTTTGACCTCCATGAAGTGAATTATGTCAGGAACTACGGCTTCGGAGGAACCGGATCTGCGCCGAACGATTCGAACGACTATGCAGAACACAATATCGTAACGGTGCTGGGGCAGAATACCATGAATTGGCCCGGGCATCAGTTCCTTGGATGGAGTCTCACTTGGTGGGCATCATCTCCAGATTATTCGCCCGGCAGCACGTTTGATATGCCGGATCACAATGTTACCCTGTATGGTGTCTGGAGAGACAGCACCTATACGGTGACCTACGACGCAAACAACGGCTCTGGGTCGACTACGACCGACCCGAATCTCGCAAACAACTCGACCTATACGGTGAAGAACAATAGCTTCACGGCTCCGACCGGCAAACATTTCACCGGCTGGAACACGCAAGCCAACGGATCGGGCACGAGCTATGCCGCAGGCGCAACCTTCACCATCTCCGGCGATAAGACGCTGTATGCGCAATGGGCATACGATACTTTCACGGTTTCGTATAATGCCAACACCGGAACGGGGTCGATGGGCAGCGACACAAACCTGCAATATAACTCGACCTATACGACGAAGAACAACGGTTTCACGGCTCCGTCGCACAAGCACTTCTCAGGCTGGAACACGCAGGCCAACGGATCGGGAACCGCATACGCGGCTGGCGCAACCTTCCCGGTGACAAGCAACGTGACGCTCTATGCGCAATGGGCATACGACACCTTTACGGTTTCGTATAACGCCAATGGCGGGACCGGCTCAGTGAGCAGTGACCTGAACCGGGAATACAACTCGACCTACACGACAAAGAGCAACGGCTTCACGGCTCCGACCGGCAAACATTTCACCGGCTGGAACACGCAGGCCAACGGNNGGATCGGGCACGGGCTACGCGGCAGGCGCAACGTTCACCATTACCGGAAACGTGACGCTGTACGCGCAATGGGCATACGACACTTTTACGGTTTCGTATAACGCTAACACCGGAACGGGCTCGATGAGCAGCGACCTGAATCAGGCGTACAACTCGACGTACACGACAAAGAGCAACGGCTTTACGGCTCCGGCAAACAAACACTTTACGGGCTGGAACACGCAGGCCAACGGNNGGATCGGGCACGGGCTACGCGGCGGGCGCAACCTTCACCATTACCGGAAACGTGACGCTGTATGCGCAATGGACATATGACGTCTTCACGGTTTCGTATGACGCCAACACCGGAACGGGGTCGATGAGCAGCGACCTGAATCAGCCATACAACTCGACTTACGCGACAAAGAGCAATGGCTTTACAGCCCCGGCAAACAAACACTTTACGGGCTGGAATACGCAGGCCAACGGATCGGGCACGGGCTATGCGGCAGGTGCAACCTTCACCATTACCGGAAACGTGACGCTATATGCACAGTGGACATTTGACGATCAATATGACGTCTTGTATGACGCAAACGACGGCAGTGCCACGGTGCCGACTGACGGCGCAAGCCATTTCGCGGATGACACCGTCACGGTGCTGTTCTCGCCCGCGCCGACGCGCAGCGGATTCAACTTCCTTGGCTGGGCAACGACGAGCGACGCGACCACGGCTACCTATACCGAGGGTGGCACGGAATCCTTCACAATGGGTGCAGGCGATGTGACGCTCTATGCGGTTTGGGACCCGATCGAATATGCGGTCAGCTATGACGCAAACGGCGGCATCGGCCCGGTACCGACCGACAGCACAATCTACTACATG
>DLGD01000023.1:0-2157 GCA_002482505.1 Christensenella sp. UBA7703 | reverse complement strand
CGCCAGCCCCGACGCGCAGCGGATATAACTTCCTTGGCTGGGCGACGACGAGTGACGCGACCACGGCTACCTATACCGAGGGCGGCACGGAATCCTTCACAATGGGTGTAAACGACGTAACGCTCTATGCGGTTTGGGAAGCGATCGACTACTCGGTAACCTATGACGCAAACGGCGGCATTGGCCCGGTACCGACCGACAGCGCTCTCTATCATATTGAGGACACTGTTACGGTGCTATTCACACCGGCACCGACCCGCTTGGGGTTCAACTTCGTCGGTTGGTCTACGAATATCGAGGCAGCCACACCCATGTATGCCACAAGCGGTACGACCACGTTTGAAATGGGCGCAAGCGATGTGACGCTGTACGCGGTTTGGGACCCGATCGAATATGCGGTCAGCTATGACGCAAATGGTGGCATTGGCCCGGTACCGACCGACAGCACAATCTACTACATGGATGTCACGGCCACGGTACTGTTCGCGCCCGCGCCAACCCGCAATGGATACACCTTCAAAGGTTGGGCAACAGCGAGCGATGCAACCACGCCCACATATACCACGGGTGGTACAACCACGTTTGTGATGGGCACGACCGATGTTACGCTGTATGCCGTCTGGGAATTGATCGAATATAAGATCACCTACGTAATGGGCGGCGGCACCAATGTGCTGACGAATCCTACGACCTACACGGTGGAAAGCCCGCTGATCACACTGGAAGTACCGGCACGTGCGGGGTATAACTTCCTTGCATGGACTCCCGGAAACACGATCCCGGCAGGTTCTACGGGTGACAAGACGTTTACCGCAACGTGGTCCGCGCCGATTATCTACCCGATCACCTATGTGATGAACGGCGGCGTGAACGCGGCGGCGAATCCCGCGACCTATACGATTGAGAGCCCGGCGATTGCTCTAGCTGCGCCTGCTCAGGCGGGATATGTCTTCCTTGGCTGGATGCCTGTTGGCGGAATCCCGGCCGGATCGATCGAACCGCGTGTCTTCACGGCGAACTGGTCCGCGCCGATCATCTATAACATCACCTATGTGATGAACGGTGGCACAAACGCCCCGGGGAATCCCGCTACTTACACGGTGGAAAGTCCGCTGATCACATTGGATGACCCGACACGCACGGGCTATGACTTCCTCGGTTGGACGCAGACGGATAACATTCCAGCGGGTTCAGTCGGTGATGTCACCTTTACCGCAACGTGGTCTCAGCCGCACGTACACACCGTTACATACTATGTGAACGGCGGCACGGCAACAGGACTGGACGGCGCGGAGCCGTACATCGTCTACAGCAACGTTGCTTATGGAACGGTCGTTCCGGTTCCGGTCAATCCGGATCAGGCCGAGTTCACGTTTGACGGCTGGACCACCGCAATTCCGGTCAATATGCCGGATGAAGACGTTGTGATCTATGGCTCGATGACGAGACTGCCCGTGTTGCAGGAGATCATCACCAATGAGCGGACGCCTCTGGCGGGCCCGACGTGGGCGCTCATGAACCTGATACTGGCGATTGTGACCGCCCTCGCGACTGCCTCGATCTTCACGCTTCTCAAGAAGAATCGTGAAGTGGAGCCGACAAAGCGCAGGAAGGTATTCCGCTGGTCCACGCTGATTCCCGCCGCGGGAGCTATCGTAGCATTCTTGCTGACGGAGAATATGAGCAACTCGATGGTACTGACAGACCGTTGGACACTTCTCATGTTGGGCATCGCAGCTGTTCAGATTCTGGTAGTCGTTCTCGGCTTCCAGAAGAATAAGCAAAATGCGTAATGCACCGATGGGATAACCTCTTGGGATTGAATCTGCTTGGCATGCAGATTGAACAGAATCGATCAGAACAGCAGGAGCCGGATGCGTTTGCATCCGGCTCCTTCATTATTGCTCTTAGCAACGGGTTTTATGTGCAGCTACTCGGACGATTTGTGGCAGACGGCCTATCTCGCAAAGTCTGCCGCAAAGCATCCATGCTGCGGGCATTTGAGCTGTCGCGTGACAGCGGCGGTCACGGTTTCAAGCCCGACTGACTTGCAAAAGGCACACTAAAACCATACATAAAATGAGGATTGGCGTACCAATCATTGTAAAACGGCATGCAGCAAAGATCGCTGCATGTGAACCTGTAAAGTAAAAGTAG
>DLGD01000015.1 GCA_002482505.1 Christensenella sp. UBA7703 | reverse complement strand
AAAGTTGAAAACGCGCCGAACAGTACGCAAAGCATCGTGCCAAGAATGCTTAGCACGAATGCCTTGGATAACGCTCGGTTGAGGTCGGAGTGGAGGACGGGCAAGAGACATCTCCTTACATTGCTTGTTGATTACGATAGAGTGATAATGATCTAGTCCTTGTAAGCAGCGTCACACTGTGATGGAGCCACCCGCTCATTGTTTGCAAGGACTTTCTATATTGCAAGTTGCTTTCAAGACTATGAGATGATACTGCCATTTGCAGCATTGATGGAAAGATGACAGATATCATTTCTTCCTTCATAAAATTCTTCGGTTGTGCCATCCTCATATTTACAGAGAATCCCACCATAAAAATTCCATGTTGGGACAATCCTAAACGCTCCAACTTCATCACGCAGGGGAATAATCGAGTACTCAAAAACGATTCGATCCACGTGGACCTCTGTCTGATATTGGACATTTTCATTCCATGCATACTTGTTTCTAAGCTGTTGTTTTGCTATCTCCATAATATTTTGAAAACTGATCGTTTCTACCTGGGCGGGAGATGCAACGAGCGTTCCTTTGTTATTCCATTCGATTGCGGAAATACCTTGATCATCAAACTTTACTCTGAGCTCATCGCTAGGCCACTTTGCCGCAAGATCCTGTTTTGTCCCCGAGAGGTCGATTATCTGGGGCTTTGCAATTGCAGAACCATGGATACCCTGGCGGAAAACTGCTATATACCCTTGGGCTTTTTGATCCTCCGTCATACCCGTCTGAACTTCAAATAGCTCTAGCCCACTTAGATTCAGCTCCTGCTGATATGAAAGAGCTTTCTCTTTCGCCATTTCCAAAGTCATATTCTGTCCAGCGGCATCTCTGCCGGAGAGAAGATTACTTGTCAGAAATATCTTGTCAGAATTCAGGTATAGAACGAGGAAGTTTCGAAAGCTACCGTCGCGGAAGTTCACTACATCAAGAGTCGAAGGCTCACTAAACCCGAGGTCAGCAGCAACGTAAAGCGATTCATTATCTGACTCGGGATTGATCGCTAGTAATGCTGATGCTGGCTCTCCAGCAAGTTGCTCCGGTGCGGTTGGATATTGTTCTTTTAGCTGATTAAGAGCATACTCCATGCCTGATATGTCATCTTCTGTTAGTTCAGCAGGATTCGCTAACTGCTTTTGGATTTTTTCTATTTCGTTTGCTATTTGCTCTTTTGTTTTCTCAGTAATCGCTTTGAGCAATTCTTTGTTCGGAAAGAATTGCTCAAGCATAAAATCAATGTCCGACTGCGCAAAGGAACCCGGCAATATGGCTTGAACGGAAGCAGAACTCTTGATTCGTGACGAAACCTCAGCATCGATAGAAACGCGACCGTATTTCTCACTTTCCAGGATACTGTCGCTGATATGGCTGGGAATACTTGAATCATTTTCATTTTGCTCTGCAACTTCATTTTGATTCGGGGACGCATCTTGAACTTCTGCAATGATGGTAATTGGTTGATTGCCATCGGCAATATATTGTGAGTCAGGAGTCTCCTTGCAACCCGTTAGCAGAATTGCGGATAGTATGAGAACGGAGAATGCTATGATTTGCCGATTCATTTTTTATCTCCTTTTTTCAAGTAATATGTGGCAGATGGTGCCTTAGTACCATCTGCCACCGGATCTATTTTTGAATCAATCTCCTGTTCAGTATCCAAGAGATCGATTGATGGTACTTCCATCAATTGCATTGATTGTGAGCAGAGCGTCATACTTCGTAAACAGATGAACATCCCCTTTGTCATTCGTTATGCTGACGCTGCCCCAAAAGTCCCAAACCGGCACTAATAACCCCTGATCGCGTGTATTGGGCTCTGTTATTCGTGCAAGACCAAACTGAATCTCAGATATGTTGACTACAGCACTCACAATATCACCTGATTCATCCATCCAAGCATAGTTCGCTGGAAGCATCGTTGATAAAACGGATTGGATGTCTTGAAAAGGCAATAGTTTTGCATTTTCCGTAACCGATTCGACAACCTCGTATGGAGATTTATAAAGAAAGCTTATGACACCGGTCTCATCAACGATAAGCTCAAGCCTCTCATATTCCCAAGGTTCCACATACTGCTCTTCGTCTGCAACGCCTGTGCCGTCATCCTTCGTTATCGTGATTGGCACGCCACCGTAACTTCTGGTGTATTGGATTTTATACGCCCATTTGAAATCTTTAGCATTCTCCGAACGAAAAGTCGTTCCTGGCCACATCCAACCGCTCGCACTATCCGGCATTACTACAAAACTCACTCTAGAGCAAACCATATCTTTTATTCCCAGCGTTTCCAATGCGCGATCGGAAGCGCTCAAAGCATCATCTTCTGTGAGAGTAAAGCTAGTTGGGACTTTGGGTGATTGTTGATCACTCAACTCATAATATGGGGCTGAGTCATTAACTGTAGTACCTTCAACCGTTTTCGCTTTTACATAAACGGCTCGAACTATATTAGGCAAAGGATATGAATTCGTAATGCTAAAATAGACATCCGTATCGTCTTGTCTTGTGACACCTTCTATTCGCTGTGCGCTGCTATTGTCGGCGTCTTTGGGAGTCTCGAGCTTCTTGCTGGCTAAAACCAACACAGGTGTGTCAGTTGCTGCTAACAGTGCTTTTTCGTAAGAAGCAATGATTTCATTCAAGCGCTCAACGCTGCTTCTGTCTTCGCCATCTACGTTAATTGGAATAGACCCATCCCGCATGCCATAATAATCGATCAGCTTCTCTTCGATTTGTTCCTTCGTCATTGAATTGGGGATGGTATACAACGGATCATCCCCAAGGAAGAGCCCCATCATTAAGTCTGCTTCCTTTTGCGTGAACAAATGCTTTCTCACTCGAATAATGGGGACCGAATCTGACGGTGGCAAAATGATACTCGCATCGATCATAAACTCGGTTTTCCCGTTTTGCGAAGCAAACGTCTCTTTGAGGCTGCTTGGAACATTTAATTTTTCAGCCAGCGTATGAGGCAATGCATCGTTCGTATCCTCAGCCTCCATCGCAGCCGACACCATTCGGTCAATGTCCTTCTCGACGACGATTTCATTTTCAGGTGTTTGTTGGCAAGATGCCAAAGTTAACAAGAAAACGAGCGCCGCACAAAGCACAATCTTCGTTCTCAACAGGATTGCCTCCTTTCGAGTATGCCTACTGCTTTTCGTATAGAAATAAGATCAGTAGCCTTTGCTCCGGTCGATGATGCTTCCGTCGACAGCGTTGATCGTCAACAGCGATTCATATCCGTCTAGACCAATTGGATATCCAATTCCCTCGTCGTAAGTTCCAAAGAAATCCCAAACGGGCACCAGCAAGCCATACGCATTGTTGTCTTGCTCAGTGACGCGGGCTAACCCAAGCTGGATTTGCGTAATATTGATTGAGATGTTCTTGGAAGCATCATCGCCAATATAATCTCCATATTTCACCAGAATCATATTTGCAAATATCTTTTTGATTTGATCAAACGGCAGCAAAGTCGCCTTGTCGTTTAGGATTTCGGTAACCGTGCAGGGAGCGTTCCACATATAGGCATATATGCCGTGATCATCCACAAACATTCTAATTTTCTCATACATCCAAGGTTCCGATACTGTATTTGGATCGTTGGGCGGCGAAGAGAGAATATCGTTTGTATAGGTGACGTTCACGCCGTTCACACTTCTCGTAAACATAAACTCATACACGCTCTTGCAGGCGGCCTTCACTTCTGCAGTCGGGGCGTCAAACAACGGCGCAATACGTCTTCCAGTACAAGTAAAATCATCAAGTCCCAGCGTGGAGATCACTTGTTCTGCTTTTGCAAGCGCCTCCCGCTCGCTGATTTGCGGCAGAATGATGTTTGCGTCCCGTGTCAGCGCATAGGAAACCGTCACAGCCTGCCCATAAGCGGATTGATGCGCAAACTCCGTTCTGTTAAAGACGTCTCGGATGAAATCGGAATACACGCCACGTTCGGTTTGCGTAGAGTTGATTACGAAAAGGTCAGATACTGTCGCGTCGTTTTGAACGCATAAAATTCGAGCAATTCCCGATGAATTAAATGAGCTGTTTAGCACGATCGGAACAGCATGTTCAGGCGCGGAAGCGACTTGTGCCATGACTTCCTGAATCGCTGCATCCAGATCTTCGACGGAGTCATATTTATCCAGATTGCCGGAATCCCTGAGCTCCAGTAACCCGTCTAATGTCTGTTGATAGAAGGGTTTGGGCATTGGCGCGTCTTCACTCACCGGCGTTGCGCCGTCGCAAAGGGCATTGTAAATGTTCTCAACATCCTGCTCGGTAAAGCTTCTCCCCGTGACCCGCGCAATGGGTAAATAGTCCACGTCCGGCGTGATCATCTCCGCATCAACGCTGACTTTGACTCTCCCGCTGGTATCCGTAATTTCAAATGTATAATTGCCGCCGGGCAAACCAAGCGCATCTGCCACCGTCCCGTTTTCATCAGAGCTCGCCTTTTCCATCATGCGCCCGGTGTCTTTTTCAATAATAAACACCTCATCCGGCGTCGGCTGGCATGCGGCTAAAAGAAACGATATCAAAAGCACTATGACCAAAGAAATCTTTCTTCTCATCCATTACACTTCCTTTCATTTCTTGACCGTATGATCCCATATCTGCTCGGTAGACTTGTCATCAAGATGTAATTTAATTGTCAACATCGGGAAAGGATAGTAGAACGGTTGTACCGATGCCAAGTTCGCTTTCAATCACTAATCTAATGTTGTGCGCATCTGCTATCCGTTTTACGAGTGCAAGTCCGAGCCCGACACCCCCGTTTTTCTTGCTTCTGGAGCGATCTATCCTGTAGAACGGCTCGGTAATACGATCAATTTCTTCTTTGGAAATGCCTCGGCCAAAATCGTTCACTTCGATAGTACCATCATAAGCCAAAAGCTCTATTTGCGATCCTTCTTCACTGGCCCGCTTGGCGTTCTCAAGCAGATTGATAATCGCAGAACGAATCAGATCAGCATCCATAGGCAGAGTCATTACACTACATTTCGTAATAAGAATAATTCTCTTTTCATCAAGAGCGGGTTCCATCAGTTCCTTGACGGAATCAAATAGCTCTGCAACGTTTGTAAGCTTTGTGTCAATACTGCCTTCCAGCATGGTAAGTGTAGCGAGTTTGCCGGACAATCGTTCCAGCCATGCGCACTGGTCATAAATTCTTTCCAATGAGCGACGCTGATCTTTGGGAGAGATATCACGAGAAAGCAAGGTTTCCGACCGAGCCAGTATGGAGGTGACCGGCGTTTTCATTTCGTGGGACATTCCGCTGATGAACATTCGCTGGCGGGCTGCTGTCTCATTGAGCTCCATAATCTTCTCCGATATTGCCGACGCCATACGGTTGAATTGATCCGAAAGCGCAGCGATCTCGTCGTTTCCCCTGACGGGGATGCGGCTTGAATAACTGCCTGACGCAATCTTTGCTGCCTCGGCTTCTAGCGCAACTACCGTTTTGAGGGAACGTTTCGCAAAAAACAACGCAAGCGCTGCGGCGAGCGCAACGATGCCCACGCCCACAACGGTACATTTTGTCCCCATTGCGCGTATCTCGTTCATGTCCGTTGTAGTATTTCGTGCAAGAGAAAGAGTATACGGCTCATCCACAGTGATAAAATCAGCAGCGGCAAGCAAATAGTCTTGCCCTGCTATGCGGCAAAGAGTATAGCGAACCGGCGATTCAAAGCGTGAGACAGATCGTTCTGAGTATCCCTTCATTGAAAGCGCCTTCTCCACATCAATGCCTGTATTATTGCTCAGCACTTGTCCGTTCTTTGTCAGCGCATATTCAAAAGACCCCGCAATATAATTGAGTCGTCGGCGCAATTCGCTTTGCATAACCAGATCCTCCACATTAAGTGGAAAGGAGGTCCCGGAAAACTCGCTATAAAACGACACCAGGTCTTCCATGCCAGTTGAAACAATATCCGACTCCGTTTCGCGCCGGATGAAGCCGAGAATAAGCAAAGTGCTGATCAATACCCCGCCGGCAGTGATCAGCGCCGTAATCAACGTAAGTTTTGTACGGAGTTTCATGATGACTTCTCCACAAGTCGATAGCCAACTTTGGGAATCGTGACAATTGCTTTGTTTAGATCCAACTTGCGGCGCAAATTGGAAATGTGCATGTCAACAGTTCGTGTTGTGCCGATATAATCAAAACCCCAAATCTCCATAAGTAAACGTTCTCTGCTGAGCGTGCAATTTTTATGACGTAGCAATACGAGGAGAAGATCATATTCCATTGGCTGTAAATCCACAGGCGTTTCATCCAGCGTTACGGTTCTCGTTTCAACATTTACAGTAATATTCTGGTATGAAAGCGTTTTATTCAGCTTTCCTGTTCGCTCCAAAATCTTTTCAATCCGTACGAGAAGTTCCAACATCTCAAATGGCTTGGCCAGATAGTCTTCTGCGCCATCACGAAGACCTTTTATTTTCGATCCGACATCGGACTTCGCTGTTAAAAAGAGTACAGGAATATAATGCTTTTGCATGTGTTCCAGGAGCGCAAATCCATCAAGCCCCGGCAACATGATATCGAGTATGGCAAGATCGAAAGAGTTATCTTCCGTTAGGTATTCAGCTGCTTTCTGGCCATCATCGATAGCAACAAAAGAGTAGCCTGAATATTCTAGATTCATACCTATCACGTCGGATATATCACTGTCGTCTTCAACAAGCAGTATTCGATTCGGCATATTACAGCCTCCAGTTTCACAACTTTTAACTTTATCTTATCACAGCCTCCTTTCACCTCCTAGCATGCGAATGTGGTATTGATGTAATTTAGTTGTAAATATTGCAATGCATTGCAACATAGAGTTTCGACGACATTGGTAATGAATCAGCGTATTTGTATGCTCTATATCAACTGATGTTACCCTCCCCAAAGTGTAACAGGAAGCAAAGTAAGAGTAACAATAAATACCAATTGATTTCGCTCAATACCCCAAACTCCTGTCAATTACGCTTCCATCAATTGCGCTGATAGTTAAAAGAGATTCATAACCATCCATGCCAGAAACAGTAGTACTATCTTGGCGTGCTTCAGTGCCGAAAAAGTCCCACACGGGTACAATGACTGCAGTCTCATAATTATCCTTCTCCACCACGCGCATTAACCCAAGGGTAATTTTCGTTACATCAATCTCTTTTTTGACAGGCGATCCATCCCAGCTCACAATCCCCTCATTTTTTACTGCAATCATTTTTTCGAAACAACTCATTATATCTGTAAACGAAAGTAAGGTCGTCTCCTCAGATACAATTTCCTCGGCGGAACAGGGACCATTCCACCTGACCGCAAAAACACCTTCATCATCAACAAACACACGAATTTTCTCATATCTCACAGGCTTTGCGACGCTGTCTGCACTATCTGGCGTTGATGTCATATCATCATTTGTATATGTAATACCAACGCCATTGATGGATCGTGTGAACATAAACTCATATAGACCAGAGCCGTCTTCGTCGCCAATTTCGATGTGTGGATTATTCAGCGGCATAAGTCGTTCGCCGGTACAAGCAAAATCTGCCAAACCAAGGTTTGCTATAAGCTCTTCTGCCATTCCTTTCGCTTGTTGCAGGCTGATTTTTGGTTGTATGAACTCTGGGCTCAAAGTCTCCGCAAAAGCAGAGGCAACGCCCGTTCCCGCTGACACTAACCGAGAAAACGCTGCGGTTTGCTGTATATCTCTTATATATTCAGCATATCCTCCTCCAACGCCATCGCTTGCATTAAACACTATTAAACGTGAGACCATGGAGTCATTGCGAACACAAAAAAGATTAATATCAGACGCCCCATCATCATACGCAGTGAATTCAAAACGTGGTTCAATAGCTGTGGCGGTCTCAGGAGCTTGATTCATCTGATCAATAAGCTCTGCAATAGCAACATCTATCTCTTCGACAGTATCGTATTTATCAAGATTACCTGTTTCACGCATTTGCATCAGTTTATCAATTTGCTTTTGATAATAACGCTTAGGGAATCCGGAATCATCAGAAACCGGAACTGCGTCTGAACATAAAGCATTGTATAACGTTTCCACATCCTGCTTGGTGAAATCTCTCATACTGATTCTCGCAACAGGCAAGTAACTTTCGGAAGGCACGAAAACGTTAGCGTCAACATGGATTTGCACATTTCCGCTTGTGTCAGTCGTCTCAAAAGTAACATTTTGCTCTGGTATACCAAGATCGTTCACCGCCGTTCCGGATTGTGTCGGAATCGCCTGCTCGATCATTCGTTCTGTATCTTTTTGAGTAATAAACTCCTCGCTTGGTGTCGCTTTACATGCAGAAAGCAAAATCGTAACTACTATAAGAAAAACTGTTCCCTGCCTTTGCATCTTTTTCATAGTCCACGCCTCCTTGTATATATACTTATTATCTCATTTCAATTAGCAATAGTTATCATACCATTTTTTACTGCGCCAGAATACGCGTTTGGCGTGTTTTATTACTTCTGTAGAAAACATTTCTGTTCGATCCATCCAAGGGTAGGCGCATTCCATATCGATCCAGAGTCCAATGGAGTAACTCATCTCAAGGTTTGTTTCAGATAGCGTCAGAAAATAAACCATCTCCGCAATCCATAAATCAGATGGCTTGTTGATATAGATGACAAAGTGGCGGTATCCCCGAGCATATAAACCTGATATGAAGTTTAATATCGTTTGTTTCACATATCCGTTATTTTTTCGATATCGAAGTGAATCCGCTTGCAGCAGCGGGTGAAAATCAACACGTAGCAAACACGTCTTGACCCTTCCCATACAACTCTCCCCCAATCCTCGCTTACTCTTAACACGTCATTTGCAGTCAAAAATGACAGAGTGTGCGAATATAAGGGCTTTGGGGTGAAAATTCGAGTCGCCTTGAACACGGAGAAACACTAGCGAAATGGGTTGCACGAGTAAGAATGTGAGGCTTTGTATAAGCAGCAGTCAGACACATTGGACAATTTTAAAAAGGTACATGGGTGTAGCGAGTGATGCCAAAACTGGCTAGAGATAATAATAGCAACCCTCACCCAGAAACCACCGGCGCTGTTTTTATGTGGGCAAATCGTACCGAAAACTGTGCTTATTCTCGCGCATTCTCGTCTCGTGCCGCGCGGACGGAGAGCCAGGCAAACAGCGGATTGAGCGCGCCCAGCAAGAGCGAAACAAGCAAGACGGCGAACCGTGTATTGCCATAAAGAAATTGCGACAGCGTCGTGACAATCAACGCTGCAATTGTCATACCCACGCCAAGCAGGATGAAATACAACCCGATACGCTGATTCATTAAGAGTAGGATATATCCAGTTAGGCCGAATAGCGCGAGAAGCAGTTGCGCGGCAAACACACTCGCCGGCTGCCCGTTATTCAGTCCAGCTATCAGCATGGTAATCACGGATGCAGCCATACCGAAGGTTGCGATCCAGCACCAGACGAGACCGAGCCCCTTCGTGCGCACTCTCCCGGAAGGCATGTTACACAGCGCATAGGCCGCGACGCAGACGGCAAATACACAGGCCGCATCAAACAGCGCGCCAGAGAACACGGAGAATAGATCTGGAAAGCGCAATTTTGAGAGAAACATCCTTGCGCTGTAAACCGCATGGATTTCCCGTACTATGAAAAACCCAATGGCTCCCGCACCGCAGGAGAGCCGCACACGCCGCTGGTCGTTGTCTGTTTTTACTCTCCGCAGTGAGCGCGAGCGCAACGCCAACGGCAGCAAACGCGGCGGGAAGAGCACGAACGATCAACACGTTACCCATGTCGAAAATTTTCACGAGAGGAACCTGCATGCCGAAGATGACTGGATTCTTCACAACGGCTTCGCCAATGGCGAGCAGGATGGCGCTAAGCGCGGCCGCGCCTGCGGCAATCAATTTATACTGTATACGCTGCCTCGTAACGAGATAGGTTGCCGCGCCAACCATAGCGGCCACGCAAAAATAGAGCGTATCCGCACTAAACATGGTACGAAGCGCAAAAGCAGACTGCAAAGCGATCAAAATAAACCAGGAAATCGCGGCAAAGCAGATCAGCCAGACCGCGCGGTTCGATTTTTCCCCCAGAAACCGAGCAGGCGGTTCAGCATTCTCCGTGACGGGCAGACTCTCTTGCCCCGCTTCGATGGAACACTCCGTAGACTTCGTCGCGTTTTGTTCTCGAATGGTTGGCTCGTTCGTATCCCTTTGTGTCTGTAAGTTGGACCAGGCAGCTTTTCCCCAGGAATCTGCGCCCATCCACTGCTGGTAACGAATTTGGCCTGCATTGACGAGCAGCTCATCTGGAGGCTGACGCATGACGGCGAGCGGAGACACGGCGAACAGCGCGCGGAACGATTCATCCCGTTCCAGTGCGGATTTGATTTGCTCCAACCACCCGATATCGAGGTGCTGTATGGCGATACAATTTACGTTTTCGTTTCCGCTGTAGAGTGTCGCCTTCGAGTCCCCATCGAAAAACGTGCAGCCTTCGAACAGTTTGCCGTCCACCGCAGAAAACAGCGCTTTGTAACTGGCGTATCCATAACCACCGGTGTTGATCTTGCCGATGTCGAATCGGATCAGAAGCGTGGGAAGCGGTAATATATCAATCTCCTCCTATTCAAACATTTGGATGCACTGTTCGCAGACGGCCGATCCCGCAGAATGATCGCGTGCTTGCATGGCGGCAATGTCTGCGTCGCTGAACGGGCGTCGCATAAAGAGGACCCCCGTCTGCTTGTACCATGCGCGCCATTTGGGAGAGGCATAGAATACGTTGTTCGGCACGATATAGGCCTTCCCCTCGCTAAGTGGCTGATTGCATACGTCGCATACGCCGGTACCGGTAAATAGCGGATACGTTTTCTTAACTGGTATATTTGCCGCCGGATAAACGGGCGTTGGCTTCGAGTTCATTTCTGAAACCACATTCTGATAGGTGGTCCGCTTTTCCATATCAGGGTCGCGCCAGGCGACGGTGTTGTTCTTCATATTCCGCCGCGCCTTGACGATGTCGCTTTGCGTTATGCCGAGTTTTGCCGCGAGTTCATTGGCAGATTCGGACACTTTCTTGGTAAGCACCCCGCCCAGAATTAGTCCCGCAAAGATACAAGCGACGCCGAGCATGTTGCCAACAAAGCCTCCAACTCCCTTGGCGAAGAAAACGCTGATGAGTACGCCGCCCGCAAGGCAGGGAAGGTAGCGCGAGTAGATTGCCTTCGCGCTTTCGCGAGACGCTAACAAAAATGCGCTGAAGTCTTTTTCAGAGAAGGATTCCCCATTTTCGAAGTGTTCTCGTTTGAGTAATTGTGCACTCATGAATTATTCCTCCTTGGTAAGATGATTTCATGATAGCGCGTGACTTGACGAGGTTTTTTCAAAATAGTTGCAGTCCACCGACGACCACACTACGGGAACGCGCGTGGAAAGCACGCAGCTCAAAAAAGCTGCGCCCCGATCAAAGAAAATCGCACGAGAAACCGCCGTAACCGTATAGATTCGATGCGTATGAGAATTTTTAAAGTTTGAATAGCGTTACTCTGGCAGAACCATCAAAGGTTCATACAGGACATGAAACTTCGGTGTAAGGTCATACGGCACATGATAATGCCCACAAAACCAGTGAGAAAAAGAGCAATTGTCATATACTCGCTGCAAAAAATCTGTCAGCCGGTTGGCTTGATAGGTATCGTTATGCAGTTTTGCCATTATTTGGTTTTGCAGCTCGGTCGGCGCGCAGTGCGAAATGACATAATCGACCTGAAACGACGCAAGTTCAAGCGTACGCCAGCCTTCTTCCAACTCCTCCTCGGTGGGCAATTCCCGATCCCACCAAGAATGATTTCGGATGCGGAAGAATTTACCCTGATAACGCAGTTCGCGAAACTGAATCATAAAGCTATCGTCCGCCGGATCCAACACTCCATTTTGGATGTCATGGCACGCTGCACCGCCCATCGTGAAGAAGGACTTGCCGTCTATCGTAAAGCGCTGCCCGCGCATCAGCTGCAAGACATTGTTTCGTATGGCCCGCACGTGCCCGCCGTTCCAGTCCGTGACGGCATATGCCTCCAGCAGGTCGTAGTTTTCGTGGTTGCCGTCGACGAATAAGACTGTATACGGGAGCTTTGACAGTCGGTCTAGCTGCGCCGCCTGATGCTGAGTGTCCTCCCAAACACCGCCGAAATCGCCACAGATGATGACGACATCCTCCAACGACGTACGGTATCCCTTTGGAAAGGGCAGCGGGTTGCGAAACCGTGCAAAGTCGGCATGTGTATCTCCCGTAATAAAAATCATCCTGAAACCCCTCCGGCCTTCATTTGAGTCTGTAGCGCGTCTGCGCAGTGTAATACGGAACGCTTGGTCTTGTCTTTGCCAACATCTGAGATAATGCTTCTGTGGCTGATAAAAAGCAACGTAATGCGCGTGGAAACAATGGTTGTCAAATAAGACCCGTGTCCCCTTGATGCGTCAAGGGAGAGGTTTAGCCGCATCAGTAAAATCGATACGGATTGAATCCATTGATGGTGAGGACAAACCACGCAGCAGGGGCGATATGCGGATCGCTGGAGTAAACCCATGGCGATCCATCGAACAACTCAAAGCCGGTGGGCAGCGTTTCCACCGTTGCGGCGGGGAATAAACCACTTTCCAACTGGATAGCTGAAAGTTCGTCCAGCGCAGCTTTCGCGTTTGCGTCTTCGCCGCGCAGTCGGTACAGTAGAGCCGTATAAGCCGTTCCCTCCGCCCACCAGCCGCCGCCTGTGTTCTCCTCGCAGAAGGGATATCCGCCCGCTGCCGTGCGCATGGACGCCACCCGGTTAAGAGAATCCTCATAAGGCGTAAAGTCTTCGCCCAGCGCCAACGCCGCCCATACCTGCGCATCCAGCACGATGTTGTCGCGGCTGGGTGTTATGCCATCCTCGGTGGTTCCGGTGTAAAATACGCCTGCCGTGTCGTCGTACATGGTATTTATGAAGGCTCGTGCGCTGTCCGCAGCCGCTAGATACCTTGCCTCTCCAGTACAAGCGTAAAGCTGACGAAAGGTTGCGTAGGCGTCGATGTTGTGCTCGATGGATTTATAGGTGAATGGATACACCACTGGTTTCTCTCCTTCAGCCCAACCGTCAAAGCCCGCGGTTAGACCGACATTCCCATCTGTACAGTTTTCCAGAACCCAATCCATGAGTGTCTTCGCCGCATTCCGATACGTCTCGCTGCCATAGATGGCATCATATTGTAGGAATGCCAAGGCTACATAGGCGGTGTTGCCTACGTTGCTCCCCACCTGATATCGATCCTCATACCAGATGCCGGTATCGCCCTCGTCGGCGTCATACCAGCCCGGCAGGCGAGCGCCGCTCTCCCATCCGGGCAGGGCGGAAATATCACCCGCGGCATAGGCGTTGCGTAATCGCCCCGCAGCATAGCGATCATTCTCTATAGCATATACGAAAGCGTCAAGTATTTGGGCTGCTTCCGTCTGCCTCCCTTCCGAAAGAAACGCCATGGCTACAAGGGCGTTATCGTAGGAAAAAGCGGCATTCTGAATATAGATGTTATCGGTATTGTAGGAGCGCAGCAATATCGGTGCGCTTTGAAGGGAAACAATCTGCCCGGTAAAGCGAATATCGTCGAGATAAAAGATATTCGTGCTGCTTCCACTCTTGTTGCCGCTGCATACATAGCCGAATCCGCAACAGATATAATCAAGATTCTCACCGGAAAGAGGGATCACGTACTCCTGCCAATCCGGCGTGAGCATAACAAAACCAAGCGTCTGTTTCTTCGCACTGTCCGGGTAATCCACAAGCCGATTACCCCATTCCCCGTCGTAGCCGAAGCCCGCCGTAAAGAACTCCACCATTTCGCCTCCGGTTTCGCCCTTTGCAAAAAAGCGAAGCTCAGTTGCACCGGTCAAATCCAACCCTGCGTTTTCCTGCCTACCGTCGTTGAGACGGGGAACCGTTTCTCCTGCAGGCAGGTAGCCGTTTAAAAACAGCCAGCCACCCCAATCCTTACCCTGCGTACCGATTTCGCAGCGAATGCAGCTCCGACCGGAATAAGGGTCGCTTTGCGAGTTCTCATCCATATTCTTCACGAGTTCACCGTTGCTTCCGAACATCTTGGCTTTTTGTGTAAAATGATTCTCCGTCACTCCAAAGTCACGATAAGCGTAAAGGCAGGAGCGACTTTCATCCAAAGTGCCTTTGAGCGCATTCAGCGCCGCGTCCTTAGCCGGTGTATAGGCCACATAGTCAACGGGTACTGAGGTCGTTACCGATTTCGGCGCGGTCTTGGGTTCATCTGTCATCTCCACAACGGATACCTGCGTTGAAGTATCCGCTGAATCCTTCTGAACGGTACAACAAAAGAAAGAAAGGCTGAACATCAACAGGATGGTACATGCGATCAAGCGTCTCATATGCTTCCTCCTATCAAACTATCGGTTTTCATACAGATGCGGAACAGCATTGCTTTCATTCCTCATGATGAAGCGCCGACGGATCGCAACCCTTCGCCTTCCGCCAGGCATGAAACACCGCCCGCCTCTTTTCCACGCCTCTGTTGCAGATGCAGGCGTCGATGTACTCGAATTCATCCATGTAGGGTGAGCCGTCGGCGCCGTATACATCGATGAGCAGCCTATCGAAATCCGCGTCAGTCACATCCGCAAATGCTGCGTCTTGATCGTCGTCCCAAAGCTTTGTCTCCAACTCCCGATCGGTCATATCCGCGGTTTTCATATTCTGCTCCCCACTTTCACAAAAGACAAAACGTTTTAAAGCAAGCCCACCGAGCCGAGGATGGGCAGCACCGTGCAGACAGCCAGCACCAGCACCGAAACGATGAAGCAAACGAGGTTCCAGCAACGGGCCTTCTTTACGCGGGCTTCATCGTCCATGTGCTTTTTGAACGTAGAGAGTGCCCACGCCCCCACGCCCCAGAACACACCGCCCAACGCGAGGCTGATGATGCCGCCGGGGCCCACGCTTGGATCGCCGAACATGGCGAACGATGCCATGACCAGGATCACGCCCACGATAATGTTGACAATAGCAAATCCCTTCTGTCCCTTGGTTTTCATTTCTCTGTGCCTCCTTGTTTGATGAGCACAGATTACCATGGGGACAAAAGGGATTTTTTTAGTAAAGTTGCAGTGGTGTATACGTATGCTGAAAGGATTGTATCCGCAGTTAAAGAAGTTCCCAATCGAGGAAATAGACCGAAGAGGAAGCAAACATATGCAGCATGTCGGCGCTGAATTCTGCTCTTTTCGTTACGCCGGGAATGTGAACGGGTTCCGGAGTATCGTATTTCCGAAAGGCTGCGATGTCGTAGAGCAATATGTCGCCATCCTGAACGCAGGTCAAGTAGCCGCCATGATGCGTCGCGTACTCACCCTCCGGCAAGCGCACGGAACGCAGTAGCTTGCCCGTCTCCAGAGAGAAAAGAAAGAGTTTATTATCCTGCTCATCTACGAGGTGCTGCAGCTTTTCCTTTCTGAGTAAAGCATGGCCCACACTAACCAGAGCGGCCAGCTTTTCTCCCTCATTGGCGGTCACTCTAAACTTCATAAGCTTAAATATACGTCTTTGGATATCAGGAACCTTGCTCCACTTCAGGAGCCGTTTTCCGTCTGCAAGTCGCACTACGCCCTTTGCGTCGATAAAGGCCGCCACGGCGGGCAGAATGTCCTTCGTACCGACCACGGCCCACACGCCCATCGGCGGCGGATAGACGCCCAGGGTTTTGCCGCTGCCGTTGACGGTGACATAACTGTTGCGCCAAAACCCCGGGAACGAAACAACAAAACTCTCACAGTCCGGCGAAGTTACAAAGCTCAGAGAGACGTCGCTTACGCCGTTCCCTCGGCAGACACATCCGCTATAGCCAGGTTCGCAATAGACGTCGTCACCGTCCGGCAGACGGTAAATGTCGACCATTAGTTCCGCATTTTCACCCTGCTTATAACAATAGACAACTTGATTGCCACCTATAAATGCAGCATCCTTGTACTTTCTGGTCGCATGTTCCGAAATCACGCCTTTGCCATTTTCGGCCCACGAGACCGCATGCGTGCGGCGATCCAGAATAAACTTGCCGTCTTTAGATAGGGCGGCATCCGTAACCTGCGGTATGTGACAGAGAAGAACTATGTCCAGAAGCTTGCCACGGCGGAAATGGGGCGCCAATTTTATCGATAGCGCGAGACAGCGCGGCTCACTTCGGCGGCCGGGGAACGCGCGCGCCTCCCTGAGTTGCTTTAACGAGATCACAAAGTCTCCCCTTACAAAGGCTGCCTCGGCAGCAAAGATTGCCTGCTCAAACCGCGCGCCATTGGCAAGCTGCGTTGCTGCGTCCTTAACAATGCTCAGTTCCCATACGGGTTTGCCCTTCATTTCCGGCATGGGATACTCCCGATATCTGCCCTTGCCGTTCAATGCGGCGATGACGAGCGCCCCGTCGTTTCCCCAACGGGGAAACGGTAAGCCGTCGAACCCGCTATAAGAACGCAGGCACATGCGTCGCTCCATATCCCAGACGCGGATGCGATCATGAACATGAGTTGTTAGAATGTAGCGATCCCCCGGAACGGCGCACACGAAGCGAACGCCGTCATCGAGCGTGCATTGGAAAAAGAGGGAACCGTCTTTTATGTCGTATACCGAAAGGGTCCCCTGCTCTCCACCTACATACAGCCGCCTGCCGCTCGAACTGAAAGCCAAAAAGGGGTTGTCAGCGCTTCTGGCCGTCATAAGAATGCTCTTTGTGTACGGATTGAAAACCTGAATGTCGTAGTCTCTCCCGCGTTGACAGAACCAGGCAAGAAGCGTCCCGTCTGAACTCTGGGTCACCCTTGAGCAGGGCGTCTGCGAAGCGTACAGCCGTTGCAAGCCTCCCTCGGCGAAATCATAATAGTACACTCCGTCTGCGCGGCCTTGGTAGAACCCATGTCCATCAGTTGCGGCGCAGGCGGAGAGGATCTCATTCTGTTCATCCCCAACGCGCCTGCTGAAATTCCCCCGTCTGATGTCGTAAAGCCCAACCTCTCTCTCCATTTTTACGCATAAATAATTTCCATCAGCACTGATCGTAGCCCAAAAAGGTTTGGCGGGCACAACAACAGCCTGGGAGAAATTGCCGTTTACAAGATGTATCACCTTGTATTGCTTGCTCTGACCTTCAAATTTGTCCGCACCCAGCAGAAGGGCACTATTATCGCAGGGGTTAAAGCATACAAATATCCCTACGTCAAAAATAGCACGAGGTGCGTCTTGTTCTGGCAGGAAGCCTACATCATTTCCGCGTAGTGCTTCGATCCTGCCATTGTAGTTCTTTTGTTTTTCGGGCAGGCAGATTACGCTCAAGGCACGCAGCGCTGCTTCGTCATCTGCTTTGCCGCTTAGCCAGGAAAGCAATGCATGGTTATAAATGGCTTCAGAATTAGATGCGTCCTTAATCAAGGCTTGCTGTAGGCAGTTTTCCGCCTTCTCAGGCTTACCAAGATCAACGAAAGACAGCGCCCGGTTGTTGAGGCTGTCCGCCGTATCCGCCGCAGCCTTTGGCGCGGGGCGTGGGTAGGCGGTCCCAGTCTCTGCCTGGTATATCTCGTGAAGTTTCGTCTCTATCTCCGCAAAATCGTGCAATCTGTCTTCCGGCTCGTCCTTTAGACATTGCGAAAGCAAATCTTTGAGCGCTTCCGGCATCGGCACACGCGCCTTTTTGAAATACGTCGCGCACGAAAGCCCCGCCACCACGCCGTTTGCCCATGGGCGAGCCCCAAGGTACATCTCCATCACCGATACCGCCCAGCTGTAGATGTCCGTTCGGCGCGTGAGCGGTTTGCCGTCCATCTGCTCCATGGAGCAGTAGGCGGGCGTATACCCGCCGGATGGAGAGAGCATGGTCTTGCCGCCAGCGGCTGCATCACGCATGGTGACATTGCCTTCCAGTTCCGTTAAAATCGCGCGGGCGCGCGCAAGACCGAAATCGGCCACCTTGGCTTCTCCTTCTTTTGTGAGCAGTACATTATCCGGCTTCACATCCTGATGGATCAACCCAGCTTCGTGTGCGTAATGGAGGCCTCGCGCAAACTGGATCGAGAGATCAAGCAGGCGCTCTTTTTGCGCCGCCTCCATTCCCGCGTAGATCGTCCCTTTTTGAATCGCACTCTCCAGGCTTCCGCCGTCCATCCACTCAGAAAAGATGCTCGGCGTGCCGGAGATTTCACGCACATAGTAACAGGATACGATATTGGGATGCAGACCGAGGTTGATCCATGCCTCGCACTCGTGGATAAAATCCGCTTTGCTTTTCTCCGTAGAAAAGCACTTTGGCTGCGGACGTTTCATGGCCAGATCGACATCCCACCCTGTGTGATGCACGCGCCAGACGCTGCCCATGCCGCCCTCGATGGCTTCGGACTCGACGCGATAGGTATCGAGAATGGTATCGCCCTTTTGAATTGCGATGTTCTCCCTTGCATCGGTGCCCGTCCGCCCCATCGCGTCGGAAAGCGCGGCCTCCAATAAGGTAGTACCATCAACCAACACGGTCGCATCGCTCTCCAAAACCGTCTTGTCGCTCTCAGCCACGGTTGCGCCGGGATCGAATACGGTCTTATCGCTGCCAGCCATACCTGTCCTCCCCATCGTCTGTTTTGTCAAGTTCTATCCAGTCTACTTTTCATTTCTCCGATTCGTTCAGCGCATCGAGTCTCTGTTGTGCGGCTTCCCGCACAGAATCATCACCATCCTTATCCACAATCCGCTTTAGGATGGACTTGTCTTCAAGGCTGCGCGTCAGTCTGCGACGCACAAGCGGATCGGCGTCCTCTTGAGCAAACGAGGCGTTCAAGGCGGAATCGTTCAGCCACACCAACGCAATGCGCCGCGCCACGCCGCAGCGGGCAGTATAAGCAACCTCGATCAACTCTTTTCGGCTCATATCGTCCCGCATACCACGCATGGTGGTTTCAGGATCGAGACTTCTCCAATTTCCTTCACATTCGATCACGATAGAACCCCTCCGTTCGGCATTCAGCGCATCGTGATCACTACGCCCGCGGACGTATCTGGAGGTACTTCCAACTTCAGCATCAACCTGCCGAAGGCTAAATTTCCGTCTTTCGTTCCATAGATGCTTGCACTCAAGGATTTCGCCACATATTCCGTGCCACCCACATTCACGAGAAAAGGTTCCTTTTCCATAATCGTTCTGATTTCATCGGAGAACTCGGAGCACGGCCCGCTGATCTGTGCATCGTCTCTGACCAACGCAATCCCATTGATGTATGCAAAATCGATCAAAACTTGCTTGTTTCCATTCTCGGCCAGCTCCCCAAGCAAGTAGGTTGCATAGTAAATGCGATTGCCATCCCGTTCCACATAGTTATCGAGCCCCGCGGAGCAGACCTCCACGACGCTCGCTTCTGATACACCGGGAACCTCCACAACGGATATAGCCGCTCTTTTTCCATCCTCCGTAAGCGCGATGCCGACGGAGGTAATTGGGTAGGCCAGACCGTCCACTTTGAGATAAATACCATACAAGCCGCCATCGCCGAACACTTGACCGATGGGATACGCGCCCTGCACCCTTTTGCCACCTTCTATGTAGTACAAAAAGGTAACTTGAACAGCGGGCTTTTCGTCGTCCGTCAGTGTAACGGCAGTTGTATAGCCGATCTGATAGGCGCCGTGGGTGAACTCCGGGGCGGACATTCTCTGCTTGCAAGCACCAAGCAGGACGGCGGTGAAAAGTAGAACCGCCAGAATAGTTTTCGTTTTTTTCATAGCTGATACACTCCTTTTGTAATACGATTCTTGTACAGATTTATCGTATCGCAGGACGATCAACACATTTCTTACAAAAGTTGCGGCGGGCGTTCATTCGCTCTTTCGGATAGATGCTTCTCTCTCTTTTCCTGTCGTTCCTTGTCCTTGATGATCAGTGTATCCACAGGTTTATATCTCCCATGTCACTTATTCTTTGAGTAGTTCCTCCATCTCTTCGCCGCTGAGCTTATTTTTCTTCATGAGAGCGTCAACCATACGATCAATGCGAGCTTTGTTATCCGTGATGAGGCGGATGGTCGTCTCCATTTCTTCGCGGATGATGGCGCTCACACGTTCGGACACCTTGGCCGCGAGCGGACCACGTGTGGCCTCCTCGGGCGTCATCACCGCCATGCCGAATGCGTCATCCATGCCATAGTTGCAGATCATGGCGCGCGCCACGCGCGTAGCGGACTCGAGATCGCCGCTTGCCCCCGTGGACACGCCATCCTTCTCGCCATAATAAGCGATTTCGGCTGCTCTGCCGCCAAGGCTGGTGCGGATGCGCCCAATCAGCTCCTGTTTTGTTGAAAGCGGTCCCATGTCCTTATCCGAGTGCTCCATATAGCCACCATGTCCGCCGCGCGCTACGATGGTGAGGTAAGCGGGTGTATTCCCTCCTAGATAACAAAGAAATGCATGGCCGCTTTCGTGTCGCGCTACACGTTCCAGATACTCATAGCCCCAATCCTTCTTCGCGCCATGCTTGGTGAGCTCGTAAGCCTCATCCAGAATTGCGTCATCGAGGGGTTTCATCTGTTTTACCGCCATTCGGTTGGCAAGCTCCATCACCGAAGCAAGATTGGCGGGACTCATCCCAGCGGAACGGGAGCCCAAGCGCACAATCATATCCTCGCTGACGGTATGCGTTTTGTTCTTTTTTAAGAGCAAGCGCACAAACTGCTCTCTTTCTTCGGCGTTTGGCAGATCGACTAGAATCTTCCGATCGAAGCGCCGCGCAAGCGCGGGATCGATCACACCCATACCGCCCTGCCCCTCCTCCACGTCAAAGTTGGTCGCCGCAAGCACGAATACCGGACGCTTTGGGTCAACGGAGAAACCGTCCATTTCGGTCAGCAACGCGTTGAGCGCCATCTCCTCGCCATGGCTGGTGTTGGACTCGCCGCGCTTGCGGCCCACAGCATCAATCTCGTCAATAAACAAAATCGCGGGCGCGTATCTTCTCGCTTTTTTAAACAATTCACGCACAGCCTCAGGGCCGCTTCCCTGATATTTGGTGACAAACGCGCTTGCCACGGCGGGGATGAACGCCACGTCGCTTTCACCCGCCATAGCCTTGGCAAGCATGGTTTTGCCTGTACCTGGCGGACCATATAAAAGCACACCTTTGGGCGGTTTTAGACCCTGCGCGGAGAATTTCTTTGGGTTTTTAAGATAGTCGATGAAAAACTTCAGCTCCTCCTTGGCATCACACGCGCCTATGACATCCGCAAAATGCACGTTCGGTTTTTCTACGTCGTCCAATACGCTGTCCGCGTCGTCGGCTGCGGTTGCACGCTTGAGTGAGAACTCCCGAAGCCGTATGGTGATTTCAGCTCGCGTTTGGTCAAGTTTCGGGGCGGATTCAAAATAGAGCACCTTACGCTCAGCCGCCATGCGCGCCGCAACGCCCTGCATATACAACTCGCGGCAGATGGAGGAAATCTGATCTTCGAATACGGAGAAATCGTCGATGGGCTCCACGAGTTTTCCGCGAGCCCCCGCACGCACAAAACTCATCAGCAACTCTGGATCGATTGAGAAATCCTCGGTTTCGAGCAGGTATACCGGTAACTCCGGCAAGCGCTCCCGCAAGGAGCGAAACAGTCGATTGCCGTCACGCAGCAAGCCCGCAGCCATAGGCGCAAAGTCAAAAGCGCCCATGGACATAGGCGAATATGCCAGTCCCTCAAAGACCGTCTCGAGTCGACTATCGTTTCCCTCAGGGGCAGCGTTCTTTCCCGCTACATCGATTAGTATCAACCGTATGTCCTTTTCCCCAGCGATAGAAAGCGCCTCCTCTACGCTTTGCGTATCATATACGAAGTAACCGTTTAGATGTTCACGGCAGCGCGCGGCAAACAGTGGGCTGCCGTACAGGAGTATCTCAGGTTTCTCGTCGCAGTAGAAAAGAGGGCACACCGCGTCCGGCAGCTGATTCGTTTCCACAACGAAACGAATCTTTTTAACACCCGAAAGCGCCGTTCCGAAATGCTCCTCGTTGAACAGCCTGCATACCTTGAACACTTCATTTTTGAAGAAAAGCTCAGTCTGCGCGCGAAGTGTCCGCGCGTCTGCCTCTCCGCCCTCGCTGAACAGCAAAGCTGTCGGTACAAGCGAATCGAAGTCGGCTTCGATTCCGTACTGCTTCTCAAACAGGTCACAGAAGCGCTTCATCTCGCCGGTGCTGATCTTTTCCAGATTATGAGCCTGCAAATGGTTGAAAAGAAGCGGCCAGCCGGTCGCCATACGGCTCGTGATAGCGGCGGGAAAAAAAGGCTGACCCGTCTGCGGATTCTTTTCGGTTTCGAGCGCGTTGATGAGCGTTTTTCTTGGTACTCCAGCAGCATTTTGCTTGGCGTCTCCTTCATAAAGTGAGCGCCCTGCGTTGCTGGTAAAGATGATGATCGTATCCTTGAAGGCGACATCCTCGTCGTTGAAACGGTCGGTCAGCCTGCCTGCATCCAGTATCTGTAGGAAGAGCTGTATGGTGTTTAGATGCGCCTTTTCGATCTCGTCAAAGAGCAATATGCTGTGAGGATTTTCATTGACAAACCCTGTAAGCGTTCCTGCCTTAGCCCCTTGATAACTCTTTTCAAAACCTACGAGGCCCATGTAGGACTGATGGTCGGCAAAGCTCGACATGTCGAAGCGCTTGAAGGGAATCTCCAGCGCCTCCGCCGCCTGTTCAGCTAAGAAGGTCTTCCCCACACCTGGCGGCCCCGCGAAGACGAAAATGGCGCGCGGGCGCTTTCGCTTTTCATCCGAAGCTGCCAAAACCTCAGCGGCAAACATACCTTCGGTGAACGCATGCACCACGTGATCCTGCCCGTGTACGGTCGAAAGCAACTTCGCCCGCATATGACGGATTCGCCCCGTGAGCATGGGCAGGAAATCACGGCTCATCTCGTCGGAAGATCCTTGTTTGATTTGCGCCGCCTCCGCCGAGCCTTGCTGTTTGGCCTTCTGAGCGGCAGTCTTTTTTTTAAGCGGACAAACCTCGAGTATTGCCCCGGTAGGATTTTCTAGAATAGCGGCAAGCATATCCTGCCCGCACACGTTTTCCACTCCTCGATTCGCGGCTCGTATCGACGCCGCGGCAAGACAGGCGGAAAGCTCGCTCTCGCCGCTTTTTGTTCCGCCTGCCACGGCGCGCCGCAGCAGGCCGCGCGTGCGCGCGGTATCGATTCCCACGCTTTTGAAAAGCGAGTTGACCTCGGCGATATCCGCGTCGATCTCAGTTTTATGGTGGGAAGCGGGCGCGAAGTCCTCAGCCTTGATTTCAGCAAGCTTGAGAAGCCCTAAAAACAAGAACTCAACCGTAAGTGCTCCACCGCTCTTTGCCTCGGCTGCTTCCGCTTGGGCACGTATGATTACGTACTTCATTGATGTGGAAAGATCCATCGTGGGTACCTCCCGTCGTATTCGCCAACTTTGTGGTACGGTTGTCAGTCTGTGATGATCGCCGCTCGATTGGATCGGTTTAGGCGCTCTACATATAGCTCTTGACCTCGAGCGTCATCTCGTTGTCAGCTCCGATGGCGTTGCACATTGCTGGATACAGTTTGCGCGCTGACATTTTCATGCAACCGGGCAACTCTGCTTCCGCCAGCCGCATAACTACGCGAACCGTATGCAGCAGATTTATGGCGTTCTCACTTTTTACGCTTTTGAGCAGAAAGGACACCGTTGCGTTGCCATAGTCCTCGATGAGCTCCTTGTTCTTTGTCATCACGCCGGAAAATCCGACAGCAAAAACCGCCTCCTCGGCGACGCTCCCCGTCAATAGTCCGCTTGTAACCTTCGTTTTGAATGTATCGATCACATCCTGATAGCGATGCTCGCCAAACATTTTTCGAAGCTCCATTAGTATGTCCTGTTGCTCACTCTCGGGAAGGGGGTCTGGAAACACAGCTTTGATCTCTGCTTCCGAACAGCCCATCGCCCGCATTGCTGCAATCAACTCGTGCCGCGGAGCTTTGAGTTTGTCGGCCCGTTCCGTTTCCTCCGGCGTTAAAGCCCGCATGCCGTTTTTGTATTCCTGCTTTTTCTCTTTTTTCTCAAACAACTTTGCCATAACCATTCTCCTTCTGTATTTGTCCCATTTAGTTCGGTGCGTCTAGCTCCCACTCGAGCTCCCAGCGCGTAAGGCTGTGATCCGTGCTAGCTGAAAGTAGGAAGTCTCCGTCGGGCCCGCACGCAAGCCCGCACACATTCATCAGGGAGGCTTGCTCTCTCCACATCCTTCGTCCTGTTTCCACATTCCAAAGGCAAATCTCATCGCATTTCCCTTGCGTCCAGAGGAAGCGGTCTTCCTGCCCAAAGCACATCTCAGCACCCTTTACCTCCATCGTTAATCTGGCGATTATGCGACCCGCTCCGAGATCATACACTTCAATCTCACTTCCCGTATTCGCCGCAAGGTAGCGGCCTTTGTGGCTGATACGCAGCTTCTCTGCGCGTAATTGTGAAATAACCCCCACCTGTCTCCCATCCTCGAAATTTAAGAGTAAAATACCGGCCTTCTGCGTTGCGAGCGCAATCTGCTCCCCATTCGGCAGCAGAACCAGGTCATTGAGTCCCTCGATGTCTCTGGCGTAAATCGGCTCCTTTGCGTTCAGGCGCCATACGCGTATGCACGCCCCATCGCGCACGAGAAATCGCTCTCCGTCTGGATGGAATCCGAGGTATTCGGTATACCAACCCGTGGGATAGGCTTCTTGAGGCTTTGCGTAGAAGGAGTCGTTCGAACCATCCGGCTTGCGGGTAGGAAGAATTTCGAAACGTATAACCTGATAAGAGCAGTGCAAAAGCAAGCTCTTCCCATCGGGGTGAAACGCTGCGGCCATACAGTGTTCAGGGTTATATATCTGCCATATCCATTTGTCAAGCGTCAAATCCCATAAAAGAGCTTGACGGTCTTTGCCCTCGATGCAGGAGGTCACAACAAATCGCCCATCCTGGCTCACCACAACAAGCCGCGGGCTGTCCCAGTGACCGTCCATAGATTTTGCCTTATGCACGCCACGCAACCCTGAAACGCCGCAAATCCGCGCAGCCCGACGGCTGATCGCTCTATATGCGGGGTGTGTACTAAAGCCTTCCACTTCCCGCGCGCGGTTGATTTGCTCGCACGCGTCTTTTCCCTTACCTAGGGACAGGTATTGCTCCGCCTTAGAGATACACTCGAAAAACATATTTTCCCGAGTCAGCCTTTCGTGTGTCTGAGCGATCTTGCTGATCACCCAGCCCGCCCGCTTCAGCCCGGTGGCAGGAACCGGATAAATCTTGAGCTTGCCGTCGTTCGACGCAGCAGCAAGGCGCGTCCCACGCGGATGGATACATGCGCTTCCGATCTGCGGGCTTTCGCCATCCATGTTTCCGATCGATACCAGAACCCTGCCGTTTGAGAGGTCGAGCACACGCAGAAGGTGCTTCATACCGCAATTTGTAATCAAAGCCCTCGTCAGATCTGGAAAAAACGCAATTTCCTCCCTGCCGGTCGTTTCACCAATCGGCCAGGTGCGCAGGCATTCCCCCGTCTCCAACTCCCACAATTTGACGATTCCCTCCGCATCAATCGTTAGCGCCCGTGAAAAGTTGGTGTCAATACTGAGACTTATGATTTGCGCAACGCTCCCGAGCGTAAGCGTCGCTCTCTCTTCGGCCGTATCCCATATCTCCACGCCCTTGATCCGATTGTCCATATTCACCGCGGCAAATCGACGCGCATCCGGTGAGAGGTAGATTCTGCCTCCGAGCATGCACTTGACGTTCAATATTCGCCGATCGCTGCGGATGTCCCACATCATCACTTGCGGAACTTCATAATGGTTTGTCGCCCGCGCATGCCGAAGCAGTCCTATAGCTCTTTCATCGTTCTTACTCAACGCAAACGACCAGATGGCCATATCATCCGAATCGTTTGCAAAAAAATCCGTTGGTTCCTGCGCCGAAACGCTGTAGCGAACCAGCGCGTCCACGCCTGCCGACCAAAAAACATCCTCCTCAGTGCCCGCGCGTATCTCACAGCCGGTCTGCGCATTTCCACGATCCATCGTGGCCGAAACCTCACCCGTTTCGGCGTCGAGCACGATCAGTCGATCATTTTCGTGCGAGCCAACAAAGATCCATCCGCCATCATGGCTGTATGTTATCTGCGCGTCTTTCCCCTCAAACCCCGATAAATCCACGGCAAAGATCGCATCGTAAAAACTTCGATCCAGACCGCGTTCCCGATCGATCTCGGCGGCAAGCGCGATTCGACGCCCGTCTTGAGCTGCGCGGCCAATCTGCTCCAGCATGGCAACATCATGGATCCTCCCGTTTCTCCAAAGATAAAGCCCCTGATTGAACAGAGAATCCAAATGCTCCGCTTCTACGGAGAGCGCTCGTCCCCAGCACTCTTCCGCTACATCTGTCTTCCCTAAATCGAGGAAGCTCAGCGCGCGGTTATTGAGGCTGTCCGCCGTGTCCGCCGCGGCCTTGGGCGCGGGGCGTGGGTAGACGGTTCCGGTCTCTGCCTCGTATATTTCATGCAACTTGCTTTCAATTGCCGCAAAATCGTGCGGCCTGTCT
>DLGD01000013.1 GCA_002482505.1 Christensenella sp. UBA7703 | reverse complement strand
TCTAACTTTAGGGGTGCAGTTCATTCTTCGATCCATAGCTTTTTTTGTTGTTTGTCTTGCATGATTTACTGCTCCTTTTTCAAATTTTGGTCCTGTTTGAAAAGGCACAGCATTTTCGGCAGCTATTCATTACTCGGCACAATCAGCTGTCTCAACGCTGTGCCGAGCAGTTACCTCGCAGAAAACGTCTAAATTTGTAGAAACGCAAACGAATCACCATCTTTCGTCTAGGGCACTTACATCTGATGGATTTCTGACTATTTACCAGCTTCTTTATTTGTTTCTTTCCCCGTCCATGTGAGGATCAGCGCAAACGGAATCACGTTGTTCTGCGTCAAAAAGCCCCGCATCGTGTCGAGATGCAGTTCTTTCCCCGCGTGCCCGTTGAGAAAGCGAAACCGCGCCTCTCCGTCCGCCGAAGGGGGAATGCTCTCGTCGGCATAAAACGTTACAAAATGGAAACCGTCTTTATGGCAATACCAGATGATCCCCGCGCTTGTCCCCTCGGGCAGGCGCGCTTTTTTATTCTGGCGGAACTTGACCGGCATGCGGTAGCCGTGTTTCTTTGCATAGTAACGCAGGCGGAAAATATCAGTCCCTGTCAGACCGCGAAAAATCGAAAAACGAATCAGCTCGTCCGCGAGTGCCTTTTCGCCCACACTCTGCCCCATCCGTTTTAGAAAATTATACTCCGCAATCCAGCCGCAGCCGTTGATATCGCTCGTGAACACGCCGTAGCGAATATCCGTCACCCGTGCCTGATCGATGATATAGCCGTCCTTGGAATATGGCGTTTTGATCGGTTGATCCATGTTTTTTTCACCGCCTGTCTTGCGCCGGCCTGTTTGCCCGCGCGGTTCAATTTACCAAAGCGGAATCCCGCTGAGCTCCTGCCAGGTTATGCCAAAGCGATCCTGCGCTTCTTTTGTCATTCGTTCTATCGCCGCTTTACGAACGTCTCCCTGACATCCTTCGAATGCCTCGGAAAACAGTTCATCAATCTCCGTATCGTTCGGCCAAGGCTCCAAATAGGTGCCCGAGGTCAGGTCAAAATAGAATTTTGCGGAGCGATCTTTGTAGTCCGTCTGAAGCAGAAGCTGCTGGTCGTCCACAAAATACCAGATGCCGACGTTATACCCATTCGGTTGGCAGATGAACAGCAGGCTCCAATCCGGTCTTGTTTCGCCGTCTTTCGCGCGGACAACTTCAAAGCGAATGTTTGCTTTCTTGTCATCATACACATAGGTGCCAAGCGTTTTATCGTATTGAAAACCGAACGCCATCAGTGATTTTCCGGTCTGCACATATTCTCCCGCCGGGGAGGTATTGTCGTTTGGCGAAAGCGTTTCGTATACCGTATTGCTACCCGCATCAAAGCTAAGCTTGTATCGGATTCGCCCATAGGTCACCCCCATGTTCGCGCCCTGCTCGTCATGCCAGTCGAGCTTGAGTGCCTGCGCAAGCTCCGCTTCCAGCGCTTTTGCGTCCAGCACACGATAGGCAATCGAAACCTCCGTCAACTCGGGGCGCTGTGCGTTGACATAGATGCTGAGTTTGTCTTTTTGGATGAAATCGTCCGACAGCCGATCCGCCAGAGCACCAAACACCGCGCGATTGTTGTTCGCGTGGATCATGGCTTGATACGCCTGCGCCTGTGCCGCGCTCACCTCAACCGAAAGCTCGATTCGGCAGCCTTCCACGTCTGTCGTTTGATCCGTCTCTACGCCCGGCTTGGTCTGCTTGAGCTGCGCATATGCCTTTGCCCCGCCGAATGTGCCGTCAATCTGCTGCGCGACTTCGCGCTCCATGGTTCCTGCTATCTCCGTCAGCCGCGCCTCATCCGTAATGCCAAGCAACCCCGCGCAAAAGCGCGAAATCTCCGCGCGGTCCCCCTCCGCTGTAAGGTAGAGCGCAAAATGGTCATTCAAGCCCTTCTCGGGTTGCGCCGTATCATAGCGCGCGGCAAACACGGTAAACCCCGCCGGAAATGCCACATCCGAAAACAGATTATACCCGCGTAAGAATAGCTCCTGCGGCGCGGTACCGAGTGGTTCCGGCGTGGTCTTCGGCGTTGGTTGCGCCATTACAGTTGCGGTTTGCCCGGGTGTCAGCATCGGGATCGGTGCGGTGGCAACCTCCGCCGGCGCGCATGACACACATGACGCGCAGAGCAGTATCATCATCACAGAGATCGCAATTGCGCGTTTCATCCGCGTTCCTCCTTGTGCAAAAGCCGTTTTCAATCCGCAAAACGGTGCTTACCATCTATTATAACGGGTTGCCGGCCTTTTCACAAATCAAAGGCGTTGTTCTTTCGCCTTTACTGTTTCGTTTTGCTGGGCGGCGGCGATTGCGCGCGTCATCTGGTCTGCACAGGACGTATTCTTATACCCGCAGGTGTTGCCGGAAAGCAACGCGATCACGCGATCCGCCTCCATTCCCTCAACAAGCTTTGCTATCGCTTTCAGATTTCCGTTACAGCCCGCCGTGAAGACGAGGTTGTATATCATCCCATCGATCAGATCAAATTCAATTTTGTTTGGGCAGACGCCGCTTGGCGTAAACGAATGTCTCATGTGTGAATTGGTTCCTCTCCTGTTTGCTCTCCCTTGGTTGATTCTGTATCCGGCGTCTTCGCCCCATCTTCTCCTTCATCAATCACCTCCAGAGAGATGAGCGGCCCCGGTTCGCGCTTGGGCGGATGCCATGCCATAATGCGCTTTGCCAAGGGGTGTTCGACGAGATACGTTCCTGCGATGGCGAGCGCAAACGTCGCGGCAAAGATCAGCGCGGTATACGCCCATTGCCAGCCGACGTCGCCCGTCATATTCGGCGGCTTTTCGCCAGACCAAAACGGGATTCTCCATTCTTTGAGCTGGACAGCGATCCATTGGTGCCAAATATAGACGTTAAACGAAATCAGCGACAAAAAGCGCATCAGTTTGTTTGAAAACAACCAGCGGATGCCAGAAAACGTCAGTGCGGCGGACACGGTAATCAACGCGAACACCAGCGAGAGCGAAAAGCGGTTTCGAGCCTGCCAAATCTGGACCGGGCGTGAATCGGGCGCGGTTTTCATCATCGCAACCAGCAGCACTACCCCCGCAACAAGGCCGACCAGCGCGAGCGCGGAAAGCTGAGGACTGCGCTTGAGAAATTTTCCCGCAAGCACAAAGAGAAACGCAACCGCCATCCCGTTTGCAAACACACCGAAGAACGCAGGCAGTTGATTGACCGTCAGGCGGATATCGTCCGGGTGTGCCAGCGCGAACCCGCGCAGATACAGCACGGAGACGATGAGCATACCAAGATAGGTCCAGACCGGTTTCTTTGTAAATGCCTTTGCAAGAAACGGAAAGAACAGATAAAACTGCATTTCGACGGCAGCCGTCCAGAGCACGCCGTTGATCTTGGTCGCCAGCAGCGTATCCGAAAAAAACGTCTGCGTAAACGTCAGCGTCGGCACCAGATCCCCCAGCGCTTCCGAAACCGATCGGTATGCATGGGACGGCACGGACACGAGAAAGAAGATCAGCAGCACGGCAACGAAATAGCTCGGCACGATTCGCGCGATACGCTTTTTATAAAAAAGCTTTGTCTCGGGCAAGGATTCGTGCGCAAGAGCCGCGCGCGCATACGGCAAAAACAGGCAAAACGCGGAAAGGAACAGCAGCCAGTCGACAAAGAGAAAACCGGCGCGCGGCAAGAAGAGCAGGTTGAGTGTACCCGGCAACCCGATGCGCGAAAGAAACGGCAGGTCGATATACGGCATGATCCAATTCTGCTGCCAGAAATGGAACCAAAGCACGCCGAACACCGCCAGCGCGCGAACGCCATCCAGCACGTCGATGTGTTTTGTGTCGATGAATGTATGATCCGCCGCGTTTGATTTGCGTGCGGTTGTGTCCGTGATTTTTTCCATGCGGATAGTGTACCACAACACGGTTTTGCAAAAAAGATAGGATTTTGTTGTATTTTTCGGTGTTTTTTCTTCCTCTTTCTTGTGAATGAACACAGCCGCGGACAGAACTATTTCGCGAAAAAATCTTCGCGTGTCTTCTTTCTCACACGCGTGTGTATTATAATAGAAAAAACATGCTTTCCGCATGAAGAAAACCGTGTGAAATGCCGCATGTATTATGGGAGGTTTGTCCTATGAGCGTTACTGTTTCCGAGTTTGGTCACCTGCCCTCCGGCGAGGCGGTGCTTCGCTATACCATCACCAACAAGCACGGCGCAAGCGCAAGTATCCTCAACTATGGCGCGACCTGGCAGAGCATGTTTGTGCCAAACCGCAAGGGCGAGCTCGTCGATGTCGTGCTGGGCTATGATACAATCGAGGACTACCAAAAGAACTTCATGTTCCTCGGCGCGATCATTGGCCGCGTGGCAAACCGCATCAAAAACGCGCGCTTTGCGCTGGGCGGCGTAGAATACAATCTCGCCGCCAACCTCGGCAATGAGTGCCTGCACGGAGGTGTAGTCGGTTTTGATAAAAAGCTGTGGCAGGCGCAGATCGACGGAGACTCCGTCTTTTTCTCGCTGACCAGTCCGGACGGCGAGGAGGGTTTCCCCGGGACGCTTTCCGTCGTCGTCATCTACACACTGGATGAGGAAAACGCGCTCTCGATTCAATACCTCATCAATAGCGATCAGGACACGATTCAAAACATGACCAACCACGCGTATTTCAATCTTGCGGGGCAAGGGCACGGAAACGTGCTTGGGCAGATGCTGCAAATCCACGCGGATAAATTCACCCGCATCGACAGCAGCGTCGTCCCGACAGGCGAGATCGTGCCCGTGTTCGGTACGCCGTTGGACTTTACCAAAGCGAAACCCATCGGACGCGACATCAACGCAAAGGCGGAGCAGGTTGACGTGCTTGGCGGCTATGACCACAACTTTGTGCTGAACCATAAATCGGGCGGCGTGGAAAAGATTGCGACCGCGGTCGACCCCATCGGCGGCGTGGCGATGGACGTGTATACCGATCAGCCGGGAATCCAGCTCTTTACCCCGCCGGACTTTTCCTATATGACCGGCAAGGGCGGCGTGCAATACGGCCCGGGTTCTTCCTTCTGCCTCGAGACGCAGCATTTTGCGGACGCGATGAACCACGAGAACTTTCCGAGCATCGTGCTTCTGGCAGGCGAGGTCTTTTCCTCCGAAACCGTCTATCGCTTCCGCGTGGAATAATTACGCGCATATGCGACAAAAAAATCCGCCTTTCAAAGGCGGATTTTTATTTGTAACCGGGTGAATTATACTATCAAGTGCAACACATAGAGTAATAAAGAAGTTCATGCAAGTCTCTGGTAGAATGGAGTTGCAACACAACCAAAACTACGGAGGGAACATGCATGAACTACGAACATCTTAGCATAGAAGAGCGAAGTTGCATACGGAAGTATTATGTAGACGGGTTAAGTTATCGGGAAATAGCGCGACTACTCGGACGTAGTCCAAGTACCATCTCACGCGAGTTCAAGAGAAATCGCACGCACATGTATGATATACCGACTTATTACCCGCACACAGCGCAGCGGAAATATTTACTTCGCCGTTCATACTGCCATAGAGGAATGTTTCATTCGCAGGCAGTGATTGACTACATCAACGAGACGCTGTTATTGACATGGTCACCGGAGCAGATTGCTTGCACGCCATGTGGGTTGTTCATGCCAAGTTGTCGTACGATCTATAGATGGATTTATGAGAAGTATCTTGTGAATGGAAATCTGAAGGTTTTGCGGCGAAAGGGGAAAACTCACGGCATTAAAGAGACTCGCGGTAAGTACAGTAAGGGGAAATCCATACGGAAAAGAGATAGAAGCGTGTACAGCCGAGCAGAAGCCGGACATTGGGAAGCCGACAGTGTTGTAAGCGGACTAGGCAAAAGCAAGGCATGCTTCGCTACTTTGGCAGAACGGAAGACACGATTCTACATTGCAATGAAGATGCCGGACAGAAAAGCCGAGACAATGGAACGGGCCATTGAAGCTATGCTTTCAACTTTTCCACCGGAGCTGGTGAAGACGATTACTTGTGATCGAGGGACCGAATTTGCAAACTGGCGGGGCATTGAGCAGAAGCTAGGTTGCGATGTCTATTTTGCCGATCCATACTGCGCATGGCAAAAGGGTACAAACGAAAATCTGAACGGATTATTGAGGGAGTTTTATCCGAAGGGACGTGATCTCTCCAGAGTAAGCCCTGCCTCGTTAAAACGAAACCTGACGCTTCTCAACGCCAGGCCTCGTAAAGTTCTTAACTTCCATTCTCCTCAGTCTTTGTGGGATCGCGAACTCCTCATCTGTTGCACTTAGTTTGACAATTCACTAACCGTTTCGTTCAACCAGCGCAAAATTCGCAATATCAGTCGACTTCCTCTTCCGGCAGCGCATCCGCGCCGTCGAACACGCGGCTTAACCCGTTGATCCCCTGCTCTGCCGCATGCCGCCGTCCGGTTTCAATCGTCTCCGCGTTCAGCCGCAGGTCAAATGGCAGCCCGTTGTTGCGAACCGAGGCGCGCAAAAAGACATTCAGGGCGGTGGAGAGGTTCATCCCCAGCTCTGCATACACCGCCTCCGCTTTGCGCTTGAGATCGGAATCGACGCGAATATTGATATTGACCGATTTCGACATTGCAAACACCTCGTTTCACGTTCCAAACACAAGATACCATATCGAAACAAGGAGTGCAACAGGGAATATTATTCGTATTACAACGTGATTACAACGTGAAACAAACGCTCGTTTTCAAACGATCTGAAACAGATAAAACTTCAGATAATCCGTCTCCGGTACATGCATTAATGTCGGATGATCCGGCGACTGCCGACGCGCTTCGATGAGCTTGAGGGCAACGCCCGTGTCCCGCGCCGCGGAAAGCAGCATTTTCTCAAACAACTCGCTCGGCATAAAATGCGAGCACGAGCACGTCGCCAAATAGCCACCGCGCGGCAGCAGCTTCATCGCATTATAGTTGATGGTTTTATAGCCCCGCTCCGCTCCCGCGATAGTTTTTCTGCTCTTCGTGAACGCCGGCGGGTCGAGGATGATCATATCATAGGACGCATGCTGTTCCATGAGCTGCGGCAGCAGGTCAAATACATCCGCGCAGACGAAATCCATCTTCCCTGTAAGGCCGTTTTTCTCCGCGTTCGCGCGGGCAAGCTCCACCGCCGCCGCCGAAACGTCCACGGCGGTGACGTGCGCCGCGCCCGCCTTTGCCGCGTTGAGCGCAAAGGAGCCGGTGTGCGTGAAGCAATCGAGCACCCGCTTTCCGCGCGCAATCTTCGCCGCAGCGAGGCGGTTGTATTTCTGGTCGAGAAAGAAGCCCGTCTTTTGCCCGTTTTCGACATCCACATCATAGCGAATGCCGTTTTCGGTGATCTCGATGCGCGGGCTCGGCGGTTCCGGCAAAAAAGCAGCGCGATACCAGCCCTTCTCCAGCGGCAACCCCTCCAGTTCGCGGATGCCAACCTCGTTTCGCTCGAATATGCCGCGGATTTCGATTCCGTCGTCTTTCAACAGCGAAACCAGCAGCCGATAGAGCATATCCTTGATGCGCTCAATGCCCACGGAGAGCACCTGGCTCACCAGTACGTCGTGATAGCAATCGATCGTCAAGCCCGGCAGCCCATCTGCCTCGCCAAAGATCAGGCGGCAGCAGCCATAATCCTCACCCATCGCGGTTTTGCGATAGTCCAGCGCATAGCGCAGCCGCCGGGAAAAGAACGCTTCATCAAACTTCTCGTTTGCGTTGCTGGAAAGCAGGCGCAGACGAATCTTGCTGTGTTTGCTCAAAAACCCCGTGCCAAGATACGCTCCCTTTTCGGAAAACGCATCCACCAGCGTGCCGTTTTCAATCGCATCCGTGTTGCCGGAAACCTCTGTGTCGTACACCCAGGGATGCCCAGCCTTCACGGAACCCTCCGCCCGCTTGGATATGGTCAGCCGCGCAAACGCGCGCTCTTGTTTCATATTAATTCAATTCTCCGTTTCGTCCGTGCTGTACGGAAATATCGTTCTTTCAAAAAAAGTCCGGCATCATGGTATCATGGCAAAAAGGTGTTTGTCAAAGCCTCTCTCTAGAAAGCAGTTTGATAACAACCGCGCGCATTCAATCGGGTCAAATTTGCCGAAATTTCGGCAAGCCTGTGCCATTCGGCGGCTAAACGTACGGAGCGCCCGCTATTTGAATGTTTTACCCAATTTGTTCCATTCTTTTTCATTTTTAAGCTTTCCCTATTGTTTATTTGGGGCTATAATGGTAACGAACTCAAGGAAAGGAGTGTGATTGGACGGTGGATACCGTTCCCGAACGAAGTAAAAACAATCGAAAAAATGAAGCGCGCGTTCGGGAAGCTTCGCTTTCTTGCCGCGCGCGGTAAAGCGAAAGGAGTAACACTGCCATGAAGAAGATCTTCAAAACCTTCGAGGCGGAGATGCGGCAGATCAGTGTGCCCGAAAAGGACTGCTGGATCTCGCTCGTCAAACCGACGGAGAAGGAGCTCGCCGAGGTAGCGGAGCAGTATTGCATCGAACCGGACGACCTTCGGGCCGCATTGGACGAAGAAGAACGCTCCCGCATCGAGCTGGAAGACAACTACACACTGATCCTCGTAGACATCCCCGCTGTGGAAAAAAGCAAAGGCAAGGACATCTACACCACGGAGCCGCTGGGTATCATCCTCGCAAAGGACGCGATCATCACCGTGTGCCTCGAAGAAACGCCCGTGCTCTACGCCCTCAAACAAAAGCACGCAAACGAACTGCGCACGCATATGCGCACGCGCTTCGTTCTGCAGATCCTCTATCGCAACGCTTCGCTCTATCTGCAATATCTGCGCGTGATCAACAAGCTCAGCGACAAGATTGAGCAGAAGCTGCATGGTTCCACGGAGAACCGCGAACTCATCGAACTGCTGGAGTTGGAGAAGAGCCTTGTCTACTTCACCACATCCCTGCGCTCCAACGAGGTCGTACTCGAAAAACTCCTCAAGAGCGACCGCGTGAAGAAGTATCCCGAGGACGAAGACCTTCTCGAAGATGTCATCGTCGAAAACCGCCAGGCAATCGAGATGGCGAATATCTACAGCGGCATCCTGAGCGGCATGATGGACGCATTTGCCTCCGTCATCTCCAACAACCTCAACATCGTCATGAAATTCCTCGCGGTGATGACGATTGTGCTCTCTGTTCCGACGATTATCTTCGCGGCTTACGGCATGAACGTTGCCCCGGAGGGAATGCCGTTTGCGGGCAGCCCGTTCGGGTTTCTCATCGTCGTGTTGATTTCGTTCGTGGTGTCCATCGGCGTTGCGGTTTATTTCTTTAAGAAGAAAATGTTCTAAGATACGTCGGGAACGACGCAATATAAATTAAAAAAAGTAAAACGCCTACGGCAACTTCGCCGTTAGGTTTTTTACTTTTTGGAGATTTTTTATACTGTTTTGCGTTTGTTGCGTGCTAAAAGTGGAAGGAGATTCTTTTTTGCTGTTTTGTGCTTATTCTTCTACTAAAACTGAAAATAGATGAACGCGGTATCGCCGGCGTAGAAGAACATCAGCGTAATAAAAACTGCCAGAATTAGGATCACTTTGTTCCAGAATTTGCTCAAATCCAGCACCGGGTAATACCCGTGCCCATGATTTTCCACCATGCCAATCGTAGTTGCAATCGCAATCACTCCCGCAAAGAGGAACGTAAAGACATAGTAGTACTGGATTCCGGCGGCCCCGGTCACGATGCGCGTGAGGATCGTGATCGCATCGGTAAACGACTGCGCGCGGAAGAAAACCCAGCACAGGCAGGTGAATAGATATGTTGCAATCACCGAAACAACCGAAACGACCCGCTTGAGCAGCGGATTTTGTACGTGTATTCCGCTTCGATCGCTCTGCTCCCGAAACGTCTTATGTACCACCAGCGCGCCGCCGTGCAACGCGCCCCAGAATACCATTTGCCAGTTCGCCCCGTGCCAAAGCCCGCCAAGCAGCATAGTCAGCATCAGGTTGATCTTTGTGCGGGCTTTCCCCTTTCGGTTGCCACCAAGGGGTATATAGAGATAGTCCCGCAGCCATGAAGATAGGCTGATGTGCCAGCGCTGCCAGAGTTCGGTGGGGTTCTTGGAAATATACGGCATATCAAAGTTTTTGCAGAGATCGTAGCCAAACGTCTTCGCCGTGCCGATGGCCATATCTGAATAGCCGGAAAAATCGCAGTAGATCTGAATCGAATACGCAACCACGGCAAGAAAGAGCGAAAGGCCGCTATAGCTGCCGGGGGCAGCAAATACCGCGTCCACGCAGACGGCGAGGCGATCCGCAATCACGACCTTCTTGATGAGGCCAAAGAGGAAAATCTGTAGCCCTTCGACGAGATTTTCGCGGTTCATCGGGCGGTCTTGATCGAGTTGCGGTAAAAAATCTCTTGCGCGGACAATCGGCCCCGCAACCAACTGCGGGAAGAACGAAATATACAACGCAAGATTGATGAATCGCTCGCATGCCTTCAATCTTCCGCGGTAAACATCGATTAAATAGCTCAATGAGTGGAACGTGTAAAACGAGATGCCAATCGGCAGCACGATCTTGAGCAGGGTCAGGTTGGTTACGCCAAAGATGTGCGCAAACGAATCGACAAAAAAGTTGAAATACTTAAAGAAACATAGCACTGCAAGCGCAATCACAACACCCGTAAGCATAAAGCGCTTGCTTTGCTGTTTCGTTTCTGCCTGTGCAATCTTCTTTGCCAGATAATAGCTGATATACGTTTGCAAGACCAGCAAGAGCAGGAAACGCGCATCCCAATATGCATAGAAAATATAGCTTGCAATCAGGAGCACGATATGCTTTTGTTCTTTTGTTTTGCAAAGCTTGCTGCCAAGATAGGAACCGGCAAAGAGCAGCAGAAACGCAACCGAGACAAATGACATCAGTTCTTCTCCTCTTCTTGCAGTTCCGTCAAAGCCTGATAAAATGCCTCCGCGACGATCCGATGCCCTGTTTGGTTGAGATGCCCGCTGAGGAACGTCGTATTGGTAAATCCATACGGAATGGAATAATCCTTTTGATAGGCTTCTAAAAACGCGTCGCCCGTATCCAGAAAGACGATGTTGTTGTTTTCACAGGCCGAACGATAGCCGTCATAATACCGCATGTCGCGATCGATCGCGATTGTACCGTCCGCAAGGATACCTACGCTCGGATGATAGAGCAGGATGATCGGTTTATCGGTTTCGGCGCGAATCAGCGCAAGCGCCTGATTGAGCGCCTCCACATAACCCGGCTGGACAGAGTCCCCCGCGGCCGCCTGCACGTCGTCCTGCGTTTGCCCCACGTCGTTTTTAGGTGCGATAAGCTTGCTTGCCTGCGCCAGGAGCCGGTTGATCCCGAAAGCGTCTTGCATACCGAAATCCATCGAATCCAACTGTTGCCGCAGAAGCGAGACCAGCGGCATCGCAAGCAAAACGTTGTTTCGTATGCGCCGCGGCGCGCTCAGGGATGCCTCCAGAGTCTCGCCGGTGCTCGCCGGATCAAAGCGTGCCTGATCCATCGCGCGGACGAGATCTTCGCTGGCAAACTCCATCTGAGACATCTCAATCAGAATTGCTTCGGTGTTTGGAAACTCCTCCAGCGCCGCCTGAAACCCTTCCACAATGCGCGGCAGCGTCTGCCCCGCCGTGCCGAGGTTATAGACCGTGCGCACAGAAGGATCCATCAGATCGTTGAGCACGGAAGTCATGTTATCCTTCTGCATTACCTGCAGTCCTTCCGCATGGGACGAGCCCATCAAAAGAATATAGTGTTCCGCAAGCGGCAGTTTGTCGTCGTTGAGATACCCTTTTGCGTCGACATGGTTGATACCGTACCCTTCCGATCCGCGCACGATGCTGCTGTTTGGCGTACGGATACTGGTGGAATACGCGTTTTCGCGCTGAATGGACCCCGCCCCGCTCCGATACAAAAAAGAGGCTCCGTTGGCAATCAGGAGTGCGACCAGCAGAGCAAGGCCCCATGAAGCGATCGTTTTTCCTGTTTTCCTGGTCAAAACACGGCCTCCTTTGCGCGACGCATTGAGCATGATGCGGATCGATAGTTTTGTACGATTTCTGAAAATCGAAAGTGAACCGATTGTTTGGACAACAGTCTTTTCTGATTGTAGTGGCGAACGCAAAATCCGTCAATAGCAACATTCGATTGTCAGGATTTGAAGTGACGATTTCAGATTCCGCTGATCGTTCGCTGAACCAATTATACGCAATCAAAAAGCTGACCCCGGGTTGTCGGCCGCCGTCAGCTCTTCTTGAGTTCTACTCTTTAAAAACAGAGCAAGGGTCTTTCCCCCATGCGTCTTGAACGCACTCTAGCGTGCCGTGACACGGTTTCTGCCCTCGTTTTTGCTGCAATAGAGCGCCTGATCTGCGCGCTGAATCAGTGAAAACGAGTTGTCCGTTGGCAGCGCCATCGTGCAGCCGATCGAGACCGTCACGCGCAGGCAATCCGCGCCGCGCGCTATGCCGGACTGCGCAACCATCCTGCAAATTTTCTCCGCAATCAGACGCAGCTCCAGGTGCGTCACCCCGCGGAGCACAGCAACAAACTCTTCTCCGCCCCAGCGGCCGATGAAGTCGTTCTTTCGCATCGCACCTTGCAACGTCCCCGCAACCATCTTGAGAACCGCATCGCCAACGCCGTGCCCATAGGTATCGTTTACGCGCTTGAAAAAGTCCAAATCGAGCATCATCACACCAAATGGAATGCCGAGCGACTGATAATCCCGGAACTGGTTTTCGAGGAACGTGTCGATATAGCGCCGGTTGGGCAGCTGCGTGAGCTGGTCAAACAGCGCAAGCCGCTCCATCTCCTTGAGCCCGATTTCGGTGCAATCGCTCAGCTCCGCGCTGGAAAACACCTCTGTTGCGCCGACGATCTCGCCATTGATGAACAGCGGGCGAATCTTGACATCCACCCGGACGCGATGTCCGCTCTTGTGGTGCAGATAAACCTGCGCGCTGCGCGCAGATCCGTCGCGCAGTGTCTCGTGCAGCGGGCAGCCGTCGAGGCAGAGTTGTTTGCCCGTTTCGTCCACATGGTTGAGCAGATTATCATAGCAAAATCTGCCGAGCATCTCCTCCGCAGAGAAGCCGGTGATTCGCTCCGCGCCTTTGTTCCAGAACGTGATGCCCCTGTCTTTGTCCACGAAGTAGACGCCTTCATACAAATCATTGAGCAGGTCTTCGCAATAACAGAGTTCGTAATTCATGTCGTCCCATTCAGTTGCGCAGGGATCTGCGCAAAAGTTTTCATACTTGTGATCCCCTTCTGCGCGGGCGCTGTTTCTAGCGACAGTTGTGAAGTTAGTTCCATTGTAGCAGGTTCTCCATTTTGCCGCAACCAACGCGGATTTTACCCCTGCGCTTCCCCTTAAACGCCGGATTTTATCCTCATTCGCTCAATCGTTTTTACTCTTGGCGGCGCAAAAAAACAACGCCCGGTCGGTTGTCCGGGCGTTGTCCATGTTTATACATTGGTCTAGAGGGTATCTATTGATTCTCGCACTTACGGTGTCGGTGTGCCCGCCGATGTCGGAGTCGGGGTAGGTGTCGGCGTTGGCGTTGGCGTCGGAGTGGGGGTCGGCGTCGGGGTTGGTGTAGGCGTCGGGGTTGGTGTAGGGCTGACGGTCGGGCTCACGGTCGGCGAGACAGTCGGGCTCGCGCTCGGTGTTGGCGTCGGCGAAACGGCAATCAGCGTGATGTATTGCGCAAACACATAGCCTGATTTACCCGTCGAATTGATCACCACCTGGTACCAATCGCCAGATTTTGCGAGCACGGTGACTGCCGTGTCCTTCGCGAGTTTACCCGCGCTGGAGTAGTTGGTGCCCGGGCCGCTGCGGAAGTTGACTCCTCCGGCGTTGAGCTTGCCCTGCTGGCTACCCGCCGGGGTTGCGGTCGGTTTCGGCGTCGGTGTAGTCGGCCCCGGTGTTGCCGTTGGCGACGTACTGGTCACCTTGACAAAGCTTGCATAGACATAACCAGTTTTGTTGATTGCAATCGCGGTGACTTTATACCAGTCTCCGCTCTTGTCGAGGATGGTCAGGTCGTCCATTCTCTGCAGTTTATCCACCTTGGCGTAGTTGGTGCCCGGGCCGGAGCGTAGATTGACGCTGTTTGCCGTGATCTCACCCGCCGTGGCGGTTGTGCCGCTCACCTTGTCTACCTTGGAGACGATCTTGACGTATTTCGGAGAAATATATCCTTCTGCGCCCGTTGCGTGTACCTTAACCTTGTACCAGCCGGTTGTTGCGTCCGCGGAATAGATTGTCAGTCCCGTATTTGCTGCCACGACTGCGAGGCTGGTGCTCTTGCTGGTTGCCTCCTTGCGGAGGTTGACGCGGCCGGAGGTGCAGCCGAGCGCATAGGCGGTCAGGCTCGCGCTGTTCACAGTGATATATTTACCGCTGACATAGCCGCTCTTGCCTGTAGAAGGCACGTCGATGCGCAGCCATGTGCCACTGACTTCATAAATATTGACGGCTGTATTCTTGGCAAGTGTGTCGACAATTGCGTTACCCGTGCCCGCGCCTTTGCGCAGGTTGAGCTTCGTGGTGTTGACAAATCCGCTTGCCAGCGCGCTCTCCGCATGCGCTTCACGCATCGGCATCATGCCGATGACGAGCGCAAGGCAGGCTAGCCCAGCTATCAGTCGAATCCAATTCTTGTTTCGCATGTTGTTTCCCTCCCCGCGGTTGACCCGCGATAGCGTACTAGTCGTACTAATACACTTGCATCATACGCTACATCTGATGCTATTGTCAACGCGAAATAGTACGGATTCACAAAGCCGTCACAAATCGCAACTGCGTTCAAGAACCACTCCGACCCAAATTCAAACATTTGTTCATTTTCTACGGTACATCGTATTTTTCGTATTTACACATCGTAACTGCCGGATTATAATCGAAGAGAGGTGATGATCTTGACTTTGACCGAGAAGCTAGATGTGCTGCTGGAAGAGAAAAATCTCAACAAATCTCAGCTTTCCGCGCAATCCGGGCTTGCCTATACCACAATCGTGAGCCTTTATGAAAAGGGCGCGGAGAATGTAAAGCGCTCCACGTTGCTCACACTTGCGCGTTTTTTCAACGTATCACTGGACTATCTGGCGGACGACGAGATTGACGAGCGCGGCACGCGCATCTATGCCTCCGCCGGACATTTTGACGTGAACAAGCTCACCCCCGAAGGGCGCGAGCGATATGAGGAATACATCGAATTTCTGGCGGACAAATTCACACTGTAGTGCCAATATTTTTGCTTGTTTTACCGCAGAAATAGAAAACGATCTGTTTGAAACGGATCCTTTCATTCATAAGAACAACAAGAAAACCAACACGCGCATTTTGCCGCAGAACAGGAGAATAAACGGGTATGGATCGCATCGAAGAACTCACCGTAGAAGCGGGCGAACGCGGAATTGAAGTGCACGAGCGCGAAATCCCCGTGCCCGGCATGTCTGCGGCCTACATCAAAACCGAAACGGGCGAGCACATCATCATCCGGCAGGATGGCACGCAGGCGGAGCGCGCCTGCTGGCTTGCCGAGGAGCTTGGGCACCACTATACCGGTTCGGATCGTCGGCTGCACTATAACGCCGCGGACGACTGGCGCGCGGAGGCAAAGGCGCGTAAATGGGCGCACGACCGCCTGCTTTCACCGGACGCAATCCGCACCGCCGCGCGCAACACGGACGACATCTACGAAATCGCGTTTACCCTCAACGTCAGCGTGGAGTTTTTGCGCGAATCGATCGACTGGTACATGGCGCGCGGTCTTTGGTCGCCGGATGTGCCGCCGGAAGAATCCAGTGGTGAAAAAACGTCGGTCACCACCGTTCCAGAGTGATTTCCGGGCTGGCGAACTGTGTGTTATTGGTGTACTCTTCCGCAAAACCAATCTTCAAAAACAACAAAAAACCCGCTAAAACAGCGAGTTTTTTTGTTATCCTTGTGGCTGCGGAACTAGGACTCGAACCTAGACAATACGAGTCAGAGTCGTAGGTGCTACCATTACACAATTCCGCAATATGGATTGTTGAGTATCCCGAAGTGCCGTTCGCTTTCTTTATAACACCCGCCTCTCGGCAGGTGGGTACGCCGTGATCGCCGCGGTCTTCCCATCCGTAACGGGCCTGACCTTGTCTTCTCAACGAAACGCTCCCGAAGTTACTTTGTGGGTTTATAACCGAAAACGTAACGCACACCGCAGGATATTCAATTTTGAAGGTGGTGGGATTAGTTGGGATCGAACCAACGACCTCTACGATGTCAACGTAGCGCTCTGACCAGCTGAGCTATAACCCCGAGTGCACATATTATTATACACATGGGGGATGAAAATGCAAGACGTTTTTTCTCATTTCAGAGAAGAAAAATCAAACGGGATTTGCCTACATTTTATGATTGTTGTTCAGTTGCGGAAAGATAATCAACTGATGTCGCTGTTTTTTCGCGTAAATGCTGGGTTTTTGCCGGAGAATGTGCGTTCTCGACACGGCGTCTTCGCTGTTATCTCTGGTGAAAAAATGTATTTCTATGAGCTTTGGGGCGTGTAACAGGAAGTTCACTTTCTATCCATTGCTATTCCACAAGCACGGAGTACATTATATCCAGAGCAAGGACATAGACTGACAGACCCCCAATATTACCTCCCATCCCATCCCAATCAAAAGCCTCTACCAGAAACGGTAGGGGCTTTTGATTTTTGGATGTTTCTTTTGACGGTATTGTTGTGCGGTGTTTTCTTGCGTTACCCCTTGATAATCGGATGCCTTAACACCGTCTTGAGTCGCTCCGGCGCGGTGCGGGAAGGATCGCCAAGATAGATCTCGTGATGGCGGCGAACGCCAAGATCGTTGCGATAGCCATGTTCCGCGAGAAAGGCGTCCATCCGCGCCACGCTCGCGGGTTCCGTGTCATACGGGCCGATGTGCATCATCTGCACGCACAGCCCTTCGCGAAAGCGCAACAGCCGCGCGCGGGAGGTGTCAATCCCCTTCTTTTTACGCACCTGTTCGCAAGCCCACGCAAACGCGCTTTCGTCCACAAAATCTGGTTGACGGATCACGCTCGTCCACTCAAACGCATCCTTGTTCTGATAGTCCACGCCAGGAACCCCGCCAGACATCTGCCAGAACCCCTCCAGCGGTGCAACACGAAACGGAGTAAACCCCGGCAGCGGTGTTTTTCCCTTTTCGCTCATCTTGATGGTATAGCTCAGCGCGTAAAGCAGCCCGACCGCCTTGCCGTATTCGCCGTCCGGCTCGTTGGGGTTGCCGTGCCCATCCACGGCGAAAAACGTCATCTCCGGCACGTCGATGATCGAAGGAGTTGTCTTGGGTTGATAGAGCTCCTTGTATTGTTTTAGAAAATCTAACTGCTGTTCCATTTATATCTCCTCCCGCATTGGCATTCATCATAGTTTGATTCTACAAAAGAATACCTGACAGCATTGTGTCAGGTTCATTTTTCGGCCTTTTCGTTTTTTGCAGTTTCTCAAAAGCCGTACAATATCTTCGCAAACCCAAATTCATGATAGAGCAGGAAATGTCCAAAGAACATCACGCAAAAATAGAGCGCCACTTCCCAAGCCGGAGCCGTCTGCGTCCGCTTGACGCGCTTTGAGAGCCACGCATACGCGCGGAAAAGTGCAAACCCGACCACCGCACCGAGAGTATTGAGCAGTAGGTCGTCGATGTCCGTACTACGCAGGTTGAGCAGCTGGCTGCACTCGATCAACAGCGAAAACAAGACTCCGGCAAGAAGAATCTTACAAAAACCGTTCTCGCTTTCCCAAATCAGCGGAAGCAAAAAGCCAAGCGGAACAAAGAGAACGATGTTGAGTAGATAGGACACCACATCAAATTCCTCGGCGGAAAACGGAACAAGGCTCCACTGTGTCGCCATTTCGCTCAAGCCGTATTGCCGGACGTCATAGATCGTCCCCGTACCCGTCACATAAAACACGCCTGCAACATAGACGGATAGGAGCAAGATCATCCAAAACCCATGCCGCGTTTCCGGCAACCCCTTTGCGCGTTTGCGCGCGTTTAATAGGAGATAGAGCGCGATTGCGGGAATCACCGTACAGAGCACTCCGTATCCGATCAAAGCAATTTCTTTCATTGTTTCTCCTGTATCAAGGTGTTTCCCCGCGCATCAGCGCTTACCTCCCGGCGCAAAGTGCGTCTCAGGTAAATAGTGCTCGAAGATGATCGCATCGTTTTGCCGCGTGAGCTTCGCGTGGTCGTCCGTCGGGCGCGCAGTCCAGGCGACGCGCATCGCGCCAAACCATTCACTCAGGCGCACGGAGAGGCACTTCGGCCCGACCCGATAGGCGATAAAGTGCGGGTGCGTGAGGATATTGGTGAACAGCCGACTCATGAGGATTGCCTGATACAGTGGCAGCCCCTTCTTCGAGTACCGCGCGGCTTCCGAAAGCTGCCCGCGCAGAATTTGCGGCGCATTGAGATAAAACCAGCGCACCAAAAGCGGATGAAAGCTCTCCACACAATAGTCGCCCTGATAGGCCGTCAGCAACTCCAGCGTCTTGGGGCACAGCGTTTTCCAGTCTCCGCCGCTCTTGAGTTCCACAATCATCGGAATCTTGCCGCCAATGGTCGCCAGCACATCCGTAAACAGCGGAATCTTCTCGCTCGTGCCAAAGAGTGAGAGCGTTTGCAGCTCCTCGAACGAATAGGCATCCACCCGCGCGTCCACGCCGCAAGCGCGTTTGAGATCGTCGTCATGAAACACGACAACCTGCTTGTCCCGCGTGAGCTGAACATCCAGCTCCACGCCATAGCCCGCGTCAACCGCCGCCTGAAACGCGGGGAGCGAATTCTCCGGCACACTCTGGTCAGCCGAAAACAGCCCGCGGTGGGCAAACGTGCGCTTTTCAAACGGCGCACGTTGCTCCTTCCTGCTCCGCGCGGGTAGTATCAGCGCAAACCAAAGCGTAACAAGCACAAGCAACACAGCGAGCGCAATCCACATGTTATTCATCCTCCGGTTGATTTTTTACGTCGATTTTTGTTGTTATTATACGACAATTGCGTTACCATGTATATAACACTCGGCGGCAGTCTGCCGGTCTGCATGGTATTCCGTTTTTCAGCTATACGTTACCATGTATATCATACTCGGTCAGAGTCTGTCGGTCTGCATTCGGTCTTATCTTTATGAAAATCGGAGAAAAAACATGAAACTGAACTACAAGCGCACGTTCCTTGTCGGCTTTGCGTTTCTCTCGATCAGCGCATTCTGGCAGATGTATGACACCATCATCCCGCTGATCATGCGCGATACCTATCACCTTGGTGATGGCCCGGCGGGCATCATCATGAGCCTTGACAACATCGTGGCTCTCTTCCTGTTGCCGCTGTTCGGCGCGCTGAGCGACAAGGTCGGCCGGCGCATCCCGTTCATCGTCGCGGGTACATTCACCGCTGTGGTGCTGATGATGCTCATCCCAACGCTGGACAACACCTATGGCGCTTGGGCACCCTCCACCTCGCTGCTCGTGTTCATCGTCGTATTAGGCGCGCTGCTGATTACGATGGGCACCTATCGTTCGCCCGCCGTCGCCTTGATGCCGGATGTCACGCCAAAACCCGTGCGCAGCAAGGGCAACGCGATCATCAATCTCATGGGCGCGGTCGGCGGCGCATTCACGCTTGTCGTGATCAAGATGCTGGTCGTGGAGAGCGCAAGCGGTCGCGCGAACTATCTCTATCTCTTCCTCGCGGTCGCGGTGCTGATGGTTCTCGCGGCGCTGACGGTTCTCTTCTTCGTGCCGGAGCGCAAGCTCGTGCAGGAGATGAAGGACATCAACTACGGCGTTTCCGAAGAGGAAGACCAGAGCAAGTCCATCGAAGTGGACGGCAAGCAAAAGCTTCCGCCGGAAGTCATGCGCAGCCTGATCCTGATCCTTGCTACCATCACGCTCTGGTTCCTCGGCTACAATGCCGTGACCACCGCGTTCAGCAAATACGCCACCAAGATGTGGGCGTCCGGGCTCAATCACGTCTCCAACTGTCTGCTTGTTGCAACGGGAACCGCAATCATTGCCTATCTGCCAATCGGTTTCCTCGCTTCCCGCATCGGCCGTAAGAAGACCATCGTCATCGGGCTCATCGTCGCGCTCGGATGCTTTATCTATGGCGCAATCGGCGCGCGCACCTTCTCGCCCATGCTGTACGTCATGTTTGCCGCAATCGGCTTTGCGCAGGCGGCGGTGACGGTCAACACCTTCCCGATGGTTTGGGAGATTTCACGCTTTGGCAACGTCGGCAAATACACGGGCTTCTACTATACCTGTTCCATGGCGGCGCAGGTGGTGAGCCTATCGTTTCGGGCTATCTGCTGCAATATGTCGGCTACGATACGCTCTTCCCCTATGCCGCGGTGTTTATCGCGCTTGCAATCATCCCCGTTTCGCTCGCCAAGCATGGCGACAGCAAGCCGGTCAAGCCGCAGTCCAAGCTGGAGGCGCTCCAGGGCGCGGACGACTAATCAGGATTCCATTTTCTGCGGGATTCGGGCATATTTCGCATCTTTTTGCTTGACATGGCATGGGCGAATCCATATAATAAACATGTTCAAGCAGAAGCGCCCGCTTCTCACCTGCCGACGATTGTCAGGCATGGTCACAACACTCTTTCATTATTGATAGTTTGTTTCATGGTGGGTGCAGCACAGCTTGCACCCACTATTTTTAATTTTATTATGGAGGTGTACTGCCATCGCTATCACGGAATTGATGATCAATGAAGAGATCCGTGACCCACAGGTCCGCTTAATCGGCGAAAACGGCGATCAGCTCGGCATCGTAGATGTCCGCGCGGCGCAAAAAATGGCCGACGAGCGTGAACTGGATCTGGTCAAAATCTCGCCAAACAGCAATCCACCCGTCTGCAAGCTCATGGACTACGGCAAATACCGCTTTGAGATGAGCAAGCGCGAAAAGGAACAGCGTAAGAATCAGAAGATCATCGAACTCAAAGAGGTTCGCCTCTCCGCCACCATCGACGTGCGCGATATGGAGATTAAGGCCAAGCAGAGCGTCAAGTTTCTGGCGGACGGCGACAAAGTCAAGGTGTCCATCCGCTTCCGCGGGCGCCAGATCACACACGGCGAGATCGGTATGGATGTCATGACCCGCTTCTTCGAGATGCTTGGCGACAGCGCGATCAAAGAGCGCGAGCCAAAGATGGAAGGCAGAAGCCTGTTCATGATTCTCGCTCCCAAGGCTGAGAAGAAACCCGCCGAAAAAGTGAATCCGTAAGCCTCGCTCACGGGAGCAAACTGAATCATCCAGTAGTACGATTGTTTATCAGGTTCGCTCACGGAGCGATCAAAATATGATGTGAAGAAAGAACCAGGAGGAACCGACCCATGCCAAAGTTAAAGACCCATCGTGGAGCGGCAAAGCGCTTCTCCCTCACGAAATCGGGTAAGATCAAGCGCTCCAAAGCGTACAAGCGCCATATCCTCTCCAAAAAATCTACCAAACGCCTGCGCGGTTTGCGTCAGACCGGCTACATTGCCGATGTCGAAGAAAAGAAAATCCGCAAGCTGTTGCCCTACGCGTAAGGAGGAGAATGAATTATGGCCAGAATTAAAAGAGCAGTCAATGCCGTCAAGAAACGCCGCAAAGTTCTGCGGCTCGCCAAAGGTTACTATGGCGCAAAGAGCAAGCAATACCGCGCTGCATCCCAGCAGGTAATGAAGTCCATGGCGTACGCGTATGTCGGCCGCAAGCTGAAAAAGCGCGAATATCGCCGCCTCTGGATTGCCCGTATCAACGCAGGCGCGCGCATCTGCGGCACCACCTATAGCCGCCTGATCAACGGACTGAAGCTTGCGAACATCAACATCAACCGCAAAGTCCTCGCCGACCTCGCCATCACCGATATGACCGCGTTCAAGGAACTCGTCGATATCGCCATGAAGGCCAGAGCGTAAGAAACGCAAAAATGAGAACCGTCGCAAGTGAACCTGTAAAGTAAAAGTA
>DLGD01000011.1:39949-41106 GCA_002482505.1 Christensenella sp. UBA7703 | reverse complement strand
AAAAGATAGGGGAGCTGTTATGCAAAAAGGTGTTCCAGAAGAATTTTCAACCCGATGAGCGTAAGGATGGTTCCTCCCAAAAGCTCCGCGTTTTTGCCGAACATACAGCCAAGGCGGTTTCCCATTTTAACGCCGAGTGCCGAAAGTAGAAAGGCGACAAGGCCTACAATGATCGAAGTCGTCCAAATAAAATCGCCCGTCACAGCGAGGCCTACGCCTGCCGCAAGCGCGTCTATGCTTGTGGCAAACGCCATAACAAGAAGGTTTTGCAGCAAAAACGGATCGGCCGGTGCGGCGGCATCCTCCTTGCAGCGCCGTGATTCTATGATCATGCGGATGCCGATAAACGCAAGCAGCGCGAAGGCGATGTAGTGGTGTGTGGCGCTTACATAACCGCTTACACCCGCGCCCAAAACCCAGCCCAAAAGGAGCATTGCGCACTGAAATATGCCAAACATCGCAGCAAGCCGCAACGTATCGCCGCGCTTTGGCTTTTTTACGGCAACACCGCTTGATACCGCAACGGCCATAGCGTCCATCGCAAGAGCGATGGCGATCAAAAGGCTGGAGAGCAGTTCCATACATCCCTCAAGCGGCCTGATTGTGCGGCAAACCATTGCCGCGCCTGCCGNNAACGTCATTCGATTACGACAAGCAATTTGTGCACTTACCGTTACGAAGCCTACTCCTTCGGAACAAGCATTTCAAACAGCAGAGAAATAAAAGCTGAGCGGTGGGGAACAAAGCTTCCTTGCGCGATCATTTCAAGGATTTCATCCTTCTCCGCCCATGCGACTGCCTGAACTTCTTCCTCCTGAAGTTTCAGCAAAGGGAGCGCAACCTCCCGCTCCAGAAGATAATAATCGTCAAACCCGTTCGGAAAGTTGATGGTAAGGCGCGGTCGAAGCACGGAAAAATCCGCCGCATAGCCGACTTCTTCAAATAGCTCGCGCTGCGCCGCCTGCGANNCCCGCCGTAACGTCCCAAAGATTCGGCCAGCCGTGCTTAAAAGCGTTGCGCTGCTGAATGAGCATTTGGCCTTTCTGATTAAATAGGCATATATGCACGACCATGTGATACCCGCCTTCGGGTAGCGGCTTTCCTCGCTCTACGGTTTTACCGGTAAGCAGGCGATTTTTGTCGTAAACATCCCACAG
>DLGD01000011.1:0-39861 GCA_002482505.1 Christensenella sp. UBA7703 | reverse complement strand
AACAGGACTTGAACCTGCATGAAGTCGCCCTCACACGGACCTGAACCGTGCGCGTCTGCCAATTCCGCCATTCCCGCGAAAAAAAAAGTGGTGGATGGGGATGGATTCGAACCATCGAAGTCTGTGACGGCAGATTTACAGTCTGCTCCCTTTGGCCACTCGGGAACCCATCCACGTTGATGTATCAATGGAGCTGGCGATGGGACTCGAACCCGCAACCTGCTGATTACAAATCAGCTGCTCTGCCAATTGAGCTACACCAGCAAACACTGTATATTTGGTGCCTCAGAGTGGAGTTGAACCACCGACACAGGGATTTTCAGTCCCTTGCTCTACCAGCTGAGCTACCGAGGCATATTGGCGACCCGGAGGGGGCTCGAACCCCTGACCTCCAGCGTGACAGGCTGGCATTCTAACCAACTGAACTACCGGGCCGCGTTTACCTTGTTGAAAAGGTACAGTTTGTTTGGTGGGCCTTCAGGGACTCGAACCCCGGACCAATCGGTTATGAGCCGACCGCTCTGACCAACTGAGCTAAAGGCCCTGAAATCCAACACCCAAACGGGGAAAGTGGTGACCCCTAGGAGACTCGAACTCCTGTTACCGCCGTGAAAGGGCGGTGTCTTGACCGCTTGACCACGGGGCCACTTCTGGTCGGGGTGAAAGGATTTGAACCTTCGGCCCCATGCTCCCAAAGCACGTGCGCTACCGGACTGCGCTACACCCCGAAGATGGCGCACCGCTTTTCGCGACTTTCATAATATACAACAAGCTTATAAAATTGTCAACACGGAAAACACAAAATTCTTTCATTCGATTTGAGAATTCATGCTATAATGGAGCAAGTCGAAATGGAGTGTACTAACATGGAACAAAAATCGCCTTTGCGCAACCAACAGATGTATGGTCAGCGCATCTATTATATCGAAACATTTGGTTGTCAGATGAATGTTCGGGACAGTGAAACAGCGGCAGGTTTACTGGAAACACTGGGGTTTTCGCGCGGAACGGACAAAGACAATGCGGATTTGATCCTCTTTAATACCTGTTGTGTGCGTGACCATGCGGAAAAGCGTGTGTTCGGCAACATCGGCGCGCTAAAGGAACTCAAGGACGAAAACCCGAACCTGATCATCGGCGTGTTCGGCTGCATGATGCAGCAGCAGGAGGTCGCCGAAAAACTGTATAAACGTTTTCCTTTTGTGGATATTGTGTTTGGCACGAACCTGCTTTCGCGCCTGCCCGCGTTTGTTGAGAGCGCGGATTCCGGCGCGCGCACACTCGCGGTCGACGAGAACAATATCCAAATTGAGGACGATCTGCCTAGCATCCGGACGGGAAAGATCAACGCCTTTGTCAACATCAACTTCGGGTGCGATAACTTTTGCACCTATTGCATTGTACCCTTTGTGCGCGGACGTGAACGCTCCCGTGAGATGGCGGCGGTGGTTGAGGAGGCAAAGAAACTCGTTTCCGAAGGCTACAGTGAAATCACACTGCTCGGTCAAAACGTCAATTCCTATGGAAAAGACCTGCCGGATGCGTCGTTTGCAAAGCTTCTTTCCCTTGTTTCCGGGGTGGAGGGGCTCAAACGCATCCGCTTCATGACCTCGCATCCGAAGGATTTGTCCGATGAGATGATTGCAGCCATGGCAACCTTGCCAAACGTTTGCCACCATGTGCATCTGCCGATGCAGAGCGGGTCAAACGAAGTGCTCAAACAGATGAACCGCAAATACACGAGGGAACGGTATCTGGAGATCGTCGGAAAACTGCACGCTGCAATGCCGGATGTGGAGCTGACCACGGATATTATCGTTGGTTTTCCCGGCGAAACGGAGGATGATTTCTTTCAAACGCTTGATTTGGTGGAGCGTGTGGGGTTTGCTTCCGCGTTTACCTTCAAGTATTCGCCGCGTAAAGGCACACGCGCCGCGACGATGGAAGATCAAGTGCCGGATTTGATCAAGCGCGATCGATTGCGCCGTCTCAACGAATTGCAGGAGAAAAAATCCCGCGCGAACAACGAAAAATACGTTGGTGTAACGGGTCTTGCACACGTGGAAGACTGCGATCAGCGAAACGAACCTGTCTGCTACGGTAAGTTTTCGAATTTCAAGATGGTGTATTTTCCGGGATCGCCGGATTTGATCGGAAAATATGTCCGCGTGACGATCACCAACGTTCGCAAAAACTCGCTGTACGGCAAGATTGCAGAATAATACAATAAACAAACCGAAATTCGGAGGAGATAAACATGATTGAATTAGCAAGAGAACTCGGATTGGCGCTCGCCAATTCGTGTGAATTTACGCAAATGAAGCAAGCACAGAGTGATTTTGAGCAGAATGAAGCAATTGCGCTTCTGATGCAGGAACTCAACGAAAAGCGTGATCGCCTGATCGCCATTCTTTCGGACGAGGAAGGGGACGATCTGGAGGCGGTTTCGCTGACCAATGATATTGACCGCTTGGAAGCACAGCTCAAGGAAAGTCCGCTGTATAGCGAACTAGTCTCCGCGCAGAGCGCATTTTCCGCGCTTTTAACGGCGGTTAACGACGAAATCAACGCCTGCATCGGCGCCGAGACCAGCACAAGCCGCAGCTGTAGCGGCGATTGCGGTGGTTGCGGCGGCTGCAAGCACTGATGATTGTTCAGAGCGGCGATTGCGGCGGGTGCGGCGGCTGCAAGCATTAAGCCTGCTTGAAAACGATCTTTTTGCCAAGATAGATTGCGACAGACTCGAACGATGGAGGGATGAATGCCAGCTTCGATGACGCCGATGATGCGGCAGTATCTGGAACTCAAGGATAAATACAGCGATTGCTTGCTGTTTTTTCGCCTCGGCGATTTTTACGAGATGTTTTTTGAGGACGCAAAGACCGCGGCAAAGGAACTCGATCTCGTTTTAACCGGTCGGGATTGCGGGCTGACCGAGCGCGCGCCGATGTGCGGCGTGCCGTATCACGCGGTGGACAACTACGTCTCGAAGCTTATCGAAAAGGGATATAAAGTTGCAATCTGCGAACAGGTGGAGGATCCGGCGCTCGCCAAGGGCTTGGTGGAGCGGGATGTCATCCGCATCATCACACCCGGTACCGTCATTGAAGACCGCATGCTCGAAGAAGGGCAGAACAGCTACATCGCGTCCATCGCGATGGGCGACAGCATCATAGGCCTTGCGTATGCCGATGTTTCGACGGGCGAGTTTTATTTGTTGCAGTTGAGTGGAAAACAACCGGCGGTTGCGTTGCTGGATGAGTTGGAGCGCATCCGCCCGCGGGAGATTATCGCGGAGCCTTCGCTCTTTTTGCAGCAGCTATTGTCGCGTCAGATTTCGTCCTCCTACTATCTGGAACAATACGGGGCAAACGCCTTCCTGCCGGAAAACGCGAGGGATATTCTCAAGCGGCATTTCAATGTGGGCTCGCTCTCCGGCTTTGGCGCGGAGGACGCACCCTATGCTGTTTCGGCGGCTGGCGCGCTGATGCGTTATCTGGATGAAACGCAGAAAAACGCGCTTTCGCATATTCGCGGTATGCGTCTGCTCAACCGCAGCAGCTATATGGTCTTAGACGCGACCACGCGGCGAAATCTGGAACTCACGCAGCCGCTTCGCTTCGGCGGCAACAAGAAAAACACGCTGATCCATCTTTTGGATCACGCGAAGACCGGCATGGGTGGCAGAATGCTCCGTGATTGGGTGGATCGCCCGCTGCAATCGATTCTGGAGATTGAGCGAAGGCTCGATGCGGTTGCGTCGCTCAAGGACAATCTCACCCAACGCAAGCAGCTGCAAGATCTATTGCACGGCATGTATGACATAGAACGGCTTTGCAGCAAGATTGTCTATGGTTCCGTCAACGCGCGGGACTGTGTCGCCCTCATCCAGACCATTGAGCGCGTGCCACTCATCAAAGGAGCCCTGCGCACAAGTGAAAGCGCGGCGCTGAGCGATATTTCCCGCTCGCTAGACGAGATGGAAGACGTGCTCAATCTGCTTCTCTCGGCAATCACCGAAGAACCGCCTACAACGCTCAAAGACGGCGGGTTTATTCGCACCGGCTATAACCCGGAGGTGGACGAGCTACGCAATATTGCGGAGAACTCGCAAGCATGGCTGGAAAATTTTGAAGCCGCACAGCGAGAAAGCACAAAGATCAAATCCCTGCGTGTGAGCTACAATCGCGTATTCGGGTACTATATCGAGGTCACAAAATCGTATCTGGCGCAGGTTCCGTACGAGTATGAGCGCAAGCAGACGCTGGCAAATGCCGAACGATATGTAACCCCCGAGCTCAAGGAGATGGAGCAGAAGATCCTTGGCGCAAAAGACCGTCTCGTTGTGCTGGAAAACGAACTTTTCAGTGGTATTCGCGAGGTGCTTGTCGGCTGCACGGGCAGACTGCAGGCAAACGGCGCGTTGATTGCGGAGCTGGACTGCTATGTTTCCCTTGCGGAAGTGGCGGCGAATAACGGCTATTGTCGCCCAAGCTGGAACCAGCAGGGGAGAATCAAGATCATCAACGGACGCCACCCCGTCATTGAACGCGCGATGAAAGACCCGTTTGTACCAAACGACGTGCTGCTCAACCGCACAGACGACCGGCTTTTGATTATTACCGGCCCGAACATGGCGGGTAAGAGCACCTACATGCGCCAGACGGCGTTGATTGCGCTTCTGGCACACATCGGCTCGTTTGTGCCTGCGACTGAGGCGGATCTTTCCATCGTCGATCGCATTTTTACGCGAATTGGCGCGAGTGACGATCTTTCCTCCGGACAGAGCACGTTTATGGTGGAGATGAGCGAGGTCGCCAACATTCTCCACAACGCGAGTGAAAACAGCCTGCTCATCCTCGACGAGATCGGCAGAGGCACGAGCACGTTTGACGGGCTAAGCATCGCGTGGTCGGTGCTGGAATACATAGCAGACGCGAAAAAATGCGGCGCAAAGGCACTGTTTGCCACGCATTATCACGAGTTGACCGAACTGGAAGGCGAACTTGCGGGCGTGAAGAACTTCCGCGTCACCGTCCGGGAAATCGGCGAAGACATCGTGTTTTTGCGCAAGATTGTGCGCGGCGGTGCAGACCAGAGCTTCGGCATCCAGGTGGCGCGCCTTGCGGGGCTGCCTGAAGCCGTTCTTTCCCGCGCAAGAGAGATCCTCGAAAAATTGGAATCGGCGGATATCGCGGCAAAGCGCGAACCCGCAAAGATTGAAACCAGCGTTCAGCCTTCGCTCCTGGACGAAAGCGGGGAAGAGAGCGCGCTTCGCATCCTGCGGGAGATGGATGTCAATCATCTTACCCCGTTGGAAGCGCTCAACCAACTCTTTGCTCTGCACGCGATGCTTAAACACTCTTAACGCACAGCAAAACACGGAGAAATTATGCCAAAGGTACACGTTTTACCGCCAAGAATCGCAAACCAGATTGCCGCAGGCGAAGTCGTCGAGCGGCCAAGTTCCGTTGTCAAAGAACTCGTTGAAAACGCAATCGATGCGGGTACAACCGCGATTACCATCGAGATTGAAAACGGCGGGCTGGACAGCATCCGCATCACCGATAACGGCAGCGGCATTGCGGACGAGGACTGTGAAACGGCGTTTCTTCGCCACGCAACCAGCAAGATTTCTTCTGCGAACGACCTGTTCGCGATTCGTTCCCTCGGTTTTCGTGGAGAAGCGTTGGCTTCCATCGCGGCTGTTTCGCGCGTGACACTCCAAACCCAGACCGAAGAGGATGAGCTTGGCACCCTGATTCGCTACGACGGCGGCGAACTGATTGAGCACAAACGCACCGCTGGTACAAGAGGCACGAGCATCGAAGTGCAAAGCCTGTTCTACAACGTGCCTGCGCGACTCAAGTTCGTCAAGAGCGCGCGCGCCGAAAGCGCGGCGATTGGGGACTATATCGCACGACTGATTCTTTCCGTTCCGCAGATTGCCATTCATTATGTCAGCGGAGGGAAGACCGTCTATCGCTCCGCCGGAAACGGCAACGCAAAGGACACGCTGCTTTCGGTCTACGGCGTGAGCGTGGAGCGGCAGCTTTGCCCTGTTTCGTTTGACGATGGATATCTCAAGATTACGGGTTTTGTCGGCGTGCCGGATCTCGCGCGCGCCAATCGTTCCGGGCAGACATTTCTGCTCAACGGACGCATCATTCGCAGTAATGCGCTTGGCAATGCGCTCTCTCGCTCGTTTGACACGCGAGTACTCATCGGTCGTTTCCCGTTTGCGGTGCTGTATATGAGCATTGCCTATGCCGAGGTAGATGTCAACGTGCATCCGGCGAAGCTGGAAGTGCGCTTTACCGACGAACAGCGTGTTTCACGCAGCATTGTAGTCGCTTGTTCTGAGGCGCTGATCCGCAGCTATATTCCGACGATTGAAATTCGCCGGGAGGAGCCGGTTGAAAAAACGACGCCCGTGTTCACGATTCCGGAAGAAGCACAACAGGTAAACCTTCGCGCGCCGATTATGCAACAAAGCACATCGCTGCACGAAAGCAGCTATACCAGCGCGCCGCCGCGTGTGCCGACGTATCGATTATCCACACGAGAGCCGGAGGAGGAACGTCCGCGTTCGATTCCTGTGTTTCTGACGAAATCAGCAGACCCGCTTACTGAGCCGTTTCATATCGTTGGTTGCGCGTTTGACACCTATTGGTACGTGCAGCAGGGCGAAAATGTCTATTGCATCGATCAGCATGCGGCGCATGAGCGGTTGCTTTACGACGCGCTGATGGCGCGTTCTGCGGCTATTATATCCCAAGCGTTGTTTTTGCCGGAGGATGTCCGCCTGCTGCCCACAGAATCCGACGTGTTTTTTGCTAATAAAACCGAGCTGGAGCGATTTGGCTTCGTGTTTTCAGATGCTTCTGAAACGAGTGTTACGTTGCTTGCCGTACCGCAGATCAACGGAACCGCACTCAAAACAGCATTTCTGCACGATGTGCTGGAGTTTCTCTCCGGCTCCGAAGAGGCACGCCCCAACGATTGGTTTCGCGATGCGATTGCGCAATCCGCCTGCAAACACGCGGTCAAGGCAGGGGAACGTCTCTCGCATGACGAGATTCAGCAGTTACTGGAACGCTTGACGGGGCAAGATTCGCTCTTGACCTGCCCGCATGGGCGGCCTGTCGCAATTCGCTTCACAAAAACGGACATCGAAAAGATGTTTAAGCGCGTACTGTAACAAACAGACGAGAAACAGCATGGAATCAACTTCAAAACGGCAAAAAATTGTTTGTATCGTAGGTCCAACCGCCTGCCATAAAACAGAACTATCCATCGAGCTTGCAAAACGCGTCGGCGGGGAGATTGTCTCCGCGGACTCTGTGCAGGTTTATTTTGGCATGGATATCGGCTCCGCAAAGCCGTCACAGGAAGAGCGGCAGGGGATTCGGCACCATCTGATCGACTGCCTGACGATCGATACGCCGGAATTTTCAGCGGCAATGTTTCGTAACATGGCGAGCGAGGCGATCAACGAAATGATCGCGCGCAGGCAAGTGCCGATTATCGTTGGCGGAAGCGGGTTGTATGTCAACGCACTGACATATCCGCTTGGGTTCGCGATCCCGCGGAACGATGCCGTGAGAGAAAAGGCAATCGCAGAATATGAACGCGACAGCGCGGCGGCGTTTACCCGCCTGACAAAAGTAGATCCTGTTACTGCGCAGCGTTTGCATCCAAATGATCAAAAGCGCATCGTCCGCGCGTTGGAGGTGTTTGACTGCTCCGGTCAGACGCTTTCCAGCTTTGGAGCGGATTTTCAGAACAGTGCGGGTGAGCAGGCTGCGTTTGAGCCGATGATGGTCGGTCTCACCATGGAGCGCGAAAAGCTCTATCAGCGCATCAATCTTCGCGTGGATCGCATGATGGAGCAAGGTCTGCTCGAAGAAGCAAAGCAGATCTACGACGCGGGATTCGATCCTTCGCTACCCGCGATGAAGTCTATTGGCTATCAGCAGATGTTTGTCTATTTTAGAGGCGAATGCACGTTGCAAGAGGCAGTCGAGAAGATTAAGCAGGACACGCGACACTTCGCAAAGCGCCAGCTCACGTGGTTTCGGCGGGACGAGCGGATCGTTTGGCACGACGTGACCGATTGGAATCAGATAAAAGATGACTTGATTTCACAAGTTGTACTACAAACCCAAGACTGGATGAAAGGGATATCCTCATGATCGAAACAACCGACCGCGCAAGAGAACTGGTCTGGAGTGCGGAACGATATTTGGAGGACGTCTTTCGCCGCGTGGACGCGGTGGAGATGGTCAACCAGCAACGCGTTCTGGAGACGTTCTGGCAGGAGCGCGTGAGTACGCGGCACTTTACGCCCACCACAGGGTATGGATATGACGACATCGGCAGAGATACGCTGGATCGCGTGTTTGCGCATGCGCTGATGGCGCAAAAGGCGCTCGTGCGTCCGCAGTTTGTCAACGGAACGCATGCAATCTTTACTGCTCTGTCGGGACTTGTCGAGCCGGGCGATCGGATTCTCTCCATCACGGGTGATCCGTATGATACACTGCTCGAAGCAATCGGAGTACGCGGAGACGCGCCAAATTCGCTCAAGCGGATGGGTGTTTCGTTCCAATCGATTGCGTTAACCGAAAAGGGTAACATCGATCTTCCCGCGATTCAGCAGGTTAACAGCAAAAACATCAAAATTGTCTATGCGCAGCGCTCGCGAGGATACGCCTGGCGGGAAGCAGTCACAATGACGCAGATGAAGGACGCGTTTGATCACATCCGTGCGTGGTTCCCGGATGCGATTATTCTCGTCGATAATTGCTATGGCGAGTTTGTGGAGGCGACGGAGCCCACGGCGCAAGGCGCGGATCTCATCGCGGGTTCGCTCATCAAAAACCCCGGTGGCGGGCTCGCGCCAACCGGCGGATATATTGCGGGAAGGGAAGACCTTATCGACCGCATTGCGCAGCGCATGACCGTGCCCGGCATGGGTGCGGAGGTGGGTTCCTATGCGGGCGATTATCGTTTGTTTTATCAGGGTTTGTTTCTCGCGCCGCATGTTACTGCGCAGTGCGTGAAAGGCGCAGTCCTCTTTGCACGCGTGTTTGAACAGCTCAGTTTGCTGACGATGCCGCTATACGATGCGCACCGATCTGACATCATACAAGCCGTGCAGTTTCCGGATGCGGATTCCCTCGTTGCGTTTTGCAAGAGCATACAAAAAGCGGCCCCGGTGGACAGCTTTGTGTCACCGGAACCGTGGGATATGCCGGGCTATGAAGATCAGGTGGTGATGGCGGCAGGAGCGTTTGTACAGGGCGCAACCACCGAACTCAGCGCAGACGGACCGATCCGTGCGCCATATACCGCCTATCTACAAGGAGCGCTCACCTATGCGCACGCGCGAATCGCCTGCATGCTGGCTTGTGATGAGCTGATTCGTCAGGGGTTTTAGTGCATCAGATCGTGCGCAGGAGACCGATGACCTTGCCGGAGATTTCGACATCGTCAAACGAAACATAGATCGGCTCAAACAACTCGTTTTCGGGTTGTAACCGTACCCGTTCTTTCTCACGGAAGAAGCGCTTGACCGTTGCGCTCTCGCCCTGCACGCGGGCAACGACGATGTCGCCATTGGTGCAACTGCAATTGTGGTTGACTACAAGGATGTCTCCGTCTCGAATTCCCGCGTCGCGCATACTTTCGCCATCAACGCGGAGCATATAGACTTCTTCCGGCTCTTTGCCGTGCATCAGCATGTCGGGAAGCGGAAATGCATCCTCAATATTCTCCGTGGCAAGCATTGGAATACCGGCAGCTACACGGCCAATCAGCGGGACCGAGTGTTGTTTTACTTCTCTATCGGGGAGTAGATCGGTGTTGATGAACACTGCGCGCTGCTTGGAAGGATCACGTGTGATCAGACCCCGCTTTTCCAGATTTCGCAGGTGCGTGTGCACCGTTGCCGTCGATTTTAGCCCAACAGCGGCGCAGATTTCCCGAACCGAAGGGGGATATGCATGTTCTTCGGTAAACGAAATCATATAATCCAGAATCACCTGTTGGGGATCGGCTAATTTTTTCATGGTGATTGAACAACCTCCGTTCGCGGGATACCGCTTGACTTTAAAATGATTTTAACATATACTCCCAAATATTGCAAACATATGTTCGGAAGACTGGTGATTTTTTTATGAAGAGATGTGTTTTACAAGCTGATAAAGTTTGTAACGATTGTGGTGCGTGCGACGATCGTTGCGAGCTTGATCCAAACAAGATTTGCGATAATTGCTTCCGGTGTCTGGATGAGGATACGCGCGCATTTGCGCAGATTCCGATCTCCGGCGTGTTCTTTGGCGACGATTATGTGCCGGAGAGTGTAGATCCGTCGACCATTGATTCGGAAGATGGCTTTGTGCCGGATCTGTATGATGAATGGCAGGATGGACCGCTGGTGGAGACAAAAACTCTCCCGATGACGTATGGCGTTCGCGTCCGGCGCAATCATCCGAAACGCTAGAGTGTGTTTCTAAAAGCACGGTGGCACAGAGCCGGTGCCTTTTTCACCGCTTTTTCGTCACTTCAACCTTGAAATAGCGCTGCTATTCCTGCGGTTTTGTTCCTCAAATCGGCAAAAAATCCACGCGGTCTGCACTCGCCGCATTTTAGAAACACACTCTAATCATCGCGCAGCTTGATCTTCTTCGCGGCGATTCGTTTGTGCTCCTCGCTGGATGCGGCGTAGTGCTTTCTCGTCGTGTTGACGTCCTTGTGCCCCAACACATCCGCTACGAGGTAGATGTCCTCAGTCTCATGATAGAGCATTGTGCCATAAGTACTTCTGAGTTTGTGCGGCGTGATCTTCTTAAGCGGAGCCGCCAGTTTCGCGTATTTTTTAACCAGTAACTCAACCGAGCGGACATTGATTCGTTTGCGTTGCATGGAGAGAAACAGCGCGCGCTCATTTCCCGGAAGGGCAGACTGTTTTTCGCGGACGGCGTAGTAGTCCCGAAGAGCCTGATGCACTTCATCTCCAAAGTTTAAGATGTCTTCGCTGCCGCCTTTTCGGGTGACGACGAAGGCATTGTTATCAAAGTCAATATCTCCAAGATCGATCCCGACCAACTCACTGATACGGATTCCCGTACCAAGAAAGAGGGTTAGAATCGCGACGTCGCGCACCTTTGTCGCCTCGTGATAAGCCTTCTGTCGTTCAGTTAACCCTTCGCCGTTTTCTGCGAGGTCCAGCAAGTCTGCAACCTCGTTTGGCTCCAACCGGATAATCGCTTTTTCGTTCAACTTCGGAATATCGACTAGAGCTGCCACATTCGTCGGCAGATATTCCTGTTTATGCAAAAACTTAAAAAAAGAGCGTAAGGAGGAGAGTTTTCTGGCCTTCGCGCGCTCCTGATTGACCCATTCGCGCTCGCCCTTTTGATAGAATGACACCTCGGTTAAAAACAGTTCAATATGGTATGCTTGAACCTTTTCCAAGTCGGCTGCGGTGAGGGAGGGGATGTCCCTGCCAAGGTACAGGTCTTCCTGCTGTGCGGCAAATTGAAAGAATCCGCGCAGGTCTACCGCGTAAGCATATCTCGTCAGCACAGATGTTTGGCTGTCGATCGCGCGAAAAAACGATCCGCAAAGCACGGGAAGCTCCGTGAGCAACGCGCGGATCTTGAGGGTGTAGTCTTTGTTGAGTGCTGTGTGATAGGAGTTTGCCATCAAAATCGCCTCAAAACTGTCCAAATTGGATGCTTTCATTCTATCACAACTATTCGTTAAAGACAAGTTTAACGAATAGTTTATGCTAAAAAAGGTAGTGAAAGGTAATTATATGGTTTGAGACGCGATTGCCTGCTTGATAGCGAGCCGTGCCAGCTCGTCACAGCGATTGTTAAGCGGGTTATCCGAATGACCCTTGACCTTGATAAACTCGTATGTGTGCTTGCTCAAAACGCTCAGCAGTTCGCGCCAGAGATCTTGATTTTCCACGTCGCGCTTAGCGGACGTTTTCCAGCCGTTGGCCTGCCAGTTGTTCAGCCATCTTTGATGAAATGCGTTACAGACGTAAGCACTGTCCGTATGAATCTTCACGCTGCACGAAACCTTCAGCGCGCGCACGGCTTCAATGACCGCACGCAGCTCCATACGGTTATTCGTCGTCTCCGGCTCAAATCCGGAGAGTTCTTTTTTTTGTGCTTGATACATCAATATCGCACCCCAACCACCCGGACCCGGATTGCCGGAGCATGCGCCGTCGGTATAGATTGTAACTTCCTGCTTCATCCCTACTCGTTTCGTATTGTATATTATATATTATTTGCTCATTCGTTCCGACTTTTCACGGCAAGCATCCACGGCGGCTATCACAGCCCCGCGAAAACCTTTTTGTTCCAACACAGCAACGGCTTCAATCGTCGTGCCGCCCGGCGAGCAAACGCGATCCTTAAGCTCTCCCGGATGCACTCCAGTTTCGGATACCATCATGGCGGAACCTTTAACCGTTTGAGCGGCGAGCTTGAGCGCGATCGGGCGCGGAAGCCCGGCTTTCACGCCTCCGTCTGCCAGCGCCTCAATGAATAGATACACATACGCAGGCCCGCTGCCGCTGACCGCGGTCACCGCGTCCATGAGCTTGGGTTCCACGCTGATCACATCGCCAACCGAACCAAAAAGCGTTTCTGCAAACGCGCGCTCACTCTGCGTCAGTGAATCGCCGGATTCAAACACGATCATCCCTTCGCCGATCATCGCTGGCGTATTCGGCATCACCCGTAGCACGCGCGCGGTGGCGGGAAGCGCATTTCTCAGGCGCTCCCCTCCCCACCCTGCCGCGATGGAAACAACAGCCTTGTCCGCAAAGCGGTCAAACTGCTCTTCAAATAAATGCGTACATACGTTCGGTTTCACTGCGATCAACAGAAGATCGCTGCTTTCGATCAACGACGGAAGCGACTGCGCAACCGTAACGCCGAGGTCGCGTTCCAACGTGCGGCATTTCTCCGCGTCCGGATCAAATACGGACGTTTCATCGCCGGTTGCATAACCGCTGGTGAGGTATCCACGCAGGATCGCCTCCCCCATGTTCCCCGCGCCAATGACGCCAAGACGGATACCATTCGAACGCATATCGCATGTTCTCCTTTTGCTTTGCTTGATTATACCAAATGCGAGCGATTTTTGCGCAGTTTTCTTGCGAAAATCGCTTTATGCGAGCGTTTCAAACCGTTCGCGCAATTTGCTCAACATCTCTTCCGCTGCGACAAGTTTCGCTTTTTCCTCGTCGACCACACTCTGCGGCGCTTTTGCGAGGAAGCCTTCGTTATTGAGCTTTGCGTTTGCACGGGAAATATCTCCGCTGACGCGATCAATCTCTTTTGTGATGCGTGCGCGTTCCTTCTCGGGATCGATCAGTGAGGAGAGCGGAATGACCGCCTCCACGCCGTCACAGACGATGTGCACGTCGCTCTTGGGGATTTCGCCCGTCTCGATTGAAACAGTTGCGCCTTCCACACCGGCGAGCTTCGCCAGGTACCCTGTCATGGTTGCAAAAGCCGATTCGTCCTGCGCTTCCACAACGAGGCGTGCGCCGATTCTCTGCGCCGGCGGCACTTTCATCTCCGCGCGGAGGTTGCGGATCGAACGCACCAGCTCCATCATACGCTCCATACGGGCACAGTCTTCGCTGTATGCGTTGAATCGCCCGTCCACCTGCGGCCAAGCGGAGAGCATGATCGTGGGTTCGTCGGAGAGCTTGGTGAAGATCTCCTCCGTGATAAACGGCATAAACGGGTGCAGCAGCTTCAGGCTGGTTTTCAGCACGTGGATGAGCACCGCGCTGACGGCGGCCTTCTCCGCTGCGTTTTCGCCATACAGACGAGATTTTGCGATCTCGATGTACCAATCGCAATATTCCGACCAGATGAAGTCGTAGATCTTCTGTGCCGCCATGCCGAGTTCGTACCCGTCGAGATTTTTCGTCACCTCGGCGATGATCTCGTTGAGTCGGCTGAGAATCCACTTGTCCGCGATTTCCAGCTTGTCTTCCGGCGGCAGTTTACCCGCGTTCTCGTCCGTACCCATCAGTACAAAGCGGGATGCGTTGTAGATTTTGTTGCAGAAGTTACGCGCGGCTTCTACTTTTTCCCAATAGAAACGCATGTCGTTTCCTGCGGAATTTCCGGCAAGCAGCGAGAAACGGAGCGAATCCGCGCCGTGTTTTTCGATGACTTCCAGCGGATCGATACCATTGCCGAGGGATTTACTCATCTTCCTGCCCTGGCTGTCCCGCATGATGCCGTGGACAAAGACCGTCTCAAACGGGCGCTCGTGCATGACTTCGTAGCCAAACACGATCATACGCGCCACCCAGAAGAAGATGATGTCATAGCCCGTGACAAGCGTGCTGGTCGGATAGAAATACTTCAGCTCCTCCGTCTGTTCCGGATAGCCAAGCGTGGAGAATGGCCACATGCCGGAGCTGAACCACGTATCCAGCACATCTTCGTCCTGACGGATTGGTGCACCACAGTCCGGGCACTTGTCCGGCTTCTCTTCCGAGACGACCATCTTGCCGCAGGTATCACAATAGTATGCCGGAATCCGATGCCCCCACCAGAGCTGACGTGAAATGCACCAATCGCGGATGTTGTCCATCCAGTTGAAATACGTCTTCTCAAACCGCTCCGGCACAAAACGCACTTCCCCGTTTCGCACGGCGTCAATCGCGGGCGCGGCCAGAGGTTTCATATCCACAAACCATTGCTTCGAGACGATGGGTTCCACCGTGGAGTGGCAGCGATAGCAGGTGCCGACGTTATGCGCATACGGCTCAATCTTGATGAGATTACCGCTCTCTTCCAGTTCTTTGACAATCGCTTTGCGGCACTCAAAGCGTTCTAAGCCGACAAACTTGCCGCCGTTTTCGTTGATATAACCCGCGTCGGTATAGACGCGAATCACAGGCAGCCCCTGCCGCATGGCAACTTCAAAATCGTTCGGGTCGTGCGCCGGAGTGATCTTCACGGCGCCTGTGCCGAATTCCATTTCGCAGTATTCGTCCCCCACGATCGGAATCTCTCTGCCCACGGCGGGCACGATGACGGTCTTGCCGATCAGGTGCTGATAACGCGGGTCTTCGGGATTCACCGCAACGCCGGTGTCGCCAAGCATCGTTTCCGGGCGCGTGGTCGCAACCGTGATGGAATAGCTCTTGTCTGGCGCGTCATAGCGCACATGCCAAAGGTGGCTGTGCTGCTCCTCATACTCCACCTCTGCATCCGAAAGCGCGGTTTTGCAGTCCGGGCACCAGTTGATGATGCGATCCCCGCGATAGATCAATCCCTTGTTGTAGAGGCTCACAAACACTTTAGTGACGGCCTTGCTGCAGCCTTCGTCCATCGTGAAGCGTTCACGTTCCCAATCACAGGAGGAGCCAAGGTAGCGCAGCTGCTTCACGATTGTGGAGCCGTATTCGTCCCGCCAAGCCCAGGCGCGCTTTAAGAAGCCTTCACGTCCGAGGTCTTTTTTGGTTAAGCCTTCTTTCGCCATTTGCTCGACAATCTTCACCTCGGTTGCAATCGAGGCGTGGTCGGTGCCCGGCATCCAGAGCGCTTCATAACCGCTCATGCGCTTATAGCGAATCAGCACGTCCTGCAGCGTCTCGTCGATGGCATGGCCCATGTGTAGCCGTCCGGTGATGTTGGGCGGCGGAATCACGATGGTATATGGCGGTTTGCCGGTGTTCGGGCGCGCGTGAAAATAGCCGCGCTCTTCCCATGTTTTGTAGAGCGTGCCTTCCACGCGTGCGTGGTCGTAGGTCTTTTCCATTTCGGGGCGCATAGTGTTTCTCTCCCTATCCTGTAATCGCTTCATCAAATTTTGCCAAATAAAAAACGCCCGCTTCGCCAAAGGACGAAGCGGACGCTCGCGGTACCACCTTTGTTGAACACAACACGTACAAAATGAATGTGTAATGTTCCTCTCAGATTCCGTAACGTGGAATATTCGGGACATGCTATTGTGTTTTCGTTCGCATGTCCGGCTCAGATGCGACCTTCCGCGTCTTGATTCGCAAACCGCCTTTCAGCATGGCAGCGGTCTCTCTGGTGCGTCAAACGCGCGTACTCCTCATCTTCTTAGCCGATCAATATAGATCATCAATTGTCGTCAGTCTAGCCGAAACTTGTGGTTTTGTCAAGCGCTCTTATGCGGCGTCCTGTAAAAGTCCGTCCGCCCAAACGTCTACCTGCTCCCGAACCAAGTCAAAATTGCCGGGCCCAAGGTCAAGATAGGTTTTGAGGAACGCTGCCATATCAAACTTATCGCCAAGTTCATTTTCTGTTTCGCGATAAAGCTGCGCCAGTTGACTGTAACCGATCGCATAATCGAAGTAATAGTATGGCTGATCGATTACGGTGTTGTAGAACAACGGCGTGATATACTCGCCATCAAAACCAAAGCCGGAGATTGCGTTTTCAACCGCAGCTTCCGTGTAACCATAGTAGTTGACCAGAATGCTGACGATCGCGGGAAGAATCGCGTTTAGCATCATGCTGTAGTCAAAATAGAACCGCGCAACATCCGGATCATATTTGGTTTGGTTTTCAACCGTCAAAAACTCCGCGAACTGTGCCCAGCCTTCGGCATAGCCACTAAAGTTTGCCGCGCGCTGCATGAGCCCCAGATGATCCTGGCTACGCTGATAGATGTATTGATACATATGTCCAGGGTAGCCCTCGTGCGCAAGCGTTAAGAGCAGCGTCGGGTCCGGGGTTGCGGTGTTGATGTAGATCGTGTTATCCTTCCAGTCATCCATGGCGGGGATGACATAAGCCGCGGGCGCAAACTGCCCCTGCAGCTCCTCCGGCACGTCTGTCAATGTCAGATTGTGTTCCGGTAAAACCGGCAGCAATGGCTGAATCAACGTCTGGAGATAATCAAGATCCTGCTGCATATTTCCGCTGGTCATATTGGGTACCGCGTCATATATGTCCGGTTTTTTGGCTGCAATCTGCTGGAAATCATAGAACAAGTATTGCAGTTCTGTTTTGAGCATCTCGAGGTTCTCTTCCACAGAGAGCGAATTGCAGCCGTCTTCCTGCATCGTCAATTCAAAATAGTCCTTGTGGGCCTCGTTAAACTTCACTGCTTCTTCATAGCTGCGGCAGTTCTTGCGGAGCTTGTCCAGCCCGTCATAGAGCGTTTGGAACGAGCTGATGTATTCTGTTTTCAGCAGGTTACTGTTTATATCCTTATACTGCTTCGCTTGCTCCGGCGTCAGATCGGTAAGTTTGTCGATCCCTTCTTCAAACGTAACATAGAGGAATGTTGTATCCTTTGCGTCGATGATTGCCTTGCAGCCTTCGAGAATCTTATCCAAAGCGGGTTCGGTCATAAACATGCCGAGTTCCGCACGCTTCTGCTCATAGGCAAGCACCTGACCCATATAGCGCGGCATATCCGCCAGGAGCGTGAGATAATCCTCTACATCCTGAACGTTTTTCAGTTCAAACAGCGCAAAGGAAAGCGGCATATTGGAATGCAGCCCGCTGTATTCCGTCAACGGTTCATAGTAATAAGAGTAGTCCGAATCAGGTGCGTCATCCTCCAAGATTTGATGCAACACATCGTAGGAGAACTGCGACTCCGGTTTGAGCTCTTCGCGGTTGATCGCGTCAAGCTTCTCTAAAAAGGCCTTGCTGTCGTTTTTGATACGCGTCGTGTCTTCCTCGGTGAACTCGCCAAGCGTCATCGGCACACTCGCATGATCGATTTGATAGCTTGCGGGATTATCGACAAACATGTGGAACGAATAGCCATCACTCGTCACATACCAGCGGAACACGTCCAGATCCAGCGCATGAAACGCAGCCTCTGCTGTTTCGCTGACCTGAAAAGTCGGCTCAGGCACAGGGGTCGCTTCCGCCTGCCCCGGCGCATCTGTGTTACTGGATTCAATTGTAATCGGTTCCGTGACGGTATTGTCCGGCAGTTTACAACCGGAAAATAGGCTCATCAAGAGAATAAGCGCCATCACAAGCGCAGTCAATTTGCTCAGTCTGTTCCCGTTTTGGTTCATTGGTTTCTCCTTTAATGCTAGATTCACTCGCCTTGCTTAGGATTTTTGTTCGAGAGATTGTAGCCGGGACAGTATCTCGGCTGCATCCGCCTTTTCGCCTGCCTTTGCCAGCGCTTGTGAAAAATAGTCCGGCAACGGCGCGTAGAATACCAACGGTTCCCCGCTCCTTGGGTGTCGGAAGGTCAGGCGATAGCCGTGCAGTGCCTGCCCGATCAACCCGAACGGGCGCTTCTCCCGCCCATAGACATCGTCCCCCGTGACGGGATGCTGAATGCTGTATAGATGTACGCGAATCTGATGCGTCCTGCCCGTTTCCAGTTCGATTTGCAGCAACGTATACTGCCCGTACCGCGCGGCAATCTGCCAATGCGTGACGGCGTCCCTGCCGCCCGGCACAATCGCCATTTTCTTTCGATCGACGGGATGCCGTGCAAGCGGCGCGTCCACTGTGCCACTCTCTTCACGAATGTTTCCGTCGACCAACGCCACATAGCTTCTATGCGCGCTGTGGTCGCGAAACTGTTCGCTCAGTGCCCTGTGTGCCGTATCATTTTTTGCGACCACAAGCAGGCCGGACGTCATGCGGTCGATACGGTGAACAATTCCGGGGCGAAGCTCTCCGCCAATGCCCGAAAGATCGCGAATGTGGTAAAGCAGCGCGTTGACCAACGTGCCGCTCGCGTGGCCCGGCGCGGGATGCACCACCATGCCCTGCGGCTTGTTGACCACGAGCAGATCCTCGTCTTCATAGAGGATATCCAGCGGGATATTCTCCGGCAGAACATCGGTCTCTACCGGATCGGGATAGGTGATGTCGACCAAATCCCCTATGGAAACGGTAACGTTTGGCTTGACCGATTTGCCGTTGAGCAAGATGTCGCCTTCACGAATCATTCGTTGCGCCTGCGTGCGCGAAAGCTCCGTCTCGGCGGCGACAAACGAGTCCAGCCGACCGGATGCGCCGCAAAGGATGCTCTCCTGCTCAGGCATCGGTGTGTTTTGAATCGCCGGGTTTAGCAGCCTCAATAGGCTTTTCCCCTGCGGGTACTTCTTTTTTAAACGTCACGCGTTCAAACAAGGACTTTTCTTTCAAAAGCAGAGCGTCGATGACGAGCATGATGCAGCCGATACTCAGCGCGCTGTCCGCAACGTTGAACACAGGGAACGAAAACAGCGGCGTGATGTCCACAAAATCACGCACAAAGGAAAGCAACACTCTGTCGATAAAATTGCCGACCGCGCCCGCAAACAGCAGCGCGAGCGTAATTCGCGAGAAAACAGAAAGCTTTTTGTGGAAGCGAATGATCACAAACACAAGCGCGCCGGCAACAATCAGCGTCAACGGAATAAACAGCCAACGAAATCCTTCCAGCATGCCCCATGCAGCGCCGGTGTTGTGTACGTTGGTCAGTTGCAAAAACCCATCGATAACGGGGACGCTGCTGCCGACGGGTGAAAGATAGAGTTGCACCAGATACTTCGAGATCTGATCCAGCGCAAGCAATACAACGATGATGATGAGTTCGAGCAAGATGGTATCCTCCGGTTGGTTTGATTCAGTATAGCACGTGATTTAGCCGCCGACAACCGCCGCAGATTGTGTTTTGGTTGTAAAAAGATCGGGATAAAGCGTTGTATAGTTTTCGTAAGCGGTCATGACGTTTTCATAATATTTTGCGGTGTCTTCATAAGGAATGGTGAGCAACTCGCCGTCCTTAGAGAAGCGGGCATCTTCCAGCCAGTTTTTTACTGTCCCGTGCCCGGCGTTGTAGGCCGCGATGATCTCCATCGTATTGTCGTCGAACCTCTCACTTAAAAAATTCAAATACCAGCAGCCGTACTCAACATTGATTTCAGGGTTCGTGAGCATATCAAGCGAATAGGCTAGCTCCGGGTCAATCTTGTGGCCAATCCACTCCCCCGTGTCCGGCATGATCTGCATCAGCCCGATTGCGCCAACACGGCTGACCGCGTTTGGGTCATTGCTGCTTTCGCAGCGGATAATCGACTGAACGAGATACGGATCGAGCTGATACTGCGTCGCAAATTTCAAAATCAGATCGGTATAAGCAACTGGATATTTCTCCAGCGCTTTTTGATACTGATCTTCTTGATACCAAACATAGCCGCCAAAGCCAAGCGCGCCAAGCAGCAGGATTGCGCCTAAAACGATCACTGCAATCTGCATGCTGGTGAGCTTCTTTTGCTGTTTGCCGGATTGTTTACGTCGTCTTTTTTCAACATTCAAGCTCAAGCGCGCGTTCCTCCGGCTTTCAGCATTTCATAGAGAGCGTCTACCTGACAATGCAGATCCTCTGCGGAACCGTCGTTGAGCAGGACGGAATCCGCGAGTAGCAGCTTCTCTTCCTCCGGCATCTGCGCGCGGATTCGGGAAAGCACCTGCTCGCGTGTGAGGTTGTCCCGCTCCATCACACGTTGGATGCGGTTTTCTTCCGTGCTGGAAACGACGATGTTGTGATCCATCTTTTCATGAAGTCCGCTTTCAAACAAAAGCGGCACTTCAAAGATCGCGATTCCGTTCTCTTCGTCAGCAAGGTCTTGTTCCGCGCGTGCAAACAGTTCGTCGATGACATACGGATGGATGATTCCGTTGAGCAATTGCAATTTTTCTGCATCGGCAAACACGATTTGACCAAGACGTTTCCGGTCGATCGTGCCATCCTCCCGCAAAATCTCCTGCCCGAATGAGGAAACGACGCGGTCGTAACAAACCGCGCCGGGGTCGAGCGCACGGCGGGAAATCTCGTCCGCATGATAAACCCGCGCGCCAAGCGCCGCGAAGCGCTTTGACGCCGTCGTCTTGCCGGAGCCAATTCCACCTGTGAGCCCGATTTTAAGATATTGTCTGTGCTCTGCCGTCATTTGGTTTGATACCAACTGTGCCCGACCTTCACATCCGCATCCAACAAGACGGAAAGCTTGGCCACCTGTTCCATGCTTTCATGGACAAGCGCGACCACTTCATCCGCTTCCGCCTGCGGCACGTCGAAGATCAGTTCGTCGTGCACTTGCAAGATAAGCTTGGTTTTCAATCCACGTGCTTGCAGCACGTCGCTTACCTTCACCATCGCGAGTTTGATGATGTCGGCTGCCGTTCCCTGAATCGGCATATTCATAGCAACCCGCTCACCGAAGGAGCGTGTGTTATAGTTGGCGCTTTTGAGTTCCGGTAGTGCGCGTCTGCGTTCAAACATTGTGATCGCATAGCCAAGCCGTTTCGCGTCCTCAACGCTCTTTTCCAAATACGATTTTACGCCCGGATAACGATCAAAATAGAGCTTGATGTATTCGCCCGCACGCTTGACAGGAATATCGAGGTTGCGTGCAAGGCCAAAGTCGCTGATGCCGTAGACGATGCCGAAATTGACCGCTTTTGCCGCGCTACGCTGTTCGCTCGTCACTTCAGCAAACGGCACGCGGAAGACTTCACTCGCGGTCGTGCGGTGGATGTCTTTCCCGCTGTTGAAGGCGGCAATCATCCCCTCGTCTCCGCTGATGTGCGCCAAGAGACGAAGTTCAATCTGCGAATAGTCCGCGTCCACGAGGACATTCCCCTCGGAGGCTACAAATGCTTTTCGAATCTCTCTGCCCTGCTGTGTGCGAACCGGTATATTCTGCATGTTTGGCTCCGTGCTGGAGATGCGCCCCGTCGCGGTGACGCACTGGTTAAACTGCGTCCGCACACGGTCGTTCGTCTCGCTGACCACGTTGAGGAGCCCGTCGACAAACGTACTCTTGAGCTTCGTGATAAAGCGGTATTCGAGGATCATCGGAATCGCAGGATGTTTGTCCGCAAGGGCTTCCAGCGTATCCGCATCGGTCGAAAAACCGCTCTTGTTCTTTCGTCCTGTCGGCAAACCAAGCTTTTCAAAAAGCACTTCACCGAGCTGTTTCGGCGATAAAATGTTAAACGTCTCGCCCGTCGTCTCGTAGATTTGTTTGGCAAGTGACTCGCTCTGTTCGTTAAACTGCGCTTGCAGTTGCTTGAGAATGTCTCGATCCACCCGAAACCCTGTATGCTCCATTTGATATAGAACATATGCAAGTGGAAGCTCCATCTCGGCATATAGCTTTGTCATGTTTGCTTCGTCGAGTTCGCGAAGCATGCTTTCCCGCATGGAAAACAACATGGCAACATTCGGCTTCTGGCTCGGGCAAACGCGTTCGGCTAACATCGCAAAGCTCGTTGCGGGGCGCGTTGCGTCCAGAAGATAATCCGCAATCATCGCATCAAACACGACTGCGTTGAGGTTTATGGAAAACTTATCGAGCAAATGCCTTAGCCGCTTGGTATCAAACGCGAGTACTTCACAGTTCGGGTTCTCAAAGATTTGCTTGAACGCGCCGTAGAGCGCGGTTTCGTCAATCGGTGTGCAGAATAAATCCGCACCTTGTACGATTTCATAATATGTTTTCTGCGAAAACGCAAACTGAACTGTTTCCCCTGCTTCAATCGCAAACTGCTTTATGGGGGCAGCCTTTTGAATGGCTTCCTGTACGGCTTCAATCGAGTCAAGCTCGATTCGCTGCGCAGCAGGAATCTCCGCCTGCTTTGCCGCTTCCGGGGCTGCTTCGCCGCCGATGCGTGCGGCAAGTCCGCGCATCTCCAGCTCCAGCAGCCGCGTGCGCGCGCCACTGATCGCTTCCGGGCGGAAGGTGCAGTCTTCAATCGCGAGCGGGATCGGTGCGCTTGTGCAGATGGTGCCAAGTTCATAGCTCATCCTTGCGCTGTCCGCACCCGCGGCAATCTTCTCGCCGAGTTTGCCTTTGACCTCGCCTGCGTGCGCCAGAACATTTTCCAGCGTGCCGTATTCTTCCAGCAGCTTCATGGCGGTCTTTTCGCCTACGCCTGCGATGCCGGGAATATTGTCGGAATTATCTCCCATCAGGCCCTTCAGGTCGCGCATGCGGTCGGGTTCGAGACCATATTGCTCCTTGAGCACGTCGCGGTCAAACTCCACCGTTTCGCTGATGCCCTTTTTCGTCATCAACACATGTGTGCGATCTGAGATGAGCTGGAGCGCGTCGCGATCTCCCGTGACCAGCAACGCGTCAATCCCTTCGGTTTCACATTTTTTAGCGAATGTGCCGAGGATATCGTCCGCTTCATAGCGCGGCGTCTCGCAGATTGCGATGCCCATTTCGCATAGCAGCTCTTTGAGCAGCGGGAATTGGGTTCGAAGATCTTCCTCCGTCTCCCGCCGTCCGGCCTTATACGCGTCAAACTGCTCATGCCGAAAGGTCGGCCCGTGCATATCAAACGCAACAACCAGATAGTCAGGGTTGCGCTCGATCAGTTTAAGCAGCATACTAAGGAACCCATGCAGCGCGCCGGTTGGAACCCCCGCGCGCGTGGTCATGGGTGGCAGCGCGTGATAAGCGCGATGCATGAGGCTGTTTCCGTCGATTGCGATGAGCTGTTTCAAGCGGGTTCCTCCTGCGTCGTTGATTAAAAAAAGAGTTTACTAGTTGATTGAAAAGAGTTTCTTAACGGATGACGGCGTAGACCATGGGCGCAACGTGATCCGGCTTTGCGCCGATCTGCACCGCCTCTTTCATCGTCGAAATGGCGTCGTCCAGATTCTTCTCGTCGTTGACGTAGAGCGTGCAGATGGCTTCGCCCGCCTGGATCGGGTCACCTACGCGCTTATGCATGATGAGCCCAACTGCGGGGTCGATCACGTCCTCTTTGGTTTCGCGTCCTGCCCCAAGTACCTGTGCCGCGCGGCCGATCAGTTCCGCCTGCATACCGATGACGTAACCGCTCTTTTCCGCCGTCACGGGAACTTGCCGCTTCACACGGCAGAGCTTGTCCATTCCTTCGAGCGTAAGCAGTGTTTCATCACCGCCCAGTTCGTGAATCATCGCGCGAAGCTTGCTGAGCCCTGCTCCGTTATCAATTGCTTGTTGCAGCATGCCGCGTGCCTCCTCGTCCGATTTGGCGAGCTTGGAAAGCAGCAGCATCTGTGTGCCAAGCAGCAAACAAACTTCCAGCAACGGATCGCCCGTAGGTAGTTGTCCGCTTAGGAGCTGCACTGCCTCACGAAACTCCAGCGCGTTGCCGACGGAAAGCCCAAGCGGCTGGTTCATATCCGTCACGACAGCGACGACCTCGCGCTTAAGGTGTTTGCCCATCTTGACCATGAGCCCCGCCAAGCGTTTTGCGTCGTCCACCGTTTTCATAAACGCTCCGCTGCCGACCTTGACGTCCAGCACGATTGCGTCCGAACCCGCAGCAAGCTTTTTGCTCATGATGCTTGCGGCAATCAGCGGCACGCTCTGCACCGTTCCCGTCACATCGCGCAGCGCATACATCTTCTTATCGGCGGGCACAAGGTTGCCGGTCTGGCCGATGACACACACGCCCGTTTTGCGGACGATCTCTTTAAAGCGGGCAATGGGCTGTCCGATATTGACACCCGGGATCGATTCAAGCTTATCCAGCGTACCGCCGGAAAACGCAAGCCCGCGCCCGGACATCTTGGCGACTGTGCCGCCGCAGGCGGCAACCAGAGGCGCGATGACCAGCGTGGTCGTGTCCCCAACCCCGCCGGACGAATGCTTGTCCACCTTGACGCCGGGCAAGTCGCTCAAATCGACCGTATCGCCGGAGCACATCATGCTCAGCGTCAGGTCGGCCGCCTCCCGTTCGTTCATATCGTTGAGTACGATTGCCATCATCAGCGCGGACATCTGGTAATCCGGTATTTCTCCGCTGACGAAACCGTCTACGATGAACTGAATCTCGTCGTGCGTGAGTTCTTCGTGATTCACTTTTTTCTCGATACAATCTACCATTCGCATATGCGGTATCCTCCTCAAAATTCTTATGAAAGCTTAACCGATCAGAACAACTACATGTCGCTGATTACAGTTTCTTCGTGCAGCACGGGCGCAAACAATGGTGCAGGTGAAATCGGAGTATTCTTGATGATCAAAAAGAGGGCGTCCGCCGCTTCATCAAAGGAAGTGGTTTCAATCGGAACCAGCGGCGCATCGTCAACCTTTGCAAAAAAGCGGCCATCCTCCGTAAACGCAAGCACCGCAACGTGTTTTCTCAGCACGCGGCAGTGGAACAACAGCGCATCCGTCGTTGCGTCCTTCATCGAACCGGCGTCGTCCAGCAGCCGCGTCAGCGCAATCAGCCAGTCGGCACGCGCCAAATGCAGGTTGAATTCGCACTCTTCCAACACCGTCTCAATTCCGTTTCGATATTCGACGCGGACATTGTTGCGCTGGGAAGCGGGAATGCGCTTGCCGAGCACGGTCGCGTACCGTCCTTCCGGCACATCATCCGGAAGAACACCCGCCCCCGCTGCAATGATATACTCCGTAAAACCTTTGTTTTGCGGCAAGGTCAGCGCCTGCGTCAGCTCCTCCTGCGTCAGTGTTTCAGATTCGATGACGATTGTACGGTTTGGCAGAATTCCATAGTGCATCTCTCTTGCTTCGCCGGAGGACGTGGTGATGTTCGCCTTGCGATAGCGCCCATTGTTGGAGCAAACCAGTGCGTCAATTGTGCCCTGCCCGCCGTCCGCGATGAGTTGGGTGCGAAGCAGCGCCTTTGGCAGCACGCGGGATGCGGAGCGCAGCATGTGCCGCGCCGCGTCGGCGGAGGTGAATTTTCCCGCCCAGGCATCCGGCGCAATCAGGATGCGCGTACAGTGCCCCGGTTTTTCGCATACCTCCGGCAACTTCCCCGTGATCTGCATCAAACCAAAGCTTGCTTCCCCGTCTGTAACACTGCCATCCGGCTGTACCTGCCCCAGATAGTCCACCACGCTGCATTTTTCTACGCGGTTGTTCTGGATAAACGGGCGATAGATCGTCAGATAAGAAAGCAGCACAGGCTTATTCTGAAGCTGAGCAAAGAGCGCCTTGCCAACCTTGAGTGGAAGGTTTGAGAACATGCAGATATACGCGGACTCGCTATCCGCCGCTCCCACATCATCCCATGCGCCAAAGAGCGTAGAGCCGGCAACGTAGGTCAGCGGCACCTCGGAAAACGTGATATTCCAGCAATCGGTAGGAGTCAGATTGGAATCGCTCGTCATGGCAAAGCGAAGGCCGAGTGAAAACTTGGAATACTCCATTGTTCTATTTTCCTCCTCAAGCGGATCGGTTCCGCTTGGAGCTATTCTACTTCGTCGCCGGAGAGCGCATTGTGTTCCGCTTCCGCCAGTTCCCAGTCGGCATAGCAGGATTCGACGAGTTGACGCTGGGCATTCAGTTGCTCATAGATGCTTTTTGCCGCTTCAAAATCGCTTGCAATCTGCGGGTCAAATGCTTTCTCTTCGAGCAATTTGAGGATTGCCTCTTCCGTGTGCACGCGTTCTTCGGCTTTTTTTAGAGTGGATTTTGCTTTGACACGCGCGCTTTTTCTTTCTTTTGCGAGCTGATAGTCGTTCTTCGTCGAAGGAGCTTCCTTTTCCTTCGGCGCGGTGCTTTCGGCGAGGAATTCTTTATAGGCATCCCAATCGCCTTCAAACTCGCGCATACCGTCCTCGTCCATAATGATGATACGGTCTGCAATGCGGTTTGCGAGGTAGCGGTCGTGGGTCACAATCAGCATCGTGCCGCCGTAGTCGCTCAGCGCGCCTTCCAGCGCCTCGCAGGAAGGGATGTCGAGGTGGTTGGTCGGCTCGTCGAGAAAGAGCACATTGCTACCGTTTAACATGAGTTTGAGCAGCTGGATGCGTGCGTATTCTCCGCCGGAAAGATCGCTCATGCGCTTAAAGCAATCGTCCCCACGAAAGAGAAATGAGCCAAGCATGTTGCGCAGCTGCTTCGTATCATAGCGCGGAAACATCGCATTGAGTGCTTCCAGAATCGTCCTCGGGTCGTTTGGGCGGACAGAGCTTTGCTCATAATAGCCAACGTGCACATTGGAGCCAAGCTTATAACTGCCGGAATCCGGCTCGATCTTGTTGGTTAGAATCTTGAGCAGCGTCGTCTTTCCGCAGCCGTTTGCGCCAAGCAGGCAAACCTTCTCGTCCCGGCGAATCATCAGATTCATGCTGCGAAAGATCTCCCGCCCGCCAAAGCGTTTGGAAAGGTCCTTGCAGACGATGACTTCGTTTGCCGTCAGCGCGTCCGCCTTTAGGTGAAAGTGAATCCCCTCAGGTGCATCCTCCGGCTTGACAAGTGTACTCTTGATTCGCTCAATCTGCTTTTCTTTGGAGGCGATGGTCACATAGTTTCGTGCCTGGTTCCATCTGCGCTGTTGTTCAATAATTCCTTCAATGCGCTTGATCTCCCGCAGCGTGTTTTGATACTTTCGCATCGCAAACTCGCGCTCATCCATCTTCTTTTCCATGGACTGGCTGTAGTTGCCGGAATATTGGTTCATGGAGCCGTTTTCCAGTTCAAAAATGCGATTGCAGACCTTGTCCAGAAAATAGCGGTCATGCGAAATCAGAACAAATGCGCCGCGAAAAGACGAAAGATAGTTTTCCAGCCACTCCAACGAGGCGATATCGAGATGGTTGGTCGGCTCGTCGAGTAGAAGAAGATCCGCATCCGAAAGCAAAATTTTCGCAAGAGACGCTTTTCGCATCTGCCCGCCGCTCATCACGGAGATCGGGCTCTCCAGTTGCGCCTCGCTAAAGCCAAGGCCAAGCAAAGTGGATCGTGTGCGCGCGCGATACGTCAGCCCGCCGCCTGTTGTGTAGCGGTCCTGCAAATCCGCCTGTCTACGGATCAGCGCTTCGCTCGCACCTTGCTGTTCAATCTTTTCTGCGATCTCATGCAGCTCGCGCTCTGCATTCATCCATTTGCCGGAAGCCTCCAGCACGGCTTCTAATAACGTTTGTCCCGCGCCCCAGTTCGGGCTTTGATCCAGCATCGCAACCGATGCGTTTTTGGAAACAGAAAGCTGGCCGCGCCCATCGTGCGGCTCCTGCCCTGCTATCATGCGCATCAGCGTGCTCTTGCCGCAACCATTGACCCCAACAAGGCCGACATGATCCTGCTCAAACACGTCAAATGCAATTTCTGAAAATAAAGTCCGTTCTCCGAAGCTCTTCTCAAGCTCCTGCGCGTGAATCAATGACATCGTGTTTTTCTCCAATATTAAGACAGTTTATTTTACCATAGCGAATAGGTATTTGCAAAAGCAGACGATGTCTATTTATGCAAACAAATCGTGTCAAGTTGAATGGATGTTGTGGATTATTTTTTTCAAAACAGAAAAAATACAACAAAGCAAACAAACTGTAACCCGTGTGTTCAAAAAGATGTAACATTTGTGTAGCCTTGTTTTGAAAATGTTCAAATCAATCTGCTGAGAGATTCGTTATAATAAAAGTAAGTTCAACATCTTGTAGCTGAACTGTCACTCGTACTCGAACCAACTTGTGAGGTAATCCGTTTTGAATACACCAAGACTTCCTTCCGGCAAACCGCAAAAGCACATCTTTCCGCCTTCCGCGCGCACCTGGATTTTAACCATTGCGGGCGGATGCGTGATTGCGTTTCTTGTGTTGCCGCTAGCGATTCAACATTTCTCCGACGCAAACGCGGTTGCGCAGGTGGCTGACCGCGCAATCGTTGAAGCGACTCCAACACCGATTCCGTTTAACGCGGAGGTGCTTGCCCCAACGTCTTGCGCGTTGGATACCCCATCTCCCGCGCCGGAAGCAACAGCCGGTGTGATGGTATCCCAATTTACGCTGCTCAAGGAAAACGACGATTATCCAACCGTTTCCCAACTGCAAAACCGGCTCATAGAGCTTGGCTATCTCGATTCGGACGAGCCGACTACCGTGTTTAATTCGGCCACAAGCGTTGCCGTTTCACTTTTCCAGCGCACGATCAGTAAGCCGATGGACGGTATTGCGACCGGCGAATTGCAGGAGCACCTCTTTAGCGCAGAAGCAAAGCCGTATGAAATCAAGCTTGGCGATAGCGGTACGGACGTAGAGAGCATGCAATCCCGCCTGAACGAACTCGGTTACTATGGTGATAAGGTCAACGGCTATTTTGGTGTAGCAACCGAGGACGCCCTGCGCGCATTCCAAACAAAAAACAAGATTACCGAGGATAGCATCTTCAACGTGGAAGACCGCGATCTTCTCTATTCCCCGCAGGCAAAACCGAAGATTGACCCAACGCCGACGCCTTCGCCCAAGCCGACTCCAAAACCGACCAAAAAGCCGTCTACTACGAAGAAACCGAGTTCCACCTCTTCCGGCGGCTCCACAACAGCCGCGCCGGATGTGCCCAACAACGAAGCCCCGCAGGCAACCGAAGCGCCCGTGACCGAGGACGTCTCCTACAATGCCTCCTATAGCCCGGATGGTTTGATCTCCGTCGCCAGCGCGATGCTTGGCAAGCCCTACTCATGGTCCGAAGAAAGCCCGGCGAAAGGGTTTGACTGTTCCGGCCTCGTCTATTTCAGCCTCCGTACCTGCGGCGTGAGCACGAGCCGCTATAGCGCCGCGGGCTTCTCCTCCGTCAGCAAATGGGGAGAGATCACCTCGATTGGAGACCTGCAAAAAGGCGATCTCGTGTTCTTTAAGAACGATACTTCCTCCAATGTGAGCCACACCGGCATCTACGCGGGCGGCGGTAAGTTCATCCACGCCTCGTCCAGCTCCGGCAAGGTCATCACGAGTTCGATTTCCACCGCGTATTGGACGCGAAACTTTGTCAACGGCAGGCGCGTGTTCTGATATGGAAGCATGTTTCTTATGCCCGCGTAAATGCGGCGCGGATCGATCGATACAACACGGCTTGTGCGGCGCGGAAGCGCTGCCACTGGTTGCAAAGATCATGCTGCATCAATGGGAGGAACCGTTCATCAGCGGAACGCGCGGCTCCGGCACGGTGTTCTTCTCCGGATGCAATCTCGGCTGTGTCTTCTGCCAGAACCATACCATTCGGGATGGCGGCATCGGTGATGTCTATGACGCGGATGCGCTTGCAGCAGCATATCTTGCCTTGCAGCAGCAAGGAGCGCATAACATCAACCTCGTGACGGCAGCGCCTTATGTGACGGATGTTGTGCAAAGCCTCCGCCTTGCCAAAGCGCAGGGATTAACCATCCCCATCGTGTATAATTCCAGCGGATATGAATGCGCAGAGGCGATTCGCTCGCTCGAAGGGTTGGTCGACATCTACCTGCCGGACTGGAAATATGTTTCCCCTCTGCTTTCCAAAAAGTTCTCCAACGCAGCGGATTACGCCGAGGTTGCTTCGGCTGCGATTTCGGAAATGCATCGTCAGGTTGGCGATCTGGTTTTGGATGAAGACGGCCTTGCAACGCGCGGGCTCGTGATTCGCCACTTGATCCTACCCGGCTGTGCGGACGATTCGCGCAAGGTGCTGGATGAAATCGTAAACCGGCTTCCGGCGGCCACGCATGTGTCACTCATGAGCCAGTATACGCCGCAAGTATATACAACCGAGTTCCCGCTTAACCGCAGAATCACCCAACGGGAATATGACCGCGTGATTTCGTATGCGCTCTCGGTTGGCCTGCACAACATCTTGATTCAGGAGCGGGATTCCGCGCAGTCCTTATACACGCCACAGTTCACAAAACCGATAAAAATTTGACACAATTAACGCATAGATTTGCTTGCAATTGCATAATTCGGGTGATATACTCAGACCATAAGAGATCACAAGTTTCCGTCCGTTATGTACGTTTTTTCATTACCGATTTCCTCCTTAAAACCGCGTAACCGAACTACATCGTAACATCATAATTACTTTCTGGTGGATAGGGCACCATCGGAAAGGCTTAGCGGACGGAAAGTACAAAGGAGCCAAGAAATTGGCTCCTTGTCTATATTTTGGCTTATATTTCATAGAATCTTCTTGATTTTCTCTCGTTGATCCCATAATGAAAGAATAAAATCCACAAAAAAAAGCCGCGTAAGCGGCTTATTGTATGTGCATTACCATCAACAAGCATGGATTCTCTGGATCCCAAAGTTCCGGCAGCACTTCGAGCTTGCGAAATCCCAGCGTTTCATAGAACATTCGAGTGTCGTCATATTCCGGGTAGTGTCCGGCATCGACCGTTTTCACATGTAAAAACTCATATCCCTGTGCTTTTGCAAACTGCCGCATCGCCTCAAACAAAGCCCTGCCAATGCCGGATCGATGGTATGCTTTTTTCACACCCATCACATGAATCTCAACAGCATATGGGCTCGTTTCCTGAATAGCGATGAATCCGGCGATCTTGCCCTCCTCCTCGCATGCCCATAGCGGAAGAGTTGCACACGTTTGGATATACTTTTCGGTATACTCCGGAATTCCGAACCATTCCGGTAAGTCGAGCAAGACCTCGCGCGCAATTGCAGCGCGTGCCTCCGGCTCCACAACAAAGCGCACGAACCGGCTCATCTTTGCAGATGCAGCATAGCGGCGCCGACGATACCGGCATCGTTTTTCATCTCTGCGGTGACGATCTTCGCGTGGTTCTTAAAGAACGCATATTTCTTTGCGTATTCGCGAATCGGGGCAAGCAAAAACTCACCGTCATTGCTCACGCCGCCGCCAAATGCGATGATCTCCGGGTCGAACAGAGCAATTGCTGTACACGCGGTCGCGCCTAGATAATCCGTAAACTGGTTATAGACGACGTTTGCAACAGCATCGCCTTCTCTTGCGCAGTCCATGACGAGCTTTGCGTTGATCTTCGTCAAGTCCCCTTGCGCGCGCTGATACATCGCGCTCTCATGATGCTCATTTGCGGCCTTGCGCCCTTCTCGAACGAGCGCAGCAGCAGAGCAATACGACTCGATGCAGCCTTTTTGTCCGCAGGTGCAGGGTTCCCCGCCAAAGAGCAACACAGCATGCCCGAATTCAAATCCGTTCTTTTTGCCGCCGATGAATATCTTACCGTCCAGCACCAGCCCGCCGCCGATTCCGGTACCGATGGTGATGAGAAGCCCGGACGAGCAGCCGCGAAATGCCCCGCCGTAATACTCCGCAAGCGCCGCCGCATTTGCATCGTTTTCCACAAACACGGTCAAGCCGGGGAACCATTCCCCAACGAGTTTGCAGAGCGGAAAATCGTGATAGTCGAGGTTATGCGCATCGATGACCACGCCGCGGTCATAGTCAATACTGCCGGGGACGGCAAGCCCGATTGCAGAGATTTCCTCTGTCTTGAGGTTGTTTTCTGCAATCAACCCACTGACCAACGTTTGAATCGTGGTAATAGAATCCATCGGATTGCCCGTATGCGGAAACGGAAGCGATTTCTTGCTGATGAGTTTGTAATCCTCGCCAACGACGCCCGCCGCGATCTTGCTTCCGCCTATGTCGACACCAATGCTAAACATGCTGCATCCTCCTGAACATTACTCCGGCAAAGCCGTTATGAATCAAATCCTGAAAATCCTCTGTTGATTCGAAAATCTAAGCTTACTTGAGTACATATTGTTCGATAAACACGGCAACACCGTCTTCCTCGCACGCGGGCACGATCAAATCCGCAACCGCTTTGACTTCCGGCGCACCATCCGCAACGCAAACGCCGACGCCGGACCATTCGATCATCTCCTGGTCGAGGAAATTATCTCCGATTGCCGCGGTCATCTCACGCGGGATGGCGAGCATTCCTGCAAGTTCTTCCAATGCGGATGCTTTTGTGATGCCGAGGCAATTGATCTCAATAAACCCGGGACTTGAGCGGGAAACCTGCGCAATGCCCGCAAAGCGTTTTTTATACGCCGCAAACAACATGTCCTGCCGTTCCAGCGGTGCAAACGCGAGTACCTTCGGTACGTTATGATACGTCTTGGTTCGGATATCCGGGTCGATGATAAACGGTAGCTTGTGCCGGTTGACATATCCGCGCGCAACATCGCTCGCTTGTTCACTGATGACCGCATCGTCTTGATAGATCTGCGCGGGTATATCCAGCTCTGCCGAAAAATACAATACTTCGCGGATAACATCCGGCGGCATCTCGTGCAGCACCAGCGCGCGCTCTGTGTCGATGTCGGCAATCATCGCGCCGCCGTATTGAATCGAAGGCCCGTGAAGGTCTAGCTGCTTCCAGATCGGGCGGGTGGCAATGCGCCCTCTGCCTGTTGCCAAGATGACATGTACGCCCGAATCGATTGCGCGCCGGATTGCGAGGCGGTTGCGTTCGCTGATACTTCCCGCGTGGTTGGTCAGCGTTCCGTCGATGTCCAGTGCAATGAGTTTGATTTCCATTCTCTCTCCAAAATACGATCTTCGCCGTACGATCCCGGCGAATGTTTCACTTATCGAATCTGTCCCGATCCGCGGATAACGTATTTCACCGTGGTCAGTTCATCCAGCCCCATCGGGCCTCTAGCATGCAGCTTTTGTGTGCTGATGCCGATCTCTGCGCCAAAGCCGAACTCCTCACCGTCGGTAAACCGCGTGGAAGCATTGACGTAGACCGCGGCGGAGTTTACTTCGTTAAGGAAACGCTCTGCCGTGTCATATCGGCTGGTGATGATCGCATCGCTATGATGCGTGCCGTAGGTTTCAATATGGGCAACGGCTTTCTCAAACGAATCGACCACCTTCACCGAGAGAATCAGGTCGTTGTATTCCGTCGACCAGTCTTCTTGCGTGGCGTCGATTGCGCCGGGCATCAGCGCCTTTGCGCGCGCATCGCAGCGCAGCTCTACCCCACGCTTGATCAACCGTTTAGCAATCTTCGGCAGGCAATCACCCGCGACACGCTCGTGAACAAGCAGCGTTTCCGCCGCATTACAGACGGATGGACGCGAACATTTCGCGTTTTCAATGATGTCCGCCGCCATCGCAAGATCGGCTGTCTCGTCGATAAAGACATGGCAAACGCCAACGCCGGTTTCAATTACGGGAATCGTCGCCTGCTGCACCACGCTCTGAATCAGGCCCTGGCCACCGCGCGGAATAAGCACGTCGATTAGTCCGTTAAGCTTCATCATCTCGCTGGCTGCGGCGCGGTCAGTATCACGCAAAAGCTGAATCGTGCCGTCGGGAATTCCGTTTTGCACAGCGGCGGCATTGAGCGCGTCGGTAATTGCGGCGTTGCTCAGTAGTGCCTCGCTTCCTCCGCGCAGAACGCATGCGTTTCCGCTCTTCAGGCAGAGCGCAATCGCGTCTGCCGTTACATTTGGGCGTGCTTCATAGATGATGCCGATAACGCCGAGTGGCACACGGCGCTTCTCGATCCTCAGTCCGTTCGGGCGGACGGTGACGAAGTCGCTCTTGCCAATCGGGTCGGCAAGGAGCGCGACCTTCTTCATTCCATTTGCCATCGACTCAACACGCTTCTGGTCGAGAGTCAGCCGATCGATAAACGAAGCCTTTACCCCACGTTCTTTTGCAAGGCGGACATCCTCCGCGTTTGCAGAAAGAATCACGGGTGTGGCTGCAACCAGCGCATCTGCCATCGCAATCAGCGCGTCGTTTCTCGTCTTTGCGGATGTGATGGCGAGCTTGCCGGAGACAGCCTTCGCGCTCTGCGCCAGTTCACGAACAGACATGGGGCACTTCCCTTCCAAACTTTCCACACATTATATCGTATATAGTAGAGAATCACAAGTTGAAAAGCCGTTTCATTGCTCACCCAAGCATATCAAAAAAGCAACTTGCTAAATGGACAGCAACATGCAACGAACCGCCGAAAGACTTCGGCGGTTCGTGTGTTTTTGGGTTGATACGGTATTGTTACTCTTGCGACTTCTTCTCTTTTGCGAAAAACACGCCGAGAAGCATGATGGCGGCGAAAATGACCAGATACCAGACGACCGCCATCTTATGCGAAACGATTGCCGCATAGACCATGAAAAGGCAGCCCAGCACGCCAAGCGCCGGCATGAGCACGCGCTTGAAGAAGCCGAGATCCTTCTGCTTGAGCATAAACGCGATAAACATCGGGATATACATGGCATATACCGTGATGATCGGCAGCTCCGAAGAGTCAAACGACAGCACGCCAAACCATTTCACATCGACAAGATTTGCGCCGTAGAAATAGGCAAGCCACAGCACGCAGAGCAGCAGGCCAAGCACGGACGAATTGGTCGCCATGTTGGTCTTCGGGCTGACTTCGCAATAAACATCCGGCTGCGGGCCGACTTTGCGTGCGGCGAGCGAATAGAACCCGCGTGTGCAACCCATCATCAGGCCGTTGAGCGTTCCGAGGCAGGAGATGATGACAAACACGAACAGCAGCGTACCGCCAACGCTGGAGAAAAGCGACGAGAACGCGACCTTTGCGCCTTCCTGACCGTTTTCCATGAGCGTTGCATTCGGCACCACACCGGCCAGGCCGACATAGTACAGGATATAGACCACAATGACGATTGCCGCACCGACGACAAGCGCGATGGGCAGATTCTTCTTTGCGTCGCGCAGCTCAGCATTGATGCTGGTTGCAATGACCCAGCCTTCATACGCAAACGCGGTTGCACAGACGGCGGTCAGAAGCGCACCGCTCTTGGAGGCAACCTCCGTCACGGCGTTGGTGAAGTTTTGCACCGTCATGCCGTTGGAAAGGCCGACGATCACGCCGACAACACCCATCAGCACGAGCGGGATGAGCTTGATCACGGTCGTCGTAACCTGAAACTTACCTGCAATTTTCGGCGAGAGCGCATTGATTGCATAGCTTCCGATGAGGAATACAGCAGAGAGAACCATGCATTCCGGCCCAACGATCGACCAGCCAAAGAGCACCGCGGTGTAGCGCGCGGAAACCCAGGCAAGCACGCTTGTCAGCGTCGGATAATAGATGGTTGCAAAGAACCAACCCATCATATAGCCGTACTTCTTGCCGACCGTAACTTCGGAATAGTCCACGACGCCGTTGACATACTCATATTTCGTCGCCATCACAGCAAACACATATGAGCAAATCATCATGATGACGCCGCCGATGATCCACGCGAGAATACCGAGCGGCAGGTTGCCGCCGGTCACGCCGAGAATCTTCTCCGCCTTAAAGAAAACGCCGCTACCGATGACGATACCCACGACCATCGAGATAGCGGTAAACAAACCATATTTCTTTTTGAGTTGTGTTTCCATTGCCCAATCCCCTTGTCCGAAATTTTGATGGATCCTTTTTGTCTTGTTCAACCCCGATACATTTATACAGTATGCAAGTTGCGTTGTCAATAAACTTCATCTACCTAATAAATGTTTATTTTTGAAGTATGTTGATCCATCCGCATTGACGCTTTCATTTTGTAAAGTTACAATTGGACTGTATCTTTATGTAAAATTGTTTGGTTGGCACATTCTGCCGGGTTTTATTCTTCGCTATCATGAAAACAGGTTACACTTCGAAAGGACGCGTATGGTCACTTATCAGGATTCCTTGTTTACTCTGGAGACGGATCACACCGCCTATCTCTTCCGCGTGACTCCGTTTGGACATCTGGAGCATGTTCATTATGGCGCACAGATTCCGCATGGCGAAATCGAAACACTGCTTTTGAAACGCAACATCATGCACGGAAGCGCTGTCCTGTATTCTGAAACAGACAGCGCCTATTGCCTTGATAACCTGAAGCTGGAGTGGTCTGGCGTTGGCTGCGGAGATTATCGTCAAACCCCGCTGGAAGTAAAGCTCGCGGATGGCACATTCCGAACGGATTTCGTCTATGTTTCGCACGAGATTTACTCCGGCTGTGTTTCGATGGAGACGCTTCCTTCCGCATATGACGAAACCAACACGGCGGAGACGCTTGTTATTACCATGGAGGATCAATCGGGCAAGCTCAAGCTCCTGCTCAACTACACGGTGTTTCCCGCGGTCGATGTCATCACGCGAAGAGCCGTCCTCCTCAACGAAGGAGAAGGCGCCGTTTCGATCCGCAGGATCATGAGTATGCAGCTCGATCTGGAGAATGAAGGCTTCTCCCTCGTCACCTTTGACGGTGCATGGAGCAAGGAAACGCACCGGCACGACCGCAAGCTGCAATATGGCCAGTATGTCAACTCTTCGAATACCGGCGCTTCCAGCAACCGCCACAACCCCGGTTTTTTGCTCTATTCCGATGGCGCAACGCAGTCCCACGGCAAGGTATACGGCTTCAACCTCGTCTATAGCGGCAATCACTTCGGACTTGCGGAGCGTTCGCCGTTTGACCTGATTCGCGTGCAACTCGGGATTAATCCGAGCTGCTTTGAGTGGGCGCTCGCGCCCGGTATGCGTTTTGAAACGCCGGAAGCGGTGATGACGTTTTCACCGGATGGATTCAACGGGATGAGCGCACACTTTCACGATTTTGTGAACGGGCACATCGTCCGCGGAGACTGGAAAGACAAAGAACGCCCCGTGCTCATCAACAACTGGGAAGCCTGTTTTTTTCGATTCACCCGGAGTAAGCTTCTCCGCCTTGCCAAGCAGGCAAAGCGGCTTGGCGTAGAACTGTTTGTCCTCGACGATGGTTGGTTCGGCAAGCGAAACGACGATCATGCAGGGCTCGGCGACTACGACATCAACAAAAAGAAGCTGCCCCGGGGCATGAACGCTTTTGCCGACGAAATCCGCGCGCTTGGACTCCAGTTTGGGCTTTGGTTCGAGCCGGAGATGGTAAACCCCGACAGCGACCTTTACCGCGCGCATCCCGAATACGCGGTCGCAACCCCCAGCAGAAAACCGCTGTTGGGACGAAACCAGCTTGTGCTTGATCTTTGCAATCCGGACGTGCGGGATTATATCGTTACAAACGTTACAAAGATTCTCGACGAGGCGAAAATCGACTATGTCAAATGGGACATGAACCGCCACATCAGCGATGCATATTCTCCATCGCTCGCCAATCAAGGCGAGTTCTATCACCGCTATATACTGGGTTTGTACGATATTCTTGCGCGCATCTTCCGCCCGCGCCCGCAGATTTTGCTAGAATCCTGCTCCAGCGGCGGCAATCGTTTCGATCTTGGCATGCTCTGCTTCTCGCCTCAGGTTTGGTCGAGCGATGACACAGATGCCATGGAACGTTTGAAGATTCAGGAGGGGCTTAGCTACCTCTACCCCATCTCTGCAATGGGTGCGCATGTCTCCGCCGCACCAAACCAGCAGACGTTGCGCAATACGACAATTTCAACCAGGTTCAACGTTGCGAGCTTTGGCTGCTTGGGGTATGAACTCGACCTGAAGCACCTGACCATGTTGGAGCGCAAAGAGGTAAGCCAGCAGATTGCCTATTATCGTGAGCATCGAAGAACCCTTCAATACGGAAGATTCTTTCGTCATGATACGGATAAACCCAATAAAGTCTATTGGCAGAGCGTCTCTAAGGATCAAAACCACTCCATTGCGGGTGTGTTTCAAACGCTTGCGCAGGCTGCGGAAGGAAACGATATCCTCCCGCTTGCCGGATTGGATGAACAGAAACAATACCGCATGCAAACGAAGGGACAGCGCGTGTTCATTCGCCGCTTTGGCGGGTTGGTCAACCATCTTCTACCGTTTACCATCAACCCGAACGGCGCGCTCTTTCGCTGGGCGGATCGGCTGTATGCAATGCAGGATTGTGTGGAAACGTACACCGCCTCCGGTAAAACACTCTTGCAAGGTGTTCACTTAAACCAGCAATTTGTTGCGACGGGTTATAACGATCATATCCGTATGCTGGGTGATTTTGGTTCCAATTTGTATGCGATCGACGAAATTACACAGAGTAATTCATTGGGATAAGTCGGCATAAAACTATACTTATAATACAATTTACTTGCGGAATATCTCGAAATGCGATTTAATAAGCAAGACTGCTGCAGACTACGCGATCGCGCAGGGATGCAGCTTTTTGTTTGTTTCGCGGGTTGACGCTCGCAAGTTCGTTTGCTAGAATAAGAAAATTCTCTTTCAGGAGGCGCAAGCAAATGCACGATCAGAAGATCATCCTCAGCGCGGATACGCCATGCGACGTTGGAGAAGAACTCAAGGCGCGCTATCATGTTTCCCTCTATCCGCTCCACATCATTCTGGACGGAAAGCAATATACAGACGGTCTCGACATCACCTCGGCGCAGCTTTATGAGGCATGGTGGAAACATAAGCTCCTACCGCGTACCGCTGCCATCAACCCAGAGGAGTATCAGCGTTATTTTGCTACTTTTTTAGAGCAAGGATATGATGTCATCCATATCTCCCTCGGTTCAGGCATCTCCAGCTCCAATCCAAACGCACAGATCGCGGCTGATGCGCTCAAGGGCAAGGGCAATGTCTACGTAATCGACTCCTGCTCCCTCTCAACAGGTTTTGGTCTCCTTGTCTGCGAGGCGGGCGAGCGCATTCAGGCCGGTATGCCTGCAATGCAGATTGTGGAGGAAGTCTCCGCGCTCACGCAGGACACGCGCGCAAGCTTCATCCTCGATACGCTGGAGTTTATGCGCGCAGGCGGACGCTGCTCCAGCATTGCGCAGATCGGGGCAACGCTGATGAACTTGAAGCCTACGATCATCGTGAAAAACGATCGTCAGGGCAGCATGGTCGTCGGCAAAAAATACATGGGAAAACTGGCGCCATCGCTGATGAAATATATAGATGACCAGTTGAAGGATCGAACCGATCTTGTGTTGGATCGCGTATTCGTGACGCATTCAGGCATGGATGATCCGGCGATCATCGACAAAGTCGTTACGCGCATTCGCGAATTACAGCCGTTCCGCGAAGTATTCGTGACACAGGCTAGCTGCACCATCAGCTGTCATTGCGGGCCAAATACGCTCGGTGTTCTCTTTCTTACCAAGCCTGGCTCGGTCAACTAAATTACATCCATCAACGCAAAAGGCGGCGATTCCTCTGAACTGACCCAAAAAAGTTA
>DLGD01000025.1 GCA_002482505.1 Christensenella sp. UBA7703 | reverse complement strand
TAGTTTTCAAGGTGCTCTGCCCGCTTTTGCTCTTGTTCAGGGCTCTTGCGGCGCCGTCGTTTTGTTTGTTCCCTGCGACAGCTTCGTTAGTATAGCAGCGAAACGGGCTCAAGACAAAGCGCATTTATAGTCATATTTCGCCTTTATCGGTTATTACAATTATTAACGCATGGTTATTTCAAAATATACGTAACGTTTGTTCTAAATCTCCGTTTTCCTCCCGATTTCAAAATGGATTCGCTTTTTGCCAAAACTTCCTTGGAAGGCACCGTTTTAGGTCGTTTTTTACTTTCGCTCAAACGCAACAACCTGCCCGCGGAAACCCCGCAGACAGGCTGTTTTTGATCCCATTTTGTATTTCCACCCGTTTTTGAGAACAGGCATAAACGATATTGCTTATTTTATCGGTTTCATGGTCGGGAAAAGGAGCACGTCGCGGATGGTTGCGGCGTTGGTTAAGAGCATCACCATGCGGTCGATGCCGATGCCGATACCGCCCGTCGGGGGCAGGCCGTACTCCAGTGCGGTGCAGAAGTCCTCGTCGATCATCATCGCTTCATCATCGCCCTTGGCGCGCTCCTGCGCCTGTTGGGTGAACCTGCCACGCTGATCCACGGGGTCGTTAAGCTCCGAGAACGCGTTTGCATACTCGTGCCCTGCGATAAACAACTCAAAGCGCTCCGTCAAATACGGCGCGGAAGCCTTGCGCTTACTCAATGGAGAAATCTCCACCGGATAGTCAATGATAAACGTCGGCTGAATCAGTGTGTCTTCCACAAACGCGTCAAACGCCTCGGCAAGCAGTTTTCCGCGGGAGGCGGTCTTGTCCTTGACCTCCAACTTCAGCGACTTTGCCTTTTCACGTGCTTCTTCATCGGTTGCGCAGGCGTAGAAATCCACGCCCGTCACCTTGCGCACCGCCTCGTTCATCGAGACACGCGCAAACGGCGGTGTCAGGTCGATCTCCTGATCCTGATACACGATCTTCGTCGTGCCGTTGACGGCGATGCTGCAACGCGAGAAGAGGTCTTCCGCGAGCTCCATCATGCCGTTATAGTCGGTATACGCCTGATACGCCTCGATAGTTGTAAATTCCGGGTTGTGCATGGCGTCCATGCCCTCGTTGCGGAACAGCCGACCGATCTCGTAGACACGCTCTAGCCCGCCGACCACGCATTCCTTGAGGTGCAACTCGGTGGCGATGCGTAAATACATATCGAGATCAAGCGTGTTGTGGTGCGTCATAAACGGGCGCGCAGAGGCGCCGCTTGCGGTCGTGTTCAACACCGGTGTCTCCACCTCGATGAACCCGCGCTCGTCCATGCGGCGGCGGATCTCCGAGACGATACGGCTGCGCTTTTGAAACATCTCGCGCACATCGGGGTTGACGATCAGATCGACAAACCGCTGACGATACCGCAGCTCCGGGTCCTTTAATCCGTGATATTTCTCCGGCAGCGGACGCAGGGATTTACTCAGCAGCGTGACCTCTTGCGCGTGCACGCTGGTCTCGCCCGTTCTCGTGACGAATACATACCCCTTGATGCCGATGATGTCTCCAATATCAAACGTCTTAAACGCCTCGTATACGCCCTCCGGGAGGTCGTCACGCTTGACGTATACCTGGATTTTACCTCTGGCATCCAGCAGGTGGGCAAAGCTCGCCTTGCCCATGATGCGGCGGGAGACCATTCGTCCGGCGATGGAGACCTGCATTCCATGCTCACCTTCCTGTGGTTGGGGCGCGGAAAGAATGTCGCTGCTATAATGGCTCACGTCGTAGGTGGTGTTGGCAAAGGGGTCTTGCCCCGCCGCCTGCAAGGCGCTGAGCTTATCGCGGCGCACCTGCAACAGCTCGGATAGCTGCTCCTGCGTGAGTTCCTGTTCCTGCGCCTGCTGGTCAAGGGGTTGTTCCATATACGTTCTCTCTCCTAAACTCTGTCTGCTTTGCCGTCTTTCGGCGTTGTGACAAAAAACAAGGGGGCTGCTTAGCCCCCGAAAAACCTGTTTGCGTTACTTGCCGATGGAAGAAATCTTCAGCTTCAGCATGCCGCCGGGGGTTGTGACCTCGACCACATCGCCGGATTTATGCCCAAGCACCGCCTTGCCAATCGGCGATTCATTGGAGATTCGCCCGTTGACCGGATCTGCTTCCGCACTTCCTACGATCTGGAAGGTGTATTTTTTTGTTTTGTCGTTCACATCGGCGAGCTTCACCGTGGCACCCACGCCAACCGTGGTGACATCAATGGCGCTTTCGTCGATGACCTTCGCGTTTTTCAGCTCGTTTTCCAGCTGCTGAATGTCATACTCGTTCTTCGCCTGCTCGTTTTTCGCCGCGTCATATTCCGCGTTTTCCGAGAGGTCTCCGAACGCGCGCGCAATCTTCAGCTGCTCGGCAATCTCGAGACGTTTCGCCGTCTTGAGGTATTCCAGCCGCTCCTCGCGTTTTTTAATTTCTTCAGGCGTAAGCCAGATATCTGCCATTGCTCATTACTCCTTCATGGCCGGGGCGTTCTATGCCGCCTCTACCGTGTTTACCTATTATATTGGTGCAAAAAATTCGTGTCAACCCCATATTTGCTCGAGTTCTTCAAGCGTTTTACACGTATTGATACGGGTTCTGAGTTTTGCCGCGTCGTGGATGCCCCTTAGATAGAACGCAAGATGTTTGCGCAACTCCACAATCGCATGATCGCCTTTTTCCGTCAGTGCCATCCGCGCGTGCCGCATGGCGGTCTCGCGCCGTTGCTCCCATGTGGGCGGCGTATAACTTCTGCCTTCCAGCGCACAGACGATCTCTTCAAACAGAAAGGGATTTCCAAGTGCGCCGCGCCCGATCATGACCCCGTCGCAACCCGTTTCGCGCAGGGTGTCCAGCGCGCTCTTTGCGTCATGCACGTCCCCGTTGGCGATCACGGGAATCTTGACCGCTTGCTTGACCCGCGCCATGCATGCCCGATCCGCAATGCCGGAATACATCTGCTCGCGCGTTCTGCCGTGGATGGTCAAAAATGCTGCACCGTTTTCTTCACACACGCGCGCAAATGCTTCCGCGTTTTCATGCGCCGCGTCCCAGCCTTTTCGGAACTTGACCGAAACCGGCACATGCGCGGCTTCCGCTGTTGCCGCAACGATTTCTCCGGCAAGCGCAGGATCGCGCATCAGCGCACTGCCGTCGCCATTTCCGGCGATCTTCGGCGCAGGGCAGCCCATGTTCAGATCGATGCTAAGAAGCATCTCGCCCAGGTCGCGTTCCACAATGGAAACCGCTTTTGCGAGCGTTTGGGGTTCGTTTCCAAAGAGCTGCACGCAATAGGGCACGTCGCCTGCCTGCGGCAGATACAGCGCACGGGTCTTCTCGCTCATAAAGAGCAGGCCTTTTCCGCTGATCATCTCGCTGGTGACGAAGTCTGCCCCGCGCTCCAGGCACAGGAGACGAAATGTCCGGTCGGAAAACCCCGCCATGGGTGCCAGGCAAACCGCCGGCCTCCCTTCGGGGAAGATGCGCTTTGTCATGGAGCGTCCGTGGGCTTCGGCGTTGGTGTTGCCGCCGGAATCGGGGATTCGTTCGGGTCGGGCGTTCCGAGGTTGGAACTGTCCGGATTCTCCTCCACCAGCGTCAGCTCGGAGATATACCAGCGCGAATTTACATTGATAAACTTGATCTTATAGCGCTTAGGCGTCCATTCCGGCAGTGGAAAGTCTGCGGGATTCTGATCCTCGCCCAACTGATCCGCGTTGATGTTGCCCTTGAGGGTGACGCGTTCCGTCGCTGTGACAGTTGCACTCATCGCCCAGGGCAACACGCTGATCTTCTCAATCGTGAGGTCGTAGGTATAGTCCGTAATCGTATAGTTGGCATAGGTTGCGTCCGACATCGCGGGATCGCTGCCCAAAAACGTCAGCGTAAAATATTCTTCCAGATCGTTGCGCGCGCCGTCTGCAAAGACACACTCCGCGCGCAGCGCCATACCCTCGGATGTCAGGATATAGAGATTGGAATATCGCTCCGCGGTCAAAAACGCGCCGATGCAGAGAATTGCAGCAAGGATAATCAGCAACAGCGAGCGCACGACGTACATCATGGAACGCCGCGCGACGCGAAGCCGCTTGATCTGTTTCGGTTCTTCATGAGTCGAGTTTGTCATTTCTTCACCTTCGTTCGCTATGATAGCATATCTTCCCCGCGCTTTGCAAACCAACAAATTGGAAACAAAAGCGTGATTTCCCGCCATATTTCGCGGGTTTTCCGGTTTTAGGGAGCGGGTGCATCTGCCGGCCTGTGCCAGCAATCCCGTCCAAACCCGCGTGATTTTCTCACGCGCGGTTAATCGCTCTGCGGTTGACAGAAACCGTCCACAGCGTATAATGAAGAAGCGCGGGGTTTCCGGCAAATATCGGAAACGATCGCAACGCCGTTTTGAGCGGCGCAGGCAAACATCGACAAACGCATTCAAAAAATCAAGATAAAGGAAAACCAAGTCATATGGAAGACTGCACACACGATTGCTCCAGTTGCGGAGCCTCCTGCTCCAGCCGCGAGAAAACCAGCATGCTTGAAAACCCGCATGTGATGACGCATGTGAAGAAGATCATCGGCGTGGTTAGCGGAAAGGGCGGCGTTGGCAAATCCATCGTCACCTCCATGCTCGCCGTTCTGATGCGCAGGCGCGGCTACCGCACCGCGATTCTGGACGCGGACATCACCGGCCCTTCGATTCCGCAGGCGTTCGGGCTCCACTCCCGCGCGGAAGGCTCCGATCAAGGCATCTACCCTGTGATGAGTAAGACGGGCGTCGAGGTCATGAGCATGAATTTGCTGCTGGAAAACGAGACCGACCCCGTCGTCTGGCGCGGGCCGATCATCGCGGGCTCCGTCAAGCAATTCTGGACGGATGTGCTCTGGGGCAATGTGGACGTGATGTTCATCGACATGCCGCCGGGAACGGGCGATGTTCCGCTGACAGTTTTTCAGTCGATTCCCGTGGACGGCATTGTGGTGGTCACCTCGCCGCAGCAGCTGGTGAGCATGATCGTCGAAAAAGCCGTGCATATGGCGGACATGATGAAGATTCCCGTGCTCGCGCTCGTGCAGAACATGAGCTATGTCGAGTGCCCGGGCTGCAAGGAAGTCATCCACCCCTTTGGCGAAAGCGACATCAAGGCGCTCGCGGGCAAGCACAATATCCCCGTGACTGCCGAGCTGCCGATTCAGAGCGCGCTTGCCACCGCCTGCGACGCAGGGCTGATCGAGCTCTTCGAGGGAGATTGGCTCAACGCTCTGGCGGATACACTCGAAGCCATGATCAAAGAAGAGAAGAAGTGATTTCTTCTTGGGGCTTCGCCCCAAACCCTGAAATACAAAACGACCGGATCGCTCCGGTCGTTTTTTTGTTGAGAAAAGTTAAATCCCCATCTCCGCCTTGACCGCGGCAAACGCGGAAACCGCGAAGTCGAGGTCTTCTTTTGTATGCGCGGCAGAGACCTGCGTGCGGATGCGCGCCTTGTTCATAGGCACAACGGGATAGAAAAAGCCGACGACGTAGACGCCGTGCTCCAGCATCTTCTGCGCGAAGGTTTGCGCGGTCTGCGCGTCGTAGAGCATCACGGGGACAATTGGGTGCTCGCTCTTTGGCACGTCGAAGCCAAGCTTGCCCAGTTGTTCGCGAAAATACCGCGTGTTCTCGTGCAGGCGATCGCGCAGCGCGGTCGATTCTTCCAGCAAGTCCAGCACCTTGATGCTCGCGGCGCAGATTGCGGGCGCAACCGTGTTCGAAAACAAGTATGGACGCGAGCGCTGCCTAAGCAGGTCGATGATCTCCCGCTTGGCCGCCGTGTAGCCGCCGGAGGCCCCGCCGAGCGCCTTGCCCAGCGTGCCGGTGATGATATCCACGCGCCCCATCACGCCGCAATACTCATGTGTACCGCGCCCGTGCTCGCCCATGAAGCCGACCGCGTGGCTGTCGTCCACCATCACGAGCGCGCCGTATTTCTCCGCAAGATCGCAGATCGCGGAGAGGTTTGCGATGTAACCATCCATCGAAAACACGCCGTCGGTGGCGATGAGCTTGATTCGCGCGCCGTTTGCCGCCTCCAGCTGCTCCCGAAGGCTGTTCATGTCGTTGTTCTTGTAGCGATAGCGTGTGGCTTTGCAGAGGCGCACGCCGTCGATGATGCTCGCGTGGTTGAGCTCGTCCGAAATCACCGCGTCTGCATCGGTCAGGAGCGTTTCAAACAAGCCTCCGTTTGCATCGAAGCAGGAGCTATAGAGAATCGCATCCTCCATGCCCAGGAAGCGTGCAATCCGCGATTCCAGTTCCTTGTGAATGCCCTGCGTGCCGCAGATGAAGCGCACGGAGGAAAGCCCATAGCCCCATGTATCGTAGGAGGCTTTCGCCGCCGCAATCAGCGCGGGATGATCCGCAAGCCCCAGATAGTTGTTGGCGCACATGTTGAGTACGCCCGTCGTCATCGTGGTGTCAATCCGTGCGCCCTGCGGCGTGGTGATCACACGCTCTTGCTTGTAAGTCCTCGCGGCGCGAATCTCGTCCAGCACGCCGCGATAGATTTCATATGCTTCTTTGCTCATGCCTTCTCCTCCGTCCAGTCCAGCACCACCTTGCCGCTAAGTCCACTATTCATCACGGCGAAGGCTTCCTCAAACTCGGTGTAGTGGTAACGATGCGTCAAAATCGGCGAAAGATCCAGCCCGGCCTCCACCATCGCCATCATCTTATACCAGGTTTCATACATCTTTCTGCCGTAGACGCCTTGCAGCGTCAATCCCTTGAAGATCACGTCGTTCCAGTCGATAACCGTGCCGGGGCCTGCGATACCAAGCAGCGCAACCTTGCCGCCGTTCCGCATCAGCCGGAGCATCTGGTTCAGCGCGTTTCCGTTGCCGCTCATCTCGCAGCCAACGTCGAAGCCCTCCACGATGTGCAGCTCCTTCATCGCGTCCTCGACCGTCTGCGTCTTGAGGTTGACGGTTGCGCTTGCTCCCATCTTTTTTGCAATCTCGAGACGATAGTCGTTCACGTCGGTGATCACGATCCTGCGGGCGCCGTTTTGCCGGCAGATGCCAACCGCCATCATGCCGATTGGTCCCGCTCCGGTGATCAGCACATCTTCGCCGGTGACGTCAAACATCGTCGCCGTGTGGCAGGCGTTGCCGTATGCATCGTAGAACGAGACGATCTCCTCCGGCGTGGTGGGTGGCACGGCGATCACGTTGGTTTCGGGAATGCAGAGATACTCCGCAAACGCGCCGTCGCGGTTCACGCCAACGCCCTTGGTGAACTTGCACCAGTGCCCGTTGCCCGCGCGGCAGTTGCGGCAGTGCCCGCAGACGATGTGCCCTTCTCCGGTGACGATCTGACCCACGTGATAATCGTCCACGCCGGGGCCGAGCGCCGCAATTTCGCCGACATATTCGTGCCCGATGGTCATCGGCGGGACGATGGTCTTCTGGCTCCAGGCATCCCAGTTATAGATGTGTACATCCGTTCCGCAGATTGCGGTTTTGTGGATTTTGATCAGTACTTCGCCGATCTGGGGAACAGGCGTCTTCACCTGCTTGAGCGTCAACCCCTTGTCGGCTGTTTCCTTGACGAGCGCACGCATATAGGCGGGAATCATATGATATCCTCCGAAATTCAGATTGAAGGTTTGGGTAGCGCTTGAAATGATTTTCTAATAAAACTTTAGCTTTTTTAGTTGCGCAATTCAATGTGTTGGCAACAATATAAGATTCTGTTTCAGAGAGAAAAGCACACCCGCCGAATTGTTTTCCGGCGGGTGCTTTGTTTGTTATTCTATTAAATTCCGCTCGTGATGGCAAGCGCATCCAGCGCTTTTTTAACTGCCTCGTCGCCAAAGCAGTAACCGAGCGTCGTGTAGCCCGCACGCAGTTTGGCAACTTCGCTTGCGATGGGTTTGTTTCTGAGCACGCAATCCGCAATCAGATTGGCAAGCTGCTCAAACTCCTTTGAACCGAAGCCGAAGCGCGTCATTTCGGAGACCCCGAGGCGCAGCGCGCCGCTTGCGGTGAAGCCCTCTTCCTCTGGCGTCGCCTGATAGTTGACGATGACGTTGTTTTCCTCCAGCCGCTCCGCCACCTCAGGCCCCGTGCCGTAGCCGGTTTTCACGATCACCTGATGCGTCTCGGTATAGCCAATCGCAGGATCGCCCGCAACATCCAGCCCGGCTGCCTTCAGGCTCCGCGCAAAGGACTTCGCGTTTGCGATTACGTTCTTTTGATATTCGTCGCCAAACGCGTTCATCTCGTAGGCCGCCATGAGGAGGCCCACGACCGTGCCGAGGTGGTGATTAGATACCGCGCCCGGGAACGTGCGTGTTTGAATCGTCTTCCAGAGATCGTATTTCAGCTCGTCTTCTTTGTAGTTGACCGCAATTACTCCGCGCTGGGGGCCAAAGAACGTCTTGTGCGTGGAACCGGTGACGATCTCCGCGCCCTCTTCAAACGGCATCTGGAAATGCGGGCCGACGAGACCCAGCACATGCGCCATGTCGTACATGATCGTGGTGGAAATTCTCTGCTCATCCACAAACGCACGGATCTCGCGCACGGGCTCTTTATGCAGCACCATCGACTTGCCGAAGATGATGAACTCCGGGCGATACCGCTCGATAACCTTCTTGGTCTCCTCCACGTCGATTTTGAAGAGATTTTCACGCAGCACGGGGAAATTCACCACCGCGGAACGCTCCGTCGCAGGATCGATTGCCACATAGTCGTGCAGAGCGCCCATCGGCTGCGCGCTGAGGTGCCCGCCTTTGATGATGTGGTTGTTGAGGATGTAACCAAGCCTCTTGGGCGTGCGCTTGCGATCGAGCCGGTTTTTGTAGTCCATCAGCGCGGAAAACACGGTGACGTTGCTCATCTGACCTGAGATCACGCGCGCCTCCACCTCGGTACAGTGGAAGTATTTGACCAGCTCCGCAACCAGCGCGCGCTCCACTTCGTCGATGAACTTCGTGCCCTGATAATAGAACACCTCGTGGTCATAGAACGAAGCCGTGCGCTTGTGCTCGGCATACCGAAAGCTCGGATCGCTGCCACTCAGCAGCCGCACCGCACGGGAGGCGGTCATTTCGGAAGGAATCAGGTTGATGCACTGTTCCTGCCGCCAGGCGTGGTTGTCCGCGGCTTTTTTGAGCAGGTTCAGGGCACTGGCGGGCAGGTTGGCGGAAGGTTTGTCCTTCGGTTCCTCCGGCGCGTCCACAACGATAGGTCTGGCATACGGCGGCGCGTCTCCGCGCAGGTGCCACGCGGGCACCACGGCGCTGATCTTGCTGCCGCGGATGTCCACCTCCACCACGTCGTCGGTCAATACATCCGAATCCAGCAGCGCAAGCCCGATTGAGCGCATCGCCTTCTGGTCGGTAAAGGTCTCCAGCAGGCTTCCCTGATTTTCGACCACGTAGCGCGGAATCATCGTGCCGCTGGTGACATAGCCGATCTCTTTGCCATCCTTATAAACTGGGAATCCCGCGCGGAGCACACCGCGCCCGGTCAAGGCGATGGGGCGCACCCTGCGTGGTAGTTTGCGCAAATCGGAGAAGTCGCGGTTGAGGACGCGGCTGCTCGCGGCGAACTGCCGTTCCAGCGGCGCGCGCCCGATCATGCCCTTCTTCTCCTCGGCAAAGCTCACGGCAAAGCGCGCAAGCGAGATTGCGAAGATCGGAATCTCGTTGCCGTCCTTGTCCAGCCCAAGCTCGTGCCCGTAGAGCGGCAGCCCCGCCTCCATGCGCAGGGTATCCCGCGCGCCGAGGCCGATGGGTTTGGCCCCGCGGCGGACCAGCTCGTCCCAGAGGAACAAACCGTCTTCCCGCAGGCAGAAGATTTCGTAGCCCACGGGTTCGCCCGTGTAGCCCGTCTTTGCGATATGCGCGGTCTTGCCGCAGAGCGTCACAGTGCCGAGTGCATTTTTCACCGGCTCGGTGAGGAACGCGCCGTTTGCCATGTCGCTCAAAATCTGCTTGGACTTTGGCCCCTGTATGGAAAGCAGTGCAACGGCTTCGGACTTGTTCTCCATCTGCGCGTCAAACGCCTTGATCTCGCGCGAAAGATGCGTCCAGTCCTTCTCCGCGTTTGCGGCGTTGACCACGAGGATATACGCATCCTCGACAAAACGATAGAGATACGCGTCGTCAATCGCGCCGCCGTTTTCGTTCGGGATGATCGCATACTGCGCCTGATTGAGATCCAGCGCAGAGACGTTGCTGGTCAGCACATGCTGCAAAAACGCCTTTGCGTCGTTGCCCGTGATGCGAAAGCGTCCCATATGGCTCACGTCAAACAGCCCGCAGCCGCTTCTGGTCGCGAGGTGTTCGGTCACGATGCCGTCGGGATATTGAATCGGCATTTCCCAGCCGCCGAAATCGACCATCGTTGCGCCCGCCGCCACGTGCCGCTCGTAAAAGAGAGTGCGTTTTAGTTCGCTCATCCTGCTACCTCCGTAAAATCATAGCGCAAAATCGGGTTGCGCGCGGCGCCCACTTCGTCCGGCCGTCCGATGGGTGTGGTCACGGGAGAAAGATGGAGCGCTTCCGGCTCCGTTTTCGCCCGCGCGAGAATAGTCTTCACCGCGTCCGCCGCCTGATCCAGCGTCTCTTTGCCCTCCGTCTCCGTCGGCTCAAACATCAGCGCCTCGTGGACGATCAGCGGGAAATACATCGTCGGTGGGTGCATGCCCGCGTCAATGAGGGATTTTGCGACGTCCATCGCGCTCACACCTGTTTCCTTTTTCAGCCCCTCAAGCGAAACGACAAACTCATGCATGCAGAAGCCCTCGTTTGCGACAGGGAGAGCATCCTTGAGAAGCACGCGCATGTAGTTTGCGTTGAGCACGGCGTTCTCGCTGGCTTCTTTCAGCCCGTCGCCGCCGAGCATGGTGATATACGTCAGCGCACGGAGCACGACGAGGAAGTTGCCGTGGAAGGACTTCATGCGACCCACGCTCTGTTCGATCTCGGCAAATGAGAACGAGCCGTCCGCGTTTCTTGTCGGCAGGCGATCCGGCAAAAACGGCACGAGGCACTCTTTGCAGCCGACCGCGCCCGCGCCCGGGCCGCCGCCGCCGTGCGGGGTCGAAAATGTCTTATGCAGGTTGAGATGCACCACGTCAAAGCCCATGTCGCCGGGACGCGCCGCACCCATGATGGCGTTCATGTTCGCGCCGTCATAATAGCAGAGCCCGCCCACGCCGTGGACGATATCCGTAATCGCCTCGATGTTTTTATCGAAGATACCGAGCGTGTTGGGGTTTGTGAGCATCAAGCCCGCCGTGTCCGCGCCCGCCGCCGCGCGAAGGGCGGTCAAATCGACCGTTCCGTCCGGCGCGGAAGGGATATTCACCACCGTAAAGCCCGCCATGCTCGCGGTTGCGGGGTTGGTTCCGTGCGCGGAGTCCGGTACGATGATCTTCTTTCTGCCGCAGTCGCCGCGCGATTCATGATAGCGCTTGATCAAAAGCAGTCCCAGAAACTCGCCGTGCGCGCCAGCCGCAGGCTGGAAGGTCATCTCGTCCATGCCGACGAGCTGACAGAGCAGTTCCTTTGCGCGGACGAGCATCTCGATTGCCCCCTGCGCGGTTTCAACCGGCTGCAGCGGGTGGATCTCGCGGAAGCCTTCCAGCGAGGCCGCCTGTTCGTTGACCGCGGGGTTGTATTTCATCGTGCAGGAACCCAGCGGGTAAAATCCGTCGTTCACGCCGTAAACCTGCTGTTCGAGTTCGGAATAATGCCGGCTCACGTCGGTTTCGCTCAGCTCCGGCAGGTGCAGGGACGTTTTGCGCAGCAGCGCGTCGGAGATTGCGGCTTGCGGCACGGCGGTTTTCGGGATCATGTTGCCTCTTCTTCCCGCAACGCTCCGTTCAAACGATAGTTTCATTCTGCCACCGCCTTTTTCAGGATTGCGACCAGCTGGTCGATCTGCGCCTTCGTGTTGCGCTCCGTCGCACACCAGAGGATGCCGCCTTCGACGGGAAGCCCGCCTAGGATGCCCTCGTCCTCCAGCGCTATGAGCACCTTTTCGGCGTTTGCGGGCGCATGGGTCAAAAACTCGTGGAAAAACGGCGCGTCGGGATTGACCGGCGCAAAACCTTTGATCTTGCCAAGCTCGTTCGCGAGATAGTGCGCGTTGTCGTAGCACGCGCGCGCGACTTCCGATAATCCCACGGGACCCATCGCGGCGCAGTAGGCCGCAGCGGTCAGCGCGCAGAGCGCCTGATTCGAGCAGATGTTGCTGCTGGCTTTTTCCCGGCGAATGTGCTGTTCACGTGCTTGCAGCGTCAGCACAAAGCAACGCCTGCCCGCCGCATCCGTGGTCTGACCCACGATTCTGCCCGGCAGCTTTCGCACCATGTCCTTCTTGCACGCCATGAAGCCGAGGTACGGCCCGCCAAAGCTCAGCGGAATCCCGAGCGGTTGCCCGTCGCCAATCGCCACATCCGCGCCCATCTCGCCGGGGCTAGCCAGCAACGCCATCGCGGTCGGGTTCATGCTCACGACCAGCTTTGCGCCAGCCGCGTGAACCAGCTCGGCAATCGCGGGCACGTCCTCGATGACGCCATAGTAGTTCGGCGATTGGAGGATCAGGCTTGCGACAGTCCCGTTTAGAGCAAGCTTCAGCGCATCCAGGTCGAGCCTTCCGTCTTTGTTTGGCACGATGTGCAGTTCCGCGTCCGCGCCAAAGCCGTAGGTCTGCACGGTCTGGATGGACTCCGGGTTAAGCCCCTCCGCAAGCAGCGTTACGCTGCGGTTGCGCTCGCGGCACATGGCGGCGGCTTCCGCCGCGGCGGTTGCGCCGTCATAGACGGAGGCGTTGCCCGCATCCATACCGGTAAGCTCGCAAAGCATGGTCTGGTATTCGAAGATCGTCTGTAAAATCCCCTGACTGATCTCCGGTTGATAGGGCGTATACGCGGTGACAAACGCTTCCTTTGCGGCAACGCGGCTCACCACGGCGGGGATATGATGCCAGTAGGCACCCGCTCCGCGAAAGATCGCGTCGAACACGCGGTTTTGTTTCGCAAGAGACTTCATCTGTTCCAGCGCTTCAAATTCTGAAACGCCTTTTGGCATCGCGGCAACCGCATCCGCTGCCTGTTGTCTCAGGTCTGCGGGGATATCCGCGTAGAGTTCCTCGATCTTTCGCACGCCGACGGCATCCATCATCTCGCGGCGCTGCGCTTCGGTAGACGGCAGAAAATTGCCCAAGGCAACCCCTCCTTATCAAAATCAAATATTATTTTGCTTCTCTCAGACAAACAGCCTCCCGGCGGGAGGCCATTTTCAGGCGTGTTACGCGTTTGCGCAGAAGGTTTCGTAGGCGCTTGCATCCATGAGTTCGGCAAAGCCGGTCGCGCTGCCAACCTCGATCAGCCATGCACCGTAGGGATCGGTATTGATGCTTTCCGGCGCGGAGGAGAGGGCTTCGTTGGTTGCGGTCACGGTGCCGGAGACGGGGCTGAGCACTTCCGAAACGGCCTTGACGCTCTCCACATCACCCAGAGAGGTTTCCGCCGTGACGGTGTCGCCCAGCTGCGGCAGGTCGATGAAGACGATGTCGCCCAGCGAGGACTGCGCATAGTCGCTCAGCCCCACGCGATAGGTTCCGTTGCCGAGGTCGAGCAGCCACTCGTGGGAGCTGGTGTACTTGCGATCGTTTTGCAGGGTCATTGTTGTTTCCTCCGAATCAAATAATAAGATAGAGCTTTTGAGAATGTGTTGCCGCAGGTGCGGCGATTACCAAAATAAAAAACAGGACGCGCGAACCAAGTCGCGCGCCCCGTATCTGAACCTGAAAGATTCTTTCGCAACCCCAAAGATATGCCTGATTGCGAAATTGCCTCGTCGGTGCCGGAAAAAACCAGCTTTCCGAAGCTTCGTCGGGTATCGGTCCTTTTGCCTGAGAGTTTCTTGCGCAATCCCCTTCGGCTCTACTTTTGTGTAGTCTCTCCCGATGCCGTCATCCGAATATGTAATTTTTACGGTGTAAGTGTAACGTATTTTTGCAAGCGATGTCAACGGAAAAGATGTACGCTTGAACGAAAACCGCTTTGAATTAAGTACAAAGACCCCCGGCATGTGCCGGAGGCCTTGTGTGTGCCAAATTTGCCTATTCCGTCTTCTTCTTTTTAAAGATGTCGCGCCGAAAGAGGATGACGTTCATCACGATGAACAGCACCGTCAGCGCGGCGAGCGTGATCCATGTGTTGGTCAGGTTCGTCGTCGCCGGATCGGCAGTGAGTCCGATCGGCGCAAAGCCCAGCAGCAGCAGCATCGGGAAACCGAACACGATTGCCCAGAGCTGCTGATAGACGAGGTTGCTCGCGGCGGGGGTTTTGAAGAGCGGATCGATCTCACGCAGGAGGATTACGCCCGTGCTCGCCGTGCCCGTGAGCATGCCATAGAGCGAGAGGAACGCTTCCGCCGGATACTCCGGATAGATGCGCTTGCAGATGATATCCAGCTGGATGTAGGTCGCGACCGCGCCGACGATGCAGATCACACTCAGCGGAATCACGAATTCCCGATGCGAGAACGCAGAGAGGTCGATCGCCGCAATGCTCGCAACCACCATCAGGTCAAACATCACACCGGAGATGCGCGCAAGCATGAAGTTGTTGAGATATTGTCTGCGTCCGCGATTGGTCAGCCCCTTGAGCACGTTTCGCACAAGGATTGCCATCACGGTGCCGATCAGGAAGTTAAATCCCCAGACGAGCGGCTTGACGGTGCTGGTGAAAAATCCGCCAAGGTAATCCAGCCCAAGCGAGAGAAGATACATCACGCCATAGGCCGCCATATAGGTGAACACCACAAGCCCGATCTGCACTGTGAGTTTATCGAGTGATTCGGAAAGCGGAATCTCGCCCTTTTCGGTGATGGATTCCGCGGTGAGGTCTTCCATCTCGTCCGCGTTGAGCAAGAGCTTGTCGATCTGTCCTTTTTTCTTCATCCGCTGCAAATAGAACACGCCGCCAAGCCCCGCGGAGACGAAGCCCATCGCGGCGACCGTGAGCCCGAAGCTGCCGCCGAATTTGAACGGCGCATACGCGGTTGCGGTTTCGTAAACGTGTCCCCAGTTATACGCCTGCCCCGGGCCTTGTCCGTAACCCATCGGCAGAAGCAAGCCGGAGGCAGGCCAGCTGCCAAGCAGGAAGAAGAAGCCGATTGTGATCGCAAGCCCAAGGATACCCTGCAACAGATAGGAAGAGACGGTGGTAACGCCCGCGTCAAACACGGCGGTGTTGCTCTTCTTGTTCTTCTCGCGTTTGTTGGAGCGCAGCGCCATCGCGACAAAGCCGAGACCCAGGCCGTGATATGTCAGTGTTTCCATCGTGACCTTGCTAAAGAGCGTGGTTCCCGTGATCTTTTCATACGCAATGTTGGCGATTAGAATCAAAAATCCGCCAAGCACGGAACTCGGAATCAACGACTGCCGCAAGGGCTTGATGAGACGACGCAGCATGTTTGCCGTCAGCATGCCGACCAGCAGAATGGTCAGTTCGATCATCAGCGACCATACGCCTGCATCCCAAAAATTGTGTCCTGTTGTCATGATCGTGGCTCCTTATCTATCTCTAAATTGTCGAAAGAAGTCTTGTAAAAAAAGCGCATTGAGCGACGGCGAGACAAGGCCGGGACTCGCGAAAAAAACTGCCTGCAATCAATATACCACCGTGTTTCGCGCTTGGCAAATCAAGGCTTTTTGACAAAGCACTGTTTCGTGTCTATTAATTTACGCTCTTTTGCCGCGAAAGCGCGGTTTTTGGATGCTTGCACGGTCCTGCGCGAAGACATTCGCGCTATGCTTGCGCAGCCTTTTCTTCCAGCATTTTCTTCGTATCGTTTTCAATATTCAAGAAGAAGATCACAACCATCATCACCGCGGCGACCACCATCGGAATCCAGCCGAGAATGGCGTTGATGGCGGCAATCGCCCCGGCGGGCTGCGCGGTCAGCTTCGCGTTAAAGCCGTTGAGAGAGAGCGAAAGCGCGACGAGCTGCGTCGCTCCCGCAACCGCAAGCTTGCTTGCGAGGTTGTCCGCCGTTGAGACGAGGCTGTCGAGCCTTCTGCCGGACTGCCACTCGATGATATCCACGATGTTGTTGCGGTTTGTATTGAACATGACAAACGTAATCGTCAGCGCGATGCCGACGGAGATCGCGTTAACATAGATCGCCCCCAGCGAGAAAGGATTGATTACGAACCACACTTTGCCGAGGATGAACAGCGCCGCGGCAAGAAGCATTGTCTTCTTCCTGCCGAGCAGGCGATCGATGGCGGAGACGAGGAACGAGGAGACGAGCGCCGCGGCAAGATACGCCGCCTGAATGGCGGTTGCCGCCGCAGTGCTGCCGATGACATAGGTCGCATAATAGGTGATGCAGCTCATCAAAAGCAGGTTGATCACTCCATAGCAGATGATATAGAGCATGTTGAGTACCCAGCTCTTGCAGCGAAACAGCATAGAAAACACCGTCTTGGCGGAGAGCTTCTCGTCGTCTTCCGCAATGGGTTTCACGCGCTCTTTGGTGGTGAAATAGTGCACCACGCAGCCGATGACGCAAACAACGCCCATCACGCACGCGGTGAGCAGAAACCCGCGCGAGCTGGCGGAATCGATCAGATTGCCCTTGCCGTCCATCGCACCGAACGCTTTTAAGAGCGGCAGGCAGGCAACCGCGCCGATGCCCGCGCCAAGCGCACCGCCAAGGTTGCGAAAGACGTTGATCGAGCGCCTGTCCGCGTCCAGATTGGTTGCGAGGCTGCCCATGCTGTTGTACGGGATGCCAACGAAGGTATTAAACAGCTCAAAGAGCAGATAGACGATCAGCGCAACCGCGACAGCCGCCTTGTTTTGCAGCCCGAAGTTGGTGAAGAGCAGCACGACCGTAATGGCCCACGGTACGGCAAACCAGATTGCCAGCGGGCGGACGCGCTCCCCGTTTTTAAACTTGTGATTCACCGCCCAGAAACCGATCAGCGGATCGTTGATCGCGTCCCAGATGGTGCCGAAGGTCAGGATGGTGCCCGCAATCAGCACATCGATCTTGAGTACATTGGTCAGAAAAAAGAGGTAGTAGATGCTCTTGAACTGATAGACGACGTTACTTGCCGTCGAAAAGGTGCAAAACCCCAACTTTTCAGGAAAACGCGTGCGGGGGATTGGCTGCGCAACGGGATTGCTCATACGTTTTTCTCCTTTTTTGCGATTGCACTCAGGCGGTCGATCAGGAGCGCCTTGAAGCGCTCCGGCTCGTCGCCCATCGGGTTATGGCCCGACTGCTCAAACCAGATCAGCTCCTTTTGCGGCGCCTCGATGCTGTCAAACCAACCCTGCACGAGCGAGGCGGGTGTGTTTTGATCCAGCACGCCGTCAAAGACGAAATATGGTACGGCAAACTTTGTGCAGGTCTCGGGGAAATTGGTTGACCCAACCGCGTCCCACATCTCGGTCAGCACATATTGATATCCGCGCACAAGGCCGTAAAGATCGCGAATGGAATATTCGCCGGAGAGCAACACCGGCACGACAAAAGAGGAGAAATAACTCCGCTTCTTTGCACTCTTGCTGTAGCCGCCGTATTTCATCATGATGTTCCGCTGTGCCATCATTCCGTCGAAGCCGCCTTTGTAAACGCCCTTGACCGGCGGGCCAACCTTGTTCAAAATCGCGATGGACTTCTCGTCTCCCGCTTTCTTCGCCTCTTCCATCGCAAACGCGAAGCTGATCTCCTCGTTCTTTGCGCCATCCACCACCTGACCAAAGCCGACATACGCCGCAATGTGCTCCGGGTAACGGTACGCAAGATAGGTGCCCAGTTCGCTGCCCCAGCTGCCGCCGATGATGAAGATTTTATCTTTGTGAAACCGCTCGCAGAGCCAGAGCACGAGGGCGTTTGCGTCCTCCACCATCTGCTCGATCGTCAGTGTTTCTTTCTTTGCGCCAAAGTAAGAGCCGCCGCTGCCGCGCTGATCCCATGCGACGATGGTAAATGTTTGCGCGAGGTCTGCGTGGTTCGTCATCACGGTGTGGCGGTTGCAAACGCCGGGGCCTCCATGCAAAAACAGCAGCACGGGATTCCCCTCATCCACACTCTTGATGTGAATTTTTTGCGACAGGCCGCCCAGCTCGACCATGCGTTTTTCATCCGTCACAGCGTCGTTCCCTCCCCGTTTTGATTCGATTGTATAATGTTCCATACCAATATAGCGCAACGGTACCATTTTTGCCAGCTTTTATGCAGCAAACTTCATAAAAAATCAATCGACCGAAAAAAGACAAAATTCCGGTTTGTCACAATGGCGACAAGAGTGCTAAAGTCACACAAAACGAGGGTGTTTGCGGGTTGCAATGCGACATTTCCTATGTTAATATTGTTTGATACTGGCGATTTATGCCAATTTCGAATCAAGATGTAATCGATATACAGTTGGAGGAGCACATGGCAACCTTTGAAAAACTCGAAAACAACCGCGCAAAACTGACGATTTCCGTTTCGCCTGAGGCGTTCGGCACAGCCGTACAGAAAGCATACCACAAGACCGCAAGCCGCTTTAACGTGCCGGGCTTCCGCAAGGGCAAAGCCCCTCGCAAAGTCATTGAAAGCATGTATGGCGAGAGCGCGTTCTACGAAGAAGCATTTGACCTCGTTTGGGGAGATGCATACGACGCAGCACTGGAAGAGCACAAGCTCACCGCCGTGGATAAACCCTCGCTGGATATTACCACCATCGGCGCGGACGGCGTTGTCTTCACCGCGGAAGTACAGCTCAAACCCGAGGTTACCCTCGGTGCCTATAAAAAGGTCGAAGTACCGGAACCCGACTTCACCGTCAAAGACGAAGAAGTTCTGGCGGAGATCGAAAAAGAACGCGAGAAAAGCGCCCGCTTCCTCGAAGTGGAACGCGCCGTTGAAAACGGCGACCGCGTGATCTTAGACTATTCCGGCAGCGTGAACGGCGAGAAGTTTGAGGGCGGCACGGCGGAAGACCAGCTGCTCGTCATCGGCTCCGGCACATTTATCCCCGGCTTTGAAGAACAGCTCGTCGGCCTCAAAGCAGGCGACGAGAAGGACATTTCCGTCAAGTTCCCGGACGAATATTCCGCCCCGCTTGCCGGCAAAGACGCTGTGTTTGCCATCAAGATCAGGGGCGTTCAGGTCAAGGAACTGCCCGCGCTGGACGACGAGTTTGCAAAGGACATTTCGGACTTTGACACCCTCGACGCGCTCAAGGCGGACAAAAAAGTCAAGATGGAAGAAAAGGCCGCGAAGAACCGCCAGACCGCGATTGAGAACATCGCGCTGCAGCGTGCTTCCGACAACGCCATCGTGGACATTCCGGACGCGATGGTCGAACGCCAGATCAACTACATGCTGCGCGACATCGCGTATCAGCTGAGCATGAGCGGGCTTTCGCTGGAAGACTATGTGAAATACACCGGCACCGATATGAACGGCCTGAAGGAAAGCTATCGCACAGAAGCGACCGCCCGCGTGAAGATGCAGCTCGTCATCGAAGCCATCGGCGAAAAAGAAGGCGTGACCTGCACCGAAGACGACATGAAGGCCATCATCGCCGAGTATGCGGAAGGCAGCGGCAAGAGCGCAGAAGAATTCGAAAAGACGCTCAAAGAAGACGACCGCGAATACCTCAGCGACAACGTGCTGGCAAGAAAAGCGGTCAAGATCGTGACCGACAGCGTGGTTCTCGTCAAGGAAGACGCGGAGAAGAAGCCCGCAAAGAAAGCCGCGAAAAAGGCAGAACCGAAGGAGTAAGCGTTCCTCGGTTTTTCCAATCACTACACCCCATTTCCCGAGAAGGAGGGAATCACGCATGAATCTCATCCCAATGGTCATCGAGCAGACCAGCCACGGCGAACGCAGTTATGACATCTACAGCCGCCTGCTCAAAGACCGCATCATCTTCATCGGCGGCCCGATCGACGACGACATCGCAAACAGCGTCGTCGCGCAGTTGCTCTTTTTAGAGGGCGACGACCCCGATAAAGATATCAACCTCTACATCAACTCGCCCGGCGGTTCCGTAAGCGCGGGACTCGCCATCTACGATACGATGCAGTACATCAAATGCGAAGTGTCCACCATCTGCATCGGACTTGCCGCCTCGATGGGTGCGTTTCTGCTCGCGGCGGGCGCAAAGGGCAAGCGAAAGGCGCTGCCCAACGCCGAGATCATGATCCATCAAGTCAGCGGCGGCGCGCACGGACAGGCCACGGACATCAACATTCAGGCTGAACAGATACTCAAGCTCAAGAAGCGGCTCAACGAGATTCTGGCGGAGCGCACCGGCCAAAGCGTCGCGCGCGTCACGCAGGACACCGAGCGGGACAATTACATGAGCGCCGAGGAGGCGCGCGCCTACGGATTGATCGATGAGGTCTTTCCCCCGCGCAGATAACCCGGAAAGGGGTAGTTTATGACAAAAGTTGAAGATTCGTCCGTCGTGCGCTGTTCGTTTTGCGGCAAGGCGCAGGAGGACGTTCACCGCATCATCGCGGGACCCGGCGTGAACATCTGCAACGAATGCGTCGAGCTTTGCCGCGAGATCATTGAAGAGGATGTGGAGGCCGAACCCATCGACCTGACCAACATCCCCAAACCGCAGGATATCGTCTCCCAGCTCAACCAGTACGTCATCGGTCAGGATATGGCAAAGCGCGCACTGGCGGTTGCGGTGTATAACCACTATAAGCGAATCCATACCCCCGCGAAAAAGGACGACGAGATCGAACTGCAAAAGAGCAACATCATCATGCTGGGGCCAACGGGCAGCGGCAAGACGATGCTGGCGCAGACGCTCGCGCGCATCCTCAACGTGCCGTTTGCCGTTGCGGACGCAACCAGCCTCACTGAGGCGGGCTATGTTGGCGAGGATGTGGAAAACATCCTGCTCAAGCTGATTCAGGCAGCGGATTACGATGTGGAGAAGGCCAGCAAGGGCATCATCTATATTGACGAGATCGACAAGATCGCCCGAAAAGGCGAGAATGTCTCCATCACGCGCGATGTCTCCGGCGAAGGCGTGCAGCAGGCACTGCTGAAAATCCTCGAAGGCACCGTCGCCTCCGTTCCGCCGCAGGGCGGGCGGAAGCACCCGCATCAGGAGTTCATCCAGATCGACACGACGAACATCCTCTTCGTTTGCGGCGGCGCGTTCTCCGGGATCGACAAGATCATCGAAAAACGCATCGGCCACAAGATCCTCGGCTTCGGCGCGGAGGTAACCAGCAACGTGCAAAAAGACGTCGGCGAGACGCTCAAGAGCATCCTGCCGGAAGACCTGCTGAAGTTCGGATTGATTCCGGAGTTTGTGGGACGCATGCCGATCATCGTCACGCTGGAAAACCTCGACGAAAACGCGCTCATGCGCATCCTCACCGAGCCGAAAAACGCGCTGACCAAGCAATATCAGCGGTTGTTTGAGATGGACGGCGTGGAGCTGAGCTTTGACGAAGAGGCGCTGCGTGCCGTGGCGAAGAAGGCCATCGAGCGCAAGACCGGCGCGCGCGGATTGCGTGCTATCCTCGAAGACGTGATGCTGGACATCATGTTCGACATCCCCTCGCGTGATGACATCGGCTACTGCCGCATCACCAAGGACGTCATCGACAAGGTCTGTCCGCCGCTGCTCGTCGAGAGCACAGGCGAAAAGAAGGCCGCAAAGAAGCCCAAGCAGTCGGCATAACGAGAGCATTAAAAGAGCGGAACCTGACGGTTCCGCTCTTTTTTATGTTGCAAATGTTTTGCCTGTATCCCTGTCGATACAACCAAATTTACCATAAATGGTAGATATGGAATCCCGCCAAGTTCTGCGGTTTATGATTTACCCCGTGTGGTAACATATGCCGCAGGCGGCAATTTCGCTTACAGTTTCCCCTGTATCGTAACGGTGGTAAACGTGCGGAGTGTGTGCTGCATCCGCTCTTGCTTGAGCAGCGGCAAAACGTTGCGGACGATCTGCGCGCGCGTGATCCCCGTCAGCTCCATCAGCATCTCGGAAGCGTCGCGGATGCTCGGCAGCTCGTCGAACACGACCTTGATCGTATCCTCACCCGTGAGCGAGATGCGAATCAGCCGCGTAAACGGTGTTTCGATAAAATGCGCCACGATATTCAGCGAGAGTTCGCCGCTCTCAGAAAGCTCCGTCTGCACGGTAAACCGCGCCTCAAACACATCCCCGCGCTGCGTGATGGTTGCGCTCGTGTATCCGCCCTCGATCAGTGTAAAGCGGTGCTTGTACTCCCCTTCCACCATCTCGATGGCCAGCGCTCCGCCCTCGGCGCGGCTAAAGACGATCTGTTTGAGCCCCGTGGTAAAGTTGTTGTGCACGCTTTGCAGGATAAACGGCATCAACCCGCCGATGTTCCCATCGAAAGTATAGACACGATCCACCAGACGCGCGGTGAACTCCTCCAGCGGGACGCTCTTGCGATCTGCCAGATAGAACGGCGCGCGATTCCTCGTGCTCAACGCCGCAATCGTCGTCTCCATCGCGTCCTCCGCGCGCGGGTCACGCGGAAGGGACTTGCTCCCGATTCCGTCAAACGCGCTGGTTACATAGTCCAGCACGCCACCCTGCGCAAACAAACGCGATGTGCCGGAGAACAACACCACGATGGCGTTGAGGTCCGGAAGCGCGAGCATATATTGCCCAAACGCGCCGTTGAAGAGAAACGCGCCTTTGCGCGCGGTCATCCAGATTTGGTGCCCGTAGCCGTAGGTGATCTCGCCGTGTGGCGTGTCGATCTGCGGTTTCGTCGCTTCCTCAATCCATTGTTCAGAGAGCAGCCGTTTTTCGCCGAACAGCGTCTTCCAAACACCCTTGTTTAGGTAGAGTTGACCCACTTTGGCGACGCTTTCCGGCGTGAGTGAAAGCCCCCAGCCTCCTTTTTCCGTTCCGTTCGGGCAGGTTTCCCAATAGTGGGATTCGATGCCCAGCGGCTCATACAAACGCGGTGTGAGATATTCGGTCAACGTTTCGCCGGTCTTTCGGCGGACGATTGCGGCGAGCATATAGGTGTTCATGGAGTTGTAGTCAAACGCGCTGCCCGGCTCAAACTTCACGGGTGCATTCAAGAAGTCACGCTCCCAGTCCGTCCCCATCGCGGAGCCCGCTTCATTAAAATACGTTCCCGTGCTCATGTTCAGCAGCATCCGAACCGTCATTTTCTGCGCGGGGTGCGTTTCGCTCTCCGGCGCTTTGTCAAAGAAGATATCGCAGAGTCGCTCGTCGATGCTCAGCAGCCCTTCGTCCACCAGCATGCCGACGGCGGTTGCGGTAATGCTCTTGCTCAGCGAATAGAGCTGATGCGGCAGGTGGCTATCATAGGGTGACCAGTTCGCCTCCGCGATCACCTTTCCGTTGCGCAAAATCATGATTTCGTGCGCCTTTGCCGCCTCGTCCGCATGGATTGCGTCCAGCAGCGCATGGATGGCGCGCGACGAAACCCCCTCCCGCTCCGGCGTGCTGCGCGGCAGCGGCTTCTTTTCCGCCTGCGGCACAAACGCGGGCTTCTGCGGGCTGTGCGCATAGGGGTAAAGATGCTGGGTGTCCTGTGTGAGAAACTTCCAGATCATGTCCATCGCGCGTTTTTGCAGCGTGAGGTCGACCTTGTCCATCTCCTTGCGGAAGATCCCGCGCTTTCGGCGCAGCTGCGCGCGCTCCATTCCCGCGAGCATTTCATAACGCGCATTCACGCGGGAAACCACCGCATCCCAGGCAACGGGTGCCATCGCACGCGCCTGCTTTCGCATCTTCTCCTGTGCCGACGGATCGGATAGATAGTCTTCAATCGCCTGCGCCATACTCTCCGCATTATCCCCGCAGGTCAGCCCGTTTACACCATCCGTAATCAGTTCCCCCGGCAGGCTGCCCGCGATGACGAGCGAAGGCGTGCCTTGCACCGCGGCTTCGCGCACGACGAGCCCCGCGCTGATGCGCTGCATCGGAAACAGGCAAAGGGCGCTCTCGGCATAGAGACCGCTCAGCAGGGCTTCGTCCGTAATCTGTCCCAAAAAGCGCACGGTGCCGAGAACGCCGAGTTCCCGCGCAAGCGCGCGCGCATGCTTCTCCTCCGGGCCCGAACCTGCAATCAGGAGCTGAAACTCCAGCCCGCGTTGGCGCAGCAGCGCCGCCGCCTCCAGCACGCGGCCAAGGTTCTTTTGCTGGTCCAAACTGCCGGCAAAGAGCAGCGCGGGCGACTGCGCAAGGTGAAACACCTCCCGCGCGCGCTCCCGCGTTTGCGCGTCCGCTTCTTCCTGCTCGGTGCCGTTGTCAAATACCTCGACGTTACCTTCAAACCCACGATCATAGAGAAACGAGCGTGCTTCCTCACTGGCGACCCATATTTCGTCGCAACGATTGAAAAAATCAAACGCGAAATACTTGGAGAGCTGATATTGTCGCTCATCCTTCGGGTTCATCAGGTATTCGCGGATATATTTCGTATGAAAAGTGCCGACCAGCGGCACATGGCACTTGTCCGCAATGCGCACCGCCTCATACCCGGCGGAACCGGGGCTGTGCGCATGCACAATGTCAAACGAGTGCGCGTTGACCCGCGTGAGATAGTGCATATCCAGCGTGGCGGAGGTCGACTTCAGCTGCGTGCCGCCGGGCAGGCTCAGTGCAATATAATCCAGTATTTCATACGGCAGCCTGCCGCGATAGCCCTGTGTCACAAGCGGGGTAATCACGTACACCTCTTGCCCAAGGGCGCAAAGCTCCCGCGCATAAGCGTTTACCACGCGGCTCACGCCGTCGGTAATGGGATAAAACTGATCGGAGCACTGCGCAATTTTCAGCATACATTCATTCCTCCGCCTTCATTCTAGCACAGCGGGGATGTGTCCCGCCAGAGCCACGCATATTCGCCGTTTTCATTCTTTACGGGCACACTTGTATCCTGTATACTAGAAAAACAATACGATATGGGGGGGGACTCATTTTCTATGGAAGCAAATGCGGTAAAACAGCAAACCCTCGCTGAATTTATGGCGCCAAAGAAATCTCTGCGCATCTGGCAGATCATACTCGCTGCACTGCTCTCGCTTATGATCCTCGGCGCGGTGTTTGAATTCACCAAGCCCAAACCGGGCCCAGTGCAGATGAGTACGACGCTGGACAGCAGCACTTATAGCTATGTGGACGTAACGTTACTCTCGCACTGGCTGTTGAAGGTCACCGGCGACGAAAACTATACGATTTACGAGGCGATGGATACGGACGGCAACTGGTTTTTACTCACGCTGGACGATTCCAAGGCAGCACAACTCTCCGCTTTGCAGGATGCGTATGATGCATCCGCAACCGCCGACCCGCAGACGTTTGTATTGCCGGAACCGGTCCGTCTGACAGGGGTTACGCACAGCGTAGATTCCGACGATGCGGCGCAGATCGCCACGATGTATGACAACGCGACTAAGGACCAGATCCTTGACTTCTATGGCAGCAACTATCTCGGCGAAGGAGAGAACATCAACGACGGCAATGCCTATGGGTTCATCATCGGTGCCGCGGTGGCCGCCTGCTTCCTGATCGTCGTGATTGTGACAGCCTCCGCGCAGCGCAAGAATTATCAAAAGAGCGAACAACGTCTTTATGAACTCGGCAAGCTGGAAGAAGCCGAGGCAGAGTTTTCTGCGCCGGAGAGCATTCATTTTGAAAAATCCAAGCTGATCCTCTCCAAGCAGTTTGTGTTCTGCGGCGCCAGCGGCTGGGTTCTGCCCTATGGCGATATCGGTTGGGCGTATCAGCGTGTGCAGCGCAGCTATGGTATTCCGGTTGGAAAACAGATCATCGCGAGTTTATACGACGGAAAGAGTGCCGTGCTGGCAAACAAAGCCGTCAACGACCAGATGCTCAATGACACCGCGCGTGCAATCTTTACGGCAAACCCGAACTGCCTGATTGGCTATTCGTTTGACAACATCAAGCTCTATCGACAGCGCGTGAAGGACTACAAACAGAACCACCCGAAATAACACATTATCTTAATTTTGAGAGGCGGTTTTCTTCCGTCTCTCTTTTTTGTCACATTCTACAGTTCAAGTTCACGTTGTGTTAACACCAGTTTCATCAACTTGTGTTGATTTATTGGCACGTTTCGTTTATATTGTAACGAGACAAACGTGGTGGTTTTGCGGACAATCAGAGTCTGCGGGCGGATGCTATCCGCCCCTACAGGCGGCTTGCGCGCCTGCACGAAGTTGCGTTGTGTACCGACAGAGGAGATGGCGGATTGCAAAGGTGGAATTGCCAGTTCGAAAAAAGATTCGTTTAGAAGGACATGATTACTCGTCCAGCGGCACATATTTTGTGACGATCTGCACCACGCAAAGATATGCGTTGTTGTGGGATGAAGGAACCATCGGACTAGACGAACCAACGCTTTCACAAATCGGAAAAATCATTGAGACAGCAATCCAGCAGATACCCACCCACTATGACGCGATAGAGATTGACCGATATTGCGTCATGCGGGATCACATACACCTGCTCGTTATCATTCATCCAACTGAAACAGTGCGCTGTACGAGTGACCCAACCGCGCAGGAAACGGCAAACGTTATGCTACTGAAGGTTATCGGTTCAATGAAGCGCTGGGTATCCCGACAACTGGGATATTCCATTTGGCAAAAATCATTTTACGAAAGAATCATTCGAAACAACACGGAAATGGATGAGGTTCAGCACTATATTCAGAACAATCCGCGTAAATACACAAAAAATCTTCTGGATTAATTCCGCTCTACCCGCGCAGCCGCTCAAGTCCTGTAGGGGCGGATAGCATCCGCCCGCACAAACATGTGATTACAAGCTCGACAGCAATACTAAAAATATGCATCAACATGATCGGAGGTTTTCTCCCTTGGAAAACAAGAAAATGGATCGCCGGGTGCGAAAGACCCGGATGCAACTCCGCGCAGGATTGACGCAGCTCATGCGCGAAAAACCGATTAAGGACATCACCGTGCGCGAGCTTGCGCAACTCGTGGACATCAACCGCTGCACGTTCTATCTGCATTACCGCGACATCTACGACATGGTGGAGCAGGTGGAGCAGGAGGTGTTTGACGAGTTTGAAGAGATTGTCAACACATATTCTCCGGAAGATCTGGAGGCGAGGCCTCTTTCGCTTCTGCTTGCGCTCTTCGAGTTTTTTGCAGCGAACGCCGACCTCTCCTCCGCCTTCCTCGGCGGAAACGGCGATATGGCGTTTTTCAACAAGCTCATCGACATGATCCGTGACCGCGTGCTGGAATACTGGCAGCGGGAGCAAAAAAAAGACCCCGAACAGTTTGACTACTACTTCTCCTTCCTCGCCTCCGGTTTTATCGGAATTATCCGCGAATGGTTCGCGCGGGATATGAAAGAAACCCCCGCGCAGATGGCGGCGATGGCGGAGCAGCTTGTGCTCTACGGCATGGGGCGCTAAGATGCGTCTCCGCCTTGTTTGAGCGCTTACGGCGGACAAAACAGGATAATCGAATGAATCCTCTATTAAGAAAGAAAACAAAATGACAGAACATACACCATCCAAAAAACCGCTCTACTACTACGCCGTCATCGCGATGATAGCGCTGCTGCTGCTCAACGCGTTTGTATTCCCCTCGCTGCTGCAAAACGAGGTAAAAGAGGTTGGCTACAACGAGTTTCTCTCCATGGTGGACAAGGGCAAGGTCAACGAAGTTTCCCGTGACGAGACGACGCAGACGATCACCTTCACCAGCGTGGAAGGCGACAAGACGCTCTACTATAAAACCGGCATCTGGCCGGATGATTCTCTGGTTGACCGGCTTGATAAAGCAGGTGTGAAATTCACCGCAAGCATCCCGACGCAGACAAGCCCGCTGATGAGTTTTCTAATCAGCTGGATGCTGCCGATCTTAATCTTCGTCGGCCTCGGACAGTTTTTGATGAAGCGCATGCAAAACGGCATGCCCGGCGGCATCGGCAACGCACTTGCCTTTGGCAAAGCCAACGCAAAAATTTATGTGGAAGCGCAGACCGGCAAGACATTCGGCGATGTCGCAGGGCAGGACGAGGCGAAGGAAGCGCTGCTGGAGATTGTCGACTTTCTACACAACCCCGAACGTTATGCCGAAATCGGCGCAAAGCTGCCCAAAGGCGCGCTGCTCGTCGGCCCTCCGGGCACGGGCAAAACGCTCATGGCGAAAGCCGTTGCCGGCGAGGCAAATGTGCCGTTTTTCAGCATCTCCGGCTCCGCATTTGTCGAGATGTTCGTCGGCATGGGCGCGGCAAAGGTGCGCGACCTCTTTTCCCAGGCGGAGCAGAAAGCCCCTTGCATCGTATTCATCGACGAAATCGACACCATTGGCAAAAAACGCGACCTCGCCCTCGGCGGCAACGACGAACGGGAGCAGACCCTGAACCAGTTGCTCACCGAGATGGACGGCTTTGACGCACGCAAGGGCGTGGTCATCCTCGCCGCAACCAACCGCCCGGATTCACTCGACCCCGCGCTGCTGCGCCCCGGTCGCTTCGACCGCCGCATCCACGTTGAGCTGCCGGACCTCAAAGGCAGAACCGACATTCTGCAGGTGCATGCGCGTGGCGTAAAAATCGATGAATCAGTGGATTTTGAAGCCATCGCCCGCGCGACCAGCGGCGCCTCCGGCGCAGACCTTGCCAACATCATCAACGAGGCTGCCCTCCGCGCGGTCCGTATGAAGCGGGACATCGTCGTACAGGAAGATCTTGAGGAGAGTGTAGAGGTTGTCATCGCGGGCTATGCGCGCAAGAACGCCGTCATCTCACCGAAAGAAAAGCGCATTGTAGCCTATCACGAGATCGGTCATGCGCTGGTTGCGGCAAAGCAAACAGAGAGCGCACCTGTTCATAAAATTACCATCGTGCCGCGCACAAGCGGAGCCTTGGGCTATACCATGCAGGTGGACGAAAGCGAACATTACCTGATGACCAAAGAGGAGGCGGAGAACAAAATCGCCACCCTCACCGGCGGCAGAGCCGCGGAAGAAGTCGTCTTTGGTACCATCACCACGGGAGCAAGCAACGACATTGAACAGGCGACGCGGATTGCGCGGGCAATGGTTGTTCGCTACGGCATGAGTGATGAGTTCGGTATGGTTGCGTTGGAATGCCAGAACAACCCGTATCTGAGCCAGGATAGCGCCATGACCTGTTCTTCGGATACAGCGGCGCGTGTGGACGCGGAAGTCATCGCGATTGTCGACCGCGCACACCAGCGGGCAAAACAGATTCTCAAAGAGAACGAGACCGCGCTGCATAAGCTCGCGGCGCACCTCCTCGAGCGTGAAACCATCACGGGTGAGGAGTTCATGCATCTGCTGAAAGAGGTTTCTCCGGAAGCTGCTGTACCGGCGATCGCGTAAAGCGAACGTATTCTGATAGACGGAGTAACCCTCCGTCTATTTTTTTGTCCGGCTTCTTCCTGCAAGATTGTGAAAATATTGTGGAAGCACACGCGCGCGCTTGAAAACAGTCCCATAGCGTAGTATGCTAGATTAGCACTCGATGTTATTGAGTGCTAAAAAGAATTTGCATTTCATAACGGAGGCGCACTTTTCATGGCAAAAAAACAATTCAAGGCGGAATCGCGGCGCATTCTCGACCTGATGATCGACAGCATCTACACGCACAAAGAGATCTTTCTGCGTGAGCTCATCAGCAACGCCAGCGACGCGATGGATAAGCTCTATTTCCTCTCGCTGACGGACGACAAGGTCGGCAAAAGCCGCGAGGATTTCGAAATCCGCATCACAGCGGACAAGGACAAGCGAACCCTGACCATCACGGACAACGGCATCGGCATGACGAAGGACGAGCTGGACGAAAACCTCGGCACCATCGCCAAGAGCGGCACGCTCGCCTTCAAAAAAGAGCACGACACGGGCGACGCGGTGGATATCATCGGTCAGTTCGGCGTCGGGTTCTATTCCTCCTTCATGGTCGCGGACGACGTGCAGGTGCTTTCCCGCGCCTATGGCAGCGAAGAAGCCTGGCTCTGGGAGAGCGAAGGGCGCGAAGGCTATACCCTCACCAAGGCGGAAAAGCCGGAGTGCGGCACCATTATCACCCTCAAGATCAAACCCAACACCGACGACGAGCAATATGACCGTTTCCTGGAGTTTTACACCATCTCGCAGCTCGTCAAGCAGTATTCGGACTATATCCGCTATCCGATCCGCATGGAGCACACCCACACACGCCCGAAGAACGGCGACCCAAAGGACACGGAGAGCGTCACCGAGGACGAAACGCTCAACAGCCAGATTCCGCTCTGGAAAAAACCCAAGAGCGAGCTCAAAGAAGCAGACTATAACGAGTTTTACAAGAGCAAGTTCCACGACTATGAAGACCCGCTGCTGACCATCCATTTCAGCGGCGAGGGCGTGGTCAGTTACGACGCGCTGCTCTATATTCCGAAAAATCCGCCGTTTGACTTCTATGCCAAGGAGTATCAGCGCGGCTTACAGCTCTACTCCAGCGGCGTGCTGATCATGGAGAAATGCGCGGATCTGCTGCCGGACTATTTCGGCTTCGTCAGCGGCTTGGTGGATTCCAGCGATCTTTCGCTGAACATCTCACGTGAACTCTTGCAGCACGACCGCCAGCTAAAAACCATCGCAGTCACACTCAAGAAGCGGATCAAGACCGAGCTCAAAAAACTCATGGACAACGACCGCGAAAAATACGAGTCGTTCTACAAGAGCTTCAAGCTGCCGATCAAATACGGCCTCTACAGCGACTACGGCATGAATAAAGATTTCCTCTCCGACCTCGTGCTCTATCACAGCGCGGCCGAAAACAAGCTCGTCTCGCTGAAAGAATACGTCGAGGCAATGAAGGAAGACCAGAAACATATCTACTATGTCTCGGCCGAGACGGTGGAACGCGCGATGAAGCTCCCGCAGACCGAGCGCGTGCGCGATCAGGGCTATGACATCCTCTGCATGACGGACGATGTGGACGAATTTGCCGTGCGCATGCTCGGCACGTATCTGGAGAAAACGTTCAAGTCCGTCTCCGATGCCGACCTCAATCTCGTTTCGGATGAGGAAAAGCGGGCGCAGGAACGCGCGCAGGAGGAGAACAAGGATATCCTGGCTGCGCTCAAGACCGCGCTGAGTGGCAAGGTCAAGGACGTTCGCCTCAGCGACCGGCTCAAGAGCTCGCCCGTGTGCCTAACCAGCGACGGCCCGCTCTCCATCGAGATGGAAAAGGTGCTTTCCAGTATGCCGGTTTCCGACGGGACGGTGAAGGCGGAGCGCGTGCTGGAGATCAACCCCGCGCATCCGGTGTTCACGGTGCTGGCCAAGCTCGGCACGGACGACGCGCGCGTAGGCAAATATGCCAACCTGCTCTACGATCAGGCGCTGCTCATTGAAGGGTTGCCCATCGAAGACCCGGTGTCCTTCTCCAATTCTATTTGTGAATTGATGGTGTAAAAGGGTATTCTTCTGAGGGCTACGCCCTCAAGCTCCCAAATCGTTTATAAATAACACAAAAGGCAGGCCGCCCGGCCTGCCTTTTTTTGCTGTTTGAAGTGTGCTAGATGATCTCCAGCCGCTTTGCGCGGTTGATCGCGGAGAGAATGCCGCGCAGCGGTGCGAGGCTGATGTTATGCGAAATACCCACGCCGAAAACGTCTTTTCCGTTCATCGCACGCAGATGGATATACGCCACGGCTTTGGAGTCCGAGCCGCTGCGGATTGCGTGCTCCTTGTAGTCCACAAATGTAAACTTGTCCATCTTCTGCCCGCGGATCGCGTTGAAAAACGCGTCGATCGGGCCGTTGCCCTCGCCAACCACGTCAAAGAACGTCTCTTTATGCGCCAGCGTGCCGGAGAACGTCACGTGCGAATTGCCCTCCGCATCTGTGGTCTCGGAGAACGCGTGCTTCACGAGGCGATACGGCATAGCGAGATCGACATACTCCGCTGTGAAGAGTTCAAAGATACGCTCCGGCTTGAGCTCTTTGCCCACGCGGTCGGTCTCCTTCTGCACCACCGAGCCAAACTCCGGATGCATCGCTTTGGGCAGGTCAAAGTCAAAGTTCTGCTGCATGATGAACGCAGCTCCGCCCTTGCCGGACTGGCTGTTGATGCGGATGATCGGCTCATATTGCCGCCCGACGTCCGCGGGATCGATCGGCAGATACGGCACCTCCCAGAAATCCGTCCGGGTCTCCTGCATGTAATGAAAGCCCTTGTTGATCGCGTCCTGATGCGAGCCGGAGAACGCGGTGAACACGAGCTCGCCCGCATACGGCTGACGCTCGCCGATCCTCATCTTGGTGACACTCTCATAGACTTCCTTGATCTTGTTGATATCCGAAAAATCCAGTTTCGGGTCGACGCGCTGGGTATAGAGGTTCATCGCGAGGGTCACAAGATCCACGTTTCCCGTGCGTTCGCCGTTGCCAAAGAGCGTACCCTCCACGCGATCCGCCCCCGCGAGCAGGCCGAGCTCCGCCGTCGCCACGCCGCAGCCGCGGTCGTTATGCGGATGGAGCGAGATGATCGCGCACTCTCGATTGGGTAGGTTTGCGATGAAATACTCGATCTCGTCGGCAAAATAGTTGGGCATGCAGTTTTCAACCGTGGACGGAAGATTCAGGATCACCGGCTGTTCCGGCGTTGCGTGGAGCTCCTCCATCACGCGCCGGCAGATATGCACCGCATTGTCCATCTCCGTACCCATGAACGACTCCGGCGAATACTCGTATCTCAGGTTCATGCCGGAGGCGATGACAGGCGCGGAGAGCCTGCGGATCAATTGCGCCGCTTCTACCGCAATTTTCACAATGCCGTCCATCTCCATGCGGAAGACGACCTTGCGCTGGAGCGTCGAGGTGGAGTTGTAGAAGTGCAAAATCACGTTTTTCGCGCCGGCAATCGCCTCAAACGTGCGCTGGATCAGGTGTGCGCGCGCCTGCACCAGCACCTGAATCGTCACGTCGTTTGGGATATGCCCACCTTCAATCAGCGTGCGGAGAAACGAAAATTCCGTTTCGGAGGCAGAGGGAAATCCAACCTCGATCTCCTTGAGCCCGATGTCCACAAGCGTATGGAAAAGACGGAGCTTCTCTTCCACGTTCATGGGATCGACCAGCGCCTGATTGCCGTCCCGCAAGTCAACGGAGCACCAGACGGGTGCCTGGGTGATCTGACGGTCGGGCCAGGTACGCGTTTGCATCTGGATCGGTACAAATGGAATGTACTTTTCAAACGAAGGGTGCATGATGAAAAACTCCTCCTCTTCTGCTTGGCGGTCAGAGGACAAAACAAAAGCCCCCGACCAAATCGTGTTGGTCAGGGGCGTAGTCTACGCGGTACCACCCTGGTTTAGCCTTCGGTTGCCCGAATAGCCCTCATTCGCCTCCATCAAGGCCGGAACCGTTAACGAGGTCAGTCGTTTCGCCCTAACGAGATCGTTCAGACGAACAGCTCCGGGATGAGCCATACACATGGACTGCCGCACCGGTTCGCACCAAACCACCGGCTCTCTGAGCGGAAGAGGCCACGTCTTGTTCCCTTCACAGCTTTTAAATCATATATTGTTTGCTATTCTAACCACTCTTCACGTGGTTGTCAAGTAAAAGATGATTGATTGTTTGATAATCTTTGCCGCAAGAAGCCCCGTTGATCCGATATTACTTGCTTTGTTTTTTACAAACAGATAAAATAATTGTGTATGGCCATGATTGATGAAATAAGGCGCGCAACACAGGCACAAGCCTGCGCAAACCCGCGGCAGCTTGCTCCGCTGGCGCTTGCGCTAATCGGCGACACCGTTTGCGATCTCTACGCGCGCATCTACCTCAACGACCAGTTCGCGCGCACCCCGCACGAACTGCACCTCGCTGCAAGCAAATTTGTCTGTGCAGCGGGGCAAGCCGCAGCCTACCGCAGGATGGAACCCCATCTGACGGAGGATGAAGCCGCGGTCTTCCGCCGCGGGCGCAATGCCCACAGCGGCACCATGCCGAAAAACGCCTCCGCCGCGGACTACCACGCGGCGACAGGGCTCGAGGCAATGGTCGGCTGGCTGTTTTTAAGCGGCGCTGACGAGCGACTCAACGAGCTGATGACGTACTATTTTCTACCGGAAGCGAAGCCGGAGCAATAACAGCCATCCAACCCCATTACTATTTTAATATTGAATCGAGGAAATCATTCCATGCCGCAAAAACAGTACGGCTCCGGCCAGGGTGGCCAAAATAAAGGCTCTTATCCCCGCTCCGGCGAGAAAAAGGGCGGATATCCGAAATCCGGCGGCTATCAGGGCAGCAAGCCCTATGGTCAGAAGACCGAAAGCGGGTATCAGGGCAAGAAGACCTATGGTGATCGTCCGCAGGGCGAAGGCTATCAGGGGAATCGTTCCTATGGCGACAAGCCCGCTGGTACGGGTTATCAGGGCAAAAAACCCTATGGCGATCGTCCGCAGGGCGGCGGCTATCAGGGCAAACGTGACTACGGCGACAAACCCGCTGGCGAAGGCTATCAAGGCAATCGCCCGTATGG
>DLGD01000010.1:14412-14847 GCA_002482505.1 Christensenella sp. UBA7703 | reverse complement strand
CCGGCGATCTCCGGCTCGACGGTGAAGTACAGCCTGACAAACAGCGCGGATCCGGCGGACTATTCGGCAACCATGCCGACGGCGACGGACGCGACGACGGGCACGAAGGTCTACTTCGTGGTGACAAACCCGAACTACAACCCGGTGTTCGGCAACGAGACGATTGTTATCAATAAGAGGACAGTCGCTCTCACGACGTCCAGCGCGTCGCAGATGTACAACGGCAGCGCGCTGACGAGCCCGACTTGGGACTACAACACCACCGGCAACGACGGCTTCGTGACGGGTCAGGGCTTCGCGACCGCGACAGCTGACGGCACGATCACGAACGTGGGACAAACGGACAACACGTTTGCCTACACGCTGACGACGGCGACGAAGGAAAGCAACTATACGATCGATGTCACGAAGGGCAAACTGACGGTTACCGCGAGC
>DLGD01000010.1:0-14361 GCA_002482505.1 Christensenella sp. UBA7703 | reverse complement strand
AACGTGCCCGGCGGCACGACGATTCGCTACAGCGAGACGTACAGCCCGAATCCCGCAAACTACACGCTGACGACGAGCCCGACGGCGACGCACGTGGCCGAGGGCAGGACGGTCTACTTCGTGGCGACGAACGCGAACTACGCGCCCGCATTCGGCAGCGCGAAGATCGCGATCACGCCGAGGGAGCTGTCGGTCAACACCGACAGCGCAATGCGGACGTATAACGGTGCACCGCTCACGGCGGCAGGCTGGAACATCGATCCCGCGAAGGACGGCTTTGTCGGCAGTGACGGCTTTGCAACCGCCGCAACCACCGGCAGCGTGACCAACGTCGGCACGGCTCAAAACAGCTTTGCCTACACGCTCAAGAGCAACACCAGCGCGGCTGATTATACGATCAGCGTCGTGCCCGGCACGCTGAGCGTGACGCCGAGGCTTGTGCTCATCGCGGCGGCGGACACGGACAAGAACTTCGGCAGCGCGGACCCCGTGTTCGGCTATACGGTTCTGACCGGAACCATCGGCGGCACGGCGTATGAACCGATTCTGACCGCGGACCTCGCGGGCGTGACGGTGACGGTCAACCGCACCGGCAGCGACAGCGCGGTCGGCACGTACACAGGCGTGCTGGTGCCGGATGTGGCGGCGACGGTGGCTGTACGCGGCAACTACAACTTCACGACGCAGAACGGCAGCCTCACGATCAACCCGCAGGTCGTCTACAACCTCAACACCACGGACACGGTCAACGGCTTCCCCGGGACGCAGTGGTTCAAGCTTGGCACGGATGCCACCGTCGCAACGGCGGACGGCGTGAAGCGCCCCGGCTACCGCCTGACGGGCTGGGAAGACGCGGCGACGGGCGACCCCATTGCGCTTGGCGGAACGATTCCCGCGCTCAGTGAAAACCGCTCGCTCAACGCGGTTTGGGAGATCGCGCTGTATAACGTCATCTACGACGCGAACACGCTCAACCCCGTCGAATACATGCCGGCGAACGTGACCGGAAAGACCTACAACACCCCGCTCACGGTTGCGGAGAAAGCGCCGTACCTTTCAGGCTATGACTTCCTCTACTGGAAGACGACGGGAATCGACGGAACAGAGATGCACTTTGGCCCGAAAGACGCATTCAACATGCCGGATAACGACTTGGTGCTCACGGCGGTCTGGGCGCCGCGGACATCGCCGATCTACTACCACGCAAACGGCGGGGCAGGCGGCACGGTGGAAGGCGCAAGGGTCTTCACGGACGCGATCGCGACGGTCTCTGGCAACATGTTCTCGCGCCCGGGTTATCGCTTCCTTGGCTGGAGCGAAAAGAGCGCAACGGCGGGCGTATCCCGTCAGCCGGGCGATACGTTCTATATGCCGCCGCGCCAGGTGAACTTCTACGCACAGTGGGAAAAGCTGAGCTACAGCGTGACCTACATCGTCACCGGCGGTACGGGCAACCTCGACGGCAGCACGCCATATGCGGTGTACACAGACCTCGGCTACGGAGACGCCATGCCGGTTCCGGCGAACCCGGCGCTCAACGGCTACACGTTTGACGGCTGGACGACGGCGATCCCGGCGACGGTGCCGGAAGGTGGGCTTGTGATCTACGGAACCGTGAGCATCGCAGGCCTCGACAAAGAGCCCGAGGTGGTGCAGGATGAACAAACCCCGTTGGCAGGCGGGCCTGTCTGGGCGCTGCTGAACCTGATTCTGACGATTGCGACCGCGCTGGCGTCGATTCTGATGCTGATCGGCCTGATCGGAAAGAAGAAGGATGAAAAGGACGGCGTTGTCGTCCGCGAGACCGAGAAGCATCCGCTTGCACGTATGCTCACACTCCTGCCGGGCATTGGGGCGATTGTCGCATTCATCCTCACGGAGAACATGCGTAACCCCATGGTCTTCACCGACCGCTGGACGCTGCTGATGGTGATCATCTCCCTCGTGCAGCTCGTGCTCGTGGTCTTCGGCGCGAAGAAAGAAAAGGAGCCGAAAACGGTGCCGACCAACACCGCGCCCAAAGCGGAATAACCGACAACAACCAAACAACCAAACAATCAACGATCCGGCGCTCACAAGAGCGCCGGATTGTCGTTTTGGGGGGAGTAGGAGAGAAGGATTTTGCGGGATGGCGCCGTTGGGTGGACGTGGCATGCAATGACGGATCTGCTTGCAAGTGTTATGTTGCGTAACGGTATCATGAAAACGACGTTTGAACTAAACAGTGTGTAACAGGAAAAAGGTACCATAATGGGACTATCAACCAGATGATATCGTGTCGAAGTAACAATCTGTTGCATTCGCGTGATTTGTAGCAGTATAATCAGTTCATGAAACGAGCGTCGGTGGCCGAACGGTTGCGAAAAGGTATCTTGTGGCTGCTTTTTTTCGGCTTCTCTTGCCTGACGGCCTGCGCGGGGAGCGAATCCGCGCCGACCGATGCGACGGAAACCGGTTTTTCTGCCGCGCAAACGAATGCTACTCCGGTGCAGCCGGAGAAGGCGCTCCTTTTACCGGAAGCCTCCGGCACGATCGTATATGAAGGCGCGGGGGTCACCATCGACGCCTCGCATACCGATCAGGGATATGTCATGATCCGCTGCGAGGCGAGTGAAAAGCGCCTCAAGGCGCGGATTGCAACCAACGCACAAACATATTATTACGACTTGCCGGGCGGCGAAGGATATAGCGTCTTCCCGTTACAAATGGGTGATGGCAGCTATACCGTCCGCGTGATGGAGCAGGTGGAAAACGATCTCTATGCGCTGCGTTTCGGCGTAGAACTCACGGTTGCGCTTGCCGATGAAACCGTGCCGTTTTTGTATCCGAATCAATATGTGTGGTATGATGCATCTACGAAGACCGTACAAAAAGCACGTGAACTTGCGCAAGGCTTAACCAGCCAGACTGAGATCGCCCAAGTGTTTTATAAGTATGTGGTCAAGCACATGACCTATGACACGAAAAAGGCGGCGACGGTGCTAAAGGGCTATCTTCCGAGCGCGGATGAAGCACTCGATAGCGGCACGGGTATCTGTTTTGACTATGCGGCGCTTCTTGCTGTCATGCTCCGCTCGGAGGGGATTCCGACCAAGATGTTGATTGGCACCGTTACGCCGGAAAACCTGTATCACTCCTGGAACAGTGTGTTTTTGGAAGGGAAATGGGTTTGGATGGACCCGACGCTGGATGGCACCGGACACAAGGAAAAGGATTATATTACTGAACGCATCTATTGATGTAGCAGGAAGAAAAACGCCTGCCTGCGCTTTTTTTGCAGGAAGCGAATGATCGGAAAGGGAACCGGAATGCAGGAGAAAACGACGCAAAAAACGCTTCCGCCGGATGAAACCGCGCTCTTTTGTGAGCAGGTAGCCATGGTGCTCAAGGCGGGCATTCCGCTGGGCGACGGCATGGAAACCCTCGCGCGCAGCTATGCGGACAGCCGCTATGGCGAGCGCTTTGCGCGCATTTGCGTGTCCCTTGAGAAACGGGGAACTTTTTCGCAAGCGCTGGAGGAGGCGGGTATCTTTCCTGGCTATTTGCTTGCCATGACGCGTATCGGAGAGCGCTCCGGCAAGCTCGATGAGGTGATGGGTTCGCTTGCAAACTATTATCAATGGGAAGCGCAGATCAAAACCTCGGTCAAAAATGCGATTCTCTATCCCAGCGTATTGGTGATGATGCTTGCGGTGGTCATCGCGATTCTTGTCATCAGCGTCATTCCCGTGTTCCAACGTGTGTTTGACAGCCTCGGCCTTTCGGCGGGAAGCCCCGCCTCCGCTGCGATGGCAATTGGCGTCGGCGTCGGCAAAGGCATGCTCATCCTCGTGGGCGTGTTTGCGGTCGCGCTCGTGCTTGTTGGAATCCTTCTTCGCACCAATCGCAGGGAATCGGTTCTTGCGCTGCTTTCGCGCATCATCCCGTCCGTCCGCCGCGTCAATGCGCGGCTCTCAACCGCGCGGTATGCTTCTGCGCTCTCGATGATGCTTGCCGCGGGGTATCCTGTCGAGGATGCGATGCAGCTTGCGCCAACGGTTGTGACGGATGAAAAGCACAGGCGCCAAGCGGAGCTGGCAAAGAGCGAGCTGCTCGCTGGAGCGAGTTTTGCGGACGCGGCTGAAAAGAGCAAGCTATTTGACCCGATGCATGAAAAGATGATTCGCTTCGGCACCGAGGCGGGCAAGATTGATATGGTGATGGAAAAACTCAGCGGAATCTATATGGGAGAAGCGGATGATGCGATTCATAATGTCATCGCGATGATCGAACCTGTGCTGGTTGCGGTTCTCTCCATCGTCATCGGTGGAATCCTGCTTTCCGTGATGTTGCCGTTGCTTTCGGTGCTCTCCGCTGCCGGTTGATTTTCGCGCAACGATTAACGGCAAGAATCATGAAAAGACACGAAACAAACAGCCATTGACAACAGAAAACAGGCGTTTTGTTACATCGCATTCGAAAAGATAAGCGATTTTTGATAGGATCAATTTACCGAAAGGAGAATTCGGCATGCATCTCTACGAGAGGCCGCGCGGACAATATCGCGGGCTGGCGTTCGCCGCCGTGGTGTTTGTGCTGCTTGCCGCTGTTTTCCTTCTTGCGCTTGCTACAACCACGCAGCGCAGTGAAGCGCGCGAGACCGAGATGGTGACCGCGGCGATTCAACGGGGCATCGTCACCTGTTATGCGGTGGAAGGGAAATATCCGCCGAGTTTATCCTATTTGTATGAGCACTATGGTGTTTCGGTGGACGAAAGCCGCTATGCCGTGTTTTATGACGTGATTGCCGCTAACCTGATGCCAAGCGTGCAGGTGTCTCGCATCGGAGGCGGCTCATGAACGCGCGCGTATCCGCGGGCAACCGCGGCGAGATGCGCGGTATATTCGTCTTTGCGCTGCTGGCTGCCTTTGCGTTGCTTTCACTGATCGTGGTCGTCGTCGGCGCGCGATCCTATCGCATGATCAACGCCACAGCGGAGCAGGCATTTGTTTCCCGCACGGGGATGAGCTATCTGATTGGAAAAGTGCGCGGCGCGGATGAGGCGGGGCAGCTCGCAATTCGTAACGAAAACGGTCTGAGCGTGCTTGCGCTGGGGCAAACCATCGGCAACGAACGGTATGTAACCTATATCTACTGCGATGGGACAACCGTACGAGAATATTTCGCGCGGGAGGACATCCCGTTTTCGGCGGAGTATGGCGAGACTATTTTTGCCGCGAACAGCCTGACGCTTTCGCTCGAAGGTAGCCTGCTGACGGTGGAGATTGTGGACGACGGCGGCAAGACGCATGTGTCCTCGCTCTATCTGCAGGCGGCAGAGGAGGGCGGCATATGACACAGACCATGTTGCTTCCGCCCAAGAAGCGTGGTTTTTTCAGCCCGGTACTGGTGGAACTGACCATCGTCATTCTGTTTTTTGCGCTCTCGGCGAGTGTGATCGTCCGCCTCATCGCGGTTGCGGACACGACCGCGCGGCAGAGCGAATATGAATCCCGCGCCATCCTCGCCATGCAAAGCGTGGCGGAGCAGGTGAAGGCCGACCCCGTCGGGGACAATACCTGCAATGAGTGCGGCGCGCGTGTTTTCTCGGTTGCGCTAGAGGAAGACCTCACCGTGGACTGCGTGGTGACGATAGACGATTCTCCTTTGCAGGGGACGCTCTATGACATTGAGCTGACGGTAACCGCGCCGGGCGGCAAGGTTTATGCGCTGGATGCCGTCCGCTATCTTGCGGATGCGGAGGTGGCGCCATGAAGCAATATCCTTCCCGCATGGGCGTTGGCGCTTCCAGCATTTTGCTGATTCTCGTCGTAGTGAGCTTGACGTTGTTTGCGTCGCTTTCGCTGATTCAGGCACGCGGCGATGCGGCGCTTACCCAAAAGACCGCGGCAGGCATCGCGGCTTACTATGAAGCCGATGCCCGCGCACAGGAGAAACTTGCCGCATTGGACGATGCCTTGCAGCAGGGGAAATCGCCGGAGAGCATCGAAGGCATAACCAAACTGCCGGACGGCACGCTTTCTTTCGCGATTGAAGCGCAAGACGGGCATGCGCTCAACGTTGTGGCTGATCCATCCGGCAAGCGCTGCAAGATTCTCGCATATCGTTATGAAAACATGCAGGATTGGGCCGGCGAAAGCGCTGGCACGCTCTGGCAGGGAGAGTGAGATCGATGGCTGAGATTCATGATATTTTGCAGTCCGCCATTGAGCGCGGCGGCTCGGATGTGTTCATCATACCCGGCTCCTGCGTGCGGCTCAAAGTTGCGGGCGAGGTACAGCCGCTTTTCGATCTGGTACTCCGGCCGGATGACACCAAACGGCTGATTCAGCAGGTGTATGATCTCGATCGCCGGCCGATGGACCGCCTGACGCAACAGGGCGACGACGATTTTTCGTTTTCCGTGAGCGGGGTCGGGCGATTCCGCTGCAACGCCTATCAGCAGAGAAACTCGTTTGCGATGGTGCTGCGCGTTGTCTCCCTCGTGCTGCCAAACCCCGAGCACATGCATATTCCGGATGAGATTTTGCGCCTTGCGGACATCAAAAAAGGCCTCGTGCTGGTTACGGGTCCGGCTGCAAGCGGAAAATCGACCACGCTGGCTTGCATCATCGACCGCATCAACACCAACCGGCGCGGGCATATCATCACGATTGAGGACCCGATTGAGTTCATCCATGCGCATAAAGCGAGCGTATTGAGCCAGAGGGAGATCGAGCACGATACGCAGAGCTACAAAACCGCTCTGCGCGCCGCGCTCCGCCAGGCGCCGGATGTGATCCTGCTTGGCGAAATGCGGGATTTTGAAACCATCCAAACCGCGCTCACGGCAGCGGAGACGGGGCAACTTGTGCTCAGCACGCTGCACACGGTAGGTGCGGCAAAGACGATCGACCGCATCATCGACGTGTTTCCCGCCAATCAGCAGCAGCAGATTCGCATCCAGCTTTCCATGGTGCTCCGCGCGGTCGTCAGCCAGCAACTGCTGCCGACAACGGACGGAGGCTTGGAACCTGCGTTTGAGATCATGCTGGTGAACAGCGCGATTCAAAACATGATTCGCGACGGGAAAGCGCACCAGATGGACAACGTCATCTTCTCCGGCCTTTCGGAAGGGATGCGCGCCATGGACGCGGATATTTACCGGCTTTTCACGCAAAAGAGGATTACAAAAGAAACCGCGCTGCTGTTTGCCGCAAACCCGGAGCAACTTAAGAAAAAACTTGGAGATTGATTTTTTTCAGCGGGGATCCGTTGAATGAACGCTCATAAAAAAACAACTGTACGGCGAGCGCTCCAGCACGCCATATCACGCCAGAACGCAAGGAGGAGACGGGCATGCCCAACGCAAAGATCAAGATCAAGATGTTTGGCAATTTTGAAATCGTGGTCAACGGAAACGTAGCGCTTACGCAACTTCGCCAGGCAAAGAAAACGAGCCAGTTTCTCGAATATCTGATCCTCAAAAAGGATCGGGCGGTTCCGCACGAGGAGCTGCTAGAGATGCTTTGGTCGGACAAGGAAAACCGTAATCCCGCGACAGCGCTGAGAACGCTGCTGCATCGCTACCGTTCGCTCGTGGATCAAAGCAACCTGCCGGAACTCTCGGATTCGATTTTGACCGCGCGCGGGGCCTATCAATGGAACCCGAATCTTGACTGTGAGATCGACGTGTTTGAGTTTGAGCGTCTTTGCCAGGAGGCGCGCACGCCGGGCATGAGCAACCGCGAATGCATCGAGCGCTACCTTCAGATGCTTCAGATCTATACGGGGCCGCTGCTCACCAACTCCGCCGAGGAGATGTGGGTTGTGCCTAAGAGCGTGTATTATCACGATCTGTTTTTAGAGAGCGTGTTTACCCTGCTCGATCTTCTGAAAGTAGAAGAGGAGTATGATGTGATCGTTCAGGTCTGCCGCAAGGCGATGGACGTGGATATGTTTGACGAGCGGCTGCATCTGGAGTTGATGATGGCGCTGGTCAAGACGGGCAAGAAGCGCGAAGCGCTTTCGCAGTATTATTTTGCGACCGACCTGCACTATAAGCAGCTCGGCATTCAACCCTCCGGCGAGATCCGCGCGGTGTATAAGCTCATCGTCCAGGCGGATCAGGAGATGGAGGCGGACATCGAAAAGGTGCAGAACATGCTCGAAGAGGATACCGACGGGCACGGCGCTTTCGTCTGCGAATATGAAATCTTCAAGGAGATCTATCAGCTGCAGCGCCGCATGCTGGAGCGCTATAACGGCACGATGTTCCTTGCGCTTCTGACCATCAGCAACACCTATGAGCAGCGGTTTGACAACCTCGTGCTGGATAATATCATGAAGCAGCTTTTGCACGTATCGCAAACCAATCTGCGCCGTGGAGACACGATCTCACGCTACAGCGTGATGCAATACGTCGTGCTGCTGCCGTCCGTCACCTACGAGACGGGCAGGCTGGTCATGGATCGTATCAAGAAGGCGTTTTACAACGAATACGTCAAGTCCAGCGTGGTGCTGACCTATAAGCTGCGCCCGCTTTGCATCAATAAATATGACGCCGCGCCACAAAAACGCATTGCAGAATACAAGGACGAAGACTAAAAACACAACGCGATACACGGGCGGAGGAACAGGTTTCCTCCGCTCTTTGTTTGATTCTCCATCGGCAGTCGTTTAAAAAACAGGGCGAACAATCATCGCAGTTCCTGCCTTTTTGCAGGACAGCGGGTTTGATTGACACCCTCGCTCTTGCATGGTAAAATTTGCGCTATAAGTGGGGGAATAGGCCCGCTTGGGGGATTGGGTTTTTCGGTTCGAATGCCGGGGGTTTTCCCGCTTCGGACAAAGCGATAGAAGGTTTGGGTGAGAGGGGCTGCGAGGATGGAACAACAACTGCATATTGCGCTGATTTCGACGCATTTTGTGCCGGAAGTCACGCCGATTACGCACCTCTATGCCGACCTTGCGGAAGATTTTTGCCGCTATGGCGCCCGGGTTAGCGTGGTCACCAAGCTGCCGGGGCATGGACTGAGTGAAGAGGAACGCGCGGCGTTTTTTACGCGGCGGGACGAGACCGCGCCGGAGGGGTACCACATTCAGCGCGTCGGGCAGAAGGCTCGCAGGGGCGCGAAGCTGCCGGAACGCGCGCTGCGCGCACTCCAAAACACGATTGCCATCTACCGCGCGGCAAAAAAGCTGAAAGCGGATGTCTATATCCTCTGCAGCCTGCCGGCTTACCTCGGTCTTGTCGGCGCGCGGCTGGGCCGCAGGGCGCGGACGGTCTATGTTTTACAGGAGATTTTTCCGGATAATCTCGTCGCTGCGGGAACCTATACCGAATGGCACCCGTTTGTGCGCTTTTGCCGACGATTGGAGCAACTGATCTATCGTAAGAACAGCGCGTTTATCACGCTTTCGGACGAGATGAAACGCACGCTGGTTGCGCGCGGGATCGAGCCGCATAAGATTGCGGTCATCCCCAACTGGGCAGACACACAGACGATTCAGCCGATTCAGCGCGAAGAGAACGCCCTGTTTGACGAACTGAATCTCCCGCGCGAAGGGTTTTATGCCGTCTATGCAGGTACGCTCGGTTTTTCGCAGGAGCCGGATGTGATCTTGGACGCGGCAAAGCTGCTCAAGAATGAAACGGACATCCGCATCCTCGTCTTTGGCGATGGTTCCCTGCGGGATCATGTAAAAAACCGGATCGAGCGGGAGCAGATTGAAAACGTGCTGCTCTTTCCGCTGCTTTCTTCTGCGCAGACCGCGCGGATCTATTCACTTGCGGACGTCGTGCTTGTGCCGCTGAAAAAAGGGATGACACGCATCGCGGTGCCGAGCGAAACGCAGCTTGCGCTCGCGGCGGGTCGGCCGGTGATCGTTTGCGCGGAGGCCGGCAGTGAATGGGCGCGCTCGATTGAGCACGAGAGCTTCGGGGTTTGCATCACGCCCGGCGAACCGCAGGAGATGGCGGACGCGATTCTGCGCTTGCATGCAAGCACGGTTCCGCTGAGCGAGCTTGGCGCGCGCGCACGCAGCTATGCTTGCGAGCATGCCTCGCGGGAGCAGGCCACCCGCGCCTATTTCGACTGGGTGAAGTAAAAAAGATTAAAAGTGCTTTGCGCCTGCGGCGCAGGCAGATTAAATTAAAATAGTAGCTTATATAGAGGATTATTTTATATAGTAGATTGGTTGGGCACGAACAGACGGGGATGGGTTCACGGGAGACGGACAAACCTTTAGGCACTCCCCGCGCGAAGCGCGGCGGAGTTGCCGTTACCGATAGATTTGTTGGGCACGAACAGACGGGGATGGGTTCACGGGAGACGTCTTATGAAAATACTGATCACGGGGGCCGAGGGGTTCATTGGCAAAAACCTGATCATCGCGCTGCGTTCGCGGGGGCAAAACGACCTGCTGACGCTGGATGCGGACGCGCCCGCCGAACTCCTGGAACGCTATTGTGCGGAGTGCAACTTTGTCTACCACCTTGCCGGTACAAACCGCACACGCCAGCAGGACGAATCCATGCAGGGCGATTTCGGCTTTACCGACACCCTCCTGCGCCAGCTCAACAAGCACAAAAATCGCTGTCCCGTGATGTTCGCCAGCTCCACGCAGGCAGCACTGCCAAACCTCTATGGGCGCAGCAAGAAAGCGGGGGAGGAACTCCTCGACCTCTATGCCCACGAGACAGGCGCAAAGGTATATGTCTTTCGCCTGCCGCATGTCTTCGGCAAATGGGCAAAACCAAATCACAACAGCGTGATTGCCACGTTTTGCTACAATGTTTCGCACGATTTGCCAATCGTGATCCATGACGAAAACACGCAGATGCATCTGGCGTATATCGACGACGTGGCGGAGTCGCTCTGCGACCTGCTGGACGATAAAACAACGCGGGAAGGCGCCTACTGCGTGGTGCCGGTGTCGTATCACGCTCAGCTTGGGGATATCGCAAACCGCATCCGCTCGTTTCGCGGCATCCGGGAGGGGAATATCCTGCCAAACATGAGCGAACCGCTCACACGTAAGCTTTATGCCACCTATATTAGCTTTCTTCCTGTGATGGAGTTTTCCTATCCGCTGGAGATGCGGGAGGACGCAAATGGCAGTGTGACGGAGTTTCTTCGCCCCAGCACCGGCGGGCAGATTTCGGTCAACGTCTGTAAGCCCGGCATGACGCGGGGCAATCATTGGCACCACACGCGCGCGGAAAAATTTCTCGTTGTCTCCGGTGTTGGCGTAATCAAATTCCGCCGGATCGACATGGACGACGTGATCGAATACCCTGTCAGCGGGAAGAAGCACGTCGTGGTCGATATTCCGGTTGGCTATGCGCACTGCATCGAGAACACGGGAAAGACGGATCTCGTCACGCTGATGTGGTCGAGTGAGTGTTGTGACGGCGCGCAGGCGGACAGCGTTCCGGCGGACGTTTTGCAGGCGGAAGAATGAAGGTTACAAGCAGAATGGGGTAACGCCCTGACTGTTGAAGTCGGTTTTTTTATTGCAATTGAGCGCGGGGGGGGGTTCTCCGCGCTGTTTTCTCGAAGTGAAGCAATCAGGCAAGGCAATGCAGTCCGCGCGTTCGCGCCGGACGGAGGGAGACCATGGCAAAAGAACGGATTAAAACAGAGTTGGTGGAGAGCCAGCCCGTGCTACCGATCGAGAACGCGGAGGACACCGCGCGTGTGCTCATCTTCGGCGGGCTAGAGGCGAACGCAGGTGCGTTTTCCGCAAGCGAGGCGCTGCTGGGACAGCTGCAGGCGCAGGATCTGCGCATCGGCGCGCTGCACCAAAGCGACGCTTCCGCGGCGGTTTGGCTGATGGAAGCGGGGGTCACGCTCCTCTCGATGGCGGCTATGCGAAACGAGAGCAAGGATGCGTCCGCAATCGGTGTGATCGGCGCAACCACAATCGGCGCTGGCGAGACGGAAGCGATCGCAAACCGCCCGTATATCCGCTGTATCAACGGCATCCGCCTCGGTGTTGTCAGTTTTGCGGAGCAAAAGGCGGGCGCGTTTTCCGGCCGCGCGGATCTAATCAGTATGCAAGCGGTCGATCGTGTGCGGATGCTGCTGTGTGAGTGCGACCATGTGATCGTGCTTGTGCACAGTGGATTGCCGACTGGCGAGCTGCCCCTGCCGGAGTGGCGGGCGCGCTATCGCCGCTTTCTTGACGCGGGGGCAAGCATCGTCGCCGATACGGGCGCGGTAAAGGGCTGGGAAGCGCACAAGAACGGGCTGGTGTTCTACGGGCTTGGTTCGCCTGCGAGCGCAGATTCGCTCGGGCTCTTTTTAACGCTCCATCGCAATGGAAAGTTCACCTATGAGGCGCGCGCATTACAAAACACAGGCGTGCTCGACTATTCCAAAAATGACGCGTTTCGGGCAAAGATCGACGCGCAAAACGCACTGTTTTGGGACGAAAGAGCCTATCTTGCCGCCGCAAACGACATGTGCACGCGGCTGTATTGCGAGAGCGAAGCCGCGCAAAAGCGCGGTGTGCTCGGCCTGCTTTCGCCGCAGGCGGAGCAGGAGATGCGCCTGCTTTCGTTGCTGGAAAACGAGTCTATGCGGCTGATGACGCTGCGGGCGATCTGGCTGAAAAACAGCGCGGAAAAAACCAAGCGCGAGAATGCGAAAAAACCGTGATTTGGCGGTGCTGGCACCGCTTTGCGGGAACCATCCATAGTGGAGGCATACAACGTTTTGCGCAAGCGGTAGACCGCAAAAACAGAACCATGACGAAAATACGAACAATTATGAAACAATGCGCTTGGGTTGCGCCATTTTCCTGCGCTGTGATATAATATCGCAGTGTATGTTGCAGAGTAAGCGGAGGAGACCGCATTGAAGCCGGCTGCGGTGCTGGACATCGGAAGTTCCAAGATCGTCTGTCTGTGCGGCAGTTTTGTCAATCGCGATGGCATAACCGTGCACGGCGTTTCCGTCTGCCCATATAACGGCTATCAGGCCGGGGCATTTTCGGATCACCGCTCCTTACACAATGCGATTGTCGAAGTGGTCTCCAAGACGGAACAAGAGGCGCGCATGCGCATCCGCGAGGCTGCAATCGCCGTTCCCGCTCCTTTTTGCAAGATGATCCTCACCGAAGCCACGCTGCCCATCGGCGGACGAAGCAAGCGCGTCATGGCGGAGGATATCGACGACGTCATCTCGCTCTCCCTCAAAAAAGTCAAGCTGAGCGGATATGTCCTCATGCATAGCACGCCCGTCTCCTTCACGGTTGGCGGGGTGGTTTCTTCCGCTCTCCCGACGGGCGCAAAGACCGAGGAACTCGGTGCGCTCGTTTCTCACATGTATGTGCAGGAAGAATTTGTCCGCGCCATGGAGCAGGCGCTTTCCCCGCTGGATATCGAGATTTCCATGAGCGTATCGTCGCAGCTTTGCGCGGCGCTTGCGATCATTCCGGAAAAAGAACGTGTCCGCCCTGCGATCCTGATCGACGTCGGGTACACGCACACGGATGTGTCCATCGTGGAAAACGCGGCGCTCACCGATGCGCGGACCATCGACATCGGCGGTAAGCATTTTACAAGCGATCTCGCCTTCGGGCTGGATATACCGCTGGAGACGGCGGAGCAAGTCAAGCGGCGGTTTGTGTTTTTGCAGGAACCGCTGAGCAGCACCGAGATTGTACGCATACCAAACGGGGCAAAGCGTGTGGATCACGCCGCGATCGAGCTGATTTTAGAAGCGCGGGGGGGGGAGTTGGTCTCCATGATTCGCGCCTCTCTCAAGGAGATGGGCATCTCGCCGGAGGCAAGCCCCGTCACCTACCTCACCGGCGGCGGAATCGCCATGATGAAAGGCGGAATCGACTACCTCAAACGCGGTCTGGGGCTGAACATTCAGCGCGATACGCCGTGGGTGGCGGATATGGATACGCCGAATTATACGAGCAGTTTTTCAGCGCTCGATTTTGTTTTACGAGCCACGAGCGACGACGTGGTGACCAATACGTCGCCGGGCACGCTTGTGGATAGGCTTCGTAACCTTTTTACCAAATAAGGGGGACAAACAATGTTTGAACCGGAATTCGAAAACACCTCTTTTGCGCAGATTAAAGTAATCGGCGTCGGAGGAGCGGGCTGCAACGCCATCAACCGCATGGTGCAGTATGGTCTGCGCGGCGTGGAATTTATCGCCATCAACACCGATAAACAGGCGCTGTTTCTGGCAAAAGCGCCAACCAAGATTCAGATTGGCGAGAAGCTGACCAAGGGCCTCGGCGCGGGTGCCGATCCCGAGGTGGGACGCAAAGCGGCAGACGAGAGCAGAGAGCAGATCGTCGAAGCGCTGCGCGGCACCGACATGGCGTTCATCACCGCCGGCATGGGCGGCGGC
>DLGD01000003.1 GCA_002482505.1 Christensenella sp. UBA7703 | reverse complement strand
CTACTTTTACTTTACAGGTTCATTTGGGTGGTTCTTTTCTTTTGCATTTTGGTTGTGTGAATTCGCTCTGGTTGCTATACTGATGCTATGCGAAAAAAAGAACATGGCAAGATGAATGAAAACGAGCGAATTCCGATGCAGGCAATCAAATATGCTTTGGCGGCGTTTGGCGGCTTTGTTGCGGACTATTGCGTGCTGCTCGTGCTCAAAGAATGGGTAGGGTTGCATTATTTGCTTGCCGTGCCGCTCGCATTTCTGGCGGGGATTGCGGTTAATTACCTGATTGGCATCTGGATCGTATTTCAAAGGGGAAGGTTATCAATTGGGAAAGAGCTGCTGCTATTTGTGATGATCTCGCTGCTGGCGCTTGCTATCACGGAGGGCAGTATGTATCTTCTGACCGACCTGCTGCATGTGGACTATCGCATCTCGCGCCTGATTTCAGGCGTATTGACCTATCTGTTTAACTTCTTCTCACGCAGGTTTTTGATCTATCGCGCGGAGCGAAAAGAAGACAAAATCTCCATAAATGCATAAGAGAAACAAAAAAGACGGAGGCAGGCGATTGCTTCCGTCTTTGTGTTTGGCTGCGGTGCGATTATGGCCCTTCAACAACCGGTGTTGGGGCGGGTGTTGGCGTGGGAGAGGGGATCGGCGTGGGTGTTGGCTTGATTCCTATTTGCTTTCTCAGCGGGTTGCCGGGGTAAACATCCGTATACCGGAAGTTTTGCTCTGTCACGTTGCCGTTTACGTAATGATCGACATATACGTCTACCGTAAATTTCGAACGCGGCTCTGCAAGTATCTTCTCTTCGCCGATAAACAGATTCTTGGTTTCGGTGATCTCCTCCGTGCCTGGAGATTCTTCCGAAACGACTACCGCGCGAAGTTTGTATTCTTCGCCTGCGGGAAGTGCCTGCCCATAGATGACGATATTCAGGTCCCGTTTGCGGCTTTTGGCCCGCTTATTTTCGGTCGAATACGAGTAGATATACAACTCGTGTTCGGAAGTGTTTTTGAATCTGAAATCGATATGGTTCGTATCGACGGTTGCGTCCAAGCCTTTATCCACATAGGTGGACGGAATAGAGTGGCGTTGGCGCTCGACGATCTCGATATAAGGAAATACTTGCATCACGGCGTTATAAAGTGTTGTGCTGACCTGGCAAACACCACCGCCGTACTGCTTTGTCATCGTGTCACCACCAAAGATGCCATTGGCTAACATCCAGCCGTTGGCCTCGGTGCGGTCGCCCACAGTATCGTTGAAGCTGAAGGTTTCGCCGGGCTTGACAACCTGTTTGTTGATCGCGGCAGAGGCTTTTTCCACGTTGAATGCGCGGTTGGGGATGACGGCGCGCTGGTCTTCCGTGTCCTCTGCGGTGCCTTTGAAGTCATAGGTTGTGGTGAATTTCGCAATTTGCGTAAAGTTCGCCTGAATATCTGCAACCGTGATGGAAGGCGGAATATTTGTCAACGTCGGGGTCAGCGTAGTTTGCCATTGTCCCGCGTCGACCGCCTGCTTAACCAAAGCAATGGTCGAGGCAACATCCAAGCCAAAGCCGGGGGTTCCTTCCACATATTGAGGGCTGGGTTTTCCGCTGCTGGAGAAGTCCATCGTCGCGCTTGCGTCGACGGGCGGTTTGCTGGATGTCTGATTGATTGCATCGATACGGTTTGAAAGAGCGGTTTCGTCGATGCTGATCTTTGTGGAATAGTTTTGGTTTGCGCCACCGGCAAGCGCCTGCTCAATGACCTCGTTGAGATTGGAGGATACATTCATATCCGCGCCGGTGATGGTCGCGTTGAGTTCCGCACTGGAAAGCGTGATGGCGATTCGCTCCATCATGGTAGATTCATTGGACTCCAATTGGGGACGCACTTCATCAATCGTCCTGCCGGAAACATCCATGCCGTTGATGGTGACCCCGTTGCGGAATTTCCCGGTTTCGAGATCAACCTGCGCGGGACCGGCGCAACTGTTGACTAAAACGACGACGGCAACCGCAATCAACGCAAGAAACGCAATACTCATGCCTGCAAGAATCATCTTGCGCTTGCGGGCTTTTGCTTTGCGCGCGCTGGTTCTCTTTGCGGAGGCTTGCGATGCGGTGCGGTTTGGCGCCTGATAATACTCCATTTGGCTGCTGGAAGGCCGCGTGGCGCGGTTGACCGGACGCTCCGGAGGGCGGCTTCCGCTTTGCTGGGATGATTTTGTTGTGTCGGGCAATCCCGAATATTTTTCGTACATGGTGGTCCTTCAGCATAATCAACATTTTACGTACGCAATTGCACGCATTCCTTATTATACACGTTTCCTGGATTTCAAGCAACCGCTTCCGGCTCTGCAAGCCCGTCTATGCAGGCGATCTCGTGAAAAAACCGTATCATAGATTGAAACTTTTTGGTCGCAGTATTGTGTAAAAAGTATCGATTGACAATCGTCTTTGTCGCGCTATAATATAAATGAACGCGTTCATTTAAAGAAAGCAGGTGAGTTCAGCTGCGAAAGAAAGACATGGAACTGCGAAAGACGCTGCTTGCTTGCGCAAGCAGGATTGAATGCACCGAAGGCGTGGATGCAATCAATATCCGTCGGCTTGCCAAAGAAGCGAATATTGCGGTTGGAACGGTATACAACTACTTTGAGAGCAAACAAGAGGTACTGCTTGCGCTGACGGAGGAATACTGGCAAAACGCGCTGGAAGAGATGCGCCATCGCATCACAGCCGCCCGGTTTTCCGACCAGATTGCGCAGATCATCGTTTTTTTGCGCACAAAGATGAATGATTGCGCGAAGGTTTTGATGAAGAGCCTGCGCGACGATGCGGCAACCGGACAGATCCGCATGTCCGCGATGCAGAGTGTATTGAAACAAGCGCTTGTTGAGCGATTGGATCGGGACAGCACAATCCGTACAGGCGTTTGGAGCGAGAACTTCACGAAAGAATCGTTTGCAGGCTTTCTCCTTATCAATCTCGTAATACTTATGCAGCAAGAGAATGGGGACGAGGGCACGCTACTTGAAATATTAGATCGGATTCTATACTGAAAGAAATGAAACAAAGGAGAACAACAAATGGCACAGGCATTGGCAGAGTCGATCTTTGATGCGTTGTATCTATCGTTTGCAATCGTCATCGGTATTTTTCTCATCACAAAGGGCGGAAAGGGTTCGCTCATACAAAAATTTGGCATCATGGCAATCATTCTCGGCGCAGGAGACGCGTTTCATCTCGTGCCGCGCGCGGTTTCTCTCTGGACGACCGGACTGGAAGCAAACGCGGCAGCACTTGGAATTGGGAAACTGATCACATCAATCACGATGACGGCTTTTTACCTCATTCTCTACTATATCTGGAGGGAGCGGTATCAGGTTTCCGGTAGAAAAGGATTGAGCGTTACCATGTGGGCACTGACGATTGCACGCGTTGCGCTTTGCGCGCTGCCGCAGAACCAGTGGCTAACCTATCATCAGCCGCTGCTCTGGGGAATCTTGCGCAATATCCCGTTTGCGATCATGGGGATCATCCTGATTGTGCTGTTTGCGCAGGAGGCAAAGCACGCCAATGACCGCGTGTTTCGCTTTATGTGGCTCGCAATTACGCTCTCATTCCTGTTCTACATTCCTGTTGTGCTGTTTGCGGAACTGATCCCGATGATCGGCATGCTGATGATCCCGAAAACACTGGCGTATGTTTGGATTGTCGTGATGGGATTGAACCTATATCGTCAGACAAAACGCAAACAATCCTAAAATTTATCGATCAAAGGAGGGATAGATATGATCAAGCGATATTTCAACGCGGCAATCGTCTATGCAGGCCTTGCGCTCGCGGGCGGTGTGTTCTATCGCGAATTCACCAAATATACCTTGTTTACTGGGAAGACGAACCTTGCGTTTATCCACACGCATTATTTCATGCTCGGACTGTTTTTCTTCCTCGCGCTGGCGTTGCTGGAACGGGCATTTACTTTTTCCGCGCAAAAGGGGAGTAGAGGCTGGGTGATGGTCTATCACGCGGGACTGAACATCACAACTGCATGCCTGTTTCTTCGCGGCCTGGCGCAGGCGACACAAGCAGTTCTTTCGCCCGCGATGAATGGCGCGCTTTCCGGTGTTTCCGGCATCGGGCACATTCTGCTTGGTTCCGGCATGATTGCGCTGCTGATTTTGATTCGCAGAAGCGCGATCAAGACCCCGGCATAACACACTTCTTCAGAACGATAAATAGAGAAATACAAAAAGCGCGGTTGGTATCCGCGCTTTTGTTATGCGATGCTTTTCAGCCTATGTTGCTGCTTGCGCAGAGGCAGAAGGGGTGCCCCGCGGGATCGAACAGGGTCACAAAATCATCCTCGACGCTGCCAAATTGTGCCTCTGCACGCCGGGCACCGAGGCGGATTGCCTCTGTGACCGCGCGCTGCACATCTGCCACCTGAAAGTCGAAATGAATCTGCTTTTGCTGGCGGGTTGGTTCCTCCGGCCAAACGGGAGGAATGTAGTCGTCCTCCTTGGAAAAAAGAAAGACCAGCCCGTTCTCACTGATCAACGCTGGTCGGCCAAAGAGCACATCGCGCTTCCAGCCGAGCAGGTTTTCATAAAAAGAACAAAGCTCTACATCGTCCGCGCAGTCAATCATGACGTTGCCAAATTGAACTTGATTGATCATAAGTGTGCCTCGCTTTCTGTGTCTTGCGACAAGCGCCGGATTTCCGGCGGATGCTGCCACAAAAGAATAAATACGAACAGTAATATGAGAAACGCGATCCAAACCGAGCAGATTCCGAATGTAGTTGCGGCAAGAAACCCGCCTACTGCGCCGCAGATGAAAACCGCGATGATTGCGTAATACTTCATTGCGCTGCGAAGTAAGCCGATGTCTTTGCCTTGAATAGAACGAAACAAAAGCTCTGTCCCGCTGCGCAGATTACCCGTGCACATCGTCGAGGCATAGGCTAATCCGTGAACCGTTCGAAAGGACTCCGCCTGCAATGCGCACACAAACGAAATCGCAATATTGACGCTTGGATTCCAGCGACCGCTGGGGACAAACCCGATTGTCAGCAGCAGCACGCACTCAATGCCAAGCACAAGCTGCCGCCAGTGCAAGCGCCGGGTTTTGCGAAATGCGCTCCGAATCCATTCGGCAAGCAATACACCCGCCGCAAACGCGAGGATCGGAATCAGATACGAAAGCGAATCCGCCCAGCGCTGCTCGGACAGGCGCAACCCCAGCAAAACCATGTTACCTGTTTGCGCGTTTGCGAACACGCCTCCGCGGGTGATATAGGTGTATGCGTCCAGAAACCCGCCGGCAAACGAAAGAAGCGCGCCGACAAAGAAGGATTCCGAGCGTTGTTTGAAATCAAAACGTTGCGTATTCTGCACTGGAAAGCGACCTTTTCTAGAATACATACAATATAACACAATAATGAAAGAATAGAAGAACAACTATACTGGCGAAACCATCGGTCAATATCGACGAATGCATAGAATACAACACAATAGTGAAAGAATGAAAGCGGCATTTCCATAACGGCTTTTTTTTGTACGACATACAACATAGCACTGCTGTAAAAAATGCATTCATTCGAACTGATTCAAAAAGGACGCCAATGCTTGCCGCATCATGCGTTTGCAGCACAACACAAGACTGGGGCAAACGTTGCGGCACCTATCATGTGAAGGTGAGGGGGTTACTCTTGAGCGCGCGGTACTGACTAGGGGACATCTGCGTATACTGCCGGAAAACCTGACTGAAGTATTTTACACTTCCAAATCCGGTCAGTTCCGCAATCTCGAATGTTCGGCAGGTCGTCGTCAGCAACAGCTGCTTGGCCTTTTGCACGCGAATATTCAGCAACTGCTCGACGAAACCAATCCCGGTTTCTTTCCGCATCACACGGCTGATATAGCTTGGATTGAGAAATACATGCTCGGCAACATCGGATAGTTTCACCGGTTGCGCATAGTGCTCCCAGAGATAGCTCAGCACAGATTTTACGATCGGGTTTGTCGACTCTGGCTCTTTCGGCGGCAGATGAGCGAGCCTTTCACGCGCTTTTTCATAAGCCGTATGAAGCAGGCAAAGATCGCCCACCGGGTCGCTGATGGCAAGCGCTAGGGACGAATGCGTCTGTTGATAATAGAGGATTTGCAGCATTTCCCAACAGTAACAATCGGAAAGAGACTCATTTGAGTATCCGATGCACAATGGGAAAAGATGGCTTTGTGCGGGCAGAAGAATATGGAATTGCGCTTGGGCGGCAACTTGATCAAACAGCTTGGCAAGCAGAGTTTCCCGCGTGCTGGGCGGGCCTGCGTCTTCGCATCCGGACTGGACAGAATTGGCGAAAGAAGCGATGGCAAAGGAATAGCGAGGGGCGGTGAGCCCGAGCGCGCCGGCATCGGAGGCGGATATAGCGATCGGAATGGCATCAGAGAAGGTCAATTTCGCAAGAAACTGCGCTGCGTCGTCGTGATTGGTTTCGGTTCGTTGCGTTCGAAGATTTGCGCGCGTTTGCCGTGCTTCTTTTATGACGCGGATAGCGCGGTTGACGGCATGCAGAAGAGCTTCCGAGGAGACCGGTTTGAGCAAATAGTCGAACACGCCATAGGTGATGGCTTGCTGCGCATAGGTGAATTCATTGTAACCCGTCAAGAGGATGACCTTGCAATCAATCTTGTTTTCATAGATGAAACGCGCGACATCCAACCCGCTCAGCTCCGGCATGCGGATATCGCACAGCAGCAAGTCGGGCGGGTTGCTTTCCAGAAACGGGAGTGCATCCGCTCCGTTCTCGACGGCACCGACAATCTCACAGCCGATTTCACGCCAGTCAAGCGAATTGCATACGCCGCGGCGAATGATCTCCTCATCTTCCGCTATCAGAATCCGAAACATCGTTTCCCTCCAAATCAGGCGGCAGCGTCAGGCAGACCGTCGTGCCGGAATTGCATTCACTTTGAATCGTCAGCGTTGCTTGCTGGCCAAGCAACAATTGAAGCCTCTTGCTGAGCGAGCTTAGCCCGATATGTGCGCGGCCTTGATCACCGGCCGACCTGTTGTTTAGAATATCCCGCTGTCGCTCCGGCGGGATTCCAACACCGTTATCTGAAACGGAGATCACGGCAAACCCGTTTTGCAACACGCCACGAATCCGAATCTCCCACAGACCTGATTTTTTCTCCAATCCGTGCCGGATGGCATTCTCGACGATGGGCTGAATCGTTAACTTCGGAATTCGGTAAGACAGAACCTTCTCGTTGAGTTCGATGAATACCGAGAGCTTCTTTCCAAACCGAATCTGCATGATCGTCAGATAGTTTTTTGCAAACTCCAGATCTTCGGCAACGCTCACCAGCGATTCCTTTTGACTGATGGATGCGCGTGAAAGGTTGCAAAGCGCCAAGACGATGTCCGATATATCTTGAACGCCGTGCTCTTTGGCAAGATAATAGATGATGTCAAGCGTGTTGTATAGAAAATGCGGATCCAGCTGCGCCTGCAGCAACTGCACCTCCAGATCCTTTTCCAGAAGGCGAAGCCGATAATTTTGGTTAAACATATGATCGATCTGCTCAATCATTCGATTAAAGGATGTAGAAAGATATGCGATTTCGTTTGGGTTTCCGGTCTGTGATTGTGCTGCTATAGACGGTTCCTGACAGCGCACGGAAAAATCTCCCTGCTCAAATTGCTTCATTGCGTAGGCAACCTGTATGATCGGACGCGAGATTCCGCGTGAAAGAGAGAGGGTCAGCAGCCAGGTGATCGCGGTGATCGTAATGGCGATTGCGACGCTGGCATAGCTCATATAGCGCAAATCCCCTGTGATCACTTCCTTCGGAACAACCAACAGAAGCGTCCAATCCTGCGACTCCATAGGGAAAGCGATTGTGAGAAGAGAGCGGTTTTCAACATGCATGCTGTGATACGCCGCGTCGTCCGATGCCTGCTTGAGACTCTGCGCAATGACCTCGGACTCGTTCTCAAACGGTATATTTCGAACGGCTGTGATGATGGATTGGTGACTGGAGACGATATAGGCATTTCCGTGCAGATTTCCGATCTGTTCTTTCAGGTCGGTTGAGAACACATTTCGATTGATGCCGAACAGCGCATAGCCGACCTTCGAAAAATCGTTGAGGTTTCGGATGATCATAGCCATATGGATCAGGCTGTTTTCCGCGCCGGTCACATAGGAGAGCCCGATGAAGGATGGATTCAGCTCGTCAATAAAATCCAGATCCCAGTCTTCATTGACGGAGCTTCTGAGATAGAGCCGGGTGGTTAGGACGCGCTTGCCCTCAGCGGTGTATAATACAAGTTCCGTAATCTGCGGCTTTGCGGCGAGGATGCTCGAGCAGAGCCGCTGCAAACGCGTGAACCGCTGCATTTGTGTGTAACCGGAGATCGGCGGAGAGAGGGTGTTAATCTGCTGGACATCGGAGTTGGCGATCAATAGTTTTGCGCTTTGGGTAATATCCTGCATCAGAGTCTGCATGCCGCGGTCGATATTGCTTAGCGTGATACCCAACGTGTCCGCCGTCTGCTTTTGCACGGTATGAGCGGCGATTTGATAGAGCAGCGCGGTGAGCAACAGGATGGAACCGATCATCAGCGCAAGATAAAATACGGAGATACGCGTTTGAATTCTTCTGGTTTTTAAATAATTCACAAAGCGCATGGCGAGTCCTTTCCAAAGAAAGACGGGTGAAGTGGTTGCCGGGCGGTCGAATGCTGCGTTGGGGGAATAGAAACATACGATCTTATTATACCATACAAATAAACCGTATCGATTTGATGAAATTGGAGGAAGGGAACGTTCCATCATAGCGTAACAGGAATTGCGCTCAAATGGACACAAAAATAAGAAAGTGCATGAAAGTGGTAAAGATTACGAACGTAATGTAAAGATTGCGTGTTTTTCCTGCGAAGTATGAGCCGTATAATCGAAGTATCGATTCGGGAATTTCTAAAAACCAACAAAAACTGCATAAGGAGGCTCTCATGAAAAAGTCTGTACTTGCCCTGATTTCCATTGTGATGGTACTTTCCATGCTCCTTGGTTGTCAGACACAACCGTCTGTTCCCGCGGCAGACGCTGCGACGACAACGGGATCCCCAGAGGCGACGGCAGCCGCTGAAGAAGCAAGCAGCGAACCCGTTAAACTGAAGTTCTATGCATACGGGTATCAGCAGCTGATGAATCTGCCCGGATATGAAGACAAAACGCAGAATCTAGGCGACGTTTACAACCTCCTGATCGACGAATTCACCGCTCAGCACCCAAATGTGAGCATTGAACTCGTTACCCTGAATCCGGCCGGTGGCGGAACCGAACAGCTTGATGTTGATATCGCCAGTGGAACAATGCCGAATATCTATTACGACAGTCTTCTTCGCGTTACGAAGTATAACGGCCTTGGATACCTACTCAACTTGAAGGATTATGTCTCCGCCGATACGATCAATGATTATGTCGCGGGGAGCATCGATCCAGAGTATGTCTGGAATCTACCGACGGATGCCGGCCCGATGTTCCTTGCGGTCAACAAGACACTGTTTGAAAAGATCGGCGCGCTCGATCTTCTGCCGGCCGAGGACAGCCGCGAATGGACGACGGACGAATATCTCGCGGCGCTTCAGGCTGTGAAAGATGCCGGAATCGACAACACATATCCCACCATTTTCTGGGCGGCAAACCAGTCCGGCGACGCGGCAAACTTCGGTTTCCTCTTTGGATTTGGCGCAAAGTTTTTCGAAGGTACGGATTATTCCAAAGTGGTGTTGAACTCCGCGGAAGGACTGAATGCGTTTAACTTCATCAACAACGTCGTGCAGAGCGGGCTCTCAGTTCCCGGAGCGGCTGCGCTCAATGACGACGATATGTGGGCAACCTGGCAAAACCAGCAGATTTCGATGACGGGCGGTTACAGCTATCTGCAAGTGCTTGCCAAAGAATCAGCAGAACCGTTTGAAGCATACTTCGTCAACTTCCCGCATGCGCAAGGCCAGCCTAACCCACCTTTTGCAACAGACACGCATACGCTCGCCGTTTTCAAATCGGAAAACGAACAGGAGAATATCTGGGCAGCGAAATTTGTCGAATTTATCACCAGCAGCGAAACATGGATTCCGTTGATCTGTCAGGCGCACGGAACACTGTCGATGCGCAACTCCTTCCAGGACAAGCTCACGCTCTCGCCGGAACTGGCAGCGATTGCAAAGCGCATGACGCAGGATGGCGTTCTCAGCTATGGGCCGACATGCCCGAAATGGAGCGAGTTGCGTCCGCTGTACGCATCAGAATTGCAGGCCATGTTCAGCGGCGCCAAGACGCCGGAGCAGGCGCTTGCGGACTTTGAAACGGAAGCGAATGCAGTCCTCGCCGACTAAAGAAGCGTAATCAAGCGCGAGGCGATTTTCGCGATGTGACCAACGACCCGCAGGACTCGCAAGATGTGATAAAGAGCGCGCGAGTTCTGCGGGTTTTTCGAAACAATCGATGCAAGCGCGCAGGCAACTCATAAAACTGGGAGTATCGTATGAATGAAAAGAAACCAACGTTACGCAGTATCCTGATCAAGCAGCGCTGGGCTTACTATTTTTTGCTGCCCGGCCTTCTGCTGCTCGTCGTTTTTAATGTTTATCCTGTGATGAAAACGATCTATCTTAGCTTTACAAACTACACGCTGACGACGAAGGATTTCATTGGGCTGGCAAATTTTACCAAGCTTTTTTCCGATCAGAAATTCTTGCAGGCTTATGCAAACTGCTTTAAATATGTGTTGCTTCTGGTTCCCGCGATCATGATGTTTTCGCTCCTGATCGCAAACGTACTGGTACGCGCAAGGCCATGGATACAATCGGTGTTTCGTGGAGCGTTTTATCTGCCGACCGTGGTTGGTGGCGTGGTGATTGCAGCGGTCTGGATCTGGATCTTTCATCCGCTCAACGGGCTGCTCAACTATGTTGTCAATGCATTTGGCGGCGAGGCGATCACTTGGCTGGCAGATGTTCGGTATGCAATGCCGGCGGTATGCCTTGTGGTGCTGACCTGGACGCTCGGAACGCCGATCATCATCTTCATGGCGGGCATGCTTGGCATCTCGCCGGAACTGTATGAATCCGCTACGATTGACGGGGCCACGCGCACACAGCTGTTCTTTCATATTACGATTCCGGTGTTGAAGCCGGTGATTGTGTTTGTTCTGACGATGGAGATCATCAATGTGTTTCAGCTATGGGAGGTTGTCTACCTGCTGACCAACGGGGGCCCGAGCTATTCGACGATGTCGATGGGGTTCCTCATCTATAACACAGCCTTTGTTTCCGGCAAATATGGTCTTGCTGCTGCGCAGGGCGTCATTCTGACGCTGACCATCCTGCTGTTTTCCTGGCTATCGCTGAAAGCATCCAAGGAGGCATGAGCATGCAAAAGATGGAACTACTATCCCTCAAAGGAAAACGTGCGGAGCGATTATCGACAGGAGTGCAGTACCTTTTTATCATTCTCGCGGCGCTGTTTTTCCTGATGCCTCTTTACTTTATGCTTATCGGCTCCTTTCGCGAGATGATCGGGGCAATGGCGACGCCGCAGCTGCTTCCTAAAAACCCGACGCTGAAAAACTACTTCGACCTGATCAATTCCAGTTTCCCGGTTGGAAAGTGGATGTTCAGCAGCATCTTTATCTCGACGGTTACAACGGTTCTGGCGGTTCTCATCAGCTGCATGATGGGATATGTATTTGCAAAAAAATCATTCCCGGGTAAAAAATGGATCTTTCTGCTGGTGATTACGACGATGATGCTGCCCAAACAGGCGTCTTTGATTCCGCTGTTTTTGACGGTAAAAGAACTTGGGCTGGTCAACAGTTATTGGGGCGTGATTTTGCCGATGATCAGCTGGCCGTACGGCATATTCATGATGCGCCAGTTTATGCAGGAGGTACCCAATGAGCTGATTGAATACGCGCAGGTTGAGGGCGCGGGTGAAATTCGAATCTTTACGCACGTGGTTATGCCGCTTGTAAAGCCTTCGATTGCAACGCTTGCTATCATCATGTTTCTGCAAAGCTGGGGGGACTTCATGTGGCAGCTCATCATCCTCAAACGGCAGGATATGTGGACGATGAACGTAGGTCTCTCGGTGCTGATTCGCAACGCATCCGGCGGCGCGAGTATCATCAACTATGGTCTTGCGATGGCGGGTGGTTGCATTGCCGCGCTTCCGATTGTGATGCTTTTCCTCGCATTCCAGAAGTATTTTATCAAGGGGGTCACGCTCGGCGCCGTGAAGGGCTGAGTACAATGAAAGCGTAAAGCGGACAACAGGCTTTTTGAACCAGAGTGTGTCTTGATCATGCAAGGCGGTATCGCGACTGCGCTTGAATCGATGGATCGTCAGCACGCAAAAAAATGGATAGTAGTGCTATCCAGCGTTCTGACATTGAAGCCGATGAAAGGCGCGCTCTGTGGCCAACTGCATCATTAAAACACACTCTGGTTTTTTCAAGTCAGCAAACACTGTGTGTTAGGGCTGAGGAAAACACATCCGGCTTCCACGAAGCTGCATGAATCAACCGGTTCGTCAGAGCAAACTTCTTTTATTGGTGGAGCTTTCGAAATTTACCCGGGGATATTGTATAGAGCGAACTGAAGAGCTGATAAAAACTGCTGATGCTTCGAAAACCGCATTGGAACGCGATCTCCGAGATTGGCTGGTCGGTGGATTTGAGCAGATCGGCGGCATTGCTGAGGCGCTTGATTGCGATATATTTAGAGCAGGGGATGCCGAGCTGCTTTTTGAAATAGGACGAAAAGTAGCAGGGATTCATATGGATATGCGCTGCGACATCCTGTGGGCTTGCTGTGGAATCCAGATGCTCATTGATATATGCGATTGCTTTTTGCAGTGTTTCCGGCCGGCGCGGGTCGGCTTTTGCGGAGTCGGAAAGCAGCGCGCACGATCGGGAAAGTAAGAGGGAGAGTTCGATGAGATAGTGATGCATCATCGCCTGTGCAGCAGGGGACTTTTCCTTGTGTTCTTCGAGAATTCGTGTAAAGCAGCGTTCAACCTTTGTAAACATAGGGGACTCTCTGGAGACGGATACACTCGGAAAATGCATGCTGTAAAGAGAGCTAAACGCGTGCGCATACGGCTGCAGATAATCGCCAAGTCGCAGTTGCGACGGATAGAAACCAATGCTGGCGCAACGCGTCCGCTCAACCGCAAGCCAGGAATGAATGGTGTTCGGAATGATCACAATGATATCGCCTTCATTCATCTCCACCTGTGTATTGTTGATGAGATATAGGATTCGGCCTTCCTCCACGCGCGTAATCTGACAGTAATCGTGCATATGAAAGCAGAGCGGACGAGGAAGGTATGCGCGCCAGAATGACGGGATTTCGCCGGCGGCCGGCGCATGAAATTCTGTGATGAAATTCGCTTTATTCGGCTGCATTTTGACGGACGGGGAAGAATGCATCAGAACGTTTCGCCCCGGTACATAGTCATCCATCGTTGTGAAAAAAGCATCGTTTTCGAGCGTTGGCGCCTGCGTATCAATCGTTACTTCGCAGAGAAAGGGAGCGTGAGAAGGTTCAATTGCAGTTGTGCCGTTTTTCATTCGGAGTGCCTCCTAAGCATCGTGAACAAGACGGGGTCTTCATTTCATTATATTGCTTAAAAATAAAATATCAAGAAATGAAACACAGAAAATCAGATAAATGCATGATTAAAATCTAAAAATATTAGAATAACAAATGAAATTTACATAAGACATCAGCCACGAATTTCCGATACACTATATCTATCGAGCACCGATCAAGTCATCATATTCACGGTAAAAACGTTTCAAGGCAAACCTTTATCATTTGGAAATCTTCGCGATGATACCGTTCAGCGACAGAGCTTGCTTAAAGAAGAATCAACCACACAACTCCACGTGCATACGTACGATTCTGCAAAATTCGGAACACAAATGGATGCCTAAACGATGCGGATTCTAGAAAAGCACACGATTGGCATTCATTTGGAATGATAAACAATATCGAAGGAGGAAGCTCATGAAGAAAGTACTGGCACTAGGTTTGGTTTTTTGTCTCCTTGCGTTGACGGTTGCCGGGTGTGTTCCCGCCGGCACTGCGGCGCAGGATGCCCCCGCGGCGGATGCTACCGCGACGGATGCGTCCGGTGACGTGACAAAAGGGGAGCTGAACGTGGCGATCGCGGCCGACATCGCGCCGGACTCGGTTACCGAATGGACAAAGATGTTCAACGCGGACTATCCGGATGTCAAGCTCAATGTGATGCTGGAGGATGCAAGTAACTATGAAGTGACCATTGAGCCGCTGGTTGCAGCAAACGAGTTGCCGGATGTTGTCGGAATCGGCTGCACCGACTGGTTTGGGACCCTGGCGGACAAAGGGTATCTGCTGGATGTCTCCGGCACGCTCGGCTGGGAATCGCAGTTGGATGTACTCAAAAACATGTATACCTCTCGTAACGGCGTGCATTTCGCGGTTGCAAACGGTGTTGAAACGGAACTGCTTTACTACAATATCGATCAATTTGAGGCGGCAGGGATCAAGAGCGTGCCGACCAATTGGGACGAGTTTCTGGACTGCTGCCAGAAGCTCAAGGACGCAGGATTTCAGCCGCTTGCGGTTGCCGGTGCAAGCCCGAACAACCTTGGCCACAGCTTCATCAGCTTTGGCATTGCGCACGAGATCGTAGCCAGCGGCTTTGACCCCGACTGGAACACCAAGGCGCGCGACGGAGAATATGACTTCTCCACGCCGGAATGGCAAGCCGTTCTCAATAAGGCTGTCGTGCTGCGCGACGCAGGGTATTTCCAGCGCGGTTATGAGTCCGCCGACCTCTATGAATGCATGCGTGCAGTGACGGCAGGCGAAGTGGCCATGACATTCCAGGGCTCCTACCAGACGGGCAATCTCCTCGTGGAAGGCGGCGCCAATATCGGAATCACCACCGTGCCGTGGAACGACAAAGGCAAGGACCAGGTTGGCATCGTGATCGCGGGCGATGGTTACGCGATGGGCAAAAACAGCAGTGGTAATGTGGATCTTGCGACAAAGTTTTTCAATTATGTCAGCTTTGAGCACGCGGATGTGTACCAGAATATGAGCGGCACGATTCCGCCGTGGCAGGATGTTGCAAAGGATATGCCCAACGCGAAGGTAAACGAAAAACTGCAAGCCGCGTGGGATGCCAGCAACGCGCTGTCCGTCAAGAGCCTTGAGCCGCAGCAAGCTTTTACCGCTATCGTCTATGAGCAGGTGAAGCAGTTTGTGCAGGCGGTGATACTTGGGAATGCAGAGCCGAGTCAGATTGGCGACTATCTCAACCCTGCACAGAAAGAATATCTCGCAACACTCAACTAGAGAGAATAGAACTTTTCGGTAAAGCCGCGCATTCGGTTGGCGTAATGTGGGAATTCGCTGGAACGAATGCCGGCTTTGCCGAAGAAAAAAGGGAATGACGGAAGGCTCGAAACCATGGCGGGATACGCATGATATTGGTGCGTGTTGCTCCGCCAAACGAGAACATTCAGAAAGACGATATATGAAAAAAACGCGGCAAGCCTGCTATTACAAGGGCGTTTGGAAATGGAACGGCGCATTGATGGCATTTCCGGGCATCGTGCTGATCGTGGTGTTCATCATTGTTCCTTTTTTTATGAACGTGGGATATGCGTTTACCGACTATAATACGGCAAGCGACGTGCCGAATTTTGTCGGCTTGGCAAATTTTCGAAACATGGCAAATGATCGTGACTTCTGGCTCGTGTGCACCAACACGCTCAAGCTGATCCTCACATACGTCGTTGGCGGAAATGTGATTGCGATTCTGCTTGGGGTGATGATCACGAACGTCAGCCGCAAGTTTGGCAATTTCATCAAGACAGCGATCTATTTTCCGCAATTGCTCTCTATGGTTGTCGTCGGGTTTCTCTGGCGCATCATGTTCAGCTACAACAACGGCCCGATCAATCACTTTCTGGGGTGGATCGGTGTTCCGGCGGATCTGCTTCCGCAGTGGCTCGGCGTTCCGGCGCTGATTATCCCCTCTATTTCGACGGCGTTGATCTGGCTGATTGCGGGATATTACAGCATCATCTATCACGCGGGAATGATGAACATTCCGATGTCGTATTATGAGGTTTCCGCGATTGAAGGCGCAAACAAGTGGCAGGAGTTTGTGCATGTTACGCTGCCTTTTCTTGCGCCTTCCATCACGATCAATACGGTTCTTCTGACGGTGGAGAGCCTCTCGGCGTTTGCCGTTCCTGCTTCCATGACGGGAGGCGGCGGGCCGGGACGATATGGCACCACGCTGGCGCTCTGGTCATATACGACCTATTTCAACAACCATCAATATGGCAAGGCAATTGCGATCTCCGTGATTCTCGGCCTGTTTGCTGTTGTTCTGGCCTTCGTTGAACTGAAGATTCTGTTGAAAAAGGAGATCGGCAACTCATGAAGCAAAAACGAGAAAAATCTCTTTCCTGGCAGAAAAAACACATCGGATCAAAGGTTTTGCTCTCATTGTTTGCGTTTTTTGTGCTGTTTCCCATTTTGCTTGCCCTGCTGAATTCCTTTAAACCGATTGCGGCGATTCAGCGCAATTTCCTGACGTTCCATCTCGGCGAGTTCACGCTGCAGGCTTACGACAAGGTGATCACCATCCTGCGCTTTGGCGAAGGCCTGTGGAATAATATTGCCATCACTCTGCTGTCAATCGCAATGACGGTGGTTCTGGGGTCATTGATGGCGTTTGCAATCTCTCTCGTGAATTCAAAATTCCTGCGGGCGGTTTATCTGGCCACGATTCTGCTGATCTGCATTCCGATCCATGCGATCATTTTGCAGCTGGTGCCCCTGCTAAAGACGCTGGGGCTGCTGAATACCTATTGGGGGACCGCGTTTGTGTTCACGGCGCTGTCGCTGCCGGTTGCGGTGTTTTTATACACAGGCTTTATGCGCACGCTCCCGCGTGAACTCAGCGAGGCGGCGGTTGTAGACGGTTGCAGCTTATGGCGCATCTACACCTCGATCTATATGCCGCTGATGAAGACCATCACGGTAACGGTGATTATTCTGCGCGCTACTTTTATCTGGAACGATTTATTGGTAAGCCTAGTTACCATTTCGGACGCAACAAAAACGATGCTGGTGCCCAGAATGTATGCGTTTAACTCCAGCACATCCACGCGTTGGGATTTGGTGCTTGCTTCCTCCGTTCTGGTCAGCTTGCCGGTAGCGGCGCTGTATTTATTCCTACAAAAATTCTATATGCGCGGCCTCGTTTCCGGGGCGGTCAAAGAGTAGCTTTACTATGCGCGCGATCCGCTGCCGCATGCATACTGCGTGTGGCCTGGCTTTTTGCGCAAAAATGCCGACGATAGATTGGCGAAAATGAAAAGGAGATCATATGATTTTTGACAGGTTGGAGCATGCAAATCAGTATTATGGGTTGGGCCGGGGCATCGAAACGGTTTTGCGCTTTTTTGAGCGGTATGAAGATGACGGGGTGGACTTGACGCCGGAACTGTCACTGGAGGGGGATAAAATCTTTCTGATCGGACTGAACTATACAGGCGGGGAAGAAGACGGCGATAAGATGGAAGCCCATCGTAAATATATCGATGTCATGTATGTTGTGGAAGGCGAAGAAAAGTTCTTTCACAAGCCTCTTTCCGATGTGAAGGGCGCGTGGTCGGAGTATGATCCGGCGGATGATTGCGTGATGATGCCGATCGATTCCGACGCAACGCAGGTGTATTTTCCCGCTGGACATATCGCAATCTTTTTTCCCCAGGATGCGCATCTCGCGGCGCAGCTTTGGCAAAAGCCCGGCAAGGTTCGCAAATGGATTGCAAAAGTCGGCATTGAAACGCTGTAACGGAGAGGTGAATATGGATATACTACGCTTTGAGCAGGACCGCAGGATGAGTGATGTGGTTGTACACGGAAATACGGTCTATATCGGCGGGCAGATCTGTACGCAGCGTGAAGGAATACACGCGCAGGCGGAGGATACACTCGCCATCATTGAGCGGTTACTATTGCTCTGTGGCTCCGATAAGAGCCAGATTCTCAGCGCTATGATCTATCTATCGGACATGGGCAATCTGCCCGCGTTTAACGAAGTGTGGGATGCATGGATTACACAAGGATGCGCGCCGGCTCGAGCCTGCGTCGGCGCACAGATGGCAAATCAGCGCTGCCTTATTGAAATCGTCGTGACGGCAGCGCTCGAAAACCGGGTACAAGTCATGGGTGACACGTCCGCCTAAAGGCAAGCAAAAGCCCCGCAACATTCCTGTCGCGGGGCTTTTTTGGTCTGGGTGAAAGGATTTGAACCTTCGGCCTCTTGACCCCCAGTCAAGCACGCTACCAAACTGCGCTACACCCAGACGGCGTTGTTTATGATAGCATTTGGCAGGCGAAATGTCAACACTTCCCAAACGTCTTTACAAGGATTTCCGGCGAACAGGAGCATGATTTTTTTGCGGGAACTATTGTGTCGCCGGGAAGCGAAAAGAGTGACATTCAAAGACAAACGGTCTTGCCCGTGATATAATCAAACAAACCAAAGTATAAACAGAACAGAAAGTAGAAACCGCACCATTATGAAATTCTTCAACCAATCCCCGGCGGAGCAGATCGCCTCTGTCATGCGTCGTGTTTATGACCGTGGTCTGACCACGGCAACCGGCGGGAACATCTCCATGCTGGATGAAAACGGAGACATCTGGATTACTCCAAAAGGGTATGACAAAGGCAGCCTTACGCACGAGGACATCGTCTGCGTGCATCCCGACGGCTCATTCACGGGCAAGCATGAGCCTTCCAGCGAGATCTTCTTCCACCGCGCAACCTATCGCGCCAGGCCGGATTTTCGCGCCGTTGTGCATGCGCATCCGGTGTTTTGCATCGCTTTTTCTCTGACGCGGACGCTGCCGCGCGTGGATCTTCTGCCGGATACGCTTTCGCGCTGCAAGAACATGCGCTTATCCAAATATGCCATGATGGGCAGCCCGGAACTCGGCGAAAACATGTTTGCGGAGTTCTCAAAGGGCGCGGATGTCGTGTTTCTTGAAAACCACGGCGTATGCGTCGGCGGAGAGAACCTGTTGGTGGCGTACCAGCTCTTTGAGACGATTGAATTCTCGGCAAAGCTCGACTTGCTTTCACGGAAACTCGGCGAACCGCGCGCGGTAACGGGGGAACAGCTCACGCGCTGGAATGCGCAAAAAGCACCGGACTATCAACCGATGATCCGGCATACCGTCGGCGAACGGGAACAGGAGATTCGTGCCGAGATGGTGCAAAAGCTCCGCAGAGGGTGCGAACATGCGCTTTTGTTTGGCGCAAGCGGCGTTTGCAGCGCGCGTGTGGATGCGGACTCATTCCTCGTGACACCGGAGGGAATGGACAATGCCTTGCTGGAGGAGAACGACCTCGTTCTCGTTCGAAACTTCGCGGCGGAGGCGGGCAAGCAACCCGCGGCGGAAAGCGCGCTGCACGCGGCAATCTACAAACAGCACGCATCCATCCACGCGGTGTTTTCTGCCGCCCCGGCAAATGTTGCCGCGTTTGCCAGCGCAAAAGAGCGATTTGAAACCTCCACCGTGCCGGAGAGCTACTATATGCTCCGCTCAGTGCCGACGCGCCCAATGGAAGACTTTTTGGGCGATCCGGGTGCAAATGCCGCGCTCTTTTCCGAAAAAACGCCTGTCGTGCTGTTTGAAAACTGCCGAATTGTGACCACGGGTGCGTCGCTCTTTACCGCGCTGGATCGTCTGGAGGTCGCGGAAGCAACGGCGGCATCCATACTTGTAGCGCGTGACGCGGGAAAGGTTATCTTCCTAAGCGAAGGGGAAATTCAAGCGCTCAAGACGACGTTTCATCTGGAATAACGCGCGATTTTTATGCGGGTTTTTGGTTCGGACAGAATGGATATCATTCAGGCGGGGAAACTCCCGCCTGTTTTTTTATGCAATGATCGAACGCGAAACACGTTTCAATTTGGGAGGACGTTCCAGACGGAAGAAATCAAATCTTCCGCTAGACCAAAACGCCAGAATAATATAAAATGTAAAATATACTTGATAATGTGCAAACAATTGCAAAAATAATGTAAAGTATGTAATGGATTAATGTTAAATCTTATATTGGGTGAAAGTTGGCATTCTGCCCAAATCGCCCAATTCAGGGAGAATAGCAAAGGATGACGATTACATTTACAGATTTTCTGACGCGGCTTACGTCCAACCCGGCGCTGATGGTTACCGTTGCGCTGACGTTGGGCGTTATTCTCGTCAACGGCTGGACGGATGCGCCAAACGCGATTGCTACCTGCATCTCGACGCGCTCCATGAGCCCGCGCGCAGCAATTATGATGGCGGCGGTGTTCAATTTCCTCGGCGTGTTTGTGATGACGCTGCTCAACGCGACCGTTGCGCAGACAATCTACAACATGGTCGATTTCGGCTCTAACGCGGGAGATGCGACCATTGCGCTCTGCGCGGGCATGTTTGCCATCGTACTGTGGGCGACCATCGCCTGGTATTTCGGAATTCCAACCAGCGAAAGCCACGCGCTGATTGCCGGCATCTCGGGTGCGGCGGTTGCGATTCAGAATGGATTTGGAGGCATCAACGGCGGAGCATGGATGAAGGTCATCTACGGGCTTGTGCTCTCGTCCGTACTCGGCTTTGTAATGGGCTTTGGTACAACAAAACTCATGGCCCTGCTGTTTAAGCGAATGGAGCGGCGAAAGGCCGACCGATTCTTTCGGCGAGGGCAGATTGCCGGCAGCGCGGCGATGGCGTTTATGCACGGCGCGCAGGACGGGCAGAAGTTCATTGGCGTGTTTCTGCTCGGTACATTTCTTGCCGGCGGACAGACGGATGTCAATACGTTTACGATTCCCATCTGGCTCATGATTCTCTGTTCTCTGGTCATGTCTCTTGGCACATCCGTCGGCGGGCTTCGCATCATCAAAGCCGTTGGCATGGACATGGTCAAGCTTGAAAAATACCAAGGGTTTTCGGCGGATATTGCGGCTGCAGGATGCCTGCTGCTGTCTTCTTTGACAGGGATCCCTGTCAGCACCACGCACACGAAAACGACCGCTATCATGGGTGCCGGAGCCAGCAAAAGACTCAGCACCGTGAACATGGCTGTCGTCAAAGAGATGGTCTACGCATGGGTGCTCACGTTCCCCTGCTGCGGACTGGTTGGTTTTTTAATGGTGAAATTGTTCCTCGCCATCTTCTAATTATTGTGGCGGAGCAGGCGGCCATCAAGGTTTAATCGAGCGATAGAAGGAGAGAATAACGATGAAAAAGCATCACACTAACGAATACTTCGAAGGTTTTGTTCTTGGCATGGATAGCGCATGCAAGGCAGCGGAATATCTGGAAAATCTGGTGGAACATTATGATCCCGAGAAACTGGGCGAGCAGATTGAAGAGATTCACGCAATTGAGCATGAAGCAGACCTGAACAAACACAAGCTCATGCAGAAGCTTGCCAAAGAGTTTATCACGCCCATCGAGCGCGAAGACATCATCCTGCTCCTGCAGCAGATTGACAACGTGACAGACTTCATTGAGGACGTTGTGCGTAAGATGTTTATGTATAACGCGAAATCCATGCGACATGAAGCGCTGGAGTTTGCATCGATCATCAAGCAGTGCTGCTATGAATCGCGCGATGCGCTGAAGGAACTGCCCGGGTTCCAGAAAAACAGTGATCGTTTGGCGTCAGCCATCGTGAAAGTCAACGATTATGAAGAGCAAGGGGACCGTCTCTATTGCGCCGCGATGCGCAGGCTTTATTGCGAGAACGCGGAATCGCTGGAGCGCATCACGTGGACCAAGCTCTTTGACTGGATGGAAGCCTGCTGTGACGCCTGCGAAGACGTGATGGAGAGCGTCGAACTCGTCGTGATGAAGAACAGCTAATCCATACTCAAAATCAATATAAGAACAAAGCCCGAACGGTTACTCTACCGCGCGGGCTTTTTTATTATATTGAGTTTTGTGCTATCCGTTGGCCAGGGCAAGAAGCTGCTCGACCGTCTTTTCCAGATACATCCCGCGCGAGGCTTTCACGAGGATTACGTCTCCTTCACGAACAAGCTTTGGCAGATCGGAGAGCAGCGCATCCTGCGTTTCAAAATAGTCTGCGCAATCGGCCGACATCTCCTTTGCGGCGCGGAACATGTGCAGGCTTTCTTTGCCGACACAGAGAATGCGCTCGATGCCGAGAGACGCGGCATAGCGCCCGATATCCTCGTGCATCTGGGGCGCGGAAACGCCGAGCTCCCGCATATCGCCAAGGATAGCGACACGCCTGCCGGAGCATTTCACCAGCACATCGAGCGAGGCTTTCATCGAGGTCGGGTTTGCGTTATAGGTGTCGTCGATGACGGTGTAGCGCGGCAGTTCGTGTACATTCATCCGTCCGTGCAGAGGCTGATAGGTTTCGATTCCGGCGGCAATCTCGCTCAACTCCATGCCGAGCAGCAGACCGCAGGAGACGGCGGCAAGCGCATTATAAACCGAATGCACGCCGAGCGCAGGCACATGCATGCGGCAGTGCTTTTCTCCATCGTTTGCCGTAAAGCGCATGCCGCGCAGGATCAGGTCTTCTACCTGCGTTCCGCGCACGGCGCATGATTCGCCAAGGCCATAGAGCAGAGCACCCGGAATCCCGCAAAGCATGCAGTCGTCACCGTTTGCGATGATGCGTCCGCCTGCGCGCATATAGGGCAGCATCTCGGTTTTACCCCGAAAGATGCCTTCACGCGTGCCGAAGTTTTCGATATGCGCCAGACCGATGTTGGTGAAGAGGCAGTAATCCGGCTGAACAAAAGCTGCGATGCGCCCGATTTCGCCAAAATGATTGGTCCCCATTTCGACGACAGCAACCTCGTGCGCATCTTCAAGCGTGAAGATCGTCAGTGCGGCTCCGGTTTCATTATTCAGGTTGCCCTGCGTCTTCATCACGTTGAATTTTTCAGAAAGCGTTGATGCGACGATGTCTTTTGTTGAGGTTTTGCCCGCGCTGCCGGTAAGTCCAATCACAGGAATCGTAAATTTATTGCGGTAACTCTTGGCAATGGCATGCATGGCTTTGAGGGTATCCGGAACAAGAAGGTATGGCTCATTTTCCAATGCGTGGTCGCACAGGATAAGAGAAGCACCCTTCTCCCGCGCGGCGGGAATGAATGTGTGCCCATCGTGCTTTTCGCCGTGGATGGCGATAAACAGCGAACCCGGTTTTGCAAGTTCGCTGTTGATGACGATACCGCTGACTGCCTGATTTAACAGTGCGGGATCGCCGTAGTATGCGCCGCCGCAAGCGGAGGCGATTTCAGAAAACAGATAGGTTTTCATGCAAGTTCATACCGCTTGAGTGAGAGGTTTACGATTTCCTCGCAGAGCGCGGGATAGTCCAGTCCGTAGTGCGCCGCTTCCTGCGGAAGCAGGCTTGTCGGGGTCATGCCTGGCAGAGTATTTGCCTCCAGACAATATGCTTCGCCTTCCGCAGTGAGCAGAAAATCGATTCGCGCATAAACGCCGAGTTTAAGCGCGCGATAAGCCTGTATTGCAAGCGACTGCACCTTTTGCGTGAGTTCCGGCGAGATGCGCGCGGGTACAATTTCGTCCGTCCAGCCGGATTGATATTTGTGCTGATAATCATAAAACCCATGTTTTGGGACGATCTCGATCAGCGGGAGAGCAACACATTCTTCACTGCTGCCAAGGATGCCTGCGGAAAGCTCCATGCCGTGGATGTATTCTTCCATGATCAACTCGTCTTCCAACGCAAACCCGGCCTCGATGGCGGGGGCAAGCGCTTCGCGTTCCTTCACGATGACGACCCCGATGCTGGAGCCGCCGCTGTTGGGCTTGACCACGCAGGGGATTGGGAAATGCGCGGTGTCGAAGGGGATACCCTTTCGCGCAACCGCCCAATCTGCGGTGAGGACGCCTTCGCTGCGCAAAAGCGACTTGCTGACGGCTTTGTCCATCGCCAGTGCGCAACCAATCGACGGGCTGCCAGTGTGTTTGATTCCGCAAAGGTCGAAGAACGATTGCAGGCTGCCGTTTTCGCCAACACCGCCATGCAGCGCAAGAAACGCAAGATCGGCCGCGCGGCAAAGCTCCAATACACCGTTTCCGATCTGCTCCGAAAAGCCGCTTTTTCGCGCGCGGCGTACATCGTCGAGGTTTGGCTCCGCTTCCGGAACGGAGAAAGGCGGCAGCATGCCGCTGACCGCAAACGCCTGCTCAATCGGGTTGGGTAGCTTCTCTATGCCAAAAAAAAGATCGACTAAAATAGCGTTATGCCCTTTTTTGCGAAGGGCGTTGGTTACCATGGTTCCGGTAGAAAGAGAAACGTCGCGTTCTGGCGAGAGGCCGCCCGCGAGTACGACAATGTTCATATGCGGTATCCTTTCCGATGTGAGAATCGGTGCATCAAACGGTTTTTGCTACTTTGGCAAAACCATTCTTATGTTTATACCATGATTTTGCGATGAATTCAAGAGAGAGCCCTTTGTATTGCGAGAGAAAGCCAGAGTTACAACAAAAAAACGGGTGAAAAAACAGTATAAATCCACGAAGGCAAGTTGGTTTGATTTGACCGTTGATCATAAGAACGATAGGAGAGGAACTGCTTTTTTGAATCGACAGATTACCAATGTGCTGAAAAAATTCTGCTGGGAAATGATACAGCCGTGTAATATAATAAAAACATGATAAAACGTGTAACAAAACAAGGAGCGCTTTTTGCCGCGCTCGTGGTTGTATTTCTCCTCGCTGCCTGCGCGACTGGGGATGGTTCCGTTATGTCCTCCGCAGGCGGCTCTGTGCAGAGCGCTACAATCAACGCGCCGGTTCTACCAGACATTTCGCATGAAGATGTAACGATTGCAGAGATGAAGTATGAGCGTCCGGATATGGAAGGCATGCTCGCTGCGATGGACGATCTGCAAAACGGCATCGATAAAGGAAAGAATCCCGAAGAGCTGATTACCGACTATCAGGCAATCCAGACGCAATACAGCCATGCCGATTCCATGCTTTCGCTGGTGTATCTGCTGTATGCATTTGATGTTACGGATACGTATTATCGTGATGAATACTCCTATCTGCAATCCGCGCTCTCTGAGCTGGACGGGCAAATGCAGACGGTTTCCGCCGCGCTGTTTGAATCTTCCGGCGAGGCGCAGCAGCTGGCGCGCGATTCGTTCGGCGAAGGCTACGTGGATGCCATCATCGACGATGACTCCTATGATGAATCGACGATTCAAGATCTTATGGATCGAGAAGAGAAGCTCACGTTGGAGTATGACAATCTCAATGCGACATTTACACTGTTTGATAACGGGATCCGCTGGTCATATGCAGACATCATGAGCGATGTTTCGCTCAGTAGCGAGGAGTATTACCGCCTCTATGATGCCTATTGCGCCGCGCTTAACAAGCAGGCGGGGCCAATCTTCCTGGAGCAGGTCGCCCTGCGCGCAGAGATTGCCAAACGGCTTGGCTATGCGGACTATGCTACCTATTGCTATGAAACCTATGGGCGGGACTATTCACCGAAGGATGCGCGACAGTTGCACGCTGCTGTGAAACGGTATATCGCACCGGTTTTTATTAAGGCAAGTGAAAAAAACGACACGTCCGACCTTAGCGCTGCGTATTTTGAAGAGGATGCGTTTTTCAGCGCTCTTTCTTCTTCTGCAAACGCGTTTTCGCCCCTTTTGAGCGAGCCCGTGACCTATATGCTGCAAAACCGGCTCTATGACGTGACCGACAGCACAACGAAGATGGACACGAACTTCACCACGTACATTGCGGACTATCGGGCGCCGTTTATCTTTGCGCACTGGACGGATTCGGCAGACGATGTTGCGACCATTTTACACGAGCTTGGCCACTTCACAAACTACTATCACAACGCCGTGGTTGGCTATACCGCAGGGGACAGCCTCGATCTTGCCGAAGTGGATGCGCAGGCGCTTGTATTGTTGCTGTTTGGCGATTTTGATCGGTTCTATGGAGACCTAGCGGATCAGGCACGCACGGCAACGCTGATTGACTCCATGTATGCGCTGCTCTCCGGCTGCATGGAGGACGAGTTTCAGCAGGATGTATACGAGAATCCAAACATGACACTGGATCAAATGAATGATCTCTACGCATCGCTTTCACAAGAATATGGTCTGCAACAGGTCTATGGTTATCAAGGGACCGAATGGGTTTTGATTTCGCATACGTTCCAAACGCCGATGTACTATATCAGTTACGCTGTGAGCATGGTGCCCGCGTTAGAGCTCTTTGATCTCGCGCAGAGCGATATGGAGTCGGCGAAGAATGCGTATTTCAACATTATCACACGGAAATCGTATGAAACACTCGGTGATGTTTTGGCGCGCAATGGGCTTGCCTCTGTGTTTTCGGAGAGTACGATCGCACAGATTGCGGACATCCTAAAGGAGTATACTACTTGAGGCGATTTCGTATCAGCGCAGAACAAAACACAAAAACGTGGAATGTTTCCACGTTTTTTTGCGCAGTTTCGAAGCAAAAATAGCTGTTATGCGAAATAAATATGTACTACAGTACAATAATTTCGGATATAATACCAGAGTGGATCGTGCTGAAAAGCTTAATATTGCACTTAACATGCGAAAAACCACGCGCAATGGGGTGTATCGCGGCGGTTTCCGGTAAATTACCGGGAAAAAGCCCGTAATTAGGCGGTTTTTGAGTGATGCACGAGACGGAGCGCGTCTTTTCATCCGAAATAAAGTGTGCTATACTAGGACGCGATGCAAAAAAGAGAGGTTATATTCAGTGAAAATTGATCACATCATGGAGAGCATAGAGCTTGCGCTCAAGCAGAATCATCAGGTGTCGTTTCTGGACGCAACGACCGCGCAGCTGCATGATGCATTATCCGGCGTAGTGATGGCCGCAATTGCGGAAAACTGGTACGAGAGCCGCCATGCGCATGAGCGCACGCGCGAAGCGTACTATTTCAGCGCGGAATACCTTGTCGGCAGAACCGTATACAACAACCTGTTTGTACTTGGTATACTTGGCGAAGTGAAGCGTGAGTTTGAGTCTCGCGGGCTGGATATCGCGATATTCGAAGATATCGAGGACGCGGCGCTTGGCAACGGTGGCCTTGGCCGTCTCGCGGCATGCTTCCTTGACTCTGCTGCTTCCGAAAATCTCCCGCTGGATGGCTATGGAATCCGCTATAAATACGGTCTGTTCAAGCAGTCCTTTACCGACGGGTTTCAGGTAGAGAGTGCGGACGATTGGCAGCGCTTTGGCGACCCCTGGAGCCGCAGACGGGACACGCACGAGATGCTTGTGCACTTTGCGGACATGACCGTGCGCGCCGTGGCATACGATATGCCAATTCTCGGCTACAACACCGACAACATCGGAACCCTCCGCCTCTGGCAGAGCGAAGCGGTTTCGGATTTTGATTTCAAATTATTCAACGATCAGGAATACTCCCTCGCGGTGCTGGAAAAGAACGCGGTGGAGGACATTACCCGCGTGCTGTATCCCAACGACTCGACCGAGGCGGGAAAGAAGCTCCGACTCAAACAGCAGTATTTCCTCTCCAGCGCGAGCCTGCAGGATATCCTTTTCCGCTTTAAGCGCGAAAACCGCCCGATCGACAGCTTTGCCGAGCATGTGGCGATTCAGCTCAACGACACACACCCGACCGTGAGCATTCCGGAACTCATCCGCCTGCTCATGAAAGAGGGAATTCCGTTTGACCGCGCGTTTGACATCGCGGCAAAGACGTTTTCCTACACCAACCACACCGTCATGGCGGAGGCGCTGGAGAAATGGGATGTCAATCTCTTTAAGTCCGTGTTGCCGGAAGTGTTTGACATTGTCTACCAGATTAACGCGAAGCTCTGCGGCGAACTCATGGCGCGCAAGTTCGATTGCTCGCGCATGTCAATCATCCAGGGCAAGCTCATTCACATGGCGAACCTTGCGGTGTATTGCTCGCGCTATGTCAACGGCGTGGCCGCGCTGCACACCGAAATCCTGAAAAATGACGTGCTCAAAGAATGGTACGCCGCGTTCCCGGAGAAATTTCAAAACAAGACCAACGGCATTACCCAGCGCCGCTGGCTCGGTCTTTGCAACCCGGAGCTATGCGACTATCTGGATTCCCGCATCGGCAAAGGGTATCTCTCCGATCTGGAATTGATTGGCAAACTCAAGGAACACCTGTCCGATCAGGACGTGGAGCAGTTCAATGAGGTCAAGCGCCTCAAAAAAGAACAGCTCAGTCACCTGATTCAGGAGCGAGAGGGCGTCTATCTGCCGCCGGATTTCATTTTCGACGTGCAGGTCAAGCGCATGCATGAGTACAAGCGCCAGCTGCTCAATGCGTTTGGCATTCTGGATACTTACTTCGGCATCAAGGACGGGCGAATCAAAGAGTTCACGCCGACCGCCTATCTCTTCGGCGCGAAAGCTGCGCCCGGTTATATCCGCGCAAAAGCGGTCATCAAGTACATCAACGAACTGGGCAAGATGATCAACTCCGATCCCGAGATGGCGGATAAGATGCGCGTGGTATTCGTGCAAAACTACAACTGCTCCTATGCTGAGCACATCATTCCCGCCGCGGATGTTTCCGAACAGATTTCGCCTGCGGGTACAGAGGCCAGCGGCACGGGCAACATGAAGCTCATGCTCAACGGTGCGGTGACGCTCGGTACATTTGACGGCGCAAACGTGGAAATTGTTGAACAGGCGGGGTTGGAGAACAACTATATTTTCGGCGCGAGCGTGAAGGAGCTCAATGAGCTCAAACCGCACTACAACCCGAAGGCGATTTATGACTATGAACCGCGCGTGCGCCGTGTGGTGGATTCGCTCATCGACGGTACGCTCAGTGACGACAACAGCGGCGCGTTTGCCGACCTGCACCGTTCGCTGCTCTTTGGCAACGACTGGTCAAAGCCGGATCAGTATTTTGTGCTGCAAGAGATGATGACGTTCTGCCAGAGACGTGAGGATGTCAACTGCGAATATCGCGACCGGATCGCGTTTGGCAGAAAGTGTTTGATGAACGTTGCCAGCAGTGCAAAGTTTAGTTCCGACCGCACGATTCGTGAATACGCAAACGATATTTGGCATATTCAGCCGCTGCCTCCGTTGGAGAGTACGAAGCTGTTCTAAGCATAATAAGTGAAGTATAAAAGAGAAGCAGGAGAAATCCTGCTTCTGTTTTATAATGCAATGACGCTATCTGCGATTACTTCTCCTGCTTAGAGACCTCTGCGCTGGCTTCTGCGCCAAGGCGGGCGCATTCTTCGGTAGAGAGCCCCTGCACGCAGCCGTGGATCATCGCGGCGCCCATCGCGTCTCCCGCGCCGGCGGTATCGACCACAGCATGCGCGATAGCGGGCACAACGCCGCAGCCTCCCGCATCCGCCCAGAATACGCCTTCTTCGACGAGGTCGATGAACACGCGCTTCACGCCTTGCTCCAAGAACCAATCGGATGCGCGATAGATGCCGCGCAGCGTGTCGCACGACTTGCCGGAGAGGAAACCTGCCTCAAAGCGGTTTGGTTTGATGGCGTAGCATTTGCCGATGCTTCCGCCGATGCGCTTTGCTTTGGAGCAGCTCACAGGATCGTAAAACAGAGGAGCAGCCACGTTTTCGCAAAGATAGGTCAGGGATTCCGGCGAGAGATTCCCGTCGATGACGCACATCCTTGCGGCGTTGATCTGCGGCAGCAGCGTCGATAGATAATCCGGCGTGAGATGATCCAGCACGGACATATCGCTGATTCCGACGAGCATATCGCCGTCCTCGTCAAAAATGCCGATATAGGTGCCGGTGTGCTCCGTACCAACAAACGTGTGCGCGAGCGAAACGTTTGCCTTGCGGCAGCTTTCGCGTACCATGCCCGCGTGAAAACCGGAACCGATGGCGGTGACGAGTTCGGCCTGATAGCCGAGAGCGGCGAGCCGCTTTGCGATATTATGGCCTACTCCGCCGACGCGGATGCCAACGCGCCCAAGGTTACTGTCGCGTTCACGGCAGATGCTGTCCGGTTTTCCAGTGATGTCGATGGCAGCGCCGCCGACGATATAGATGGTTTCCATGGGTCATTCCTCCGTAGTTACAAGCGGGGGATTCCGCTATATTTCTTGCTCCAGCGCGATTTCGCGTCCGCCGATGAATGTTTTGAGGATACCTTGTGTGCGCGCGGCTCCGCTTTGATACGTTGCCGTATCCCGAAATTGCTCCAAATCGATCAACAGTGCATCGGCATCCATACCGTCCGCGATGCGTCCTTTTTGTGATAATCCCAAGAATGACGCAGCCTGACCGCTCATCTTATGAATCATCGCTTCCGGTGAGAGTAGCTTTTTTTGCCGTACCAACAGGTCATAGGCGCGCGCGGTGCTGCCAAAGGCGCGGGGATGCGGGTTTTCGCCGGGTCTGCCGATGAGTCCGTCCGTGCCGAGAACACAGAGCGGCTGGGTCAGTATTTCGACGACATCGCTTTCACTCATGTGAAAATAGATACCCAAGCCTAAACCATTGTTTCGAATTAGTATATCACAAAACGCGTCAAACGGGTCCATTCCGGTTTGCTCGGCATATTCCGAAATCATCATGCCTTCTGCGCGGTGGTCGATCGGGCAACTGGAGACATATACGCCGGAAAAACCGCCGCTGTTGAAGACATAGTTGTCATAATCGCTGATGCGGCTCATTTCCTCGCGGATACTCTCACGTTCCTGCGGGTTTTCCAGCGCTTCGATGATGCCGCGCATGCCTTTTGCAAAATAGCGCGGGGGAATGGATACGTTCAGCGACGTACAGCCCGCCGTATATGGGTAGCAGTCAATCATGGCGCGAAGCCCCTTTTCTACCGCACGGTCAAGCCCGGCCAGCATCTCGTGAGGCTTACCCCAGTTTTGCCTGCCCGCCGCCTTGAGGTGCGAAACGCAGAGCGGGACATCTGCCTCCTGCGCCAGACGCATGCTCTCCACGCGCGCTTCGATGACGGTGTTTCCTTCGTTGCGCGGATGATTGGCATAGATGCCGCCTTCTTCGTGCAAAACGCGCAACAGCGCGAGAATCTCGTCGTTCTGCGCATAGCAGCTGGGCGCATAGACCTGCCCGGTGGAGAGCCCCAGCGCGCCCTCTCGAATACAGCGGCGGAGTATTTGCTTCATGTTCTCCAACTCGCCCGCATCGGGTTTGCGATTTTCATAGCCCATTGCCCAGAGGCGGAGCGTTCCATGACCGACGAAACACCGCGTATGGATCGGGTTTTGAATCTCCTCCAGCCAGCGGGAAAAGCTGGAGGCACTCAAAAGCTTCGTCAAATCATCCGGCAGGTCGGGATAGGGCGCAATTCCAGAGACGAAGCGCGAAAACTGCGTGCCGCCAACACCGCCTGCTGGAAAGAGCGAAACCCCGCATTGCCCGGCGATCTGGGTCGTGATGCCTTGGCTGAGTTTGCTTGCGGTTGCATAGGCGCTCAGCATGTTCAGATCTCCGTGCGAATGCGCGTCGATGAAGCCTGGTACGAGCGCAAGCCCATCCGCTTCGATTATTTGCTTGGCCTGCGGTGTTTCGGCAGAACGAAACACACGCATCTTTCCGTTCTCAAAACCAACGCTCCCCACAAACGGCGGCGTGCCGGTTCCGTCATAAATCGTGCAATTGTGTATGATGAGTTCCATGTATCGAAGCCTTATCGTGAAATAGGGAAAGGGTTTGAGATTGCGGTTTTGCCGCACTCAAACCCTTGTTTCAATCGTTTTTGGGTGCAGGATCAGTCTTTGATCAAGCGAATCGTGCCAATAAACGGCAGGTCTTTGTCCTCTTTGTTTGCGACGTTGATAATCCCGATGAGGGAGAGCACAAAGCTCGCAAGCCCGGCAAGCGTGCTGAGAATGTCATTCAACACCGGGACCCAGGAGAACACGCCAACGGCAACCCAGACGATGACTTCCAGCAGCAACAGGTTGATGCCGCGCACCGCATGTGCGTGCACAAACGGGGTTTGATCCTTCACAAGATACGGAATCAGCGCGAGTACGCCAAGATAGGACAGAATACCCATCCACATCTCGTTGGAGCTGGAATTACCGGTGCTGCGAGATGCGCCGGGTACCGGTTCGCCGCAATTGCCACAGGCCTTGTCGCCCTCGTTGAGCTGAGAGCCGCATTTGGAACAGTATGCCATACGATGATTCCTCCAGTTTAAAATATATTGGTTTTGTGCGGCTGTTATCAGAACGACTGATTCATGTAGTCGAGCAGATAAGACGAACCGCCGGTTGCAATGATGATGGCGATCAACACCAGATAGATTCCTATGCCGATGCCCATCAGCAGCAGGTATCCGCGCGCAAGATTGCGACGGTTGAGGTTATAGGCGCCGCCGGAAGCCCAAACAATCGTGATGATGAATCCGACAAGCGGAATCGCCATCAGCAGCAGAGAGCCGACAAAGCCCCAAGTACTCAAAACGGTATACGGAGAGCTCTGGGAATAGTCATTTTGCAGACGCATGGCAGGCTGCGAGTCACTTTGTGCGCTTTGGCCATCCTGTGTGACAGGAGTGCCGCAATTGGCACATGTTTTATCGAGCCGATAGACTGGTTTGCCGCAGTTCTCGCAAAATGCCATGTGAAACCCTCCTGTTTTGTTACGGCGGAATAATTGGACCGCCGTTGAATTCAGTATACGGCAAGCAGCATACCAGCGCAATATGATAAAGGAAAACCCGGCGTAAATTTCTTGTACGCAGGGTTTTGACGTGTTTTCAATCCATTCAGACAACAGGGCGTGATCAATGATATCCCTAATATGTGGCTTCCGACAGAGTATATACCGAAGAAAACACCTTTCAAATGCAAGGTGAGCAATTGAACACAAAACAGCAACCTAACGCCCTGAAAGTGCGTCTTGGGACGATTGTAGCACCAATGAATGAAAAAACTAATGTGGTCTTGACTCGATATTGCTTACACTTCCGGCAGGTCGATTTCGTCCGGATCGGTTTCGTAGGGGTAGCATTGCCAGCTTTCGCCGTTTGCCTCAAAATCCGCAATGTCGCTGAGCTTGAGCTTCATATATTTAGCCGTTGCGGTGACGGCGACTTCGCCGCTCGGCAGCAGGATTGCGCCCTCTCCGGTGAATATCCTGCGGCTGTTTTCTACGATGCGTCCGGTAACGGTAATCTCGACCCCGTACGGCACCGGTTTTTTGTAGCGGGTGTTGATTTCAACCGTGACCGCCCAGGTGTCCGGCTCGAGCACATTGATCGCCCTGCCGATGGTCTCGTCCAGCAGCGCCGCGCTCACGCCGCCGTGCAGACGTCCGGGGTAGCTCTGGTGGTGTTCGCTGGGGGTCACTTTGGCGACGAGGGTGCCGTCCTCCAACTCAAAAAAGTCGGTATGCAGGCCAAACGGGTTCTTGACACCGCAGACAAAACAGCCTCTGCCTACGTTGTGCTTTTTGACGATGTGTTTCTTCATTCGAATCGATTCTCTTATTTTTGCACAAAGAACAGCCCGAACGCATTCGGCCCGCCGTGGCAGGCAACCGCCGCGCAGACGGAGAGCGGGATGATCTTCTTGAAATAGTGGAGCGATTCAATCTGCGCTATCAGGCTATTGAGCAGCGCTTCGTCCTGAATCGTGTGTGAAATCATGACGACTTCCGAATCCATCTGCTCGTGTTGGGCGAGCGTGGTTTCGATGAACTCCTTCAGCGCGCGCTTATAGGTGCCCATATATTTTTTGCCGACGACCAGTTTGCCGTCGCGGATGTTGATGCTCTGGCGAATCTGAAGCGCGCTTGCGCCGAGGTAAGCCAAGGTGGAGCAGCGTCCGCCCTCATGCAGATATTCAAGCGTCTCGATGATGAAACTGCCGACGATCTTATCACGATAGGAAACCAAATGCGCAACGAGGTCTTTGACCGGCATCGTGTCCTTCAGGCGAACCGCCTCCATCGCGAGCAGAGAACTGCCGCTGGAAATCGAAAGCGAATCGATCACGTATACGTTTTCCATGTCGTTCGCCGCGGCTAGCGCGTTTGCATAACAGCTTGACATGCCGGAACTCTTGGCGATGAAGATCACCGCGTCATGGTTTTCGAGGCACTGCCGAAACAGAGTTTCATAATCGTTGGGGTTTGCCGCCGCGGTTTGCGGCAGCTTTTTCGTCCGGCGAAAATAATCAAACAGATCGCTCTGTTTCAGATCGGGATAATCGAGATAATCCGTGTCGTCCATACGGACATAGGATGCGCTGATTTCGATGCCATACTGTTGCACCATTTCGAGCGTCATGTCAAAGGTGCTGTCGGCCGCTATGCAAATTCGTTCCATCATGTTCTCCTTGCTTGTTGTTTGACCCGATTGGGCGGGGAAATTGGATGTTACGCCGATAGCGCACATATGAAGTAATTGATAAAAAGAAATTAGTTCAAGTACATATTATACAGGAAAAAACGCCAATTACAAATAGAATGCAAATGTGATTCTACTTTTGTAGCCAACATCTCACGAAAAAATCCGAACGCATGTGGAAAATCCTATATTCTTGCCGCTCTCTGGCAAAGCGCAACGCCATATGTTACTTTTAGTTTACCGCGGTGTGATTGCGCGGATCTGTCAAGGTCAAATCCTGTTTTCATATAGGAGCAAATATGAAAAAACTGATGATTCTGTCCACGGGCGGAACGATTGCCTGCACGCAGACGGCGGAGGGGCTGATTCCGACGCTGAGCGCGGACGATATCCTCACCTATGCGCCGGAAGCAAAAAAACTCGGCGAGATCGAAACCCGCACGATCCTCAATCTCGATAGTTCCAATATTCAGCCGGAGGAGTGGAGGCTCATCGCGGGCGCGGTGTTTTCCTGCCTTGCGGACTATGACGGTATCGTGATTTTGCACGGCACGGACACGATGGCGTATACCGCGAGCATGCTCTCCTTCATGCTGCAAAACGTCAACAAACCTGTGGTGATCACGGGCTCGCAATTGCCCGTGGGGCACCCGCAAACGGACGC
>DLGD01000018.1 GCA_002482505.1 Christensenella sp. UBA7703 | reverse complement strand
CCGCAGGCGCGCCTGTCCCTGCCGGGCGCGGGCCGCGCGGCGCAAAGCCGCCGGGTTGTCCGCCCGGGCGCGGGCCTGTTCCGCCCTGCTGCGGGCGCGGCGAATAGCCGCCTTGCGGGCGCTGCTGGTAACCGCCTCCCTGTTGGGGGCGCGGTTGATAGCCGTCCTGACGCGGCGGATAGTTTCCGCCCTGCGGACGCTGCTGGTAGCCGCCGCTCTGTTGTGGGCGCGGCTGATAGCCATCCTGTCTCGGCTGATAGTTGCCGGTGCCCTGCTGCGGGCGCGGCTGATAGCCATCCTGACGAGGCTGGTAGTTGCCGGCGCCCTGCTGCGGGCGCGGCTGATAAGGCGCGCGCTCTCCCTGAGTTTGCTGCGGGCGGCGGCGGTCGTCCTGCACGATGGCATGCGCTTCATACCCGCTGTTTGCGGGCTTTTTCGGCGTTTCCGGCGTGGCTTGGACAGCGGGTGCCTCCGGTTGTGCGGGCTTTTGCTGTTCCGTTGCGGGCGCGGCTTCTTTCGCCGGCTGCTCTGCTGCGGGTTTCTCCGCAGCCGGCTTCTCCGGCGCAGGCTTCTCCGCGGGTTTTTCGGCAGCAGGCGCTTCTGCGGTTTCCGTCTGCTTCGCGGGCGCTTCCGTCTTTACGGCAGGTTTCGGCTGCGGCAGCTCGTCGTCGTCTCTTCCTCCAGCATGCGCGGCATGATCCTGATCGGAATCGAGCATTTCGCGCAGGCGCTCCATGCGCTCGCGCTCTTCGCGCGCTTTACGCTTCTGCTCCTCCTTTTCAAGAAGTTCGCTCTCGGAATGGCGCACTGAAACAAGCAGTTCTCCAACGGAGCTCTGCGTCAGCGTCAGCCTCTCCAGAAGTTCTTTTGTCGTCTTCTGAATTCCGTTTGCCGATTCGAGAAAATTGTTTTTTGCCATTTACGTCGTTACCCCCGCGTTTTTCGCAGTCCGCATTCATATTTACGGACGCGCAATTGTCTTATTTGGATGCATGTATCCTGCGATTGTCTCGCTTCTGTTATGGTTCCGTCGTCTCTTGTGTGAGCGCACGCCGTATCATCTGCGCAAACGCCTCGTCCGTGACTGCGGCGACCATGCGCCCGGGTTTTCCGATCCAGCGACCAAGCTCCTCGACTTCGATGAGCTCGGTGCCGTTGTGCGCGCAGATATCGCGGTACTTATCCTTCGTGTTGTCCGAGGCTTTTGTGTCGATGAGCGCGATCTTCGCGCCCTTTGCACGTATGAGCTTCTCGGTTACAAAATCACCAGACTTGAGCCGCCCCGCCTTCATCGCGAACCCGATTGCGCTATTCAGCTTGCTGTTCATGATAGTTTGCAAACTGCGCGCGCAGGGTGTCGTATGTTTCGCTCTCGATCTTCGTCTCCAACGCGCGTTCCAGTGCGCGGGACTTGATCGCCTTTTCCAGGCAGGCGCTCTTCTTGCAGAGATAAGCCCCTCTGCCGTTGGCGCGTCCTGTCGTGTCCAGCACGACCGCGCCTTCCGGCGTGCGCACAATGCGCACAAGCTCCTTCTTGGGCTGCATCTCCCGGCAGGAGACGCACATCCGCATTGGAATTTTCTTAGCCAAGCGTTACGCCTCGCTTTCGCTCTCTTCGTCTTCGCGATAGAAGGCGTCCATGGCCTCCTCCGCCTGAGACTGACTCTTGATGTCGATCTTCCAGCCGGTCAGCTTCGCGGCAAGGCGGGCGTTCTGCCCTTCTTTGCCGATTGCAAGTGAAAGCTGGGTGTCCGGCACGATGACCTTCGCCGCTTTTTCTTCTTCATTGATATAGACCATCAACACCTTTGCAGGGCTGAGCGCCTTTGCAATATACACAGCCGAGTCGGAATCCCACTCGATGATGTCGATCTTTTCGTTGTGCAGCTCGTTAACGATGCGCTCCACGCGCGCGCCGCGCTGGCCGACGCATGCGCCAACCGCGTCCACCTGCATATCGGTGGAATGCACGGCGACCTTGGTTCGGAAGCCCGCCTCACGCGCGATGGACTTGATCTGCACCACGCCGGTCTGAATCTCCGGCACTTCCAGTTCAAACAGTCTTTTGACAAGGCCGGGGTGCGTGCGGCTCACGAGAACCTGCGGGCCTTTGCTATCCTTACGCACTTCGAGCACATAGACCTTGATGCGGTCGTTGTTCTCGTAGGTTTCGCCGGGAATCATCTCGTTCGGGGTCAGGATGCCGTCCGTCTTACCCAGCTCGACATAGACGTTGCCCTTTTCCACGCGCTGCACGATTGCGGTGAGCACTTCGTTCTCTTTTTCAACATACTCCTCGTAGATCACGCCGCGCTCCGCCTCGCGGATACGCTGCACGACGACCTGCTTTGCCGTCTGCGCCGCAATACGCGAAAACTCCTTCGCCTTGACTTCTTCTTCGAGCACGTCGCCCACTTCGTAAAGCACGTTAACATGCTTTGCATCCGCCAGCGAAATCTCATTGATGGGGTTTTCAACCTCCTCGACGACCGTCTTGGAGGCATAGATGCGAAAATCGCCGTTGCGCGGGTCAATCTGCGCGCGAACGTTTGCGTTAGCGCCATAGTTGCGCTTATAGGCCGAGGTAAGCGCCGCTTCGATGGCGAGAATCAGGACATCTTTGCTGATGCCGCGTTCCTTTTCCAGCGCGCTCAATGCTTCGACAAACTCTGTGTTCATCCTATCGTACTCCTTACAAATAATCCCGTGTTTCCAAAATACTTCAAAAAAACTTCACTAAAAAAACGTCTATCATTGGTGAATCTATCATTTCGGCGGGAATCCTCCCGCAAATCGACTCAGAAAACCAGTTCCGGCCGCGCCAGCGCAAGCGCTTTTCGTTCGAGCGTGAGTTCGCCGCTTTCCAGCCTCACAACGATGTTGTTCTCATCAAAGCGGACCAGCTCGCCCGTAAATTCCTTTTTGCCGTTCTTTGGCGCAAAGAGCTTGATCTCGATGCATTTGCCGATGTTTCGCGCAAAGTCTGCGTCTTTTTTGAGCGGGCGATCAAGGCCGAGCGAGGAGACGGAGAGCATGTACGCCTGCTCGATCGGGTCTGCTTCGTCCAGAAGCGGATCGACCGCGCGGCTGACGCGCTCGCAATCGTCAATGTTCACGCCACCCTCTTTGTCGATGTATAGCGTGAGCACCCAATCTCCATATTCCTTAATAAACTCTACGTCACATAGCTCAAAACCAAGCTCCGCTACGGGCTGCTTGAGCAGTTGTTCCACCTTTTGTGCTGTGTTCAAGTATCTTCCTCCAAGTTGGTGCCATATCGATTTGTACTTGCGCAAAGTGATTCAATCTGCGAAATCAATCGATGGTTTCCATCTACGGGCGCATAAAAAAGCACCCTTCAAAACGAAAGAGTGGGTTTTGCCCACTCTCCGCTAAAAGTTCAATCATCCAACAAAGGAAAGTATAACAGCCTTTCTCCGCTTTTGCAAGCTTTTTCCGCAAGTTACGCCTCTGCTACGGCTCAATCCTCTGTGTGTCCGTCTGTGCCGTCTTCGTCCTTTGCTCTGCCGGAAAAGGCATGAGGCAGCTGCGTCGCCGCATAATATACCAGTGCAAAATAAGACATCAGCGTCGCAAGCCCGAGAACGACAAGGTTAAAGGGCTCTACATGCACTGAGAGGAACGAAAGGAGTGAAAGCATAACCCCGAGCACAAACAACCCGGTTGCAATCTTTCCCGGCCAGGCCGCCATGACGACCACCTTGCGCTTGGCAAGGAACACACCACCGATGACCATCAGCAGTTCCTTAATCGCCATCAACAGGAACAGCACGAGGTAGATCGGCTTGTTTTTACCCAGATAAATACAGACAAGCGCCGCCAGCGTCATGAACTTATCCGCGAGCGGGTCCAACAGTTTTCCGACATCGGTCACCCAGCCATGTGAACGGGCAAGGTAACCATCCAGTAAGTCGGTAAAAAAAGCAAACACGAATACGCAGAGGGCAGGCAGATACCTGCCTGCCCTGAAAAGCATCACAAACACACCAACGAGAGCGAGCCGTATTCCTGATAGAATGTTCGGCAAATGTCTCATATGTTATGCGCCAATGTCCTCCACATACAGCGTACGGACGCTATCGTCCTGCTGCGGTTCCTGCGCTTTGCGCTCCGCGGCTTCGCGCGCTTCAAAGAACTTGAGCGCAACCTGCGGGAAGAGCGCGTAGCTGAGTACGTCTTCTTCCTGACGGATGTGATCCTTGATCTCTTCGCGGTAGCTTTCCAGCTCCGGCTTGAGCAGATCTGCCGGACGGCAGGTGATCACTTCCGCGTCGCCAATCGCCTTGCGGCGCACTTCTTCGTTGACCGGCGCGGGCAGATTGCCGTATTCGCCATGCAGCAGCGCCTTGGATTCCTTGGTGAAAACCTTATAGCGCTCGCCATTGATGACGTTGAGCACGGCCTGCGTGCCGACGATCTGGCTTGTGGGCGTGACCAGCGGCGGATAGCCAAAGTCTTTGCGTACACGCGGCACCTCTTCGAGCACCTCGTAATACTTGTCGGACTTGCCCGCTTCCTTGAGCTGGGAGATCAGGTTAGAGAGCATGCCGCCCGGTACCTGATACAGCAGTGTGTTGGTATCCACGCCGAGGGACTTGACGGAGATCGTGCCGTCGGCAATCATGCGATCCGCAACGGGGCGCATGATCTTCGCGGCTTCGGAAAGCTTCATCAAATCGAGGCCGGTGTCGCGGTCGGTTCCCTTGAGGGTGGCAACCAGCGGCTCCGTCGCGGGCTGCGCCGTGCCGTTTCCAAAGGGAGACAGGGCGGTGTCCACGATGTCTACGCCAGCCTGCGCCGCCATGAGGTAAACCATGTCGCCGGTGCCGGTCGTATTATGGGTATGCAGGTGAATCGGAACCTTAACTTCCTTCTTTAGGCGCGAAATGAGCGAATACGCATCATACGGCAGCAGAAGGTTTGCCATATCCTTGATGCAGATCGTGTCAGCACCCATCTGCTCGAGTTCCTTCGCCATCTGGATGAAGTAATCATGGTTGTGCACGGGCGAAACCGTGTAGCTGATGGCGGGTTCGCAGATTCCGCCATACTTTTTGGTGAAGCGGATCGCGCTCTCAAGGTTACGGATATCGTTCACCGCGTCAAAGATGCGGATAACGTCGATTCCGTTTTCAATTGCTTTTTTGCAGAACTGCTCAACCACGTCGTCAGCATAGTGCTTATAACCCAGAATGTTCTGTCCGCGGAACAGCATCTGCAGCTTGGTGTTCGGCAGGGCTTTGCGCAGCTTTCTCAAGCGCTCCCACGGGTCTTCGTTCAGGAAGCGGAGGCACGCGTCAAACGTGGCTCCTCCCCAAACTTCCAGCGACCAGTAACCGATGGAATCGAGCACTTCGCAAGCCGGAAGCATATCCTCAATGCGCATACGCGTCGCAGCCTGAGACTGGTGCGCGTCGCGGAGGATTGTATCGGTAATGAATAGTTTGCTCATCGAATGTTTCTCCTTTGTGCGATACTTCGCGGGTTGTTTTCCCCCGCGTCCGCCGCCATGGTGTCATAAAGAGGGAACGCACGAAAGGCCGTTTGGATACGGCGCTCCCATGCGGGAGAATCCACTTATTGGATGGAGCAGAGCAGGTCGCCTGCGGACACGGACGCGCCCTTGGAGACGGAGATCCCGCGAACGGTGCCGTCGACCGGGGCAACAACATCGCTTTCCATCTTCATGGCTTCCAGAACGAAGATTGCCTGGCCCGCCTTGACGGCTTCGCCTTCTTTGACGTTGACGCCGAGGATGGTGCCGGGCATCGGCGCGGTCACTTTGGAGCCACCGGCCACGGGTGCTGCTGCGGGCGCGGCTGCCGGGGCTGCTGCTGCCGGAGCGGGCTTCGCGGCGGGGGCTGCTTTGCCGTCGATTTCTTCCACGGCTACTTCATACTGTGTTCCATTGACGTTCACAAGAAAATTGCGCATAATAACCTCCGATTATTTACTATATGTGAAATTTAATGTTCCAACGAATTGCGTTTTGCTCAGCCAACCTGCTTGATGGAGACGATGCGAAGGCCGGAAATGTCCTTGCCCATCACCTCTGCGATGCAGCTTGCGGCAACCGCCGCGAGCTCCGCGCGGTTTGCGATTGCGGGTGCGGCTTCCGCCACAACGGTTTCTTCTTCCTCGCCGTAGAGGCGATCCTGCCGCGCGCGTACCGCTTTGAGAATCACAATCAGGACGACCAGCCCTGCGAGCACACCAAGGACGATCATCGTCGTCTTGTCCATACGTAGTACCTCCGCTAAATTGCATTTATCAAGGAAGGCAATCGCCTTATCCTATTCCTTGTAGGGTTGCGTTTCCGCGCAATGTTATGCGCGAATCCGCCTTCGGGTATCCGCCATTACAGCCCCAACGCATGCCGTAGAGAACGCATCTCGTCCTGCGTGAGCCTTCTTGTTTCACCAGGCTTGAGATCACCCAGATCCAGCGGCCCGAAGCGTTCGCGCTTGAGGCGCAGAGTTCTATGCCCAACCGCTTCCAGCATACGCCGAATCTGGCGGTTTTTGCCCTCGTGAATCGTGATGAGAAACGAGGTGTCCCCCGAAGATGTCGGGTGGACGCGCGTCACACGCGAAGGAGCAGTCATCCCGTCATCTAGCGTGACACCGTTGACGAGCGAGGCAATTTCGGAAGGCAACAGTTTTCCATCGCAGATAGCAAAATACGTCTTTGCCACTGAAAACTTCGGGTGTGTCATGCGGTGCGCAAGCTCCCCGTCGTTGGTCATGAGCAGCAGCCCTTCGGAATTGATATCCAGCCGCCCTACATTATACAGTCGGGCGGGAATATCTTTGACGTACTCCTGAACCGTCGTTCTCCCCTGCGGGTCGTCGCTTGTGCTGACGACGCCTTTGGGTTTATAGAGCATGACCGTGATAAGCTCTTCTTCCTGTTTGACGGACTTCCCGTCAAACAGAACCGTATCCGTCTCAGGATCGACGCTCATGCCAAGCGTCGCAATCGCGCCGTTCACGCTGATGCGCCCTGCAGTGATCAGCTCTTCGCTGGCTCTTCTGGAAGCGATGCCCGCCTCTGCCAAATATTTCTGTAGTCGTAACGTCATTCTCGCGTTCCTCATTTTTCGGTCGTTTGTTTGGTGCAAAATTGTGAAAGCGAAATGGGTTTCGGTCAGAAACGATTATAAGCGCCTTATGAAAGGTTGTTTTGATCGCATCTGGCAGATAGAACATTGCCATATGCCACCAAATATAGTATAGCGGAATCATCCCCCGGCATTCAACTGTTTTTTTCACAATTTGACAGATTTCGCACCATTTCCTCTCACTTTTGGTCTTTTATGCGGTTCACGCAGGCTCTGCCGTTTCGCGCCGATCCCCGGCGCGCCCGTCTCAAGCTTTTAAACATATAGAAAAGCCGCCGTTTTGGCACGGCGGCTCTGCTTTGAAAGGATCAAGCAGTTGCTCTTTGAAGGAAACCTCCCGCTCGCATCAAAAGATGCGTGCAAGCGCTACGCGCAGACGAAACGTAAGGTTGTCCCAAATTGCCAGTACATACCGTCCGAGCAGGACGCCTGTATTCGTCTGGCGCTGAAACGCATACTCTTCCAGAAGCATGCTCAACGCGGATTGTATCGCTCCAAGCAGGACGCCGATGAGTAAGTAAAGCCCCGCAAAAAGCAGCGGCACCACGCCGAGCAACGTTGCGGCAAGCACACTCACAACACCAAGCAACTCTACAAACGGCCAAACGCGTTCCGCAAAGCGTGTATATCCGGCGCCGCGCAGCGCGCGGGTGATCGCGCGGTTGCGGCGGACGGTGTTTCGCATCTCCCGCTGCCCCGCGCGCAGTTGCGCGCAAACGCCGCGCATATTCTTCTGCGGCAGTTGATAGCACACCGCGTCCGGCAAGAGCCGCGCGCTATAGGAGCGTTTGTCTTTTTTCATACGCGCGTGGATGCGCAGCAACAGATCGGCAGCCTCAGCCCGTGCCTCGCTGGAAAAGCCGCCAACCTCCGTCACCGCGCTCTTGAGAAATGCGGCAAACGTTTTGCTCAGCGGCAGGTACAGCCCAATTGTCGCGTAGCCCGTCCTGTTGGTATAAAACGTGCGCATCCGTTCCAGATATTGTTCCTGCGCAAACATCGGCATCCGCGCGTTCGCGCCATCCTCCGGTGTTTTGCCAACCCGCGCAAACGAGCCGATGAAAACGCAGGCCGGATCGCTCACAAACGCATATACCGTCTTGAGCAGCGCGTCTTTTGTCAGCCGCAGGTCGGGATAGACCGGCGCGATGATCGGGTAAGATGAGACGTTCACACCCGCGTTGAGCGCGCCCGCACGATCCGCACTGCGCACATCGAGCACAAGGAGACGGACGTCCTTTGCCGAGCGGTAAACCCCCTCCACCTGCGGCGCATTCAGCGTCCGCTTAAACGGCTGGCGAAACGGCAGCAGGCTGAACCCCTGGCAAAGGCTCTCCCACGTCGTCTCATGCAATTTATTTGCAACAACGATCAATTCATACTGTCTGAACTCCAGGCACAGCAAGTTTTCAAGCTGTTCCGAAAGGCTTTCGGTCTCATCCACCGCTGGTAAAATCAGCGAAACCGGCATCACATGTTCTGAATCCTGAAATCTGCGATAGTCTACGGAACGCAGAGAGCGCACTTGCCGCCTTAGCGCAATGGTCGCGCGAGAAAGCAGCACAAGCCGGGCGATACCGGCAAGCAGTGCGAGCAAAAGAAACCCGTAACACACATACGGCAATGCAGCTTTGATGCCCGGCAGAGCGTTTTGAATCCAAAGAATCAGCTGCATGTCAACGCCTCCCCTTTCAAGAACGCCACGCGATCCAGCGCAAAACGCATCATCTCCGCCGCAAAGCGGTCTTGCGTTGCGTCAATGCGCAGCATCAGTTGCTCCGTATCAGGAATCTGTGTGAGCGACTCCGCCGCGCGATAGCGCACCCACCATTCCCTGTCGCACAAAAGCTTGATCAGCGTCTCCTCATTTTCCGCCGCGCCAAATGCGCCAAGCGCGGTTGCAACCACGGCGCGCATCTCCCAGCGCGGGTCTGCCGCGCTCGTCAAAAGATGCGGATACGCCGGTGCATAGCAAATCTGACCGAGCGCGCGCGCTGCGTCGATTCGTGTGTTGATGTGTCCTTGAATCAGATGCGGCAGCACAAGTTCGCCCAGATCGTCAAACTTTTGTTCCCCGATGGCTTTGATGCAGGTACGCCGGATGTACGGATCGGATGCAGAGGTGATCAGTTTCCGGCAAAGTCGCTTGAGGTCGCCCTGATACACCGAGAAAATCTCCTCTAATGTTCGAAACGAGAGCAGCGATGCAATCGTGTGATCGCGGCAGAGCGCGACGATGTCCCGTTCCGCGCCGAGCATGCAGAGGGTCAGCATGCCGATGTGCTGCATCTGCGCAGTCGTTCGGCAGCAATAGATCTGCGTGACCACGTCCGGTGTATAGTTTTTGAGTCGCAGCGCACCGATGAGCTTGACAACAAGCGCAATTGCTTCTTCATCCACGCCGTCCAGCAGCTTTTTCAGGTATTCGCCATACCATTCGCCGCCCGCTTCTTTTTGCAGTTTCTCAAAGGCAGCGCCGGAGAGTTCCTCCGCCGTCTCCGCCATCACAATCAGCCCGCGCGTGGTGCGGATGCCGCGAATATCGCAGAGCTGATCCAGTTTGCCGTCGGGGTTGACCATCTCGTAGATGTGGTTCTTCATCCGTTTTGCTTCCGCCGCGCCGGAGATGAGGCATAGCAACTGCTCCCGCATCTTCTGCACCCTGCGGTTATCCACCGCGCGCGTCAAATGAAGCAGTAAAAGCAAGAATAATCCAAGGAAAAGCAGCGCGCCAAGCGCGATGGCAAGCCCTCCGAGTAGTGTCTGAATCATTTGCAAATGCACCGTCTCCCTTCGCCTGCCCGCCGAGCGGAAAGGCCTGTTCGCAGCGAATTATTTTGACAAATCATGCAGTCTGCCAAATTTTGCTGGATAACAGTAGTGGTTAAAATCCGTTTTTCAGCGATATGCGGAGGTTTTGATTCTCTTGTGAAGCCTGCTCCAGCACTCGAATCAGTTTTGCGCCATAGTCGCCCAGCGATTGGGTCAGTCTCGGGGCGAATCGCAGAATGATCCGCGTCGGTTCGCCAATTTCGCCGAGGCAGTCGTTCAGCGCGTCAAGGTTGCCTCCATACCATTCCGGCAAGCGAAGCCGCTGCTTCAGGTGCGCGTGCGCATGTTCCCGCGTATCCATCTTTCGCGCATTAAGGGTCAGCCGCTTTTCGTGTTTCATATTTGCCTTCCTCTGCGCTGCTTATGGTTCGCCATAAAGCAGTTCGAACGAATCATAGTGATCTTCCGTATAATAGATCAGCCCATCATTGGAATACACGATCCGCTTTGCGCCACGGCTGTCCTTATGCAGGGTGTCGATGTCGCATTCACAATATTGCCGCCCGCGCGTTTCCGGCAGGAGCCCTTCGTTGTTTCCGAAGCGATCGCCGCCGATGCACTTGCCGTAGTCATAATCATCCAACCCGCCGCCGCTCCAACCGAGCGTACGCGCGGCGCTTTTCGTAATGAAATTATCCGGCAGGTGCCCGTAGGTATTGAGATACAGGCTTACGTCCTCTTTGCTGGTATAGGTCCCCGCCTCGTCAAGCGTTGCCTGCTCGGCGGTTAAAGCCGCGGATGGGTCGGCGGTCTTTTCGGCCTGCGCCGTTGCATCCGCGGTTGTGTTTGGCGCATTGGTTAGCGCTTCGCCATCCAGCAGCACAAGTCCGCTTGTGGGCTGAGTCTGGTCTGGTACATCCGCCGTTTGCGGTTTGAGTGAACCCGATAGCCAAACCGCTGCGAGCACCGCTAGGATGATCAGTATAATTGCGAAAGTGCGTTTCTTCACGCGCGCTTCCCTTTCTGTGTTGTATTTGCTCATCGTTGTATCAGGGTTGTATCCGGTTGCCTTAGTCGATCATCGACACCTGATAGAGCTGCGCGTAGAGCCCGTTTGCCTGCAGGAGCTCTTCGTGCGTGCCCCGCTCGCGAACGCCCTGTTCATCCAGCACAACGATTTCGTCCGCATGCTTGACGGTGGACAGCCGGTGCGCAATCACCAGCGTGGTGCGCCCGCGCGAAAGTTCTTCAAACGAATGCTGAATATCGTGCTCTGTGACGGTATCCAGCGCGCTGGTTGCTTCGTCGAGAATCAAGATCGGCGGGTTCTTGAGGAACAGCCGCGCAATCGAGACGCGCTGCTTTTGCCCGCCGGAGAGCATAATCCCCCGCTCACCTACCTGTGTGTCATAGCCATCGGTCAACTGCAGGATCTCCTCGTGGATATGCGCGTGCTTGGCTGCCTCGATAACCTCTTCGTCGGTGGCGTCGATTCGCCCGTAGCGAATGTTTTCCATGATGCTGCTGGCAAAGAGAAACACGTCTTGCTGCACAATGCCGACATTTTGCCGCAGCGAACGCATCGTCACCTCCCGCGTATCCACACCGTCGATGGTGATCGTTCCGCTGCGCTGCTCATAAAAGCGCGGCAGCAGGTGGCAGAGTGTGGTCTTTCCCCCGCCGCTCGGGCCAACAAGTGCAAGGGTTGTTCCGGCGGGAACATCGAGATTCACGTGAGAAAGCACGCTCTTCCCGCTCTCGTAGGCAAACGTCACATCGTCAAAGCAGATATCGCCGCGCACGTTTCGCAGGGTTTTCGCGTTCGGGCGATCCTTGATCTCCGGCTCGATGTCCATGATTTCGCAAAAGCGGCTAAAGCCGGCCATGCCGAGAATATAGACCTCCGTGAACGCGGCAAGGCGCTTGAGCGGTTGAATAAACGCCGCGATGTAGAGCGAAAACGTGATGAGCAAGATCGGATCGAGGCTGCTTTTGTAGATTAAATATCCACCAAGCGCCAGCACCACGAGGTTGAACATCGCGATAAAGAATTCCATTCCGCTGTTAAAGAGCCCCATATAGCGATAGAATCCATCTTTCGCGTGGACAAACCGTTTGTTGCCGCGCTCAAACTTCTCCTGCTCATATTCCTCGTTGGTAAACGCCTTTGCCACGCGTGCGCCGGAGATCGAAGACTCGATATCCGCGTTGATCTCCGCGACGCGCTCCTTCACCTTGAGGGATGCGTTACGCATCTGAACTCTGAGCCGAACGATGTAAAAGACCGCAACCGGCACAATACACAAAAGCGCCAGCGAAAGCCGCCAGTCGACAAACATCATGATGACAAACGCGCCGATCATCGTCGTGCCGGAGATCAGCACATCCTCCGGGCCGTGGTGCGCGAGCTCTGTGATGTCAAAGAGATCCGTCGTCACACGGGACATCAGTTTTCCTGTGCGCACTTTGTCGTAAAAACTAAAGGAAAGCTCCTGAATGTGGGAAAAGATATCCCGCCGGATATCCGCCTCCATCCGCACGCCGAGGACATGCCCCCAGTAGTTGATGATATACAGGAGTAGCGAACGCACTACAAATGCGCCGAATGCAGCCGTGATGAGGCCGACGAACACGCGCACCAGCGCCGAGTTGACCGTCATCTGCGGCAGCAACGTCCGAAGGATATACTGCGTAAGCATCGGGTACGCGATATCGATCATCGAGACCAGTACCGCGCAGGAGAGATCGAGGATCAAAAGCCCCTTATGCGGACGATAATAAGCGAAAAATCGTTTCAGTTTACTCATGCACACATCTTAACAGAATGGTGGTTTAATATCAACCGCCGCTGTGTTTTGCGGGCGCGTTGCGCTGTTTTTGGACGTTGAAAAAGGGTAACAAATGCGATACTCTTTTATGATGGAACATGTGATTCATACGATCCCACCAATCGTCTCTGCCGAGAGCGAAACCTTGATCCTCGGCACGATGCCCTCGCCAAAGTCGCGCGAGCAGGCGTTTTATTATGCACACCCGCAAAATCGTTTCTGGCCTGCCCTCGCGCTCGCGCTTGGCGAAGAACGCCCCGCTACCATCGAAGAGAAGACCGCGCTTTTGCTGCGCCATCGCCTCGCGCTTTGGGATGTGCTCGCTTCCTGCGAGATCACGGGAGCCAGCGACGCCAGCATCAAAAAACCCATCGCGAACGATATCCCCGCGTTGATCGCGTCCTCTCGCATCACCCGCGTGCTCTGCACGGGAGCCACCTCCGCGCGGCTCTATACCCGTCTCGTCTTCCCGCAGACAAATATCCCCTGCGAAATCCTGCCTTCGCCCAGCGCGGCAAACGCGCGCATGCGACTGGAGGATTTGACAAGGAAGTATAAATTGGTCATTCTATCAAAATGAGTTTTTTGTGGTTTGGGGATGCCCGATCCCTAGGCATGGGGCAGTTGTCTGTCAATGTGACAAACTCGAGAATGATCTTTGGTTCTTCATCCTTTATTCGGCGAAGAATACTATGCATATCTTGATAAGCCCCACGCAATGCATGCAACCTTTTTTACAAGATTTTGTTGTAAAGGCTGCAAAACAAGCATAATTTCGCGCATTTTCCTAAATTCGCAATTCAATTATGCAAGTTTTACTCGATTTTTGGTTGTCTAATTGTGAACAGTTTGTTATGATAGCAGCATGGAAAATTCGCTTAACCGCGTCTTCCTTGCACTCAAGGGACTCGATGTCAAATGCAATGTACCGCTTTCCACCCTGACGAGCTTCCGCATCGGCGGCCCGGCAGCGATGGTTTTGCGCCCGCGCAACGCAGAGGACATCCGTAAAACGATCCAGGCGTGCAGCCAGTTCGTAACCCCTTATTGCATCCTCGGCAACGGCACAAACGTGCTTGCGCCCGACGCGGGCTATCCGGGCGTAATCATCCGCATCGACACCCCGCTGACCACGCCGCTGTTTGTGGACACCACCGTGACATGCCCCGCGGGCACCGCGCTCTCCGTCCTCGCGCGCGAAAGCGTCAATATGCGCCTGATGGGGCTGGAATCGCTCAGCGGCATTCCCGGCACGGTCGGCGGCGCGGTCGCGATGAACGCGGGCGCTTACGGCGCGGAGATTCGGCATATTATCAAGAGCGTGCGCATCCTCAAAAACGGTCGCGTGCTGGATGTTGAAACAAAGAAGACCGACTTTGGCAACCGCACGAGCAAATATGCGGCACCCGAGGCCGTGGTGCTCTCCGCAACCTTCCAGTTGGAGCATGACGACGGCGGCGCGCGCGAGCGCATGATGGAAACCACCCGCCAGCGCAAGGAAAAACAGCCGCTCACCTTTCCCAGCGCGGGCAGTGTCTTCAAGCGCCCGAACGGCAGGTTTGCCGGTGCGCTCATCGAAGGCGCAGGACTCAAAGGCTTTTCCGTCGGCGGCGCGCAGATCAGCCCGATGCACGCGGGCTTTATCGTCAACAATGGCAACGCAACGGAACGGGATGTGCTGGAACTGATCTCGATCATTCAGCAGCGTGTGTATGAAGAAACGGGCGTCCAGCTGGAGCGCGAAGTCAAGCTGCTCAGCGAACTCTCATAATACCAAATAGATTGATTTGATTCGTTTCCAAAGGGTAAAGAAGATGTACTTATTGATCGTAACCGGCCTATCCGGCGCGGGAAAATCCCTTGCCCTCCGTTGTTTGGAGGAGCAGGGCTATTTTTGCGTCGATAATCTCCCAAGCTCCATGCTCAAGGAGTTTGTCCAGCTTTGCAACAATGCGCAACCCGCAATCGAAAAAGCAGCGGTAACCATCGACAGCCGGGAGAGCTTACTCTCCCGCTCCTCCGCAACCATGGCGGAGGCGTTTGATTCGCTGAATGCGCCATATGAAATGCTTTTCTTGGACACGCGGGACGATGTGCTTATGAAGCGTTACAACGAGGTGCGCCGCCGCCACCCCCTTGGCGAGGCGGGCGATGCCGCAACGGGCGTGAAACGCGAGCGCGTGTTTTTGCAGCCGCTGCGGGATCGGGCGAACTATATCCTCGATACCAGTGATGTGAAACCCAAAGATTTTCCGGGCTTGATCGCCAAGGTGTTGCCGGAATACGAATGCAAGTGCATGACGCTGCTCTTCTGCAGCTTTGGCTATAAGCGCGGCGTGCCCGTGGACGCGGATTTCGTGCTGGACATGCGCTTTATGACAAACCCGTTCTATATTCCGGAGCTTAGATCGCTTTCCGGTCTCGATGCAAAGGTGCAGCAGTTTGTGCTGGAGCAACCTTCCGTCGCGCCTTTTTTTGACGGTGTAGAGGAGATGCTGAAGAAACTCATCCCGCTCTACGAGCAGCAGGACAAGCACATTCTTCGCGTTTGCTTTGGCTGCACCGGTGGGCGGCATCGCTCCGTCGCCGCGGCGGAGGAGATGGCGCGCCGCTTTGCCGACAGCAGCATGAATGTTCGCATTTATCACCGCGACCTCACAACCGAGGCAACCGATATTCACGAACGCTTTGCAAAAGACTGATCGCTTTTCTTTCCAATCTGAAACGCCGCAGGGCGTTTTTTGATTTGCAGCGTAAACTCGAAACCGTTTTTTACTGACGCGAATGAACAAATCGTTTATAATAAGAAACATAACCGCTATTCGGCGAAAAAAACGAAAGATTCGGAGTACGCATGTCATTTTCCAGCAGCGCAAAAGAAGACCTCGTCAAGATCCGGCTCAAGACGGATCTGGTTCGTCTGGCCCAGTTGGCGGGGCTTGTCCATACCTGCGGCGCACTGACCATCGGGCGCGGGCGGGGCGCTGCGTTCACGACGGAAACGCTCGCCGTCGGCAAGCTGATCGTCTCCCTCGCCACCGCGTTGTATCCGCTGGAACCCACAATCGAACTCAGCGAGCGGGAGCGCAGGCGCCCGCTGACGCTGGTCACACTCCTGGGTGACGAAGCGGAGCAACTCCTGTTTGATACGGGACTATTGATCCGCGAATCGGGCGAATTCTCGATTGGGGAAACCGTCCCTGCGCGACTGCTGCAGGACGACGAGTGCCGCCGCGCTTTTTTGCGCGGGGCTTTCCTCGGCAGCGGTTCCTGCACAAACCCATATCGCGGTTATCATCTGGAGATCGTTGCGCGATCAGATGCGTTTGCTGAACAACTGCTTTCCGTGCTTGCTACCTACGGGCCGGAGGCAAAAACCATGCTCCGCCGCGAAAAACCCGTCGTCTATCTCAAAGGGGACGACGTTTCCGCGTTTCTCGCTCTCGTCGGCGCAAACGGCTCGGCGCTTAAGTTTGAAAGCGCGCGTGCCGAGCGGGACTTTCGCAACTATGTCAACCGCACCACCAACTGCGAGACCGCAAACATTGAAAAAACCGTGTTCGCCTCTACCGAGCAGATCAGCGCCATCGATGTGATCGAGGAGCACATGGGGCTCAATCAGCTCCCCGCTCCGCTGTATGAAGCGGCGCTGCTCCGCCTGAATCACCCGGAGGCGACATTAGTGGAGCTTGCCGAGCTCGCCGAAATCGGCAAAAGCGGCATGAACCACCGCCTCGCGCGGCTGGTTCGCATCGCAAAGGAGATCCGTCATGAGTAGTTTCACCCATTTACACGTTCATACGCAGTTCAGCCTGCTCGATGGCGCGGCACGCATCCCCGATTTGGTCGCGCGCGCAAAATCGATGGGGCAAACATCGCTTGCCATCACCGACCACGGCGTGATGTATGGGGTGGTCGATTTTTACCGCGCCTGCAAGAAGGAAGGAATCAAGCCGATCATCGGCATGGAGACCTATGTTGCCCCGCGCTCCATGCGCGACCGCGAAGGCTCGCAAGATCGCGAGTATGCGCACCTCATTTTGCTCTGCAAAAACGAAACCGGCTACAAAAACCTGATGATTCTCTCCAGCGAGGCATTTCTGCACGGGTTTTATTATCGTCCGAGGATCGATTACGATCTGCTCTCACAGCATTGCGAAGGGCTTGTCTGTCTCTCCGCATGTCTCGCGGGGGATATCCCGCAGGCTCTGCTTGCCAATAACTATGATCTTGCGCTGATACATGCCAAGCGATTGCAGGGTATGTTTGGCGAGGATTTTTACATTGAGCTGCAAAACCACGGCATTCCGGAACAGATTCAGGTCTTGCCGGGTCTAAGGAAGATTGCCTCGGAGATCGGCGCAAAATGCGTCGCCACCAACGACGTGCACTATGTGTCTCCCGACGATGCGGAGGCGCAGGATGTGCTGCTCTGTATTCAAACCCAGCGCTTTGTGGACGAACCCGACCGCATGCGCATGGAAGGCGAGCAGTTTTATCTTAAGAGTGAAGCGGAGATGCGCCTCGCTCTGCCGGAGGATGCCCAAGCGATCGCAAACACCGCGGACGTGGTAGAAAAATGTAACTTTGAAATCCAATTTGGCATCCGCCGCATGCCCGCCTTCACCGCGCCGGAAGGACACGACAACGGCTCCTATCTACGCGCGCTTTGCGACGAGGGTATGAAGAAGAAACTGCCGGATGCGGACGCAGACGCGCACGCTCGGCTGGAGTATGAACTCGGCATCATCGAGCAGATGGGCTTTGTGGACTACTTCCTCATCGTCTGGGATTTTATCCATTATGCAAAGGTGCATGGCATCATGGTCGGCCCCGGCCGCGGCAGCGGCGCGGGAAGCCTCGCCGCCTATTGCCTCGACATCACGGACGTTGACCCGCTGAAATACAACCTGCTGTTTGAGCGCTTCCTCAACCCGGAGCGCATCAGCATGCCGGATTTTGATATCGACTTCTGCTACGAACGCCGACAGGAAGTCATCGACTATGTCGCCGCAAAATATGGCGCGGGGCACGTCAGCCAAATCATCACATTTGGTACCATGGCGGCGCGCGCGGTCATCCGCGATGTCGGGCGTGTGCTTCGTGTACCCTATGCGGACGTGGACAAGCTCAGTAAGATGGTTCCGTTTGAGCTGAATATGACGCTGGAGCGCGCGCTGAGTATCTCCCCTGATCTAAAGGCGCAGTATCAGAGTGACGAAACGATCAAAAAGATCATTGACCTGTCCCTGCGTCTTGAAGGCTTACCGCGACACAGCTCCACGCATGCCGCCGGCGTTGTGATCTCCAGCGTACCGATTACGGATGTCGTGCCGCTGCAGGTGAACGATTCCGTAGTCACAACCCAGTTCCCAATGACCACGTTGGAAGAGCTGGGGCTGCTCAAGATGGACTTTCTGGGGCTAAGAACCCTAACGGTCATTCGCGATACGCTCGGATTTATTGAAGAGAGCGGGCGCGAAGTGCCGGATCTTGACCGCGTCCCATTCACGGATGACAAAGTGTATCAAATGATTGCATCCGGCGACACGGACGGGGTGTTCCAATTGGAATCCGGCGGCATGCGACAGTTTTTGCAGCAGCTCAAACCGGACTGCTTTGAGGATCTCATCGCAGGTATCTCCCTCTATCGTCCGGGTCCAATGGAGCAGATTCCCCGCTATGTCAAGGGTAAGCACAACCCCGGTAGCGTCGTCTATTCACACCCGCTGCTGGAGCCGATCCTCTGCACCACGTATGGCTGCATGGTCTATCAGGAGCAGGTCATGGAAATCGTCCGCGCGCTGGCGGGCTATTCCTATGGGCGAAGCGACCTTGTGCGCCGCGCGATGAGCAAGAAAAAGCACGATGTAATGGCAAAGGAGCGCGAGTATTTCGTCCACGGGACGGATGGCGTCGTCGGCGCGGTGGCAAACGGCGTTCCGGAGGCGGTCGCAAACCACATCTTCGACGAGATGATGGACTTCGCGTCCTACGCGTTCAACAAATCTCATGCGGCGGCCTATGCCGTGCTCGCCTACCGGACGGCATATCTCAAGTACTATTATCCGGTTGAGTTTCTGACCGCGCTGATCAACAGTTTCCTCGGCTCGGTGGATACTGTCGCAAGTTACGTCTACAGCGCGCGCAACCACGGCATCAAGGTGCTCCCGCCGGATGTGAACTTCTCCCGCGCGCGCTTCGCGCCGGAAGGCAGCGCAATCCGTTTTGGTCTCGCCGCCGTGCGAAATGTTGGCAGCGCCGTGATGGAAGCAATGGTGCAGGAACGCGCGCAAAACGGTAAGTTTACCAGCTTTTTCGATTTTTGCGATCGCGTGGACGGCCTCAACAAGCGTATGCTTGAGGCGCTGATCAGCGCGGGCTGTTTTGACAGCATGGGCGGCAAGCGCGCGCAGTATCTCGCCGTGTTTGAGCGCGCGCTGGATGCCTCCGCCGCGGTGAAGAAGGCGCGGGGAGCCGGGCAGATGTCGCTCTTTGACCTTGACGGTGGCGACACTCTGGCAAGCGAACAGATACCGCTTCCGAATACACCGGAGCTTTCTCACCAGATCATGCTGGTGAAGGAGCGCGAGTCCACGGGACTCTACCTTTCCGGGCACCCGCTGGATAACTACCAAGATCAGCTCAAAACCCTCCGCTATACCATCGACGAACTTGCGGAGGCGGATGGTACAGGCCGCATCAAGGACGAAGAGCAGGTCACCGTCGGCGGGCTGCTCACCCAGTGCAAACAAAAACCCACCCGATCCGGCAGTGGACTGATGGGATATGCGGTGCTTGAAGGCATTACCGGCAGCGTGGAGGCGGTGTTGTTCCCGCGGACGCTGCAGCAAGCGGGTTCGCTGTTTATCGACGACGCTCCCGTGCTCGCGCGCGGGCGATTGAACATCCGTGAAGACCGCGCAAATTCTCTGCTCATCGACGAGCTGAAACCACTCGGCGAAGTGAGCCACACTGTCTACATTCGCTTTGAAACCTTGCCGGAGGATGAAATGACCCGCGCATGTTCCTTTCTCAAGCGTTATGCGGGTGAAACGCCGGTCGTACTGTACGACGCGGCAAAAAAGCTTGGCAAAGGCGTACCAAAGGAGTATTATGTTGCGGTTACGGATGCGTTCCTTGCCGCAGCGGAAGACCGTTTTGGCAAAGAGTGTGTCAAGCTGAAATGATCCCATAACGGTCTGTTATCACAAACAAGCAATCTCCCGCGCGCAACCCGCGCCGAAAGGATACCAAATCTATGGCACAGAAAATGCGCCCTCCCGTTGAGAAAAACGACGATCTCGTCGTCACCATCGAATCCCTGACCAACGAGGGTCAGGGTGTAGCCCGCGTGGAAGGGTTCGCGGTGTTCGTCATCGGCGCGCTCGCAGGCGAAGAGGTCAAGGCGCATGTCATCAAAGTGCAGCCAACCTATGCCATCGCAAAAGCAGTCGAAATCCTAAAACCTTCACCCGACCGCGTCCGCCCCGCCTGCCCTGTCTTCTCGCAATGCGGCGGCTGTACACTCTGGCACCTGAGTTATCCCGCGCAGCTGAGGCAGAAGCAGCAGTTTGTGCTGGACGCGCTCACCCGCCTCGGCGGGTTTGCCTCCGTCCCCATGCAGCCAATCATCGGAATGGATGACCCGACGCGCTATCGCAACAAAGGCAGCTTCCCCTTCGGGATGGTTGGCAACGCCGCCGTGTTCGGTTTCTTTGCCGAGCGCAGCCACAGGCTTGTGCCGTTTTCCGATTGCCCGATTCAGGACGAGCGGATTGTTGATGCCGCCCGCAGAGTCGCCGCCTGGGCAAACGCCTGCGGTGTACCCGTCTATGACGAGACCACAGGTGAAGGTCAGCTACGTCATGTCGTCGCGCGGACAACGGCGGAAGGCGAGCTGATGGTCACTGTCGTGACAAAAGGGCAGCTCAAGAAAAAAGACGATCTGCTCTCGTTCATGGAAGACTGCGACAGCGTTTGGCATAACGAAAACCCGAAGCAGACCAACGTCGTCTTCGGTGAAAAATTTACCTTGCTTTCCGGCAAGCCCACGCTCACCGAGACCATCGGAGACAAGCGTTTTTCCGTCAGCCCGCAATCGTTTTTGCAGGTGAACCGCGTACAGACGCAAACGCTCTACGAAACCGCGCGAGAGTTCCTCGCGGCAAAACCAAACGAGACGGTTGTGGACGCTTACTGCGGCGTCGGCACGATCTCTCTCTTTATCGCGGAGAATTGCGCGCACGTAGTCGGCGTTGAACAGGTTGCCCCGGCAATTGAAGACGCAAAAGCGAATGCCAAGGCCAACGGCGTGAAAAACGCCGAGTTCATCTGCGGAAACGTGGAGGACGTACTCCCCCGTCTGCTCTCGCGCGAAGGCGGCGTGGACGCCATCGTGCTTGATCCGCCGCGCAAAGGCTGCGAAGAAGCGGCGCTTGAAGCCATCGTAAAAAGCACCGCATCCCGCGTGGTCTATGTTTCTTGCAATCCTGCAACCCTTGCGCGAGACTGCAAGTATCTATCCGCTCATGGCTTCACCCTCTCCGCTGTCCGCCCCGTAGACATGTTCCCGCAGACGTGCCATGTCGAGACGGTGGTGGCGATGGTGAAGGGGTAATTCCCTTCTCGCTGCTTCAACCAGCGTGGAGTCAATCTGTGGCGTTATTCCGATCCTTACTGTGCTCTCCCAACAATAATCTTGGTCGTATCATTTTTAGTATGTAGAATGAAACCCCTCCTATCGCTTGATCCAGCAATAGGAGGGGTTAGGTTTTAATCTATGTTTACAAGGATGCGGTTTTCTTGCTGACTCTACATGTTTATACTAAGCACTCTTTCTACACATTAGCAAATCACACAACCCTTGATCTATTAAAAACAATCTTTTTTCAACTTTAAGTATTGGTGTGCCAAATAGCAGATCGCACACAGGCTTTTGTGTTTTTTTGATCAAGACGTTTCGTGTAACTCTTACATTTTGCTTTTGAGCTCAACGAAATATCTACTCAACGCATCTTCCCATGCCGGTAGCTTTTCAAATCCGGCTTGTGTCAAACGAGCCTTACTCAAGCGCGAGTTGGAAGGGCGATGCGCTCGGGCCGGATACTGATCCGTGGTGACATAATTCACGTGAGTAGACAATCCTGCCTTGTGAAAAATCTCCGTCGCAAACTCAGCCCAACTGCAGAACCCTTCGTTTGTCGCATGATACACACCGTACTTTTCGGACAAAGCCATATCGACCAAGAGCTTTGCTAAATCGACGGTATAGGTTGGTGATCCAACTTGATCACACACAACATTCACCGCTTCACGCTCTTTCCCAAGTCGCAGCATCGTCTTCACGAAATTGTTGCCGTTCTTGCCGAATACCCAGGAAGTACGAACAATGAAATATCGGCTAAGAGCATTCTGAACCGCAAGCTCACCCGCGAGCTTTGTTTGGCCATAAATACTAAGCGGACCCGTCGGGGCATTTATCTCATATGGAGTGTCTCCGATGCCGGGAAAAACGTAGTCCGTGCTGACATAAACCAGTTTTGCATTGATCCTTTGACAGGCCCGGGCAATATTCTCTGTTCCTGTCACATTGATCAGTTGACAGCGTTCGATGTCGTCTTCCGCTTTGTCGACAGCGGTATAAGCGGCGCAATGAATCACCGCATTTGGTTGGTGATCGAGTATGAATTGCTCGGTTTCGGCAGCTTGTGTAATATCAAATTCTGTAATATCCGAAGGGATTCCATCGATTCCACGTGCTTCAAGATTCAGTAAAATATCATGTCCTAATTGCCCGTTTGCACCGGTAACCAATATCTTCAAAATCAATTTCCTCCGTCTCTTCCGACAAACTCAGCGATTATGGTACATCCGTTCATAATACGCGCGATACGAGCCATCTAAAACATCTCGCCACCAATCTTCGTTGTTTAAGTACCACTGAATCGTTGTTTGGATGCCTGTGTCAAACGTTGTTTCCGGCGCCCATCCGAGTTCCTGCTTGATCTTCGTTGCATCGATCGCATAGCGAAGATCATGGCCCGGCCGATCCGTAACAAAGCGAATCAAACTCTCAGGCTTATTGAGCGCATGGAGGATTGTTTTGACTACTTGCAGATTGGTGCGCTCATTATGACCGCCAATATTATATACTTCTCCAACGCGGCCGCCGCGAATGATCAGATCGATTGCAGAACAATGATCTTCCACATACAACCAATCCCGGATATTCTCGCCTTTTCCATACACGGGCAACGCTTTGTCCGAAAGTGCATTGATAATCATAAGCGGAATCAACTTTTCCGGGAAATGATACGGGCCATAATTATTCGAGCAGCGTGAAACAGTCACCGGTAATTTAAACGTACGAAAGTAGGCAAGCGCGAGCAAGTCTGCCGCTGCTTTTGATGCTGAATACGGGCTGCTTGTATGCAGCGGCGTCTCCTCGGTAAAAAATAGGTCGGTGCGTTCAAGGGGGAGGTCACCATATACCTCATCCGTCGATACTTGATGAAATCTTCCAACTCCAAATTTGCGGCAGGCGTCCAATAAAACACCTGTTCCCATGATGTTTGTTTGCAAGAACAGGCCTGGATCTTCAATCGATCGATCCACGTGGCTCTCGGCGGCAAAATTGACAACTGTGTCGGGTTTCTCCTGTTCGAATATCGCGTAAACAGCTTCGCGATCCGCAATGCTTGCTTGCACAAAAGAAAACTTCGGGTTCGTCAGCACACCCTTCAACGTTCCCATATTGCCGGCGTAGGTAAGCGCATCCAGACAAATAATCGTATCATCTGGATGATGCTTTAGCTGATAATGCACGAAGTTTCCGCCAATAAATCCTGCGCCGCCAGTTACAAGTGTTTTCATAATGATTCTCCAAAAATAAAATTCGCATCACTATCCGCAAGCAACGGGGCATCTTGGTCTTTACGCGATAGAATTGGGTCATCAATTCCCCACAGAACGTTAATAATCGGATCATTCCACGCGATGCTGCGATCCGCTTCGGGGAAATAATATTGGTCCGCCTTGTATAGAATCTCAGCATCGTCCGTCAGCGTCAAAAAACCATGCGCAAAACCACGAGGGATCAGTAGCTGTTTCTTATTCTCGGCTGAAAGTTCGACCGCTGTCCATCTCCCAAAATTATCCGATCCTTTACGGATATCGACTGCTACATCCAATATTGCGCCGCGCGCACAACGTACCAGTTTGGCTTGTGCATGTGGATTCATTTGAAAATGAAGCCCACGAAGCGTTCCCTTTTGGGCTGAGAAAGAATGATTATCCTGTACAAATTCGTAGTTAAGCCCTAGCGCTTCCAAATCACGCTTGCTCCAGCTCTCCATAAACCAACCCCGGCTATCTCCAAAAACGCGGGGAGAAAAGACGATCACTTCTTTCAGCTCTGATTGTATGTCTCCCAAAATTCGACACCGTCCTTAATAACGAATCTTATCTTCCGCAACGCGTTGTAAATGTGCTCCGTAAGCAGATTTTCCATATTTCTTTGCCGCATCGAGCAGCTCTGCGCTGTTGATCCAGCCGTTACGAAACGCAATCTCTTCCGGCGCGGATATCTTTATGCCCTGCCGTACTTCAACCATACGGATAAAGTCCGCAGCTTCGAGCAAGGAATCAACCGTTCCGGTATCGAGCCATGCAAAGCCACGCCCTAATATCTGCGCTTGAAGCAATCCATCTTGCAAATACAAATCGTTCAAGGATGTTATCTCAAGTTCGCCGCGCGCAGAAGGTTTCACTTGTTTTGAAAGCTCTACAACCCGGTTGTCGTAAAAATACAAACCCGAAATTGCGTAATTTGACTTTGGCTGCTTTGGTTTTTCCTCCACAGAGAGAACTTTCCCGTGCTGATCCATCTCGAGTACGCCAAAACGCTCTGGATCATTCACATAGTAACCAAATATCGTTGCAAGCCCCTTCTCCGTGTTGCTGGTTGCCGAGCGCAAGAGAGTTCGGAAACCATTGCCATAGAATAAATTATCTCCGAGCACCATCGCGCAGCAATCGCCTGCAATGAATTCTTCCCCTAAAATAAACGCTTGCGCCAAACCGTCAGGAGATGGTTGTACCTTGTATGAAAGATGCATGCCAAATTGGCTGCCATCGCCCAGCAGCCGCTCAAAATTCGGAAGATCGGTCGGTGTCGAGATAATCAGCACGTCTCGAATGTCCGCAAGCATCAGTGTCGAAAGCGGATAATAGATCATTGGCTTGTCGTACACTGGTAATAATTGCTTGCTGGTGATCATGGTTAGTGGATAAAGTCGCGTTCCCGCACCGCCTGCTAAAATTATACCTTTCATACTAATTCCTGCTTTTCAATTTCTGCTTTGCTTGTTATATGTAGAGGAATTGGGCGATTTTACGAACAAATCCCCGTTTCGCCACACCTAATTTCTGCGTAATCATCCAACGTTTTAGTTTACCATACTTAGGTATTGAAATGAAATCACATAAAAACGTCTTTTGTGTTGTATCGAGTCTGTCATCATACACTCTAAGAAGCTCCTCTGCCTGTAAATAGGGTGCTTTTAGTTGCATACGAATCGTATCGGGGCGGAGCGCCTTATCAACGATATAAGCAACGGATCGAACCTTCTTTGCACCAATTGAATTTGCGCCATGCTGCCGATAGAGCATTGTTCTTTCAGGCAAATACTCTTTCTTCCCAAAACAAACCGCGACCAGCCCAAGCCACCAGTCGTGTACCAAGCAAAATTTGGGCATCCGAATGAGTTGAGCCAACGCCTGATTATACATCGCCGTGCATCCGGTTACCGTATTTTGTACCACCTGCGAGGGTAAAGTAGTCTTGTCCATGCGAAGATCAAGCATCTTGTTGAGTGACTTCCCAATCACATTCAAAGATTCATCTACGACCGTAAGGTCAGTATGTATCAGAATCGGGGTCTGCTTGCCATGTGTTTCCTCCAGGTTCTGCATCGCACGAAGAGTGACCTCAATCTTATTCGGCAACCAAACATCGTCTTGGTCGCATAGCATCACATAATCGTCTTGAAAGGCCGTCATCATCTGCAAGAAGTTCCATTTTGCCCCGCCACTGTTTGCAGTACTTTTGTGAACCTTTACTTGCCCCGGGTACTTTTCTGCGTACTCACTAATAATGGAAAATGTCCCATCTGTAGAGCCATCATCTTGAATTTGCAAGATGAAGTTTTGCTCCGTCTGCTCCAAGATGGATTCTATTTGTGCTCGGACGAAGCGCTCTCCATTATAGGTGGCCATTAATATCGTAATCAAGTTATTCTCCTTATCGTTGCATACAACGCGCGAATTGCGCAAAACCTCCATTTGCGCGCAGATGAACCGCGCAAAGCGCTTTGTCGTTGAACCTTCCAAGTAACGTTAGGAAGCCCCGGCACGATATCCGTTTCGATTCCCTGCCAGCTTAGCCGTACAAAGATAACAAAACTTTATGCAATTCCAAAGCGCACCACGCCTCAGCAGCTGACAAAGCACATACGCAACAAGGCGTATGCCTTCTTTTCCTGCTTTTACGCCGAAGAAGCGATCACGATATTGAAAAAGCACCTTTCCAATTAAGAAATTTCTCGCATATTCTTGTTTCCATGTATATGAATGAGAATGCAAAACGACCGCCTCAGAACAGTATGCAATTCGAAACCCTGCCTGCAGGAACTTTGCAGCAATCAACATATCCTCGTTTGTCGTCAAGGGATGATCAAACCCATCGACAGCAAGATACGAGTTTCTGCGATATGCCGAACAAACATCCGAAAAAAAGAAGGCTTTAATTCCCAGTCGATCAATATCGTCCGCGCTTCGGGTAAAGCTACTTGCAGGATAATTGAATTCACGAATGTATCTCTCATAGAGCGGAGCATCCAAGCGGGCAACTTGTCGCCCATAGGCGCAGGCCACCCCGTCTTGCAATGTCGCTTTTACAATATGTTCGATATACGTTATATTCTGGATTACCGCATCCTGCGTCAAGAACAAAACAACGTCGCCAATGGATGCGCGAAACGCGATATCCCGCGCGCCGCCATGATCAAAATCGGTACGTTTAATTTCCATCACGCGCGTTTTGGGATGCGATTTTGCAAGCGATACAGTTTCATCGTCAGATTCCGAATCAATGACGATAATCTCATCTGGAGAAAGAGTTTGCGCTGCTATTGCGTTTAGCAATGCATCGATTTCGGACGATGCGTTCAGCGTCGGAATTATCACAGAAACTCTCAAATCTCTCTCCATGCTAACATTATTCGCCACAGAGCTTACACAGCGTCTGGTTCATAGTAAACTACAGCTAATTATAGCTGAAAGATTGAACAAAAACAAGATTAGGTGGTTTAGAATTAAAAATGCATTTGATTCAAAAAAATCGATCCCATGCTGCATGTCGCACAGGATCGATTTGGTTTTTATCATTTGAATGAGCCCGCTGACCTGCGGCTCATTTGCCGCCTGATTCCATTCGTTTTCTGGGATCAGTTTTCGAACGCTTCCCCACCAGTGGTTGAATCCACATTTTCTTTTCTGGTCGCGTTCAACTGTTTCGCCGCTGCAACGAGTAATATTATAAATATCGCATCTTGGCGTTCATAATATGAAACAACCGCAAAATCGAGAACAAATCGCATCACAAGCATCACATAAAACACCACTGTAAGCTGCCGCAGCATTGCGTCCTTGCCCGTTTTATCTGTTGCCCTTGAGCGTTTAATCTCGTGCGCCGCATAAATCAGCGCCCCGACTTGCCCTGCATAGTAGATCAGTGCCATTGGGATTCCGCCAGAAACCAATAATTCCAAATAGTTATTATGCGCATACATTCCGAGCGAACCTTCCAGCAAGCGGAAGCAACCAAGGCCCCAACCTGTAATCGGCCTTTCCTGAAATCTTGCCCATGCCGCCTGCATCAAAGACATCCGCTCAACCGAAGAGCCGCCAACGCCCTCACCCTTCAAGAAGAAGAGCGCCACTTCGCGTACACGGCTTAATACTCCGGTGCTCAAAGGGTTCTCCGTCAGTATGACGGCATAGAACAACGCAAATCCACCTACCCCGATTGCAACAAGTTTCCATCCCCATTTACGCGGATAGCGAATCAATAGCATGGAAACGAGCAAAGCGCCGGCAAGCGCTGCGCTTTTCACAGACATGGTCAAAGCGACGGCAATCAACAAAACAGACGCAGGGATGAGCCATAGGAGTTTCCATTTCTTTTCAGCTAGGTAAATACACATGCCAAACGCGAAAGCGCTGATCATGCCAACACTGTTCGGGTGGACGCCGTCAGTATATCCCAAACGAGCTGTATTCCAATCCAACGAGTATTCTCTGAATAGCAGCCAACAGACCATTAGTAAAGCCGAAATGACATAAATGACTAAAAACCGTCTCAGATCCGCACGAAGCAATAGATATTGAAAGATAAAAAAGAAAAATGCTGTTGTAACAATCAGTGTCTTTACCAATCCCAAGGATGCGGAACGGTCAATTGCCCAACCGAACGATACGATTACGCTCCAAACAATCAGAAGCGCCGATATCCACATCCACCAGGAAAAATATACGCGCCGTTTTTGGAACGCAAGAAGCGCCGTGAAGCAGAAAAAGAGTACGAGACTTGCTTGAGAGCCAATCGTATGCGCAAAAACTATCTCAAGAAAAAGACAGATCAACAATGAAATATCTGCCATCCAAGCAAAGAAGGAATTCTCTTTCCCCTTCCGAATCATGTCAACGTCACCCGCGCCTGATAACAAATTCGTTTTCATTCAGTTATTTGACCCTCCATTATGTATGGTGAACAACCAGTCGCAAGACAATGCACTAAAAGCAATCTCATGTTTTATTTGTCCGTTGATACACAGCGTAAAGTATACATGTTCTCATTATAAAGTGCAAACGGATTGTCGTCATGCTTCCGCCTTAGTCCGCCTGTTTTGGTGCAGCGGTTTCGGTGTTTTCGGACTAAAACCAGACATGTTTTACATGTTCGCCTTATCGGCATATTTCCAAAACCGCCGAAATGCGTTATGATATTTGCAGTGTTTGAGCGGGTCGAGTCATCTGCAGAACACCGTCTTTGATCATACGTAAAATGATGCGGTAGGATCGCCAACGGACTCAAGATAGCGAAATACAGCAGATAATCTCAACTTTAGGTATGCATATTCAAATCATAAGCGGGTAAAAACAACAATACGCCACGCTCTTTTTGTTCTTCCATCATGTAAAAAATCTAAAATTTCCTCAAACAGGAGAATCCCATGATCAAAAACCAATGGTATGCCGTACTCGGTTCCAAGCAGGTCAAAAAGAACAAACTCATCGGCGTGACCCGTTTGTCGGAAAAACTGGTTTTCTGGCGCGACGAGGCGGGCGGAGTGCACTGCATCTATGACAAATGCTGCCACAGGGGCGCCTCCCTCTGCACCGGAAAGCTCGTGGAAAACCACGTCGAGTGCCCGTTCCACGGATTCCGGTATGACGGCACCGGAAGGGTAACATGCATCCCCGCCAACGGTAAAAACGCAAAAATCGCGGAGAACTACCGCGTTCACGCCTATCCGGCACGTGATGCTCATGGGTTCATCTGGGTGTGGTATGGGGAATACAGCACGGAGTTGCCGGAGATTCCGTTTTTTGAGGAATTGAGCAGGGGATTTTCCTACGGTGGTTTTTCTGAGAATTGGAATGTGCATTATACGCGCGCAATCGAGAACCAGCTGGATGTCGTGCATCTGCCGTTTGTCCACAAAACCACCATCGGCAGAGGCGGCAAAACCCTGGTCAACGGTCCGGTTGTAAAATGGAACGAAAACCGCATGACCTACTATGTGAAAAACGAAGTGGATAAAGGCCAGCATCCGGAGAAGCCGGGCGAGGTTGTTGATTATGAGAAGTTGTTCCATCTTCAGCTGCAGATGCCGAATGTCTGGCAAAACGTCATCGCGGACAAAGTCCGTATTCTTGCCGCGTTCGCGCCTATTGATGAAGAGAACACGCAGATCTACTTGCGGTTTTATCAGGATTTCATGCATGTGCCCGTGCTCAAGCAACTGGTCAATGCGCTCAGCGCCATCCTGAACAGCGTGATTCTGCATCAGGATCGGCGCGTCGTACTCACGCAGTTGCCGAAAAAGAGCGAATTCATGATGAAAGAAAACCTCGTACAAGGCGATCTTTCGATTCTCGAGTTTCGCAAGCGGAGAGATTTGTTGAAGAAAGGGAATTAAGCTGCATATCATATTGGGAATATGGCTCGAATTTGTTGCGAGAAGGATATATGAATGAAGCAACTTGATTTGTCTGAATTTAAATTCTCCGATTATGAGATGATTGTTGTATGCGCACTTGCATCGAGTTTGCGTGTATTTCCAAGAAGACTCTCACGAGAAGACTGGTCAAGCTTTGAGGGCTTTCTACCGCTACCCCAAAAAGTATTAAAGAAGATGCTTGATCTAGTTGATGCCGAGGGAGATTTTGATTACAATTCGCTAAAAACGAGTGGAGCTAAAATTGATCCGGATGATTTTTTGTATAGTTACGAGCTGTTTGATTGCATAATTCGGTATTACGAAATAAATATCAAGTTGGAAAAGATTCATTATGAAGCAAGTAGTGAATCTCTTGAAAGCAATATCAAGCTGTTTTATGAAATTGTCGATCAAATTTCTAATATGAACACCAATTCTGGAGCTTTCGAATGTTTGCAAAACGGCAACATCACCAAGACTTTAGCACCGCAAACATTTACTACATTTCAACCATTTATCTATATCGATTATCTAAGCCAGGTGGCTGACATTGATTATTTAGATAACGAATTGCGTGATCTAGAGATAATTTATAGAATTTTGAAGTATGAGTTGAGAGTGCATTCGAACTCAATGTACTTGATTATTATTTTACAAATTATGAAACACGCCAAATATGCCAGTGACTCTATCCAATCCATAGGCGCTGAGTTATACGACAATTTCCACTGCTTATTGCAGGACGCACGTTTGCTATCTATCCAAACGAACTATCTTTTTCAAGATTTGAATAAGCCTTATGAGCAGCGAACCAAACATGCGGATAACACCACACGCCTGCACTTGTTGTATGGATTCGATAATTATGATTCGTACAGTCTTCGTCTTGATCTATCCCACGAAGGTATCGGCTGGATACATTACAACCAAATTTCCCCCGGGGGTGTGAAATGCAACTTCTTATCTGAGAGTGAATATGAAGATGTCATTGGCCATTATCCAGCCTTGAAAAAGTGTTTTATAAATTATGGGGACAGGTGGTTCCTTAAGGAAAAGAAAAACTGTTCCTTGAGTTTAGAAGAGCTACAATTGTTTGAGAGAGTTGAAATGCAGTACGGGCATCGTTCTGTTTTTCAAGAAACATGTTCAGAAGAAAATGTAGTCTCTTTCTTGTCGGTCATAAGCAATTTCATGTTGCCAATCATATCAAGTAATGTTGATAAGAGTGGAGATCATGCAAAGTATGTTTTCAATCTTGATAAACTAATGTTATTGTTAGAACTGTATTGGTACTCCAAGTTGCAGAATGAGTCTGCTGCTATTAAGGATATCGAAACACAAATCATAGTAAAAGGAATCAGCTATGGTATCATTGAGTCTTCCGAGAAAGAACTATACTCTTCTGAAGCAGGAATCCTAATGATAATTGATTCAGCCTTTGAAAGATGTTTCCCTGGCAGAAAACTAATTTGAGCGTAAGCATTTGGGTTTGTATGATCAATGATTTAGAATGTCCTTTTTCTCAAGCAAGCAGATATATAGTTCAATACTTTTGGGGAGCATTATGATGACCATCCTCCCCGCCACCCGCCCCGACCTTCCCGCGATCCTCTCCCTCCAATCCCTCGCCTACCAGAGCGAGGCGGTTTTGCTGCAAAATTTCTCGATTCCCCCGCTCATGCAAACGCTTGCGGAGTTGGAAGCGGAGTTTGAAAGCGGAATCATCCTCAAGGCGGTTGAAGGCGGTGAAATCGTCGGCTCCGTGCGCGCAAGGCAAGAAAACGGTACCGCGTACATCGGAAAACTGATCGTCCATCCCGCTCATCAGCGCAAAGGAATCGGTACGCAGCTTCTTTACGCAATTGAGCAGGCAGCCCCCGCTCCTCGCTATGAGCTCTTCACCAGCAACAAGAGCGAAAAAAACATCCGCCTCTATGAACGCGTCGGCTATCACAGGTTTATGGAAAAGCAGGTATCGCACGACCTGTCATTTGTGTTTCTGGAGAAGAGTATTCTGGCATCCAACACATGATTTCGGTATAATATAAGTAGATCCATTCTAAAAGCAGGTGAAACGATTGAACCTTCCTCTGCGCCCGATGCAGGCGCACGAATTCCCCGCCGTCTATCGGCTGATGCAGCAGGCGTTTCCGTTACAGGAGCACCGCTGTTTTTCTGATGCAGAAGCGTTGCTCTCAAAAAACGAGTATGGGATATTGGTGTACCCGGAGCAAGGCGAAATCACTGGTTTTGTCGCACACTGGAAGTTTCCCGGATTCTATTTTGTCGAACATTTTGCCGTCAGCCAAACCGCCCGCGGAAACGGAATCGGCAGCCATATCATGGGGGCGTATCTTTCGCAATCCGCCCTGCCCGTCATTCTGGAAGTGGAAGCGACAGGCAGCAAAATTGCGCAGCGCAGAATTGGCTTCTATCAGCGGCTGGGCTTTGCGCTCAGTCTGGTTGGCTATATTCAGCCCTGCCTGCAAGGTGATGTCTCCGATATTCCGCTGTTACTCATGCATGCGCCTCAGAATGTCTCCCGCGAGCTGCTTCATCAAGCGCAAAAATGCATTTTCAATACCGTTTATCAGAAAGAACCTCCATTCTCAAATTCATCGGTTTGATCATTGCCGATCGCTCTCATACCCCTCACACTATCGTGCAACCATACACTTCATCTAGTCTTCTGTTGTGAGATAGGGTTTCGTATGCAATCACAAACGCCGCACTTAGCGGCGTTTTTTGTTGGCACAATTTTACGTGCATATACGTGGAAAATTGGTATAATAAGTCATACGCCGGATTGAATCCGGACGCCAAAAAACTGGATTTGAGCAGTCGATGAGAAGCAACCAAACACGGCAGGAACCACCCGATTTAACCCGAAAAAATTCAAACAGGAGGAAATGGCCATGCAGAAAATTGTCCCTCATCTCTGGTTCGATACGCAGGCGGTTGAGGCCGCAAACTGGTATGTATCCATCTTTGCGCGCTCGGAAATTACGCACATTTCGCAACTGCACGACACCCCTTCCGGCGACGTGGACACAGTGGAGTTTACACTCGACGGCGTGGACTTTTCCGCCATCAGCGCGGGGCCTTATTTTACGCTGAACTCCGCAATCTCGCTGATGGTAACCTGTCGCAGTGCCGAAGAGGTGGACGCGCTCTATGCGCATCTTGGTAAAGGCGCAACCATTCTGATGCCGCTTGGCGCCTATCCATTCAGCAAGCGTTATGTGTGGCTGCAAGACCGCTTCGGGCTCAGTTGGCAGTTGTGCTATTTTGAAACCGACGAAATCATGCAAAAGATCCGTCCGGTTTTGCTCTTTTCCGATGCCGTCTGCGGCAAGGCGGAGGAGGCGCTTACGGTTTATGCGAGCATCTTCCCCGGCGCAATCCCCGGCTATGTCAACCATTATCTGCCCGGCGAAGCGAAAGACGCCCGCGCGAAGACGAACTATGCCGAACTCACGCTGCTCGGGCACCAGTTTGTTGCGATGGATCACGGCGTAGGCGGAGACGAAACATTCAACGAAGCGTTTTCGTTTATGGTGCTCTGCGAGGATCAGGCGGAAATCGACTACTATTGGGAGAAGCTTTCGTTTGTGCCGGAAGCGGAGCAGTGCGGCTGGCTCAAGGACAAGTTTGGCCTTTCGTGGCAGATCGTACCAAAGAATATGGGTGAACTGCTGAGTTCCGCAGCGCCGGAGGAAGCCGCGCGCATCACGCAGGCATTCTTGCAGATGAAGAAACTCGACATCCGTGCGCTGGAGCAGGCAAGAAACGGATAACGCGCCGTTCATCTGAATCATGCAATAAAAAAGCCGGGATCACAGAACATGAATGAACTTTTCCTATTGCGCATTGCGCCGGAATGGGGGGATGCGTCAAGCACAATCTCCCCCGTTCTGCTGCGCGATGAATCAAACCTTGTCCTGATCGACAGCGGCTATGTCGGCAGCATGCCCCTTCTTTCCACGGCACTCGCCGTGCTTGGATTTTCGCCTGCTCAGTTAACGCATGTGATTGTAACGCATCACGATCACGACCATGTTGGCACGCTCGCCGCGCTCAAGCGGAGCAACCCGCAGCTCAAGATCATCTCCAGCCAACTGGAGGCGGCTTACATCGCGGGAAAAGCGCCCGCGCTCCGCCTGACACAGGCGCGCGCCATTCAGCCTACGTTGACCGCAGATGCACAGGCGGCAGGGTTGGCGTTTCTCTCGCTGTTGGAGCAGGTTGAGCCCGCCGATGTGGATTGGACGGTTTCAGATGGCGATGTTCTGCCATTCTGCGGCGGATGCGACGTTCTCGCAACGCCCGGACACACGCTTGGGCACATCTCGCTCTATATGCGCGCCCGGGATACGCTGGTTGCCGGTGATGCAGCCGTGCTGGACTCCGGTACGCTCGCCCTCGCCAACCCGCAGTTTGCGGAAGATCGGGCGCTTGCAGAACATTCTCTTCAAAAAGTTCTCACCTTCGGCGCCAAAACTATCATCTGCTATCATGGCGGTGTTTTCCCGAAATGAGGCATCGAATTAGCCATAGATAAACCGGAAATGTCATCAATCCTCGAAAGGAGCACCCTCGTGGTCATACAGTGTTTTCCCCATCCGACAACTGCTTCTGTGCATGCGGTTCGCGAGCTAGAGCGCGTCTGCCAAACGCACGACCAACTCAAAGGGTCTTTGTTTCTCGACCCTTCCCTCAATTTTTCACCGGAGGCGCCTTGCCTACTCGCGTGTTATGAAGAGGAAACACTTCTTGGAGCGATGACGTTTTTTGCGCCAACGCAGGAGGAGGCAGAGCTTGTCGCGCTCACTCTCCCTTCTTTTCGTAGACACGGCGTGTTTCGCGCGCTGCTGCGTGAGGCAGCAAACCAAGCATCCGCGCTTGGCATCCCCGATTTTTTATTTGTCTGCGAGCCGCAGTCGAAAGACGGCACAGCTGCGCTGGCATCTTTTCCTCACGCGCCGGATCACACCGAATATGCCTTACGCTATGATCAAACGAAATCCCCGGATACCCTCGCGGTTCCTGCGGGGCTTTCGCTGCACCGCGCAACGGAAGCAGACCTTGCCGTGATGTCGCAGATCAGCGCTGAAAGCTTCTCGGAAGAGGCGGAGCGTGCCGCGCATTTTCTCGCGCTTGCGATACAGTCCGACACACGGCAGCAATATCTTGCGCGGCTCAACGGCGAACCGGTCGCAATAGGCGCTCTTGGTTACGAGGACGGTGAAGCAACGCTGTTTGGGCTTGGCGTTCGAGCGCACTTGCAAAACCGGGGCATCGGGCGCGGGCTTGTTGCGCTGCTCTTGCAGCAAGCATTTGCGCAGGGCACGACGGATGTTCTAATCGAGGTGGACAATACCAATGCACGTGCGCACCATCTCTATCTCTCCTGCGGCTTTATTCCAGAAGCGGTCTACGACTATTTCCGTGCGCCCGTTGTGCAGTTTTTGCCAGCCAAGTAGTATCTCAACCGGACTTTGATTCACGTATTCACCTTTCACCAACATCCTATATAATATAATATAATAAGTATGGGCATTCGCGTGAGTAAACCCGCACCACAGGTGTCATATGGTTCGTTATTCCCACACAAATTTGATCGCAAAAAACATTCCGCTGATGATCGCGTTTTACCGCGATGTGCTGGGTTGCCGCAGCATCGGGCAAACGCGGGATCTTTCAGGCAGCTGGGTCGACCGCCTGACCGGCATCCCGGGCGCGCACATCTTCGGCGAGCATCTCGCTCTGCCCGGGTTTGAAGAAGGAGGGCCAACGCTCGAAATCTTCGGCTATGATGCGGTGGTTTCCAATACGGCTCCAAGCGTAAACGCAAGCGGTTTTACGCATCTTGCGTTCGCGGTGGACGATGTAAGCGCAGTGCTGCAAGCAGTCCTCTCACACGGTGGCGGTCAAGTCGGCGATCTCGTGGAAAATCGCTATCCAGACGGTCGGACGATCACCGTCGTCTATGCGCGCGATCCGGAAGGGAACATTCTGGAACTGCAAAGCTGGCGTAAAACATGAGTGAATCGGGTGTCAACATGGAAGAGCAAACAAAACACACCCTGCATGTCGAATCGATTCGTCAGGATCTGAATCGCATCACAGAGGAATGGCTTCAGTTGCACTTTCGTCTGGCCGCGGTTCTGGTTATCATCGCGCTTGCCGTCGAAATCGCTATGGCGTTTTTCATTGCCACATCCGATATTCTGACCACCACTATCGTACGCTATATCCTCAAGTTCATTCTGGTACCAAGCGGGTTTGCCGGCTTTTTCCTTCTTGCCGCGCGTCTTGCAATCAAGAGCACGCGGCTTTCTTCACGCACAAAAATCTATACAATGTCGCTTCTATTTGTTCTGATTTGCTTTGTTTACTATACGGCGCATAGCGCGTTTGTCGCGATTTATGCGCTTTATGCATTCGCAATCTTCCTCACGACGACCTATGCCGACTACAAACTTACATGGCTCGTCTCCTTGGCCGCGCTGTTGAGTCTTGTCATATCAGAGCTTCTTTTGTGTTGGGATTTGGATAAAGTCAGTGTGTTTGCGGATGCGAGCCGCTTTATCGATTTTCTCGTCGCTCTGTCGGTCGTCATTGGTTGCAGCCTTGTTTCCATCGTAACCATTCAATATGAGAAGCGCAAAAACGAGACAAGCCTACGCCGCGAAGTGGAGCGCGAATTGCTCAAGGAATCGATTCTGTATGATGAATTGACAGGCACCTATAACCGGAAAGCGTTGCATGATGCCCTCCGCGCGTTGGAACAGATTACGCCTGCCGGGCCGCTTGTGTTTGGCATTGCGGATATTGACTACTTCAAATCGGTCAACGACCTCTACGGTCATCATGTTGGCGATCTTTGCCTGATGGAGTTTGCCTGCGTGCTGTGCGAATACTTCGGCGAAGGCGCCGTGTACCGGTACAGCGGGGACGAGTTTTGCCTGATTTTACACAACACGACGCTCCAAACCGCGGAGCAGCTTTGCGAGCGTGCACAGCTCCGCCTGCGCCGCGTGGAGTTTGAGGGCATTCCCGAGCTAAAGCCCACCGTCTGTTTCGGTCTTTCTGTTTACACAAAGCAGGATGGCGCTTCCCGCCTGTTCAATCAAGCGGATGAAGCGCTTTATGAAGCGAAACGTGTACGAAACGCGGTGCGCGTATTCCAGCAAGGTACGGCAACTACCGGCGATGGCGCGTCAATTCCTTTGCAGGAAAAACCATCTCGCTAGAATTTTAAAAAACTAAAAATCGATTGCTACAGGATTGTGAGGATGCACCATGCGCTATCTGGCGCTCTTAAGGGGAATCAACGTCGGCACAAGCGGGCGTATTCGTATGGATATGCTCAAGCGCCTGCTGGAAGACGCGGGTTTTTGCGAAGTCGTAACCTATATCCAGAGCGGCAACGTGCTCTTTGAATCCGATCTGGTGGAGGATTCCGCGCGGGCAACCATCGAGAGCGCGCTACAAGAAGGCGCATCCATCACCACGACTGCCATTGTGCGAACGACGGAGGAGCTATCGCAAATCATCCGCGACTGTCCTTTTTCCGCACAGGAGATCGCGCATGCACAGGCGGTCAACACAGAGGGTGAAAGCCTGTATGTTTGCCTCTTGCCGAAGATTCTTGACGAAAGAGCATTTGATTCGCTCTCCTCGGTTGAGTTGGGAAGCGACGCGCATGTCATCTGCGGGCGAGAGATTTACCTGCTGCTTTCTCAGAGCATTCGCAATTCCAAACTCGCGATCCGCCTGCAAAAGCTGGTTCCGGGCATGACCGTCCGCAACTGGAACACGATGGCACAACTGTGTGCGCTTGCGTTCCCTTCCAAAGACACAGAGAGGATCATATGACTCAACAAAAGCGTTCACTTTCGAGTTGTGTTGAAGTGTACACCGATCTGGTGGCGCAGGGAGACATCGTCCGCGCTTACCGCATAATTCTCTCCACGCTGTCGCACTTCAAGGCGGCTTGGGAAGTGACGCACCCTGCGGACAACGCCGGTGCTCTGTACCAGGGCTATCTGGACATGAGTTTTGTCTCCGTTGCCCCCGCCGCGTTTGTTGACAAGCGGCTGAAGATTTCTCTCGTCTTCCTGCATGAGAGTGGAATCTTTTCGCTCTGGCTCATCGCCGGAAATCGCGCAATTCAAAAATCCGTATTCGATTCCCTCAAAACGGTTTCGCTCGGCCAATACACGCTCAGCGTTCTTACCCCCGGTGTGGACGCAATCATCGCGCATGACCTGCCGAAGCCATACGCGTTTGACGATCCAACGGTGCTCGATACAATGCTGATGCAGGCAACAGAAGCGTTCACTGCCGATATGATCGCGATTGTGGAGTCAGGCGCAAGATAGGAGCAAGCATGCAGATCGAAATCATCCCGCAGGAAAACTTAGCGCAGGCGCTTGCGCTTGTGGAGCGCGTGTTCATGCAGTTTGAGGCCTCGGATTATCAGCCGGAGGGTATCCTTACGTTCCGCACATTTTTGCACGACCCCGATGCCGTCTCTGCCCTTGTGTTCTACGGCGCCTATGTCGAAGACCAGCTTGTCGGCGTGCTGGCGACGCGCGGCAGCAGCCACATCGCGCTCTTCTTCGTGGAACCTTGCTTTCAGCGACAGGGTGTTGGGCGTGCGCTTTTTTTTGCCGCGCGGGAAACCTGTAAGACAGACGAAATGACGGTCAACTCATCGCCATACGCCGTAGAAATCTACCAAAGGCTTGGGTTCCATGCGCTCTCAAAGGAACAGCTCAGAGACGGAATCCGCTTTACGCCGATGAGATTTGTGGCCGAAAGAGAGGCGAGCTTATGCTAGACGAAGCCATACTCTCCCTCGTAACGCCGGAAAACGCCGCAATACATGCGGCTGCGCTCGACACAAAAGACATAGATGCGCTCATTCCTCGCCTTGATTCCTCGGAGGATAAAATCCGTTATCCCGCGTTCCTGCTTCTGCGCGCACGTTCCGCAATCGCAAGCGATGTCTATCCATTTTTGGATATGCTGGTTGAAAAACTCACGAGCGAAAATTCCTATCAACGAAGCATCGGCGCAATGCTTCTTGCCGAAAATGCGCGGCACGACACAGCGGGCAGAATGCAGGATTCGTTGCCGCAGTTTCTCCGGCTTCTGAGCGATATCAAACCAATCACGGTTCGGCAAACCGCGCAGGCTCTGCCGGAGATTCTCCACGCAAAACCGGAACTTGCGGATGTGGTCGGGCGCGCATTGATGGCGGTCGATTTGTTGCGCTATAAAGACACGATGCGAAAACTTATTCTGGTTGATTTTTTGGAAGCGCTATTGCTTGTTCGGGAGATTCATCCCACACCGGATTTGGAGGAATATTTCTTCTCCGTGCTCAGCGGCAGCATACTGGACGAAAAAGCGAAGAAGCAATTCCAATCGAAACTATCTTTTCCGAAATAACGCAGTTTCGGCAATTTCCTTACACCATGCACAAGGGAAAATCAAACATACGCAAAACAGCGGCCGTCGCATGATGGCCGCTGCTTTTGTTGCCAGAAAGAGTTTAACCCTTCTTTTTTGTGGTGGTCTTTTTCGTTGTGCTCTTCTTCGTTGAAGAGCTCTTTTTGCTGGAAGAGCAGCTCTTTTTGCCGGAAGAAGACTTTTTGCTCTTCTGCGAATCATCGCCAAAGATGCTGCCGAGCAGCGCGCCGCCAAGGCTTGAAGCGCTGTTGTTGCCGCCTCCACCGCCAAGCAAAGAACCCAGCAGCTCTCCGCCGAGCGACGAACCGGAGCTATTGCTGTTTCCACCGCCAAGCAGCGAACCAAGCAGGCCACCGTCGTCGTTGTTGTCATCGTCGTTGGAATCCGACAAGAGCGAACCAAGCAGCGAACCCACGCCGCTATTATTGCTGCTGCCGGAGGAGCTGTTGCCTCCGCCAAGCAAGCTGCCAAGCAGCGCGCCGCCGATGGAGGAGCCGGAGTTGTTGTTGGAACCTCCGCCGAGAAGATTCCCCAGTAGTGAACCTGCTGCATCGCTTGTCCCGCTGCCGAGAAGGCTGCCGATGATCGATCCCGCGCCGGAACCGGAGCCGGAACCGCCAAGCAGAGAGCCGAGGATCGAGCCGATTCCGCCGGAGCTGTTCTGGTTTTGCTGTCCCAAGAGCGAAAGCAGCAGCGGAGCCAGTTGCAACAGGATCGACGTTGTCTGCCCTTTTTCTACACCTGCTTTTTTCGAAAGCGCGGAGACGGTTTTGTTTGTGTTCTCTCCAAAGAGGTGTTGCAAAATCTTTGCGCTATCTTTGGAATCTACACCATCGAGGAAGGATTTCACATCCGACGCATCGCTGTTCGCGTGATCGGACAGCGCCTGCGTCAGCGCCTGTTCTCCTTTTTTTGTGCTTGCGTTTTGCTGCATGCCTTCGAGCATCAGCGGCAGTGCTGCGCCGATAACGGACTCCACCTGCGATTTTTTCGCACCGCTGTTTTTGCTCAGTGTACTGACGGTGTCTCCTCCCAAAATGGTTTCGAGCAGAGTATCTGTGTAGCTCATACAGTTTTCCCTTTCCGTTGCTTACAATCGTTTGATGGAACGAATTATATCCGTTTTTCATCACATCCGCTGTGACATTGTATCGTAATCACTTCAAAATGTGATGAAACACATTTTGACTAACAAACGACCGGATTGGATGATGTTCGAGGCCTTTTCGCTTGCGTTTGCCCTCACCCTATCATCCGGTTGCACCGCTCACAAGCACAGGGTCAAAGCCTATTTGGGTTTATTTCCCCTGCCCTGTTTGGTCGTTTAGAATCAGCATAAGCACTTCTGCCTCTTGCTTGCCGCTGTTGCGCAGCGCGTGGCTTTCCCCGTTCGCACAGAGGTGCATATCCCCCCGATCCAGCGCAGTCCACGTCCCGCAGTCGAGCACCTCCACCGTTCCTGCAAGCACATAATACACTTCAAACTCCCCGTCGTGCCGGTGTTCGCCAATCGAAGCGCCCGCAGGAAGCACAGTCCGCGAAAAAAGCTTGCCCGAGCCAAAGGATTCCTCCGCCATTAAAAAATCATGAAATACCAGCGCGCCTTCGCCGCCGCGTACGTTTTCGCGAATGCGAACCTGCTGATGCCCTGCCATCTTGATCATATTCGTTTCTCCTTCTTGTTTTACAGGTTGCCCAGAAAGACATATTTCAAATAGTCCCGCGCAATCCGCGCAAGCTTTTGTATTGTTTCTACAGGCGTTGCGTCCAAACTCTGCATGCGGTGCCTTGGAAAAAAGCGTGATAGGTGCAGCGGAATCTCCGGCGAAAGCGACGCGATCCATTCGCACGCCCTACGCATTTCATCCTCTCGGTCGTTAAACTCCGGCACGATCAAGGTGGTCAGTTCCAGATGCATCCTGCCCTGCGCGCTTGCGATTGTGTTTTTCACCGTTTCCAGATCCCCGCCGAGTGCGCGATACCCATCCTGCGTAAATGCCTTGAGGTCGATGTTTGCCGCGTCGATCAAAGGGATTAACGTATCCCAGTAACGCGGCTCAACCATGCCGTTGCTCACGAGCACTGTCGTAAGCGCGCGCTGTTTGGCCAGCGTTGCACAATCCCGCACGAACTCAAATCCCACAAGCGGCTCGTTGTAGGTAAACGCGATCCCGATATTACCTTGCGGTCGATATGCATCAGCAAGGCTGACGAGCTCTTCCGGCGAGACTGTGTCCCAACGGACGCTTTCGCTGTCCGCGCGCGCAATCTCGCAGTTCTGGCAATAACCGCAGTCCATATTACAGCCGTAACTGCCAACGGAGAGAATGTTTGCCCCCGGGTGAAACATGCGCAGTGGCTTTTTCTCAATCGGGTCGAGCGCGATGCTTGTCACCCTGCCGTAGTTTTCGCAGACGATCGTGCCGCCGCGGTTGATCCGCGCGCGACAGAAGCCAAGCTGCCCTTCACTGAGGCTGCATTGGCGCGGGCAGAGATCACAAACCGTCTTCACGTATGCCGCACCACCTCAAAGCGCTCCATCCGGCAGCGCTCGCTTTCCGGAATGCCCGCCTTGCGCTTGGCGATCTTCACCTGCTCGTCTACGGTGTCTACGCCTTCCAGATTTGGCAGGAGCAGCCCTTTTCGGTAGCCGGAGACGACGATGACCCCGTAGCGCTTTGCATCCAATTGATCCATACTCTCGATTCGCTCGGTTGGACCGAGGACATCCACGCTATACGTGATGCGCTCGAGTTCCTCCGCGCGGACTGGCTCAAACCGGGGATCTTCGCTGCACGCGGCAATCGCGTTTTTCACAATCTCCTGCGCAATGTTCTCTGTCGCGGCCGAGATGGTACCGATGCAGCCGCGGAGTTTCCCGCCGATCTTCAGCGAAACAAAAACACCCGCGCGTACGCTGCGCATCTCTTCCGGCAACTCCGCAGGAAGCGGCAGCACATCGCCTGTGCGCACAAACGCCTCCACCGTCTCCCGCGCAAGGCGAACAAGCGCATCCTCTTTTGCGCGGATCTCGATCAAACGCTCGCGCTCTGCCCGCTGAACAAGCACATCAAACGCGCGGCTCTCGTTCGCGCCAGCAGGCGTGAACGCGGCAACCGCGTAGCCGACGCCAAACGGGCCTTCGTAGCTGAGCAGCTCGCTTTTCACATTCATGCGATCCAATGTTCCCGCAAGAATCCAAAATGTACCGAGCCCGCACTCTGCCGCTTCTTCGCAAAGAGCGGCATCCAGCGTCATCAGCCGCAAAAAGTCTCCCTCCGCGAATGCTTCTGTTGCTTGCCGGTCAAACGCGGGCCCGCTGGCGTGGTAGCCATACGGCCCTGTTTCCAGCAGCTTGTGCGAAAGATCACCGCTCGCAACGACAACGACAGAGCGGTTGAGCTCTTCCGCTGTTTTTTTGATGCATTTGCCGAGTCGATAGTGTTCCACGGCGCTGAGCGCGGAGATTCCGATTCGAACCACCTCGCATGGCAGCTCACGCTCCGCCAGAAACGTAAGCGGAATGATGGTTCCGTGATCCAGCGCTTTCTCACGCTCGCCTTTTGTGCCCGCGGGAAGCCCCGCGCGTTTTGCGTTTTTCTCCAGTGCGAGTGAGAACTCCTCGTCATAATTTACATTGACCTGCAGCTGCTCCGCGCCAAACCGCTTCATATCCCCGCGCGCTTTTTTGCCGGGAGAAATATGAAAATAGTCCGCATAGCTTGTCGCATGGGATGAGAGTACCACAATCGTATCTGGCGCAAGCTGGCGCACACGCCGCGCAATCTCGCGGTATGCCGCAGTCGTTGCGCGGATTTCATATTCTTGCCCTTGTCCGATGATAGGCAGGATAATCGGCGGATGCGGTACAATCGCAGCCATCAAAATGGACATATCGCTTCCTCGGTTTCGTTGAACTTCTTGTATGTGTGAAATGCTTGTTTCCGCGCTTATTTTAACACTTCCCATTCGGTGTGTCAAAAACCGAACGTACGTTGCCGGTGTCTGGCGTTTCATCCTCTTTGTCATTCGTGCGCCAGTTGTGCTAGAATAGAGAAAATGCAGGAGGAGGAGTTTGCAGATGACGGAGCAAACCGGCAAACACAAGCGCGGAAATGAAATGCGCAGCGCTGCGATGGTTGCGCTTTTTGGTGTAATCGGGCTATGCCTGCTGTTTTTGTTGATCGCGCTGCCGCTCCGCGCAATTCAGGGCAAGCCGGAAACCGCAACGCCCGCGATTACCGCCGCGCCTTCGCCAACGCCGGTCCCGACCCCCAGCCCTACGCCATACTTGCCCTCCGTGCTGACGTTTGATGAAAGCTCGGATAATCCGCTCCCCTCACCGAGCAGTCGCCTTTCCTTCGGGCGTGGTTTCAAGCTACGCGGGCAAGTGCAGTCCAATTATCCGCTCACCTCTGTTTCGCTGGAAATCACCTGTGCCTATAGCGAGGACCCGCGCTATCCCTATGTGCAGAGTGTTTCGTTTGATCCGGCAAACGCAATCTACACCTATCCGCTCGAAGATGCGCTGACCCGTGAGGGTGTTTCGCTTGATTCGCTGGCGCAGTTTGCCGCGCTGGACGTTGGCATCCATACGCTGAAGCTCTATGCAACCAGCACCGGTCAGCCTACGCCGGAAAAGTTGTTTGAAACGACATTTTATGTGCTCTCCGATCAATGGAATACGATCAAGAAGTCGGATTTCTCCAATAACAGCTATGAGACCGCGTTGAATTTTTTCAAGCAGAAGGATGCGTTTCTCTATCGGTATCAGTGGGTGGATGCGCGCTATGTCGTCGCCGACCCGGACTGGGAGAGTAACAATATTATTTCCTATGACTGCCTGCCCGGGCGTGAACCCTGGCGGATTCACAAAGCCGCACTTCCGTACTATAAAGCCGCGTCGTACTATCTCAACAATGTGCATGTCCGCATCTCCGGCACCAGCGGGGATTCCGGCGTGCTGCTGTTGCGCGATCTGATCGATACCTACAACGGCAGCTATTGTTCCCGCTTTACCTCCAGCGAGAAATCGATCAGTCACCACGCGTTTGGCACGGCGACCGATCTCAACGGCGGCATGGGCGCAAACGACAACCTCAAAGAGAATATCGCGCTCATCAATGACGAGGTGCGCAATTTTCTCACCTACAACGGCATCAAAAGCGAAAATAACGTGTTGTATTATGACTATACCTATTCGGGCAGCTCGCTGCTTTGGGTGTTCCAAACCATTCCGGAGACGGTCATCAACTATATTCTCTACGAGCTTGCATTCTATCGCGCGGGGTTCCAGTGGGGACACTATTATGTTTCCACAAGCGACGGCATGCACTTCACGCTCACGGACAACATCCGCATCAGTCACGATGGCAACGACGGTCTGCGAAAAGTGTTTGAATATATCGAGGCCTACACGCCAGAAGAATAGGTTCCGTTATTTCGTGTGAAAGGAATCGATCAATGGTCATCTGTCTATTCGGCGAAAACTGCACCGGAAAATCTTCGATTGCAGACGTGCTTTCTGTGCGCCTAAACGCCACACGCATCACCGGCAAGGATTATCTTCGCCTGGCAAAGAGTGAAGCGGAAGCAAAACGTACGTTTGCCGCGCTTTTGTCCGAGCGTCTCGGATCAGATCAAGCGCTCGTCTATGTCGCCTCGGAGCCAGAGCAGCTTGCGCTGCTTCCTGCGGGCGTTGTCCGCGTGTTGATTACGGCGGAACTGCCGCGCATCAAGGAACGGTTTGCCGCGCGCATGGGCGGAAAGCTGCCTGCCCCCGTGGAAGCCATGCTGGAGCGCAAACACGGCATGTTTGATGCGCTCCCTTGCGAACTGCGCATTCATACGGAGGGCGTTTCCGCTGAATCCGCCGCCGGGCAGATTTTGTCCCTACTGAGTCTCTGACAAAAATCAAACAGAAACATAAAACAGCGTCCGCCGTTTCCGGCGGGCGCTGTTTGTTAAGCATGTTACTTATTTCTTTTCGTTGATCTTCGCCTGCGCTGCTGCAAGGCGGGCGATCGGTACACGGAAGGGCGAGCAGGAGACATAGTTCAGCCCAACATTGTGGCAGAACTCGATGCTCGACGGATCACCGCCGTGTTCGCCGCAGATACCAAGCTTGATGTCCTTGCGAACGCTCTTGCCCAGTTCGACAGCCATCTTCACGAGCTTGCCGACGCCTTCCTGATCGAGACGCGCAAACGGGTCGGACTCGAAGATTTTCTTCTTATAATAATCGTCGAGGAACTTGCCCGCGTCGTCACGGCTGAAGCCGAACGTCATCTGGCTCAGGTCGTTGGTACCGAAGCTGAAGAACTCTGCATGCTCGGCGATCTTGTCCGCGGTCAGCGCGGCACGCGGCACCTCGATCATAGTGCCGACAAGGTACGGAATCTCGATCCCGCGCTCTGTCATAACGGTTTTGGCGGTTTCGTCAACCGTGTTCTTGACGTACTCCAGCTCTTTGACTTCGCCCACGAGCGGAATCATGATCTCGGGTACAACCTCGATGCCGGTCTCCTGACGAACCTCGATGGCGGCTTCGATGACCGCGCGGGTCTGCATCTCGGCAATCTCCGGATACGTGACCGCGAGGCGGCAGCCGCGGTGTCCGAGCATGGGGTTGAACTCATGCAGGCTCTCGACGGTCTGGAGCAGGTCTTCGTAGGTGAGGTTCATCTCTTTTGCGAGTGCGCGGATGTCCTCTTCTTCGCTCGGGAGGAACTCATGCAGCGGCGGATCCAGGAAGCGGATGGTGACCGGGCGGCCACCCATCGCCTTATAGATGCCCTTAAAGTCGCTGCGCTGCATCGGGAGCAGCTTGCTGAGCGCACGCTTGCGGGATTCCACGTCTTTGCTGACGATCATCTCGCGCATCGCGGGGATGCGGCTCTCGTCAAAGAACATATGCTCGGTACGGCAAAGGCCGATGCCTTCCGCGCCAAACTTGACCGCAACTTCCGCATCGTGCGGGGTGTCCGCATTGGTGCGCACATGGAGGGTACGGAACTCATCTGCCCATTCCATGATGGTTGCGAAATTGCCGGAAACCTGCGCTTCAATGGTCGGCAAGGCTTCTCCGTAGATATTGCCCGTGGAGCCGTCGAGGGAAATCCAATCACCCTCTTTGAAGGACTTGCCGGAGGTAAATACCAGCGTCTTGTTCTTCTCGGAGATGGTGGCTTCGGAGCAACCCGCTACGCAGCAGGTGCCCATGCCGCGTGCAACGACCGCCGCGTGGGAGGTCATGCCGCCGCGTGCGGTGAGGATACCTTCGGAGGCATACATGCCCTCGATGTCTTCCGGCGAAGTCTCAAGACGGGCAAGAATGACTTTCTCGCCGGCTTTGTGCGCATTCATCGCGTCTTCCGCGGTGAAATAGACACGTCCGCAGGCAGCGCCCGGGGATGCCGGCAGTCCGCTTGCGATTGGTTTTGCGTTCTTGAGCGCTTTGGGTTCAAAGGTCGGATGCAGCAGCGCGTCGAGCGAACGGGGGTCGATCTTCGCGATGGCTTCCTTCTTGGAGATCATGCCTTCGCTCACAAGATCAACCGCAATCTGCAGCGCCGCGGCAGCGGTACGTTTGCCGTTACGGGTTTGCAGCATGAAGAGTTTGCCACGCTCGATGGTGAACTCCATGTCCTGCATATCGCGATAGTGGCGCTCCAGCTTCTCGGCGGTCTCGGCAAACTGCTGATACACTTCCGGTTGGGCGTTCTTGAGCTCGTCGATGGGGCTCGGCGTGCGGATACCCGCGACGACGTCTTCGCCCTGTGCGTTCATCAGGAACTCGCCATAGAGCTTCTTTTCGCCGGTGGAGGGGTTGCGCGTGAACGCAACGCCGGTGCCGCAGTCATTACCCATGTTGCCAAAGACCATGCTCTGCACATTGACGGCGGTGCCCCAATCGTACGGAATGTCGTTCTTTCTTCTGTAGACGATGGCGCGGGGGTTGTCCCAGCTGCGGAAGACAGCCTTGATGGCCTCCATGAGCTGTTCGCGCGGATTCTGCGGGAACTCGCTGCCTTTTTCTTTGAGGTACATCGCTTTATAAAGCTTGACGACCTCTTTGAGGTTCTCTGCGGTCAACTCGGTGTCGAGTTTGCAGTTGTTCTTGTGTTTGATCTCTTCGAAGATTTCGTCAAACTTCGCTTTTTCGACTTCCATCACGACATCCGAGAACATCTGGATGAAACGGCGATAGCTGTCAAACGCGAAGCGCTCGTTGTTGGTCAGTTTCGCGAGGCCAACCACGGTCTCATCGTTCAAGCCGAGGTTGAGAATGGTGTCCATCATGCCCGGCATGGAGGCGCGGGCGCCGGAACGGACGGAGACAAGGAATGGATTGGACGGATCGCCAAACTTCTTGCCCGCTTTTTCTTCGGTGACGACAAGAGCCGCTTCAATCTGCTCTACAATCTCATCCGCGATCATTTTCTTATCGGTGTAGTAACGAGTGCAGGCTTCCGTGGAGACAGTGAAGCCAAACGGCACCGGCAAACCGAGCGTGGTCATTTCGGCCAGGTTCGCGCCTTTGCCGCCGAGGAGTGAGCGCATTTCCGCGCTGCCTTCGCTAAAAAGGTAAACGTATTTCTTTGACAAATCCTCTTCCTCCTTCGATTCTCTAACAACTAATTATTATAGCGTTTCACCTATGCGTATGCAAGAAAAATCGCAATTTTGCGAAGAGTTGTGAATCTACTATGAAATAGAACCTCTTGCTTCCATGCATTGCACAATGGCCACAACACCAATAGTGGCGCGGTTTTTTAGAAAGGTGCCTCAAAAAAAGCAACAGACGCCCGCAGGAAATCCTGCAAAAATATAGGTGTCCTCTTCAAATTTGCATATCGCGTGTGCACCCCTGCAAAAAAGTCCCATGAAAGGGATTGATCTGCCGGGAAACGCAAAAGAGGCGAAGCCGCCTATGCGGCTCCGCCTCTTGTTTCTTTGCTGTTATGCGATGGCAAAGATGATGGATGCAACCGTTCCGAGGATCATCACGATCGCCACGATCAGGCTGAAAATTCTCAGACCTTTGCTCATAGTTTCACTTCCTCATCCTTATTTGCCGATTGAAGCGTAGTTCTCCGCAAACTTCGTAACAAGCGTGGTATCCGCCGTCCATTTGCTCACGATGTCCGTATAATACTGCTGTTGATAAACCGCCTGCTCATAGAGGTCAAATCCCTCTTTCACGTCGGCATACGGAATTTCATGCGCGGCTTCGGTCGAAACACGCTTGATGATGTGCCAGCCGTAGTCAGACTGCACCGGGTCCGAAACATCGCCGTCCTTCGCGAGCGCAAGCGCTGCTTTCAGGAACGGTTCCACAAAGCTCGCGCCTTCGCCGACAAGATAGCCCGCGGCGTTCGTGTCGCCCTGCATACCCGGATCAGTACCGTATTCGGCGAGCAGCTTTTCAAAGTCTTCGCCCGCGTCAATCTTCTCTTTCACGAGCTTCGCGGTGGCTTCGTCCGCAACGAGAATGTGGCGAACACGGAAGAATCCGGCAGGCACATACACCGGCGGCTCATTATAGCCATACTGCGCATAGCTTTCATAGGTGAAGTAATCGGAAGGCGTCTTGTCAAAGAGCGTTTTTTGGTTTGCCAGAACTTCCGCATACTTTGCAGAGAGTTCTTCATCCGTCATCTGAATGCCTTCCAGAAGCTGCGTGCGATGCTTACTCACGAGAGTTTCGTTCTTCGCATCCTCAAGCATATCCGCCTGGAGCTTTTTCACCGTGGTCTTGTTCTGTACAAGGGCTTTGGTGAACAAGGTTTTGGCATACGCGTCGACGTTGGTCGCTCCAGCTTTGGTCGCCTGCTGCTTGAAGGAATCGACGGTGTCGTCATAATTCTTCTGCGCGGTTTCCTTCGCGGTTGCAATTTCTTCTTCCGTCAGAGTGATGCCCGCAAGCTTCGCCTGATAGATCTTCATTGCGGAAGCGATGAGGTTGTCGAGCAGATAATCGCGGAATTTCACAACACCTTCTTCGGTAGAGGTGTCATAGCCATACGCGGAGGCATAGCTGAGACTGTTTTGGTAGGAATTCTTCAGCTGATCTACGGTGATTTCCTGGTCGCCAACCGTAGCCGCGAGAACCGGTTTGCCGCCGCAGCCGAGCAGCGTTGCCGCCGTCATCAGAATGACCGCAACCAGCGCAAGTGTCCTGTTTCGTTTCATGAATGTCTGTCTCCCTTTTGCGTCAGTAGAGCTTCGCCAAAATTTGCGTTGAAACGAGTGAATTATACTCTTGGGCGCACAGATTGTCAATCGAAGGGATTGTCTCCTTCGCGTATTGATCGACGGCGTTTCCTTTTAAATAGTGCCCATAAACGTGAACAACTATGGCAATATCCGTAAATAAGCCGCCATACCGCCTGTGTTGCCCTTGTCCCGTCTGTGGGAATAAAGCCGCGGCGTCGTCATCGTGCAGACGTTGAAGAACGCAATATGTTTCGGCAGCACACCCGCTTCGACAAATTGCGCGCACGCGATCATCCAAAGATCGACGTGTGGGCGCGCCCCTTGCCGGGGCAGAACGCAGGGCAAATCCGGAAATGCCTGCGCGAACTCCGCGGCGACATTGTCCCCGACTTCGAAGCATGAGGGACAGATCGAGGGTCCGATGCCCGCAAAGATATCTGCCGGATCGGATCCGTATTCGGCCGTCATCTGGTTCACGACCTGTGCGCCGATGCGCCCGAGCGCACCGCGCCAGCCCGCGTGCGCAAGGCCGATGCAGCGCTTCACCGGGTCGATCACGTAAAACGCCATGCAATCCGCATGCCCGGTGATCAGCGTGACGGCAGGGTCGTTGGTCACGAGCCCGTCGCAGGGCGGCAACGAATCGGAACAATACCCTTTCCCCGCGTCCGCGCGGTCAACCTTGAGCACCGTTGTGCCATGCTCATAGTTGTCCATAACCATGGTGTCAAACGGTATCTGCGCCGCGCGGCAAAAGATGCGATAGTTTTCCATGACGTTCTCGCGCTTCTCCGGTCGAGTGAAGCTTAAGTTCAGCGAAGCGAAATACCCCTCGCTCACGCCGCCGCTCTTTGCGGTAAAGCCGTGGTCAAATCCCGCAAGCTTTTCCAGCATTGGCTGGGTATAAAGCCCTACGCCGTTGACATAACGGAACTTTGCTCCGCGGGTCATATTCGGATATTGTTCCAAAAATTGCTGTGCGTTTTTCATCGTAAAGCGTGCTTCTCCTGAGCCTTTTTGCGGGCAACCCGCAGATCGATCTGGCTGTTTAGTAAAAAAGGCGGCATTGAGCCGCCGAAAGATCGCCAAATGAGAAGGCGCAGCCCCGCAGGGATTGCGGCATGGTTGGACGAACGAATCAACTCTTTTCGTCCAGCAAATGCTGTAGCTCCTTCATAAACGTTTGCGTGTCTTTAAACTCGCGATAGACGGAGGCAAAGCGAACGTATGCCACCTCGTCGACATCCTTTAGCTTTCGCATGAGGATTTCGCCGATGTCCCGCGTGGTCACCTCGGAAGCCAGCGTGTTGAACACTTCGCGGCTGACATCTTCTGCAAGCTTGTCCTGCACATCCGCCGCAATCGGGCGCTTTTCGCAGGCCTTGCGAATGCCGATGCGAATCTTCTCCGAATCGAACGGTTCGCGTCTTCCGTCCCGTTTCACAACCATGATCGGAATTTCTTCGATCTTTTCATAGGTGGTGAAGCGTTTCCCGCAGCTGATGCATTCGCGTCTGCGGCGGATGGCACTGCCGTCTTCCGTCGGGCGCGAGTCGATAACCTTGCTTTCGATGCTGGCGCAATATCTGCATTTCATAACGGTATGCTCCTCATATGGTGCATTGTTACTTCATATACTACCATATCTATTATCGCAATGCCATAAAAGAATTGTTTTTTCTCGGTTTTTGGGCAAACGTGCAATAAGCCGGTTTCAGAAAACCGATCGCGCTTCAGCCAAAACGAAAAAGCGAACCGGAAAACCGGCTCGCCTTTGTGACAACTTGAGTGCCCGTGGATTAATACTTGCGCTTTCTCGCGGCCTCAGCCTTCTTCTTGCGCTTCACACTGGGCTTTTCATAGTGCTCGCGACGACGGACCTCTGCCAGGACGCCGCTGCGTGCGCATTTGCGTTTGAATCGTTTCAGAGCGCTCTCCAGGGACTCGTTTTCACCTACGCGAATTTCCATTTTCTTCCCCCCCCTCTTATTCCGACTCTTCCTGCGTCACAAGACGCTAGAAGTCATTATACGCGAGCGGGCAGGCGAAGTCAACTGCTTTTTACCTGCATGAAATCCGCGTAAAATTTACATTATACAGACTTGCGTGAATGTTGTTTCCGAATATTGGCTGTGTTATACTGTGCGTATGCCCTGCAATTGCAGAGAGCAAATCATCAGGGAGGAAAACTCATGAAAAAAGTAGTAACAATCCTTTTGATTCTGGGAATGATGCTGTCCGTCGTGGCTTGCGCCCCGGCCGCGGCACCCGCAGCAACCGAACCGGCAGCAACCGAAGCGCCCGCGACGGAAGCGACCGAAGCCCCCGCCACGGAAGCAACCGAAGCGCCTGTTGCAATCAACGTCGCTATGGTTACCGACGTCGGCAACATCGACGACAAGTCTTTCAACGAATTCACCTGGAAAGGCTGCAGCGATTGGGCCACCGAAAACGGCATGGTTGCCAATTACTACCGTCCTTCTGAAGACAGTGACGAAGCCCGCATCGAGACCATCAAAACGGCCATCGACAAGGGTGCCAACGTCATCGTCTGCCCGGGCTACCTCTTCGGCGCAACCTATCAGCAGCTGCCGCAGCAGTATCCGGAAGTCATGTTCCTCGGTATCGACCTCGGTATCGGCGACGTTCCGGAACCCCAGGCCAACACCGCTCTGATCACCTACCAGGAAGAGCAGTCCGGCTTCCTCGCTGGCTATGCGGCCGTCATGGATGGCTACACCAAGCTGGCATTCCTCGGCGGCATTGACGTCCCCGCGGTCGTTCGTTACGGCTTCGGCTTCGTCCAGGGCGCCAACCAGGCCGCAACCGAGCTCGGCAACACTGCCGATGTCTCCGTGAAGTACTGGTACTCCGGCACGTTCGGCCCGAACGATGAGATCAAGACCAAGACCGCCGGTTGGTACACCGAAGGCACGCAGATCATCTTTGCTTGCGGCGGCGGTATCGTCTACTCCGCAATCACGTCTGCTGACGAAGCAAACGGCAAGCTGATCGGCGTTGACGTCGACCAGGCCAACATCTCCGAGCGCGTCGTCACCTCCGCGAAGAAGGAACTCGAAAACTCCGTCAAGCTCGCTCTGTCCGACCTGCTCGCCAACGGCGGCAAGTGGTCCGCAGCGTATGCCGGTGTTGAGAACAAGCTCGGTGCCGCGCAGGATTGCGTCGGTCTTCCGACCGATCCGGCTTCCTGGAGATTCACCACCTTTACGCTGGATCAGTACAATGCCCTCTATGCGAAGGTCAAGGGCGGCGAATACACGATCTCTTCCGCGATCGATGTGCAGCCCACCGTTACGATCGCTGTCGACTATCAGAACTAATCTCTGATTGTTTCGAACAGGAAACACGGTCAAAAAAGGGGCTGGGCTTCAAGCCCGGCCCCTCTTTTATTCTTTCAAACAGCCCTTTGTTTTCTTCGGCGGCCTGGTACACCGTCCGCAGAAAACAGTTTTTACCAACGCAGGGCGACACATAATTTTCTTATCTGAAAAGCAAACTTGTCCTACTCCGTAAAAAAACAACGGTTCATCCGTACATCGCCCGTCTATCAAACAATGGGAAGGGATACCGATTATGAACGAATATGTCATCGAGATGCTGAATATTACAAAAGAATTTCCCGGCATCCGAGCCAATGACGATATCACGCTTTGCCTGCGCCGCGGTGAAATTCACGCGCTGCTGGGCGAAAACGGCGCGGGGAAATCCACGCTGATGAGCGTTTTGTTTGGCTTGTATCAGCCGGAAAAAGGCACGATAAAAAAGGACGGCGAGGTCGTCCGCATCAAAGGGCCAAACGAAGCGAACGCACTCAACATCGGCATGGTGCATCAGCACTTCAAGCTGGTCGAGGTGTTTACCGTTTTGGAAAACATCATCCTCGGCGTGGAGCCGAACAAGATGGGGTTTCTGCAAAAGAAAGAAGCGCGCAAAAAGGTCGTCGCCCTCAGCGAACGCTACGGGCTGAAGATCGACCCCGACGCATTGATCGAAGATATCTCCGTCGGCATGCAGCAGCGCGTCGAAATACTTAAGATGCTCTACCGCGACAACGATATCCTGATCTTTGACGAACCCACCGCGGTTCTCACTCCGCAGGAGATCGAAGAGCTTATGAACATCATGCGCTCCTTTGCCGCAGAGGGAAAATCGATTCTGTTTATCACCCATAAGCTCAACGAGATCATGGCGGTTGCGGATCGCTGCACCGTGCTCCGCAAGGGCAAGTGCATCGGCACCGTCGACGTCAAGGACACCGACAAATCAAGCCTCAGCCGCATGATGGTTGGGCGCGATGTCGAGTTTGTGGTTGCAAAGGGCGAAACGAAGCTTGGCGATACCGTGCTGGACGTCAAAAATCTCACCGTTCCGAGCAAGCTGCACAAGAACAACGCCGTCAAGGATGTTTCCTTCAGCGTCCGCGCGGGCGAAATCGTTTGCCTCGCGGGCATCGAAGGCAACGGCCAGACAGAGTGTGTCTATGCTTTGACCGGTCTGGAGAAGCCGTCCGCAGGCGAAGTGACGCTCTTGGGCAAGCCCATCGTTTTCATCGCGCCGAAACGCGAAAAGCAGCCAGCCTCTGCGCTCAAAGGTGCAAAGGCTGTTCTGATGCCGATTCGCCTGCGCAGCAAGCTCGGCATGAGCCATATCCCGGAAGACCGCCAGAAATTCGGGCTCGTGCTCGACTATTCTCTTGAGGAGAACTTGGTGTTGCAGCGCTATTGGGAGCCTGCGTTCCAAAAGAATGGCTTCATCCGCAAGCAAAACGTGCGTCAATATGCGGAAAAGCTCATCAAGCAATACGACATTCGCAGCGGTCAGGGTCCGGTCACGAGCGCGCGCAGCATGTCCGGCGGCAACCAGCAAAAGGCGATTGTCGCACGCGAGATGGACAAGAACCCGGACTTACTCGTCGCGGTGCAACCCACGCGCGGCCTGGATGTCGGCGCGATTGAGTACATTCACAAGCAGCTTGTCGCCGCGCGGGACAACGGCAAAGCGGTCTTCCTCGTCTCTCTGGAACTCGACGAGGTCATGAACGTTTCCGATCGCATTCTCGTCATGTATGAAGGCGAGATCGTAGGCGAGTTTGACCCCAAGGTGACGACGGTCGAGGAACTCGGCCTCTATATGGCGGGCGCGAAAAAGCAAGCCGCCGAAAGGACGGTGCACTGATATGGGAGAACAAAAACGACGCTCCCTGCGCATCCCGGGCGGCACGAGCATTCTCGCCTCGCTGATCTCCATCGGCGTCGGCTTGATCGTCGGTCTTGTGCTGCTCTACGTGCTCAACGCAAAAGCGGCCGGCGGCGCGTTCGTCAGCCTGATTACAACCGGTTTTCGCTCCAGTGATAAGTTTGCAAAGGTGCTCTACCAAGCGGCTCCGCTGATCATGACGGGTCTCTCTGTCGGGTTTGCGTTCAAGACCGGCCTGTTTAACATCGGCGCAACGGGACAATACACCGTCGGCTCCGCGTTTGCGCTCATCGGCGCAATCCAGTTTCAGCTTCCGTGGTATATCTGCCTGCTGCTTGCGCTTATCGGCGGCGCGTTCTGGGGCATCTTCCCCGGATTGTTCAAGGCACTTTTCAACGTGAACGAGGTTATCACCTCCATCATGTTCAACTGGATTGCGATGTTTGCGGTCAACCTGACCATCAACAACCTGCCGATGATGCTTGCGAAGTATTGGGGCGGCGCGCAGATGGACCGCACGGCAAACCTCGCGCAGGCAAATCCGGGCGCGCTGATTCCGCGCCTTGGTCTGGATGTGCTCATGAAGAGCAACTACATGAACATCAGCATCTTCATTGCGATTGTCTTTGCAATCGTCGCTTGGATCATTCTGAGCAAGACCACCTTTGGCTACGAGCTCAAGGCCTGCGGCTATAACCGCAACGCGAGTATCTATGCCGGCATCAACGCCAAACGGAACATCGTGCTTTCGATGGTCATCTCCGGCGCGTTTGCGGGCGTTGGCGGCGGGCTCTACTTCCTCGCCGGGACGGGTCAATACACGCTGCTCAAGCAGCTTCTCGCCGCGGGCTTTAACGGTATCCCCGTAGCGCTGCTGGCGACCTCCAACCCCATCGGCACGATCTTCTCCGCGTTCTTTGTCTCCTACATTCAGGTCGGCGGGGACGCGATGCAGCCTGATTTCGTCAAGGAGATCATCGATATCATCATTTCGGTGATCATCTACCTTGCGGCTTTTGCGCTCCTGACGCGGGAACTGCTCTCGCGCGGCAAGCAGCGCCGCGAAGATGCGGCGCTGGAAGCCGCCACCGCACACGCAACCGAAGCGAAAGACGAGGTGAAATAAACCATGAGTATTTTAGCGGATATCGTTAGCGCAACCATTGTGTTTATGATCCCGTTGCTGCTCGTTGCTCTGGGCGGAATGTTCTCCGAGCGCAGCGGCGTGGTCAATATCGCGCTGGAAGGCATCATGATCATTGGCGCGCTCTGCTCCTGCCTGTTTCTGCGCTACATGGACGCAAGCGGCTTTGGCGCCGCGCACCCGCAATGGGCCATGTTCTTTGCAATCCTCGTTGCCGGGCTGACGGGCGCAATCTTCTCTCTGCTGCTCGCGTTTGCCTCCGTCAACCTTAAGGCGGATCAAACCATCGGCGGAACAGCGCTGAACATGCTCGCCCCCGCGTTTGCAATCGTGCTCACGTGGGCGATTCAGGGGCAGGGTCAGACCACGATTTTGATTCCGACCTGGGCGCGCATCACGCAGGAAACGCTCGGCATCCCCGTACGGGACACATTCCTGCAACTGTTTCTGTTCAAGAGCTTCTATCAGACCACGATCTGGGCGGTGTTCCTCTTCATCATCGCCGCGGTCGTCCTCTATAAAACGCGCTTTGGCCTCCGCCTTCGTTCCTGCGGTGAGCACCCGCAGGCCGCGGACTCCGTGGGTGTGAACGTCTATCGCATGCGCTATGCCGGCGTGTTCATCTCCGGTCTGCTCGGCGGCATTGGCGGTCTTGCCTATACGCTCGCTGCCGGCAGCGCGTTCCAGTCTACGGTCGCCGGCTACGGCTTCCTCGCTCTCGCGGTCATGATCTTTGGTAACTGGAAGCCGCTGAACATCCTCGGCGCTTCGCTGTTCTTCGCACTGTTCAAGATTCTCGGTTCCTATAGCGGAAGCATTCCCTTCCTACCGAAATTTGACAACATCAAAGCCAGCGAATACATCTATCTCATGTTACCGTATGTTGTGACGATGATCGTCCTCATCCTCACAAGTAAAAAATCCCGCGCGCCAAAGGCCGAGGGCATCCCCTACGACAAAGGCCGCAGGTAATTCAACATCCTTTCGAAACACGTATCCTCGGGCGCCGCGTCGAAGCGCATTCGCCGCGGCGCCTTCTCGCATCCGTCTGTTTCAATATCCATGCGTATTTCGCAATCATTCTTACATCTTCCGGAGGGTATATGGCTAAACTCTATTTCCGATATGGTGCGATGGGCTCCAGCAAAACCGCAAACGCCATCATGGTTTGGTATAACTATCAAGAGCGCTGCAAACGCGCACTGCTCATCAAGCCCGGTGTCGACACGCGTGACGGCGTCTACACCATCCGCTCCCGCAGCGGTTTGGAGGCAAACTGCATTCTGTTTGACCAGATCGACTGGGACAAGGTTCGCGCGGGAGAATATGATTGCCTGATCATCGACGAGGCACAGTTTCTTTCCATCGAGCAGGTGGATATGTTGCTGCCCATCGTGGATGATTACGATGTGCCGATCATCTGCTACGGGCTCAAAACCGATTTTCGCGGGGAATTTTTCCCCGGCAGCGCGCGGCTGCTTGCCCGCGCGGACACGATTGAGGAAGTTAAGACCATCTGCTGGTGCGGTAAGAAGGCGACGAACAACGCGCGCCTTGACGGGCTCGGCGGCATCACGAAGGTCGGCGAACAGGTCGTCCTCGGCGCGAGTGACAAATACATCGGCCTCTGCCGCAAGCACTGGTTAATCGGTGATCCCGGCCCCGGCCTCCGCGCCGAAGACCTCGCAAAGGGAGCTGTCCCCGGCCAATGTGATTGCGCAGCGGAAGACGACGAGGATCTATAACCCAACATGAAGTATTACGTGGCAAGCGGCGTGCCAAACGCCGAAAAAGTGAATCTCGCGGCTGCCGCGCTCAACGCGGCGGGGCACACGCGCACCTATGACTGGACGACGCACGGCGATGTCTCCAAAACGCCGGATGCGCGCAAGCAAGAGGTTGCGGGAAATGAATCGCGTGGGGTCGCGGAGGCGGAGTTGGTCGTTCTCCTGCTGCCCGGGCGATTTGGCACGCATGCGGAGCTCGGCATTGCGCTGGCGACGGCCGCCAACAAGCGAATCCTGCTCTGGTCGGAAACCAGCGCGCCATTCGACGGAACGGAAGGCTTTTGTGTGTTCTATCATCATCCGGCGGTGGAGCGCATCGTCTGCCCGTTTGAGGAGCTCTTAGCAGCGCTTACGAACATCTGAGGAGGCGCTAGCAATGAATTCCATCCAAAACAAAACCGTTCTGCACCTGACCGACTATGGCGCGCCATACGCGGGCAACTTCATTGCGTCGCTTTCCGCGTTGGAGCAGTTGCTCGCCGAAACCGGTACAAAGACGGTCTATGTGCTGCCCGCGCGCGCAGCAGATCGCTCCTGGGCACAGGAGATGTCCAGGACACACGACGTTCGTTTTCTCAAAAAAGGCGGCTTCTTTTCCTATCTTCATCAGGTGCGACGGTTGCTGAAAGAAACAAATGCGGACATTCTGCACGAGCACTTTATCCATTTTTCGGAGAAGGTCGCGGCCTGGCTTGCGATCAAAACCTGTGGGCACCGGGTCAAGACCGTGCTGCACCTGCACAATCACTTCGAGTTGCCGCATAGCCCGTTGTTGCGACTACCGCACATGCTCTATTTCCGCTCAGTCTCCCGATTTGTTTGCTGCAGTGAGTCGGTCGCCGCGCATATCATAGCCGACGGCGTGCCGAAAGAGCGCGTCAGGGTCGCGGAGAACGCAATCGCCTTTAAACGGCTGGATTCCTACGATTCCTCCGTGCGCACATCGCTTCGCCTGCCGGAGCAGGCAAAACTCGCGCTGATGTTCGGGTATAATTTTGAGGTCAAGGGTGTCGATCTTGCGGTGGAGGCAGTGCGCCTTCTGCGGGAGCGCGACGGTCTGCCCGTCACGCTTGCAGTTGCCCTCTCGTCCCATCTGGAAGAGGTACGGCTTCGCATCTGCGCCCAGCTCTGTCTGTCTGATGTGCCGGATTGGATTCTCCTCCTGCCCCCGCGTGAGGATGTCTCCTCGTACTATCATATGGCGGACGTGTTCCTTTCCCCCAGCCGTCAGGAAGGATTTTGCTATGCGCTCGTCGAGGCAGCCTATTGCCGCACTCCGGTGCTTGCAAGCGCCATCGACGCGCAGAAAGACCTCGCGCTACCGAAAAGCGCATTCTTTCCGCCGCAGGATGCGCAGGCGCTTTCCTATGCCCTGCATCGCGTGCTCTGCGTAGAGCACACAGCCTCGCGCGCGCTTGCGCTGGAAGAGGCGGGCGAGCGCGTCCGCCAAACGTACGCCCTTTCTCGCTGGGCAGAGCGGGTTTGCGCGGCATATGCGGAGATTGTTCCACCAATCCTTTGAAATCGGTGAGAATTCAACGGTTTTCTTCGTTTTCGGGGTTGACACCATAAAGAGCGTTTGTTAAACTAATCGGTGTGCCATTGGGTTTCAGCTGCCACAGCCCCGGCGTCTGCTCTCAAGAACACAACAGAATTCAATCGATATGATATGATGGAGGAATCGCCATGAAATCCTATATGGCAAAGGGCGAAACCGTCGAGCGTAGCTGGTACGTTGTGGATGCACAGGACATGGTTCTAGGCCGTCTTTCTTCCCAGGTAGCTGCTATCCTCAGAGGGAAGCATAAGCCCATATACACCCCGCACGTCGACACCGGCGATCACGTGATCATCGTGAATGCGGGCAAAGTGCGTCTGACCGGCAAAAAGCTGGATCAGAAAAAGCACATCCACCACACCGGTTATCCGGGCGGCATCCGCGAGGTCAGCTACCGCACATTGCTGGCCACCAAGCCGGAGTTTGCCGTCTATGAAGCGATCCGCCGCATGATGCCGAAAGGCCCGCTCGGCGACAAGATGCTCAAGAAGGTTCGCATTTATGCGGGTCCGGAGCATAAGAACGCCGCACAGATGCCCCAGCCGCTGACGCTGAAATAACGAGAGGAGAACAAGAACATGGCAAGTACGCAATATCTTGGTACCGGCAGACGGAAAAAGTCCATTGCCCGCGTTCGGTTGCTCCCCGGCAGCGGTAGCATCACGATTAACAAGCGCGAACTGGACAACTACTTTGGCATGGAAACGCTGAAGATGATCGTCCGCGCCCCGCTTACCCTCACCGATACGCTTTCGAAGTTTGACGTGTTCGTCAACGTCTATGGCGGCGGTTACACGGGTCAGGCTGGCGCAATCCGTCACGGCATCGCCCGCGCGCTGCTCGTCGCGGAACCCGCTCTTCGCCCCGCCCTCAAAAAGGCCGGCTACCTCACGCGCGATCCGCGCATGAAAGAGCGTAAAAAATACGGTCTGCATGCAGCCCGCAGAGCGCCCCAGTTCAGCAAGAGATAATTTCTTTTGCCCGAACGAAACAAGGACAAATCAGCACCTCGCAATTTTTGCGGGGTGCTTTTTTATGCCGGTTTGCAGGCGACTTGCCTACACGCTATAATACGGCTATGGATTTTTCGAAAGCGCAACTTAAAAAACTCGGCAAAAGAGTCGCCCCAACCGCAGCGGGATTGCTTGCCGCGCTCTCCCTCGCGCTCGGCGGCATCATAGATTCGCCGGACGAGCTGTTTTCCGGCGCACCGCAAGCCGCGTATTTTGTCATTGCCACCGCAGAAGACGACGAGCAAATCGTCGCCGCTTCTACGTCTGCTGAGCCCGCAAAGAAAGAGCGCCTGCAGGATAAACTTCGCCGCTTGTTCCTCGCGCAGCCTTCCGTCGTGCGCGGTGTTGTGCTCCTCCCCTTCTGGGCGTTTGGAAAAGCATTACTGGCGTTGTTTTCCTTGCTCTTTGCCGCACTCAATCCGGTGTTACAGATTTTACTCGGCGTGCTGCTAAACGCGCTCTTACTCTTTGGTCTGTTCCTCATCGTGTTGAAGCTACTCTTCCCTAACCTGCGGCTCAAGGACTTGCTCACAAAGCGAAATATCCTCCTGCTCGCCATGGGCAGTTTGATACTTTCGGCAACCGACGCAATCCTACGCGCAGTCTGGGAGGACTATCGCCCGATCAGCATCGCAATCAAACTCTGCGTCGGGTTGCTCGTCCTCTCACTGCTCTGTTGGCGCATATTCGGCAAGCGAGTGTTACCCAAGATAGTGCAAGCAACATAAAAGAGGCCGAAGCCTCTTTTTTGTTTGCCTGTTTTGAATTTGTTTATCGCTTTGCGGGAATACCGTCCAGCAACGCATCCACCATCTCAGGTGGGGTTGCCCAAGAGGTGCAAAAGCGTACCACATCATTTTCCGAGTCAAACGTTTGCCAGAACGCATAGCCGAAATCGCTTGCGAGTTTTTTGAGCAACTCGCGCGGTAAAATCGGAAACACCTGATTCGTCGGAGAATCGACAAACAGTTCATATCCCTTCGCCCGAACAGCGGCAGCAATTCGTTGGGCTTGCTTCACCGTGTGCCTCCCGATTTCATCGTAAAGCCCGTCCTCAAACAGCGTCTCAAACTGAATGCCCAGCAACCGCCCTTTGGCGAGCATGCCGCCGCGCTGCTTGATGTGATAGCGAAAATCTTTCTTGAGCAGCGGATCGTTGATCACCAGCGCTTCGCCAAACAGCGCACCCATCTTGGTGCCCCCGATGGAGAACGCACTCGTGAGTTTTGCAAGCTCCGGCAGAAACACATCCGCACCATCTACCGCAAATGCGTTGCCAAGGCGTGCGCCGTCAATATACAGCGGCATGCCATACAGCAAGCAAACGCGGGAGATAGCCCGCAACTCATCCTTGGAGTAAACCGTGCCGACCTCTGTGGGCTGAGAAAGATAGACCATCCCCGGCTGCACCATGTGCTCCGCAGTTGCGTCCGCATAGTGCGCGGCGACAAGTGTCGCAATCTGTTCCGCCGTAATCTTTCCGTTGTTTGTTGGAAGCGGTAGCACCTTGTGTCCGGTCGCCTCGATCGCACCCGTCTCATGGATATTGATGTGCCCGCTTTCGGCGCAAACAACGCCCTGATACGGCTTGATGCTCGCGGCGATGATCGTAAGGTTCGCCTGCGTGCCGCCAACGAGAAAGTGCACATCGCTCTGCGCTCCGCCTAGCCGCGCCAGAATCAGCGCGCGCGCGTGCGCGCAGCGGCTGTCCAGCCCGTAGGAGTCGTCCTGCTCACGATTTGCGCGGACAATCGCGTCCAAAATACGCTCGTGGGCACACTCGTTATAATCATTCATGAAGTTATAGCGCATGGTTCAATTCCTCCGTGCGGCGAACCCAGCGCCGCGATTTCTGCACGAGTATAGCATATTTTTCGCGGCTTTGGCGCGCAAATTTTTCGCAACTGGTTGAGAAAAATGGTTGAGTTCCCGCATTGTTCACACGCGGGTTACTTCCTCGCCATGCATTATCTCGTTTTGCGTTTGCATCCGCAGCTTGAATTCCCCTATAATCAAGTCATGAAACAACGTTTTTACAAGCCCTGGATACGTCTGCTGTCGTGCACACTGCTATTGCTCCTCTGCTTTGCATTGCTCGCGGGGTGTTCTGACGCGCCCGTGGAATCAAACGAAGAGGTGTTGACCGATCAGGGCACTGCGGTCTCGCCCGCAATGACCGCTTCTACCGAGACGATTCCGCCAGATCGCGTATCCGACATCGAAGCCAAATCGATCGATACGCTCCTTTCGGGACAAGCGTTTGCAATCCTGTTCGTCAACGTCGGCAAGGCAGACGCGGCGATTCTTCGGTTTGGTGAAACCACCGTGCTCATCGACACAGGTTCGGCGGAATCCGCGCCGCAGTTGCTTGCGGGGTTGAATACACTTGGTGTCACAAAGATCGATGCCGTGTTTATCACGCATAGCCACAGCGATCATCTCGGCGGACTCACCGCGCTCAGCGCAAACTACGACATTCCAATGGTCTATTCGCCGTTCTATTCGGAGGCGGATAAGAACGGCGTTGGCAAGATCGTCAAGCGCCTGGAGAAGCTCCATCTGCCGCACAAGGAGTTGCAGGCGGGCGATGTCGTCCCTGTCACGGGAGATGTTTCCTTCACCGTACTCGGCCCGCTCTCGCTCAACGAAGCGGACGACAACGACAATTCCCTCGTGCTGCGTTTCTCCTGCAGCGGAAAGACATTTCTCTTCACTGGAGACATGCAGTTTGCCGAGGAACAGGCGATCATCGATTCCGATGCAACGCTCAAAAGCGATGTGCTCAAGGTCGGCAACCATGGCAACCCGGACGCGACGGGTGACGATTTTGGCACGCTGGTTGCCCCTGATTTTGCCGTGATCTCCACCGATACCACTGTCGATACAGACAGCGCAAACCCGCGCGTCTACGCTGCGCTGCCAAATGCAACGATCAAAGTCACGCAGGATTTTTCAATCGGCGTTTTGTTGACGTTGGACGAAAGCGACGCGATCTTGCTGCAAAACCCCGCAAACGAGAGCGTTGCTTCCGCTCTCGTTGTGCAGGCGCTTGATGTCCCTTCGCAAACCATCACGCTCACCAATTCCGGCATCGCGCCAGCCGACCTCTCCGGCATGATCCTTTTCTCCGTACAATCGGACGCAACGCTCCGTTTTCCGGAGGGAACACAGCTCGGCGCGGGAGAATCGCTTGTGATTGGCGCAAGCGAGGATTTCTCATTCAAAGGCGAAGACAAACCATTGAATAAGAAAAAAACAAATACCGTACTGCTTTTCGATCGTTTTGGCACACTTGTCAGTCAACTGGAGCAATAATCCAGCTCCTCTGCGCGCAAAAGCGGCGTGTGATCTGCACACGCCGCTTTTTTTCGTCACTTTACTCTTCTTTTTCTCATTCCGTGATCTGTGTCTCTTCCCCGTCTTCTCCCTGGTGAATCTTACGTTTTCCCGTGAAAAACCCCGCGCTGAGCGCTTTGGTTGGGCAGTTCTTCACGCAGTCGCCGCAGCGGATGCACTCTATGTCGTCCGGCGTCTTGGAAGGATCGACGCCCATATTGCATGCGCGCTTACAGATGCCGCAATGGGTACACGCATTCTCGTCGAGCTTCAACCTATAGAATGAAGCCTTGTTAAAGAGTGAATAGGCAGCGCCCAACGGGCAAAGATACTTGCAAAACGGACGATAAAGAAATACGGAAAGCCCGAGAATCAGGATCAAAATCGCCATCTTCCAGCTAAAGATAAATCCCACAACCGCACGTAGAGTCGGGTTTGCAAGAAGAAGCGGAATCCCCGCAAATAGTGTGCCGGAAGGGCAAACCCATTTGCAAAACCAAGGAGTGCCGACACCCGCGGCATTTTTTACCAGTGCAGGCAGAAGAACGACCAGCACCGCGAGCACCACAAACTTGAGATAGCGCAGCAGCCGGTCATATTTGAATGTGCCAATCTTCCTTGACGGAATCTTGTACAGCAAATCCTGCACCCAGCCAAACGGGCATAGAAAGCCGCAGACGAATCGGCCAAACAACGCCCCGAACGCCAGCAAAAAGCCGGTCACATACAGCGGGAACTTGACTTCTCGTGCAGCAAGCTCCGCTTGAAGCGAACCGATCGGGCACGCACCAAGCGCGCCGGGGCACGAATAGCAGTTCAGGCCCGGCACGCAGACGGATTTACTGTCCCCCTGCCAGATGTGCCCTTTGACGAAGCCGGCCAGATAGCCGTTTGAAACAAGCCCCCAAGCGCCCTGAAACCAGTTGCGGAATTTGTTTCGCTTATATTTCTTAGCCAATGCCGATACACTCCAGGCAGATATTTGCCGCGCGGGAGAGCACAATGGCGACTTCACCGCCAAAGATGCCCAGCACAAGAAACCCCGCGCCAAGCGCGAGAAGAAGAAACGGAAGCGCGCGCTTTGCCGTCTTCATCAGGAAACCTGACTCAGCAGCAGATCGATGAGCCCTGCCCAATCGTCATGGCTTTTTGCACCGACGACGGCATCCCCCACCTGTTTACCGGTGGAGTCAAAGAACATCGTGGTCGGGATGGCGTAGATACCGTCTGCGTGGTCGAGGAAGAACGCCTCCGGCAAAACGATCGGGTATGCGATGCCCTGATCCGCGATGAACTGTTTTGCGCCGTCGATGTCATCATCCCCCGTAAGCACGCCGACCATGGCGAATCCTTTGTCTGCATATTCGTTGCTGATCTTCACGAGGTCTGGAATTTCGCCAACGCACGGTCCGCACCATGTCGCCCAATAATTGACCATAACGAGCTTATTGTCGGAAAAGACCGTTTGATCCAGCGTATCCCCCGTCAGCGTTGTCAAGGAGAATTCCAGCGTGCCTCCGTCTGTTTCGGTTGCGTCCGGCGAAATTGTATCCTCCGCCGCTTGCGTTGCCTCGGGTGCTGCCGTGGGTTGTGTTTGCGCGGGCAGCAACGTGCAGGCATTCGCCAAAAATGCCATGGCGAGCGTTCCCGCCAGGATCAATGCAGTCTTCTTCATGTGATTGGTTCCTTTCCATATTCTGCAAAGAATGTGTTCGATCGTTGCGTGTCCTCGAATAATGAACGCGGATCACTACAAAAGGGTGGGAAAACAGCAGAATATGCTTTGATGTTACAGAATCTCACCGTTTGTTTCTGTGATTATATCACAAGCACTCCAAATCGGCGATCGGCAGAACGCTGCCGCCGCCTCACATCACACTCCTTTTTCGCGATTTCGCATAAACATTCGTCAAGCGCGGTTTTTATGCATTGCCCGCCACTTTTCCCGATTACGTTCGTCCTAAAACGTCGAAAAATCGTATCGGCAACTTTTGAACTCCATTTTTCGGCAAAAACGTGTTGAAAAATGAATCAAAATGTCAATCAATATCAAACGAATTGTGAAAAGGGGTGCGAACTCGTCGCGTTCATGGTATGGTTAGCCTGCATTTCAGGGTTTACAAGCCCTTTTAGCGCCGTATGTGTGAAATATCCGTAACATCTTTCGCGGGTATGTTTACATATATATACCACTCATGTATAATTTTCCCGACAGAATGTCTTTCATGCAAGAAAGGATGTGTACCGAATGAAACGCACTATCGCACTGGTCTTGAGCTTGCTTATGCTGCTCGTACTGGTGCCCACTACCGCTCTCGCGGACACCGATGTACACCCATATTTAGACGTGCAATTTACAACCGTACCCCCCACCAAAACACTCTTCCAATATGGTGTGGATACGTTTAACTGGACGAGCGCGTCGATCACCGTCAAACTCTATGATGACACGGCAGCGCACCTTGCAGGGACCTATTTACCAACGATGGGCACTACGATTTCCGATGGCGTGTACGTGCTTTACATCAATGGCGCGATCTACAACCCGGCCGTGCCTTACAACTTCCTTCCGACTGATCTCGGTTCAAAAACACTGACGGTGAAGTATACCTATACCCCCACAGGTAACACCAAGCCCGTGACGGTCACAAAGGATATCACCATCTCTGTTCAGAAGAGCATTCTGCAGAGTATTTCGGTGACCGGTCCCGCACAGCTCTCCTATTATGCTGGCGAAGTGCTAAACCTCAGCGGCCTTGTTGTCAAGGGGACTTATAGCAACATGACCGATCCAGTCGTGCTCGACAGCTCGAAGTACACCCTGCGCCTTTTCAAAGATACAGAGGGTTCGAGTGAGATTGGTTTATCAGACAAACTGACGGATCAAAACACCTTAAAAGTGACTGTAACAGAAACGTATCCGGGCTCGGACACGCCTGTTACTGTTAGCAATACCGCCACCATTGTCGTGACCCCCACCATTACCTCGCTCTCGATTGATCCGGCTACAAAGACTTTGACGCTTGGTGGAATCGATTCTTTCGAGATTGCTTCTACAGTGGTAGGCGGTGGCTTGACTCCGTATGTCGGCTTGGTCGCCAGCGTGGATAAACCCGCTGTTGCGGCGATAGACACCTCCACGTTGGCTGCCAATGGCAAAGTGAACGTAACCGCTCTGTCCGTTGGCACTGCGATTGTCACGATCCGTGCACGCGGTACGGATTTTTCTTACACCACCACAGTCAACGTAGAAAAAGCACCGGTTCATGTTAGCAGCCTTGTTTTGGATAAATCCAGTCTATCTCTTCCCGTCAACGGCACCTATTCGCTAGCCGCAACAATCGGGCCGGATGATGCAACGGACAAAACCATTAAGTGGACAGTTGAAACAGGCAAAGAGGGCGATGTGAGCGTCGACGCTACAGGTACGGTCAAAGTACTAAGGAATTTTTCGGGCACTGTAAAGGTTACAGCAACCTCGAATGACAATGCGCTCGCTAAGCAGGATTGCCTCATCTCTGTCAATTCCATCGCGGTCGACGGCATCTCGCTGAGCGACACGAATGTGACGATCTACAAGGGCAGCTGGAAGCAGCTCTCCGCAGTGGTCACGCCTTCTGGCGCAGCCGACCCGGCAGTCACCTGGATCAGCAGCGCCCCCTCGGTTGCAACTGTTGACTCCACTGGTAAAGTCACCGCTGTCGGCACCGTTCCGGCTGGTCAAACCTATATTGAGACCACCATCACGGCGCAGACCTCCAATGCCTCGGTTTACGCAACCTGCACCGTCAGAGTGCTCTCGTCCGTGCTCATCACGAGCCTGACGCTCAACAAGTCTGAACTTGCCCTCAATGTTGGCGATGAGGAAACCCTCACTGTCACAGGCGCTCCCTCCAACGCGACCAACAAGACCCTCGCTTGGACGAGCAGCAATCCCGAGGTGGCAAGCGTGAACAGCGCCGGTAAAGTCATTGCCGCCTCCAAGGGAACCACGGTTATCCGCGCGGATTCGACCGACGGCAGCGGCAAATACGTCTCCTGCGTGGTCACGGTCAACAACATCCAAGTGCTCAACGTCTCCTTCGATAAGTCCTCTCTCGACCTGAGCGAAGGCGACACGGCAGCAATTGTTGCAACCGTTTATCCGGCAAACGTCACCAACAAAACCCTTAAGTGGACAAGCTCCAACAGCTCCGTTGCAACGGTCGACTCCAAGGGCAACATCGTTGCAGGCGCAACCAAGGGCTATTCGATCATCACCGCGACGGCGACCGATGGCAGCGGCAAGTTTGCCGAGTGCGTCGTGCTTTCCAAACCGAAGATTCACGTAACGGGTCTTACGATCAACTACGGTGCTTCGCTGGATCTCTTGGCGAATGACTCGACCTACCTCAAGGCGACCATTCTGCCCGCCAATGCAACCGCGCAAACCGTTACCTGGGCTTCCTCCAACCCCGCAATCGCCAGCATCGACGCGAGCACGGGCCTGCTCAAGGGGATCGCTCTTGGTGAAGCGACGATTACCGCAAGCTGTGATGGAAAATCCACCACCATCAAGATCAACGTCACCAACACCGAGTATAACTACGGCGTTGCGGCGAATTTCAAACGCAGGGTCAATGTTCGCTCCAGCGCGAGCGGGCTAAGCAAAGCGGTCGGTTTTGCGTATCTTGGCGATACGTTCAAAATTCTCGGTAAGTCTGGCAGCTGGTATCTGATCCAGTATAACAACACCACGAAAGCGTACATCTGGTCGGCCTACATTAAAGCGACGAAGACGAGCGCTGCGTATGTTTCTGCAAACGGTACCACCACAACCACACCGGCACCGGGTGCAACCGCTACCCCAGTCACAACGCCGACGAAGGTCACCATCGCCAACTGCGTCTATGCGGTCAACGTCCGCGCAAGCGCGAGCACGACCTCTACACGAGTCGGCAAGGCCAGCCTTGGCGCAACCTATACCTATCTCGGTAAAGAGGGCGACTGGTACAAGATCCAGTACAACACCACAACTGTGGCGTATGTGTACGGAACTTTCGTCTCGCTCAGCTAACGGTACGACATCCTGTCAATACGACGAGCCGCCCAATCGGGCGGCTCGCCTTTTTGTAGATTTTCAGAAGTAAATCGGCTTTACTTCGCATATGCCTGATCATGAAAACACAAAGTGTCGTTTTGGTAGAAAACAGCAATCGTCTATAGCGGCAGAGAATCCCGTTTGCTATACTGGTTCACATGAAGCATCATTCACAAAACAACAGCCGCGCAACCAGCCCAGTGCGCGTCAAACAGAATTGCCCGCTACGAAGGCGTGTTTCTTTCATCCTTTCTTCGCTTGCCGCCATCTTTATCCTGCTCAACTGGGGTACAAAGACGCGGTTTGTCACACGTTTCTATGAGATAACCGATGCGCGCATCCAGGATGATGTTCGAATTGCGATTGTCAGCGATCTTCACGGTGCGCTCTATGGCGCCGAGCAGAGCAAGCTGGTTGCGGCTATCGAGCAAGAGAAGCCGCACGCCGTTCTGCTGCTTGGCGATATCTTTGATCAGCATGGGATTGATAAGAATGGCAAAGCCCTCGTCTCCGTCCTGTCGGAGCGTTTCGATTGCTATTTTGTGCCCGGCAACCACGAATATAAATCCGGCGAACTCGGCACAATTCGGCAGTTGATGCGCGAGGCGAATGTTCCGATTCTCGCAGGAGAAAGCACGATGCTCACCGTCAACAAAACCCGCGTGCAGCTCTTTGGCGTGGACGACGGTCAAGGAGGCAAGAAAAAACAGCTTCTCCAAATTACAGACGCCGGCAGCAAGCGGAGCGATGAAATCTTTTCGATTTTAGCCATCCATGTACCAAATGGCGTGGAATCCTATCTGCACTTCGGCTTTGACCTGATGCTGTCCGGGCATACGCATGGCGGGCAAATCGCCATTCCCGGCGTACTCAACGGTCTCTATGCCCCTGGGCAGGGCCTCTTTCCCAAGTATGGCGGCGGACGATATGACTTTGATGACCAAACGATGATCATCTGCCGCGGGTTGTCTCAAAGGCCCCTCTGGCTGCCGCGCCTCGGCAACCCGCCGGAGCTCTGTTTCGTCACTCTGAAACCCACTGTCGATGGACCATAAAAGAAAAGCTGCGTACATCCTCTGCACGCAGCTTTCTACAATAGCAAAACATTACTCGTAGAATTTGATCACGTCGTCAATAGGCTTGCGTTGCTTCTTGCGGAGGGTTTGATCCGCCGCATAACCAACCGCGAGGATCAGGCGCACGCGCGTGCTCTTCGGCAGATCGAACAGCTCCCGGATCTTTGGTTCATTGTGCCAGCCGATGATGCAGGTGGAAAGCCCCTGTTCCGTCGCCGCATAGCAAAACTGCGATGCAGAAAAGGCGATATCGATCGGCGCAAAATCCTGATCCTTGAACTTCTGCGAAAGAGACACTTTCAAGACCGTGGCCTCCTCCAGAACGACCGCAAACACCGGGCAGTTTTTGACGAACTTGTTCATGCCAAGCTCCATCATCAGCGGACGAAGCTTCTCATTGATCGCCGGGTTTGTGACGATCAGATATTTCCAAGGCTGACCGTTGCAGGCGGAAGGAGCAATCCACGCCGCCTCCGCGCAGCGTTGCAGCTTCTCCTTTTCAACAGGTCGATTCGGGTCAAAATTGCGGCAGCTCTCCCGCCGTTGGATTAGTTCAAAATAGTCGCTCATGCTTGCTTCTCCTTGGCATCTTCTATCTTTTTCAACGTGTCTTTTAGCATTAGCGCGCGCAGTTCCTTCAGATAAGGGAACTCCGCCGCGTTCTCCTGCGCATAGGTCTGCTGCAATTCATATTCCAGCGGGAGCCAGGTGCAGATGTCGCTTTCGTTGTGCTGAATGACCGCTTCCAGCTTGTCCAGCGCTTTATACAGCCGCGCTTCCGTTGTCGCGAGCGCGTCCATCTCTACAAACAGTTTGCTCAGCTCTCCGCGCTGCGGCTCCGGCAAGGCGGAAAGCAGCGCTTTCACCGCGCTCTCCTCAGTCTCCTCGTGATCCTTTGTTTTCAAAAACGAGGGAATATCACCCGTGATCGCCTCACCAAAGTCATGGATCAGGCACATGCGGATGAGTTTGTTGCCGTCCACCTCCGGAAACTCCGGCGCAATCAGCAGCGCAAGCACCGCCAGACGCCAAGCGTGCGCCGCAACGGTTTCAGTCACCCCACCAACCGTTGTGCTGTGCCGCCCGTTGGTTTTCAGGCACTCCAGCCTGCGCAAAAAGTCCAGCAGTTCGCGTTGTTGCATATTGTCTCCTTCGCTAAACGCCCAATTCATTTGGTTTACTCGTTTTATCGATCATAACACAAACATTTTTAATTGAACATGTTCGAAGGTAAATTCGAATAAACATTTTGAAAACGCGCTTGACTCTGACGTTACGTCATGGTTTATGATAATCGCAGGAGGTGAAGAAACGATGCGTCATTCCATCGGATCGCTCAGTAAATTGTCCGGCGTTTCGATCCGCGCGCTGCATCACTACGACCAGATCGGCCTTCTGCAGCCGAGCGAGGTCGCTCAGAGCGGCTATCGGTATTACGACGACGCGGCGCTCGAGAGACTTTGGCAGATTCTCTTTTATCGCGAGCTGGATTTCCCGCTTGCCGAGATTGGCGAGATTCTCTCGTCCCCTGCGTTTGACCGAACGCGCGCGCTCACGGAACACCGCAATCTGCTGGTGCAGAAGCGGGCACGGTTGGATCGATTGATCGAACTCGTCTCCAATGCCATGAAAGGAGAGACAACTATGGAATTCAAAGCGTTTGATACCAGCGAAATCGATGCGCTGCGCGAGCAGTACACCGAAGAAGCGAAAGCCCGATGGGGCAATACCGAAGCCTACCGCGAGAGCACGAAGCGCGCAGCCAAATGGACAGAAGCGGACAAAGCGCGGCTCCAGAAGGAGCAGGACGAGATCTTTTCCACCTTTGCGGCCCTTGCAGGCAGCAACCCTGCGGATGCAAACGTGCAGGCTCTGGTCGCGCGCTGGAAAGCGTTCATCAGCGAAAGTTATTACAACTGCACAAACGAAATTCTCGCAGGGCTTGGACAGATGTACCTTGCCGACGAGCGCTTCGCAAAGAATCTCGACGCGTTCGGCGCAGGTACGGCAAAACTCATGAGCGACGCCATCGCGATCTATTGCAAGTAATAGGCATACGATGAGCAAAAAAATCGGCGCGGTTAACCGTGCCGATTTTTTGTTCTTCCATCGTTTTACCCGTTGTCACTGAGCATCTTTTTTCGGAAAACCAGCACGGCTGCAACCAGCGCAACAATTGCATAACCGATCACCCACCAAAGATGCGGCATAATCGCGGAGAAGTCGTCGCTCATCGCCGCCCTGCCCGCGTCCACCGCGTGCGCAAACGGCAGTGCATATGCGATCTTTTTAAATACGCCCCCAACGAGATTGAGATCAAACCATGTTCCGCTGAGCCAGGCGGAGAGGTTGGTCAAAAGCGCGCCGCAAATGCCGCCCACCTGCTTGTCGTTGAAGACGCTGCCGCAGAGCAGCCCGATGCCGATGAACAGCGCGGCGGCAGGCAGCGAAACCAGAATCGCGAGCAGTACATTTGCTGTAAGCTGCATCCCAAGAATACCCGCAACCACATAACACAGCAGCGCCTGCATGAGTGCCATCGGAATCAGCGGCAGTGTGTAGCCGAGGATGTAATCCGATGCGCGCATCGGTGAGGCAAACAGCCGCATCAGAAACGACGTCGTGCGGTCTTTACTGATCAGCGTTGCGGAAAACAGCGAGATAAACGAAAGTCCAAACACCGCAATGCCCGGCGTCAAACGCTCCAGTTGAAACAGATTGACCGGAATATTGCTCTGGATTGCCGTCAGCAACAGCAGTAAAACGACCGGAAAACCGAGCCCGAATGCAAGATTGAGCGGATCGCGCAGCATCTCCTTTGTGTTTCTGCCCGAAAATGCGATCAAGGCATTCATGCTATCTCCTCCATTTCCGTCGCAAGCGCGATAAACGCATCCTCAAAGTTCTTCGCGCCCGTCTCCTGCACCAGCGCCTGTACGGTGCCGATAGCAGTAAGCTTTCCGTTTGCCATGATGCCCACGCGATCGCTCAGCGCCTCCACTTCTTCCAGATAATGTGTGGTAAGCAATATGGTCACGCGGCCTTTGAGCCGTCGCACAACCGTCCAGAGCTCTCTGCGCGCGATGACATCCAGCCCCAGCGTCGGTTCGTCCAGAAAGAGAATCTTCGGGTTCGAGATGAGCGCCATACCGATGCTCAGTCTCCGCTGCATCCCGCCCGAGAGTGTTTTTGCCTTCGCTTTGGCAACTTCGTTCAGCCCGAGTTGTTCCGCGGTTTCTTGCGCCTTTTGCGCTGCCGTCTTAACGTCCGCGCCATAGACGCGTGCCATGAATGCGAGGTTTTCCAGCACGCTGAGGTTGCGCGCGACCGCGGTTTCCTGCGGTGAAATGCCGTTGTGTGCCTTTGCGCGTGCGGGGTCTTTCGTCATGCTGTCGCCCAGTAGCAGCGCCTCGCCCTGCGTCGGCTGCGTCAGCCCGCTGAGCATCTTGATCGTTGTTGTCTTGCCCGCGCCGTTGATGCCGAGCAAAGCAAACAGCTCCCCCTCCTCGATTTCGAGGTTGAGGTTGTCCACCGCGCGCTTTGCGCCATATTGCTTTGTCAGTCCTTTTGCTTGTATTGAATACTCCATCTGTTCTATCCTCTGTTGTTCTATGAATCCATTTTTCTTTCGGGTTGCTGCCGCTTATTCTTCAATACGCTTCTCCGCGCGCTCTTTGATCTCTTCAAACGTCGTCTCCGTCGGTTCCGGCCATGTTTCCTCGGGCTCCATCGCGGGCTTGCCTTTGAAGATTGCGCTTGCAACCTGCGCCAGAAACACCTCGTTTTTCATGATCGCAAGCCCCGTTGCCTCGTCGCCCAGCACCACGAGGTTGTCTCCCGGCTGGATGCCGAAGATTTCCCGCGCGTCCTTGGGTATCACGATCTGCCCTTTTTCGCCGACTTTCACCGTGCCAAACAGGTGTTTTCCTTTGGGTGCCGCCATTGTTCCGCCTCCTTGTAGGAATTGTATGACTTTTCATACTTTTCATTTCGTACTTGTTATACGCCTTCCGCGTATCTTTGTCAAGCGCAAAGCGCAAGAAAAAAGCTCCGTTTCCGGAGCAATGTTGCGCGTGTTTTCATTTAGCCAAATACGCCGAGATGTTCCAATAGGATTCGTAGCCCGATGAGTACGAGCACGATGCCACCGATCAAAGTCGCTCGGCTTTCATACTTGGAGCCGAACTTGTGCCCGATCGCAACGCCAACCATAGAAAGAAGGCATGTGGTTACGCCGATCGTCGCGACGGAAGGGAGAATCTGCACATTGAGAAACGCAAACGAAATGCCGACCGCAAGCGCGTCGATGCTCGTTGCAAACGACAGCCCGATAAGCTCCTTGAGATCCAGCTTATCCTCCGCAGGACAGCAGGAATCCTCTCCGCCCTTGAGCGCATCGTAGATCATTTTTCCACCGATGATGGCAAGCAGCGCGAACACAATCCAGTGATCCACGCTCGTAATCAAATGCTCAAACTGCCTGCCCAGCAGCCAGCCCGCAAGCGGCATCAGCGCCTGAAATCCGCCAAAGAACAGCCCGATGATTCCCGCGCGCTTCCAGCTCATCGTTCGGAGGTTCAGCCCCTTGCAGGTGGAGACGGCAAACGCATCCATCGACAGCGCAACCGCCGTCAGCAACAGTTCAATCCAAGTCATCGCTACTCCCTATCGGTTCGTCAAACGGTTTGACGGATTTTGTTTGAAATAATCTCTGCTGCGCGTTCCATATTGTTTGCGTCTTCTTCCGTAAAGCGCGAGAAGAGCGGGCTATCGATGTCCAGAACGCCGATCGGTATCCCCTCTTTGTTCCGCAGCACAACCACGAGCTCGCTGTTGCTCGCGCTGTCGCAGGCGATATGCCCGGGAAATGTGTGCACATCGTCTACACGCTGAGTTTGGTTTTGCGCAACCGCCGCCCCACAAACGCCACTCCCGACCGGAATCTTTGTGCACGCGGGTTTCCCTTGAAACGGTCCCAGGCGAAGAACGCCGTTGTCCAGCAAATAAAACCCGACCCAATTGATATTCGCAAGAAGATCGTTTAGGAATGCGCTAGCGTTTGCTAGCGTGGTCATTTTGCCGTCCTGTTCGTCCAGTAAATGATTGAGCTGCTCAACCGAATGAATCGTGCCTTTCAGCATGTCCTTTTCCCTCCTGCGTTTTAAGCCATTTCGCAATATTATAATCGAAGCGGCTGCGCTTTACAAGTTTTCTGTCGCGTGATAGAGTAGATTCTGGAAGAGAGGTTTGTTATGCAACTGGAAAAACGCAGACAATTCATCATCAATTTTCTTTATTTCGCAATCATACTCGGCATCATCTTTCTGCTTGCGCGCTACGCGCTCGGGGTTTTAATGCCGTTCCTCATCGCGTTTGTCATCTCTCTTTTGCTTAAGCCGGCGGTGGCCTTCCTTCATGATAGGCTCAAGCTTCCGCGCGGCATCACGGGAGTTGCGCTCGTCGTCGTGTTTTATTCTCTGGTAGGACTTCTGATTACCGTGCTCGGCGTGCAGCTCTTCTCCGCCGCAAAATCGTTCTTCCTCACGCTTCCGTCGCTCTATACAAACGGCATCGTACCGTGGATGAGCAATGCGTTTGCTTCGCTACAGGAGTTTGCGGGACATCTCGACCCCGAGGCGACTGCAGCCTATAACGTGGTCGCCGAAAACGTCACAAAATCGCTTGGGGACGCGGTGGTCAATGTCTCAAAATCCGTGGTCGGCTGGGTTACGAGCTCCACGCTCAAAGCGCCAAAGTTGCTGCTCAACATGCTGATTATGGTGATCTCAACCATCTTCCTTACCGTCGATTTTCCGAAGATTCATGCGTTTGTGATGCGGCAGCTCTCCGAGCGCTGGCGCACACTGCTGCACAATGCGCGCGTGCAACTCGGCCGCACGCTTTGGAGTTATGTGCGTTCCTATGCGATGATCCTCATCATCACATTCAGCGAAATCTTCATCGGGCTTAGCATCATCGGCGTCGACAACGCAGCCGGTATCGCCGTCGCGATTGCGATCTTCGATATTCTTCCCGTCGTCGGCAGCGGGCTTGTGCTATTACCCTGGACGATCTACACGCTTATCTCCGGTCACTTGACCACCGGCATCGGCCTTGCCGTGCTCTATGTGGTGGTCATCGTTGTGCGGCAAATTATGGAGCCGAAGATCGTTGGCGACCGGGTCGGCCTGCACCCAATCGTAACGCTGCTCTCCATGGTACTTGGTACATACCTCTTTGGCGGCATCGGCCTATTGGGGCTTCCGATCACGATTGCCCTTATCCATGCGCTCAATAAAGAAGGCGCCATTCATCTGTATAAAATGACCGACGACGCGCCGGATGCGAAGCCGGATGAATATGACGCCACCCCGCCGGTTCAATCAGCGGCTGAGCCCGTGCTGGAAACGGCGCCGAAATCAAAAGCAAAGGCGCGCAAGAAAAAAGCTTCCAAATAATCGAGACTTCTATAATCGCTACAGGATTTGAGTTTGAAAGAAGGCGTTCCCATTGGTCAAGGCAATTGCGCACCGCGGGTTTTCCTCCCGCTATCCCGAAAATACGATGCTCGCGTTTGAACGCGCACTCGATCTCGGCGCAGACGGCGCGGAGTTTGACGTTCAGCTCACAAAAGACGGCATCCCTGTCGTGTTTCATGACGAGAGCCTCGCGCGGATCGCGGGTGATCCCCGGTTCATCAAGGATCTTACGCTGCAGGAGTTGCAGCAGTTTGACCTTTCCTATCGCTTTCACGGGCAATGCCCCGCGCAGCGCATCCCCACGCTGGAGAAGTATTTTTCGCTGGTTCAGAATCGGAGTTTTCTCAACATCCTGGAGTTCAAAACCGCGATCTTCGAATATGACGGCATCGAACAGAAGGTCATCGACATGATCCGCCGTTTTGGGTTAAGCGATCGCATCGTGCTTTCTTCATTCAATCATTACACACTGCTGCGCTGCAAGGCGATTGCACCCGATCTGCCTTGCGGTATCCTCTATGAATGCCGTATTGCCGAACCGCAGGAATACTGCAAGCGACTTGGCATGCAGTATCTGCATCCCGACTATCGCTTTTTGGATGATGCAGAGCTTGCCAAATATGAGCAAGCGGGAATCAAGACCAGCCCGTGGACGGTGGACGGGGACGATGAGATACAGTACCTTCTCCGTCAGCCGAATATTTTCGCGATCATGAGCAACAAGCCGGATCGCGTGCTTGCCCTCCGGAACGGCAGGTAGAGAGTCATTTACACAAGTACGATCCATAAAAGGACCGCCGGTTTACCCGGCGGTCTTTTGGTATTAACTAAACTGTCTTCATCGGCGATGCAAATTTCCCGATAACCGCTTCCGCGGCCTTGAGCCCGTCGATTGCTGCGGAGACGATGCCGCCCGCATAACCCGCTCCTTCGCCAACGGGATACAGCCCAGCGCAGGATGCACTCTCCATATTCTCTCCGCGCAAGAGGCGCAGCGGTGCACTTGTTCGCGTCTCAACTCCCGTGAGTACCGCATCCTCGCGGTCAAATCCTCTGAGCTGCCTGCCAAAGGCTTTCATTCCCTCGGCAATACCGGCGGACACAAACGGCGGCAAAACGTTCCAGAGGTCGCAGGAGGCGACACCAGGGCGATAGGATGGTGCAACTCCGCCAAACCCGCGCGGCTTCTCACGGCGCAGGAACGCGCCGAGTGTACTCGCGGGCGCAACGCCGCCTCCGCCGCCTGCCGCAACCGCCACCTGCTCCATCGTCTTCTGGAAGCGCATGCCGTCCAGCGCACCGCCGCCAAAATCGGCAGGATACACCTGTACGACGACGGCTGAATTGGCGTTTTGCGCATTCCGCGCGAAATCGCTCATGCCGTTGACCACGATCTCGTCTTTTGCGGATGCGCTTGCAATCACGCTGCCGCCCGGGCACATGCAAAACGTATACACTCCGCGCTCGCCGTGCTGCGCCGTCAGGCGGTATTCGGCGGCGCCAAGTCGCGGATGCCCCGCCAGCTCTCCAAGCTGCACACGGTCGATCATGCTCTGCGGATGCTCCACCCGCACGCCAACCGCAAATGGCTTGGGTGCCATGGCAAGCCCAGCGTCATACAGCATTTGATAGGTATCCCGCGCGCCCTGTCCGATTGCGAGGAGCAGCGCCGCGCACTCTATTGTCTCTGTTCCGTTTGGCGTTGTGAACGTCGCGCACGCAAGCTTGCCTTCTTTTTGTTTCAGCGCGGTCAGCGTGGCGCGAAATCGCACCTCGCCGCCCAACTGTTCAATCTCTTTTCGCATCGCGGAAACAACACCACGCAGGCGATCCGTTCCGATGTGCGGCTTTGCCGCATAGCCGATCTCCTCCGGTGCGCCGAAACGAATCAGCGTACACAGCACTTGTTCCCCGCGCGCGTCCTTGCTGCGGGAGGTGAGCTTTCCGTCCGAGAATGTGCCCGCGCCGCCTTCGCCAAACATGACGTTGGAGTTTTCGTCCAACTCGCCCGTGTTCCAGTAATGCTCCACACAATGTGCGCGCTGTTCAATCGCGTCTCCGCGCTCCAAAACCAGCGGCGCATAGCCATATTTCGCCAGTTGATGCGCCGCAAAAAGTCCGGCGGGGCCAAGGCCAACGACAACCACGCGCCCGCGTAGCGCCTCCGTTCCGACAGGAAGCGTTCCCTCCAGCTGCTCGGTATAGGCTTCTACATGCGGGTTCTCGCGCGCAAGCAGGCGTTTTGCCGCCGCGTCCTCCACCTCCGCAACCGAAGAGAGAAGAAAATGGACGTCCTGCTTCTTTCTCGCGTCCAGCGCGCGGCGCGTGATCCGCGCGGAGGAAACCTGCATTGCCTCCAGCCCCAGCAGGTTTGCAATGCGGTATGGGAGCGACTCGTCCCCTTCCGAAATCGGTTGCTTGATGTTGTTGATGCGCAGTTTCATGCTGTTTGCTCCAAACGCCGTTTTCCGGCGCACGATTTCATTTCCGGCTTTTTTCGAAGAAGAACGGCGGAGCAGAGATGCCCCGCCGTTGTACGTCACGTTATTTGTTATTTGGGCTGGTCGATGGTTACCGTCACTTCCGTGATGGAAATTTTCGTCGTGAGTTCGATGGTCGCGTCCGCATCCCGCACCAATACGGAGACAGGTAGTTTATAGACCCCCGGCGTGAGGCCGGTTACGTCCACAAACAGCTGCACATCGCTGCGCGAAAGCATACTCACAAGACTGTAGCGCCCCTCAATCGTCAGATCCGCCGCAGGAATGCTCAGGGTGACATTTGCTCTGCCCTGCCTGCCGTGCACCTGGATCTCAAGCTGCTCATACATCTGGGAGATGACCATTTCGCGTACTTCCAGCAGAATCGAGACCGTCTCGCTGTCGAGCAGGCGCACGCCGTCCGGCACAATCAGCTCCCCGCTGACAGTCATCGTCGTATCAAGCCCGTTGATGCCGATTGGCTCCAAAGAGACTGTTTCGATCTTATCGAGTGTCGCCTGGTCGCCCACAAGGCGAACGGTGGCAGGCGTTGCAACCGCTTTGATGATCTCATGGTTGGCGGCGAGATTGTCCGCGCCAACCAGCGAGCTCTCCACATCGATTGGAACATTCTTCATCGGATAGATCGGCAATCGTACCGTCGATGTCGGCAGTGTACCGATGATGATGTCCGATGAGACAACGTTGTTGTTCTTGTCGTAAAACGTCACGTCAAAGGTGCTGTAGATCGTGCCTGTCTTTTCGGAAAGATCGACCACGCATTCGCCGTGCGTAATCGTCGAAATATCGGTCTTCGGCCCGGTGATGTCCAGGCGGGAAGTGGTTGAGAGCGCGTCCATATCCGCCCAATATCCCTCCGGTAATTCGCCGGAAAATGTCGTCGTAATTGGAATCGTCTTGGTCACGAGCGCGTCGATCTCAACGTGTACCGTCGCGGGCGTGATGGATTGCACGACGCCGAGCGCAGAGGTCACCGTGGCTAAGATCGGCAGGTCATATTCCCTCGCCTCGCTGATATTGCGGAGGCTGACGGAGGCAACGATGGAGCTTGGGGTCACGTAGGCATAGTTCGTAATCTGCGTGCGCACTTTGACCGTAACGTTCTGCAAGATCTCGCTGCGATCCCCGCGCACACAATACCCCTGCGCAATCAGTTCCGCTTCGCCGTCAAAGCTCGTCGCCACATTCGGTACTTCTTTTTCACGCAGCGGTTTTTGATCCGTCAATACATAGCCCCAGAGCAACATGGCAAACACAAAAGCGATCACCTTGAGCGCCATGTTCTTGGTAAAGAAGCTTTTAAACCCCTGAATGAGCCTTTTTTTATCGATCTTAGGAATGTTCATGCGATCCCTCCGGCGGCTTCCGCTTGAGCCAGCTGAAAGCCGAAGAACTGCCCGTCTGCAAAAACAGGCTTTCCAGCACGTTGGAGAGCGCTTTTGCGTCGATGTAGCGCACGAGTTTGCCATCCCGTGCGATGGAGATTGCGCCCGTCTCCTCAGAGACGATGATGGTTACGCTGTCCGAAACGGTGGAGACGCCGAGCGCAGCGCGATGCCTCGTACCAAGCTCGCGTGAGACGGTCAAGTCATCCGAAAGCGGCAGAAAGCAGCCGGCAGCGAGAATGCTTGACCCGCGGACGATCACCGCGCCGTCATGCAGCGGGGTGTTCGGCTCAAAGATATTCTCGATCAGCGCGCCGGAGAGCACGCCTTCAATCCGCGTGCCGGTGTTGGCGAGATCGCCCAACCCCGTCTTTTGTTCGAACACGATCAGCGCGCCGACGCGGCGATGGGACAGCGATAGTATCGCCGTCTGCATGTCGCGTATCAGTGCGGTGTTTTGCACGCTTGCGCTGTCAAACCATCCTTTGCCGAGGCGTTTCCCGCTTCTGCCGAGTTTTTCCAGCACACGGCGAATCTCCGGCTGAAAGAGGATAAACAGCACGATGATGATGGAGCCGGAGGTCAAAATCGAATCCAGCAGCCAGCTCAATATGGTCAGCGAAAGCAACTGCGCCGCAATGGAGCACAAAAACAGCAGCCCAACGCCTTTGAGCACCTCGTAAGCACGGGTCTCCTTTGTCCAGACGATGAGCTTATAGATCAATACCGTGATGATGGCAATGTCGAGAGCGTCCTGTATGAAGAACTGCGAAAAGCCGCTCGCTAGCGCTTTTGTAATGCTGGTGTACGACAATTTTGCGTTCTCCTTTCTTCCGTGGTGCCGGCGCTTACCAAAAAGCGCGTCAAGCAGCCGACTTATTCTTCAATTACATGGCCGGCAATATCCGTTTCGTATGCAATTACCTTTTCATTGAGCGTTTTGCCCGTCAATTTACCGGACTCTTCATACTCCCGCACAGCGAGCTCCGCAAGCTCTTTTTGCCTGCGCAATCCCTCGTCGTCCAGCATCGGTTCCTCAATGGGAAGGCCGTCCAATTTTCGAACTTTTGTTTTCATCATATACCCCTGCCTAATGTTTCTATTATAGCATACAAGCGGCGTTGCTTCGCCGGATAAATTTGAATTTTTGATGGCGTTTTATCGCATATCAATGGATTTTATGCAAAATGCCGCGCATGAAATCGGCAATAAAAACAATCGAAATTCCCGGTATCCCAGGAGTTGTAAAACCTACTGATATTCGTTGTTAAAATGTGTCCGGTGCAAAACCGTCGCCGTTTTGATGCGCGTGAAATCTTATCCTTTATTATTTGCACAAGATCGTGATAAAATCAAGTGGAAGCACATCATTTCCCACCAATTATGGAGGCTCTATGTCCATTCTTCTCTACCATGGTTCCTCCACCGGCGGCATCCAGGCCCTGCAACCGTCCACAGCGGACCACGGTAAACCGTATGTGTATTTTACGACGAGCGATGTCTCCGCCGCGCTCTACGCCGCGCGCGTGGTTGATCGCCCTTATTATTGGGTTCCTTATGGCTATGATGCGCGCGGTAGAATCACCTATACCGAAGTCTGGCGGAACGGCTTTTCCGAGATATTCTCCGGCAAAACTGGCTATGTCTACTGTTGCGAAGGGGACGATAAAAAGCTTCTGCGTTTCCCGACGCATCAGAGCATCCGCCTCTCGGCGGACCCGGTCACAATCTCGCGGTGCGAAAAGATCGAGGACCTCTATCGTTGGTTTTTGCAGAGGGAACAGGAAGGGAAGCTTGTCATCCAACGATATGAGTCTCTGGAGCCCGCTCAGCTTTCGCTCTGGCACGGCATGGTATTGGAAGAACTCATCGCAAGCTTTTCGGGTATCATGATGGACAATGCCTATACCCGCTTTGTGCAGGAGAAGCTGCCCGCCGTCTGGGAACGGTTTTTACACGAGGCGCAATGAGCATGCGGGCGGATGATATCCGCCCCTACAGGCGGTTAACGTGGACGATTCATCATGCATTGTAAAAGTTCTTCTCTTATCTTTCACAAATCAACTCGCGTTGCAACGCAAGGTTCGGTAGGGGCGGATATCATCCGCCCACATCCTTCCGCCCGCGTTCACAAGTAAAAAGGAGTTGCCCATTTACGAGCAGCCCCTTTTCTGTTTTTTATGTGTCTGTCTGCCTTCTTAGTAGTTCTTCACCGTCGGCGTCCAATATTGCCCGCCGTAGATGTCCGTGATGCGATATGCCATGTCCCAGTTCACGCCGTCGCCCAACGGCGCGTTGCCGATCTCCCAGCTTCCGCTGGCGGTCATCTGCTCGCCGAGATAGTACGCGTCGTTGAACGTTCCGTCGTAGTTGTAGAAATCGCAGAGGAAGTCGATCTTGTCTCCGGCTTTGATCTCTACGAGCCCCTTCATCACCGTCTCGGTCGTGTTTGCGGCGTAGTCATACTGCGCGCCGAGCACGGCTCCGTTCGGGGCGTCACTTGTGAATTCGAGGATGATGTTGACCCGCGTGCCGTTGAGCATTGCGGGAACGCGGCCGAGAATCGTGAAGCTATCGTCAATCTGATCCTCGCTGACGAGATAATAGGCGACGATTTGTCCGTTGAGGGACATCCACGTGCCGTCATACGCTATGATAAGGTCGTTATCCGCGTCATAATCCGCCACGTTATCGAGTCCGAGGTCGATATAGCCCTCGCCATCGTCGAGATAGACATTCTGTTCCAGCGTGACGACGCTGCTCCACTGCTCCTCGGTGAGAACCAATGTGGGCACATCGCCTTTATACGTGAGCATCAGGTTGGCAAAGCCCGCGTTGTTCTTCTGATACTCCGCAATCGAGCCTCGCACAAGGTTTTCGTCCACCCAGCTGGAATCCTTGTCCCCCGTTACCACGCTTCGGTTGCTGAGGAAGAGATCAAGGAGCTGCGTAATCGTGTCCGCGCTGCCGCTTGCGGTGTCGCTGCTGCTTGCCGTGCCGCCAAGCAGAGAGCCGAGCAAACTGCCTGTGTTATCGCCAAGCAGAGTGCCAAGCGGGTTCTCGCTCGAGCCGCTGGCGACCTGTCCGCCCGCCGCAACGGAGGCAAAGCTCTTGATGCAGTCGGAATAGCTCTTGTCCAGCCCGATGGCGTTATAGGTCTCAATCGCGGTGCTCACGCTGCGCAGTGACTGATATGGAAAATAGATGGAAAGCCCGTTTGCGTGCGAAATATTGCTGGAGTTGCGGTTGTATTTTACCGCGCTGCCCAGCGTGCCCGCAAGCGTCTTTGCTTCATCCGTGCCGAGGTTTTCCGCAAAGTGGATCAGGTCGATCTGGTTGATCTTGCTGCTTGTGGAAAAATCACGAGACCCGCTTCTCGCGGTTGCAACGGTATTGAAGCCATCGCCCGCGATCAGTTGGCTGGTGGAGGACGAAAATGCTTTAAACGCGGCGGGGACTGTACCGTTGAGCTCCGCAAGGTCGGTCATGGAGAGCGTCGTCTGGCTGTTTCCGCTCATCTTCACATAGTCGTCGATGATATTTTTGCCGACGTCGAGCGAATCCATCGCGGGATTGTTGGAGAGCGCGGAAAGCCAATTGGTGTAATACCAGCCTGTGCCCGGCTCCACCGCTTCCGACGCAATCAGATAATCGCCATACTGCTGCGCAACCAGCGCGGTCTCCAACGTCGCCATCAGGCACGCGTCAAAGCCGATGATGTCAAACCGTACGCCGCCCTTCTTTAGCGCGGTATTGATCCCGTCGAGACTCATGCTGCCGTTCGGGAACAGCTCGTCATAACCATATCCTGTCAGCGAGCCGCCGCCGTGATCCCAGAGGATGAGCATGTAGCGATCCGCCGGAAACTCGCGTGCGCTGAACTGGATGAAGTCCGCAAGCGTGTTCGGGTCTACCATGGAGCGCTTGCCAACATTTGCGTCGAGCGTTTCCAAACCGCCTTGTTTGACGCGGAACCGCTGGTTGGTGTTGCTCTTGACGACTTGGTTTTGCCAGTTGGAGGTGCCGCCTGTCTCCAGAATGATGTTGATGTTGCTGCCAAGTGTGGCGTTCACCATCTCTTCCAGATCGGAGGTCGCCATGCCGCTCTTGCTTTCTAGGTCGGTTCCGCACATATAGACCATCACGGTAACACTCTTCGCGGAGGCGGTATCTGTATATTTGTCACGTGCGGCCGATGCAACCTCGCGGTTGGGCTCATGCGCCTTGTAGACATCGCTCGAACCCGAAACGGGTGCAATCTGCCCCGTTGTGCTACCGTAGCTGCCGGGGAGAGAACCGAGCGTATCCGAAACCGAGCCGGACGACGATCCGCTGTTGTCTGTGGTGTTGTCCACGCTGCTCAAGCCGGAATCCGTGGTCGTACTCGTATAGTCGCCCAACAGGCTGCTTAAAAAGCTGCCACTCGTGTTGCCGGAGCACATGTTGAGCAGGAACACAACGCCGACAACGATGAGGACGAGCACGAGGATGCGCCCGAGGCACCCGCGCTTATTGCCGCCATTTGAGTTGTTGTTGCCGGCCCCGCCGATGAGCAACGCCAATAGGACGGCAAGCAGTCCGCCGCCGCCACCCACTCCGCGATCCCCGCCGGAATCGCCGCCAAACGATCCGCCGGACGAACCACGCGGGCCGCCTCCGACGCTCCCGCTGCCAAGTCCGCTGCCGCGGCGATAAGCATTGCCGCCGCCGGAAACGGTTCTTCTCGGTCTGCTGCCGGGTCTGTTTGCAGGACTCATATGATTTCCTCCCGTATGTTGATAAAAAATTGTCTCGTCGATGGATCAGATCAACGAAATCATACTCTATTTTATGGATTCACTTGCGTGAGAAAATCACGCAGGCCGGCATTCTCCAGCGTCTTTCTCCCTCCAAATCGATCTCCGCCGACAGGGACTTTATAGCCGTAGCAATCCAAAACCGGCGAATAGGTCACCACCTCAATGGTATCCAGCACTGGATCAAACCGCAGCAGCCGCAGGTAACCTACGCCGCGCTCCGCATCGTCCTGTACGTTCATCATCATCTGATGCACGGTGCGATCCGGCGTTGCGTCTTTGTTGTCATCCGGCGTTTCGGCAAAATACTGCATGCCGCGCTCATGCCCGCAAAGCACCACGCGGATATTGGGCGATTGCTGGATCACGCTCTTGATGAGCCGCCGTCCGACCGAGGAATATCCGCCCAGATCCATATAGTTGTGCAGGCAAAGAATCGCATAATGGTCCGCATATTGCTTGCAGACTTCATTGACCCAGCTCGCAGCCGCCACCTCCTGCCCATATGCAAGAGAGATCACAAGGATGGGCACGCCGCCCGCCTCAAAGGTCATATAGTAGGAAAGCCCCGTCTTGTCAAAGGCGCGCGCCGGATCAAAATCCGTGTCCGGCCGATGGTCGAGATACGGCGTTTCCTTCTGATCCTCCGGCAGCTGGTCGTGGTTGCCGGCCGCGGTCAGGATATGCATGTCTTTGGGCAGCTTTGCAAACGCCGCCACACTGTTTTGCCATTCATATTCGCGAAATGCGTTGTAAACGATGTCTCCCGTATGCACGGTCATCACGGTGTTGTATTCCTGCCGGGTGTCTACAATCCACTGCGTCATCCTGCCAAATACGTCGCTGTCCGCCGCGGTATACGCCTGTGTGTCGCTCATCCAGGCGATTGTGAATGCCGTCGGCTCCGGCGCGGGCTCCGGCGTCGGTTCAGGTGTCATCTCCGGGGTCGATTGGTCTTTTGCCGGCTCCGCATGCACGCTCTGCGCACTCTTTACTTCCGGTTTTGTCTCATGAATTGCGGGCTGTACCGCGCAAGCAGTGAAGAGAAGCAGACTCAGGGTCGTGAGGCAGATTGCGCTTGCGGTTCTGGTCTTGTGCATACGTTCGTTCAGGTGTCCTTCCGTGTTTCTTGCGCCGTGTCGCACAAACAATCAAATGCGCTTCTATTCGCATGTTTGTTGCGGTGCAACACGCCTTCCATATCTAGTGTTATCTTACCATCCGGACGCGTCCGCGTCCAGTTGTATAGACGGTGAAATCGTGCTAGAATTGAGTTATGCATACGAATCCGTTGCAAAAAACTTTCGTGCTTCTCCTGCTCGCGCTGTTGCTGGTTGCGTGCATCGGTTGTGCGCGCGGCGAAGAAACGATGCCCGCCGCTACGCCGGAACCGATCTTCATCGTCACCCATGCGCCGCAGGTGGAGAGTATTCCGACGCCAATTCCCGAACCGCAACTCAAATACATCTTCCTCTTTATTGGCGACGGTATGGGGTACAATCAGGTGCAGACCGCATCCGAAGCGCTTTCGGCAGACGGTCGTGAACCGCTGAGCTTCCTCGACTTTCCCGTTCAGGGCAGCGTGAAAACCAACAATGTTGAGGGCAAGGTGACGGATTCCGCGGCGGCAGCCACGGCGATCTCCACAGGGCAAAAGACGGTAAACGGTTTTCTCGGGCTGGATTCCGGTAAAAATCGCATCGAGACAATCGCAGAGGCCCTCCGCAATCTCGGCCGCAAGATTGGTATCCTCACCACCGTTTCGCTGGATCACGCAACCCCTGCTGGATTTTTTGCGCATGTGGACTCACGCCGCAGCTACGCAACCATCACGGACGACCTCTTTGCCAGCGGGTTTGACTATTTCGCGGGTGGCGGCTTCCACAACACGCCGGATGCACCGGAGCTCGCGCTGGAAAACGGTTATGCGCTGATCCATTCGTTCGAAGAAGCGCCCGTCAGCACAGAAGGCAAGCTGATCCTCTCCTCCTCGCTCATCTTTGGCGACTTTGGCGTGCTGCCCGCCATCGATGGCGGCGCGCGGACAAATTGGCTCAAGAAGGCAACCGATCTTGCGATCACCCGCCTCAGCGTACCGGAAGGCTTTTTTATGATGGTCGAGGGCGGTCGAATCGATTATTTCTGTCATTATAACGACGCGGGCTCTTTTGTTGCGGAGTTGCTCGATATTGACGAAGCAATCCGAAGCGCGCTCGTGTTCTACGCGCAGCATCCGCAGGAGACGCTGATTCTCGTCACCGCCGATCACGAGACAGGCGATGTCACGCTGAGAGAGGGCGACCGCGCGGCGCTGCTTCGTCAGGTAATCTCCAGCGATATCTGCGACAATACGCTGGTTGCCGACTCTCTCGCGGCAAAAACGCCGTTTGAAGAGGCGCTCCCGCTTTTTGTCTCCGCTTTCGGATTGGATGATTTGAGCAAGGAAGAAACCGCGCTGCTCAAAGAAGCCTATGCAAAAACGATTGCGAAGAATGCGCCCGGCAACACAAGCAACGAGGAGTCCGGCGTCTATGAGCCCATCACCACCGCATGCATCAACCTTGTCGCCGCGCGTGCAGGGGTCCGCTTCGGTTCCGGCGGACACACGCAAAAGGATGTACCGATCTATGCCATAGGCATCGGTTCCGAGTTCTTCGGCGGCACCTACGAAAACACAAACATTCACGATGCGATATTCCAAGCGGTTGCCCAATACCCAATCTCCTGATTGGCTGGCAATCGGTCTTCTGCGATACTCTTTTTATTTGGAATAAATCTAGCACGGAAAGGCCAACACGTATGAAAGTCACCTTTATCGGCGCGGATCATGAGGTCACAGGCAGCTGTACCTATCTGGAAATCTGCGGCAAACGCATTCTCGTGGACTATGGCATGGAACAGGGCAAAGATTTTTATCAAAATGCGCCTCTGCCGACGCTCCCCGGCGAAATTGACGCGGTATTGCTCACGCATGCACACATGGATCACTCCGGGCTTCTGCCGCTGCTCTACAAAAACGGCTTCAAGGGCCCCGTTCATGCAACAAAACCGACTCAAAACCTTTGCGACATCATGCTGCGCGATAGCGCGCACATTCAGGAGTTTGAAGCGGAATGGCGCAACCGCAAAGGCGCACGCAGCGGAGAAAAACCGTATGTTCCGCTGTATGTCATGGCTGACGCGGAAGGCATTCTCAAGCAGTTTGTCCCGCATAAGTATGACGAGCGATTCACGCTGTTTGATGGCATCGATGTTCGCTTTACCGACGCGGGTCATCTGCTCGGTTCTTCCTATATCGAGATTTGGATTGACGAAGACGGCGAGAAGCGCAAGTTTGTGTTCTCAGGCGATATCGGAAACGTTAACCTTCCGTTACTGCGCGATCCTTCGTTCGTGGATGAAGCGGACTTCATCATGATCGAGTCGACCTATGGCGATCGCGTGCATGATGCCCCGCCGGACTACGCAAAGGCGCTTGCAGACGTGCTGCAAACGACCTTTGATCGCGGCGGCAGCGTGATTGTCCCCTCCTTCGCGGTCGGGCGCACGCAGGAGCTTTTGTACTTTATTCGCCATATCAAGGATGAAGGGCTCGTACACGGACACGCGAATTTCCCCGTGTTTGTCGATAGCCCTCTTGCCAACGCCGCCACACGCGTCTATCTGGAAAACGCGGAATTTTGCTATGACGATGAAGCACGCGCGTTTGTGGAGCAGGGCATCAACCCGATTTCCTTTGACGGGTTGACCATCACGGAATCCAGCCAGGAGTCCATGGCGCTGAACACCGACACGCGTCCGAAAGTCATCCTCTCCGCGAGCGGTATGTGCGAGGCCGGGCGCATCAAGCACCACCTTAAGCACAATCTCTGGAACGCCGCGAACACGATTCTGTTCGTCGGTTTCCAGGCGCCGGGTACCCTCGGCCGCTCCCTGCTGGAAGGCGCAGAGAAGGTAAAGCTCTTTGGCGAGACCATCCGCGTCAACGCCGAGATCAAGCAGCTTCCCGGCATCAGCGGGCACGGCGATGTAAACATGCTCATCAAATGGGCCACGCATTTTTCACCGAAACCGCGCCGCGTGTTCGTCAACCACGGCGAGAGCGAGGTTTGCGACCTCTTCACCAAGCGCTTGCGTGACGAATTTGGCCTTGACGCAATCTCTCCGTTCAGCGGCTCGGTCTACGATCTTGTGCAAAACAAGTATCTCTTCCAAGCCCAGCCGGAACCGCTGGCAGAGCGCATCCGCGAACCGATCCCGCAGGAAGAGGGCGCGGAAACCCGCCCGCCCAAGCTGCAACCGCAGCAGGCGAAGAAGGCGCAGCGCGAGCCGCAACCGCAATGGCAGCGTGAGCAGGCAAGCTCCTATCAGCAGCTTCTGGTCGCGCTGGAGCGGCTTGTGGACATCATCCGTTCCAGCAAAGGCAGGAGCAACCGCGAGCTGCGGAATGTCGCAAGCCAGATCAACAATATCAGCGACGAAATGGAACGCGAATAAGACGCCCAATTTACGTTCTAGCGTAACGATTCTTGAACTAAAACGCAAAACATCCCGCAGGCACTTACCTGCGGGATGTTTGTTTGAACGTGAAAACTTCTCAGTGCAGCATCAGCATGCGCTTCTCGCCGCTGCGCACGAGGGACGACCACATCGCAATCGTCAGTCCGGCAAGAACGATGAACGTAACCGGAGCCACCAGAGCGCTCCGCGTGATGCCGGCAACAATCGCCGGAGCCGCCGCAGCACCCATGCCGGTAAAGATTGAAACCATGACGGACCCGCTTTGCTTGACCGCCTCCGCTTCGCTCTGCCAGTCCAAGCGCGGCATGCGGATATTGAGCCAAAGCCCAAATACACCAAACGCGAAGATATAGGCAAGCGGAATCAAGAACGTCCAGACTGCGTCGATGAGGCTGGATTTCAACCCGATGACCACCAAAGCCGCACTGATCAGAATACTCGGTATTGCGAGCATCAGCGTCACCTTGAGCTTGGCGGCCAACCAATCCCGCGCGGAGACAGGCATGCTCTTGATGATCCAGAGGGATTTGCCCTCCATGGAGATCGCGCTGGCGGTCGAGGTGCTCATCGACACCATCCAGCCGAACACGTAAGGCACGATGGCAGGAAGAATGGACATGTCCGGCATTTCAAGAAATTTTGAAACTTCCTCCGCCTTCACCAAAAGCGCAACCGCAGCGATAACCATCATCACATAGCCAAACGCCGTGTTGACTACATAAAGGCTGGAGCTAAAGTAACGCTTTGCCTCGCGTTTGAACAGAGCGGACGCCTTGGTGGAGTGCACCTGCCGCTGCATAACAAACGTCTCGCCGCGCGGTTTGCTCTTGATGCGCGAGTTGATCGAGACAAAGTTTCTGCCAAGCCAGAAGGTCAAAACGGAGATGGCACCGGCCGTGAGCAACAGCATCCAGATGAGCGCAGGTACGGAGCCCAGCGTCAAAGCATCCTGAAACCACTGCGCGGGCGGATACATCCCGCGAATCATCGGACGGAAGAGTTCGGCAAAGTTTGCGAGTTTACTCGGGTCCTCGAACGCCATGCCACTGCGCATCGAAACCGCCATGAGCCCAAACACAAGCACCATCTGCGCAGCGATGCCCACCAGACTGCTCTTCTTCATCCGCGCGGTTGCAACCGTCAGGAGCGTGCCCAGCAGCGCGCCGACAATCGTCGGCAGCGCGGGCACGAGGAAGATCATCAGCAGATACAACGGATAGTACCACAGCGGCGGTGACGACAGGATTGCATAGATCACGCCCGCAGGCAGCAGCAGCAAAAACGCGTAGACAAAGTTATACGCATACATTGCAAACACCCGGCTCGCGGCAACGGCGCGGACATTCACCGGCCAGCTCATGACGATGTCATAATCGCCAAAGCCAAACAACACGCCCTTTGTCTCAAAGATGGAGAACATCAGGATCAGCAGACTTGCCGCAACCGCCATGATGCCCAGAAGCGAGGGCAGCGTGCCAAACGTCTGAAATGAACGCGCCATCATATAGCTATAGAGCACGGACATGTAGCCAAGCGCAAACACCATCGCAATCAGCGAACCCAACGAGCGTTTGCCTTGTTTTTTCTCTTCCGAGTTTTTCATGTGCAGGATTTTATTGATCCCGAAGAGGGAACTCACCTGCAATTTTGTTAAAATCCAGAATTCACGCATTGTCCGTCAACTCCAAAAACAGCGTTTCCAGCGACTCGTCGCCTTTCACTTTGTCCATCTCTCCGGCGGCAATCAACCTGCCGTTTTTGATGATTGCAATCTTATTGCAGAGCTTTTCTGCAACCTCGAGCACGTGCGTCGAGAAAAAGATTGCACTGCCGTTTGCGCAAAGCTCCGCCATGAAGGTTTTGAGCGTATGCGCAGCTTTGGGGTCGAGGCCGACAAACGGCTCATCCAGCAGTAGGAGCTTTGGGTCGTGAATCAGCGCGGAAATCAGCGCGATTTTCTGCTTCATTCCGTGCGAGCAACTGCCGATAAGGTCGTTGAGCCGCGGGGTCATCTCAAACGCATCCGCATATTTTTTGATGCGCTCGTCGCGATCTGCCGCGCTCACGCCGTAGATATCCGCGACAAAGTTAAGGTATTGAATGCCCGTCAGGTGCTCATAAAGATCGGGGTTATCCGGAATATATGCCATCTCCTTTTTGCAGGCGATGGGTTCTTCCGCAATACTTTTCCCCTCGACGCGGATGGTTCCGTTGTCAAAGGAAAGAATGCCTGCAACCGCGCGAAGCGTCGTGGTCTTGCCCGCGCCGTTGTGCCCGATGAATCCGTAGATGTCCCCCGGCATCACGGTCAGGCTGAGGTCGTCTACAGCCTTTACGTCGCCGCTGTAGCATTTTGTCAGGTGTTCGATGGTTAACATGGTAGGTTTCTCCTTGCGTCCCCCCCGAGCCGCGCAGAAAAATTTGCGTGTAGGGGCTATTTCTGCGCTATTATATCACGACTATCAATTGTTGAATATCGATTGCGCGCGATTTGCATGGATTTCACATTTACGTAACTATATACAAGTTCGCCGCGCACATCAGCCTGCCGCACCCAAGATTGACAGACCCCCGCCGATTGCATAAAATGAGCATGAGATCAGTTATGGTTTTTCTTCCAGCGAAAACCAATTGCGAACGAAACCGAATGGAGAAGATATTCATCATGAAAGACGGATTTGTCAAGGTCGCGTCAGGCACGCCGGAGATTCAGGTTGCCAACTGCGAATACAATGCGGATGCCATCATCGCGCTGATTCGCCGCGCAGAAGCAGACGGAGTCAAAGTGCTGGTGTTGCCGGAATTGACTATCGTTGGCTACACCTGCGGCGATCTCGTGCTGAGCACCGCTCTGACGAATGCCGCCATGCGCGCATTGGAGCGCATCACCCTCGCGACGACGGGCAGCGATATGCTCGTTGCCGTCGGCGTTCCGATCGTATTCGGGCATTTACTGTATAACTGCGCCGCTGTCGTGCAAAACGGGCGCGTGCTGGGCGTGATCCCCAAGACACATCTCGGCAATTATGGCGAATTTTATGAAAAGCGCACCTATGCCGCGGCGCTGGAGACCATTGAGGAAATGGAACTCTTCGGGCAAAAAGCGCCCTTTGGCAACCGTCTCGTGTTTTGCTGTCGTGAAATGCCGCTCTTTGCCGTCGGCGTTGAGATTTGCGAAGACCTCTGGGCTGCCGTCCCGCCGTCCACGCTGCTGGCCGACTGCGGCGCCAGCATTCTGCTCAACCTCAGCGCAAGCGATGAGGCGGTCACCAAAGTGGATTACCGCCGGATGCTCGTGCAAAGCCAAAGCTCGCGCACCAATTCTGCCTATGTGTTTTGCAGTGCGGGCACGGGCGAAAGCACCACGGACGTGGTCTTCTCCGGTCACGATATGATCTGTGAAAACGGTACCATGCTTGCGGAAGCAAAACCGTTTGGCGCGGGCTATTGCGTGAGCGAGGTCGATTTGGAGTTCCTCTCCCGCGAGCGCAGGCGCTTTGCCAGAAAGCTTTTTGACAATACCGATGTTGTACGGATTCCGTTTTCGATGGACGTTGCCGAAACGAAGCTCACGCGCGCATTCTGGAAGACGCCGTTTATCCCGGACACCAGTGCAAGCGCTGCGACGCGTTTTGATCAGGTGCTTGCGATTCAGAGCCACGGGCTTGCGCAGCGCATCAAACACACAAACGCAAAGAAGCTGCTCATCGGTGTTTCCGGCGGTGTGGACTCCACCCTCGCGCTGATCGTCAGCCGTGAGGCGCTCGCCCTCCTCAAGCGCCCGGCGGAGGATGTCGTCGCGGTGACGATGCCCTGCTTTGGCACCAGCAACCGTACCCGCGCCAACGCGGAGAAGCTCTGCGGCGCGCTCGGCCTCTCCATGCGCGAGATCGACATCAGCGAGAGCGTCAGGCGGCACCTTACGGACATCGGACATTCGATGGATGTACACGACGCGGCGTTTGAAAACGCGCAGGCGCGCGAACGCACACAGGTGCTGATGGATCTTGCCAATATGCACGGGGGGCTCGTCGTCGGCACAGGCGATCTGAGCGAACTTGCACTCGGGTTTGCAACGTTTAACGGCGATCATATGTCAAACTACGGCGTGAACGCGGATGTGCCGAAGACCCTGATCCGCGCGATGCTGCGCTACATCGCAAGCAAATCGGATGACGCACTGAAGGAAGTGCTGATCGACATCGTCGATACCCCCGTCAGCCCCGAGTTGCTCCCGCCCAAGGACGGCGAGATCGCGCAGGTGACGGAGGATATCGTAGGCCCCTACGAGTTGCATGATTTCTTCCTCTACCATATGCTCCGCCGCGGAGCCGGCAGGGAAAAGATCGTTCGCCTCGCGAACTATGCGTTTGATGGCGATTATGACGATGCAACCATCGAAAAATGGTATGCTCTGTTTATCCGCCGCTTCTTCTCCCAGCAATTCAAACGAAACTGCATTCCGGACGGGCCCCGCATCGGCAACGTCGCCCTCTCTCCGCGCGGAGACTGGCGCATGCCCAGCGATGCGCAGCCGCACGCGTTTCAGTAACAAGCAAGTGTATCAAAGGAGCTGTCCGGGAATGAACTGAACCCCGAGAAACG